>NZ_JBLGCI010000009.1:0-103519 GCF_047617075.1 Brevundimonas sp.
CCACTAATGGCTCTGCGGTACGACGGGCGCGGCGGGGGGTCGCGCGCGCCGCCGCGGGGGTCATCGGGACCAGATCAGGCTGTGCCCTCCATCGATCTCCACCAGGGAGGCGTAGATCGGAGCAGGGAAGCTGGGATCGTCGAGCTTGACCGAGAGGTACTCGCGGTTCTGCTGGCTCGTTCTCTTCCAGGCGGCGCCGAACTCGGTCTGACCCGCGAAGATGCGGAAGTCGGGGGCCTTGTCGTCGGTCTTCTCGTTCGGCCGGAGGGCCGCCGCCTTGACGTTGAGAGTCAGGGTCTTGATCGAACCGCTGTAGCTGCCGTCCGTTTGGGGGGTGAAAGCGCCGATGGTGGCCATGTCAGTCTCTCCTGTGTTTCGGGCCACGCCAATCGCGGCCTCGATGGCGATCGGACGACCGGGGACCGGACGGCGCGCAGGGGAGCGAAGCGAGCCCCGCAGCGAAGCGAAGGACCGCAAGAGAGGCTTTCTTGTCGCGCGAGGAAGGCCGCCAGGCCGGGGATGAAAGCCGAGCGCGCGGTTGCGCCCAGCCGTCCGGGCTTCGATCAGATCCGCCCCTCGAGAGGCCGCGAAGGCTGGCGAAACCACAGCGAGACACACCGCCTCCACGGCGGTTTACTCCCTCGTGCCAAGCATCAGGGATCGATCATACTTACCCCCGCGTACAGAAAAGCTTCATGCCCGGGCGGGAGAGTGAACTGACCGCGAGCGCTCCCCCAGCAGCGCCCGAAGCAACTCGAACAGCGCAGCCCCAGCCTGACCAGAAGCCCTCACCCGACCTGTCGCTCGACGCCATCAGGGGGCTGCAGCCGGTTCCTGCAACCTGGCTGGAGGTCAGCCAAGGGTCACATCCCTAGGCTGTACTCTCGATTGACGAGAACACCGTTCCGCGCGACGGTTCGCAGGAACGCCTGGAGGGGCCATGACGCATCTATTTTTCGCCCACGGCACAGGTGTGCGCCAGAGCGGCTATGAGCAGACACTCGCAGATATCGAGAAGGGCCTCGCGAACGCCGGTCGCCGCGATATCGCCGTGTCGGGCGTCGCCTGGGGAGAGCGGCACGGGGTCAAGGTGACCCCTGGCCACATCGCCGATATGCTGCCGCCGGAAGGCGCCGCCAAGGGCGCGACGCCGACCGACCCGGAAGTCGAGGCGGCCATCTGGGCGGAACTTATGAGTGATCCGGTCTTCGAACTCCGGGTCGTGGCGGCGCGCGTGGGCGGCCCCCCCTCGCCCCAACCGCCGGGACAGGTGCAACCCAGCGAACGGTTCAAGGCGCGGCTTCGCTCGATCAACATCCCGGACCCCGCTGGCGGCGTGACCCTTGAAGCGGTCCGGAACGCTGCGGCCAGTCTGGCCGATGGAGACTATGCACGGGTGGTGGTGGACGCGGTGCGCTCGGCCAGCTCGGCAGCCGACCCTACGCTCGTCTCCGCCACCGCTCGAGCCATCGTCGCCATCGCGCTCATCGACGCCCGGGGTCAGCCGGGCGAAGGTCCGGACGCTCTCTTCGTGCTTTCGGCTCGCGCCGACCTTGTGGCGCAGGTGGAAGACAGCTTGACCGAAGGGGTCAAGGGCGCAGTGGGTGACTGGTTCAGGTCCAGGATCCGGGGTTGGGCTCTCGGGCGCGCGACGGGCTACGGGCGTGATCGCCGCGACGGGCTTATGGGGTCGGTCAGTCCAGGCATGGGCGACATCCTGCTTACCCAGCGCAGAGGTCAGGATGTTCTGGGCATGCTCCGCGACGCCATCAACGCCCTCGAAGGGGACGTCGTGGTGATTGGCCATAGCCTGGGGGGCGAACACCTGGTCAATCTGATCTCCGGACCCGACCGGCCGTCGAACATTTCCAAACTGATCACCGTCGGCTCGCAGATTTCGTTCTTCACCGCCTGCGACGCCATGGCGGACCTCAGGCTCGGGGCGCCCCTGCCCGCCGACTTCCCCCCGTGGCTCAACGTCTATGATCGTAACGACTTCCTGTCATTCTGCGCCGAGCGCAGCTTCAAGGGCGGCCAGGGCGTGAGGGACATCGAAATAACGTCCGGCATGCCCTTCCCCGACGCCCACGGCGCCTACTGGCGTCAACCGCGGCTTTACGACAGTCTCGTAGACTTCATCGGCTGACGCGATGAACGCCGCCGCCATAATCGTCGGAATCGACGACTATCCGCACCTCGACAAGCTCGACGGCAGCGTCGCCGACGCCCTTGAGACCGTAGACTGGCTGTTGGGCATCGGGGTCGCCCCCGAACGCATTCGCCTGCATCTGGCGCCGAGAACGCAGCCGGTCGTGCCTGCCGGCGTCATCGTCCGGGACGCGAACCGGGACGCGATCTGGGCCTCCATGCGGCACCTGCAAAACAACGAGACAGGCGACATACTGTACGTCTTCCTTTCGGGACACGGCTACTATCTCGCCAGGTCAGGCCCGATCTTCCTTGCCCAGGATTGGTCGGCCGACGCGAGCAGCCGCAATCTCGACATAGGCGCCTACGCCGATTATCTGCGCGGGCTTCGGTTCCGCAATGTCCTGTTCGTGGTAGACGCCTGCCAGAACCGGGACGTGGATTCCGTCTACGTCAGCCAAATTCGCGGGTCGCCGCCCGACGACGCATCCGTCGATCCACGAGCCGAGAACGGCCTGCTTCTGTGCTGCGCCACAGAGCAGGATCAATATGCCCCCATCGTGCAGGGCCGCGGTCTTCTTACGCGAACGCTTCTGGCCGCGCTGAGGGACGCGCACATGAACCTGCCGGCCACGGCGGGCGACGCCCTCGTCTTCAACTGGACCAGCGGTGAAGCCGAGATCGATCTCATGCCCCTTTATCAGCACGTGGTGACGCCGAGGATAAGGCTCGCGGCGCAGAACGAAGGCCACGATCAGCGCCCCACCATGACGCCCTTTGGCAGCATTTCTCACCTCTGGCGCTTCGTCGCCTGTGCGGCTCCGGCCATGGACACGGTGCCCTTCGAGGTCGACGCCGAACCGCTGGAAGGACTGGACACGATCCGCATCGAGACCACACCGCCAATAGCGCCGCTCGATCTCCCATTGAGCACGACGCCGCCAATGCCCTTCAAGGGTGTGGCGCCCAAGGGACGGTTCATCCTTGCTCGCTGCAACCCTGCCACGGGGTGGGAAGCCGACCCGAGAAACCTGGATCAACCCTCAGCGCAAAGTGCGGTGAAATTCCTTTTCAACCTCCGTAAAACGCCGCCCGACCCGGATCGCGATGGCTACAAGGTTCGCGTCATCGATGTGGATGGAGCGGTCGACGAGACGCTGGCCTCTGAGGATCTTTCAGATTCTACCGGAATTGGTGAAGCGGGTGCGGGCTCGCCGCGCGTCGTCTTCAACAAGGGCGGCTTCGATGTTCTCGGCAACGGCGCGGGGGAGCCCGCCCTTGACCGCGCGGTGCGCGAGGCGCGGGCTCGGCTGCGGACCTCGCTTCAAAGACAAGGGCGTACAGCCGACCTTGTGATGGCAGCCCCGGGAGAACGCCTGGCGGATCGCATCCCGAATCTACGGGTGGACCTGCCGGAAGGGGGCGTCCCCGCGATCGCTGGCCTCCTCTCCGATGAGCCGCTTGTACATGTGGAGCGCCTCGGCGCCGGCAAGATCGACGACGAGCACGCCATCCGCTGGTCGATAAAGGAGCTATCGGCTCACCCATTTCTCCGGCTGGATCCGGGCGCGTACCGGATCGTGGTTCGCCCCCCCTGGGGTGAGGCAGCGGCAGCCTGCACCGTGACGGATGGCGCTGTAGCTGCCGTTCAACTGCCGATCCCGGTCGGGCGACCTCCCTTGCGGAACCGAGGCGTCGACGAGGATGTGCGCCTGATCCCTTCCCAACCCACACTCCTCGGCGTCGCGATCATCGAGCTGGGCGACAGCGTCGCTGTCGGCCCGCCAGGCCTCCCGTTGCTGGTCAAGGACGCTCCGGAGGCGCTGCGGGTTGAACCCTATTCCAATCTTCCCTGGTCTGAATGGGACATGCTGATCGGAGCCGGTCGTCTTCAGGCCGTCGATCTTCCCTTTGCCCTTCGCCGGCTGGAGCTGGCGTCAGAGACGCCCGAGATCCAGCTGCTCCGACTTGCGCTCGGTTATGCGGCCTGGGCCCAAAAGGATCTGCCCGCGCTCAGCGCGTTCATCGCGCCCCTGTCCGGAGGGCCTTACGCCGACTCAATGGATCTACAGCTGCTCTCGGCTGCACGCACGGACCGTCGGCTCGCAACCTTGTCGGGCGTTCCGTATCTGCGCTGGGCCTATCGGCTGGCGCAGTGTTACGCCCCCGGAGCCTGGCCCTTGAACCCACCGTCCGCAGCGTCTTCCTGGGCTGTCTACACGGAAGGAGCTCGGGACAGTGAGACCCTTGCAAGATTGGGCGCGGATGCGTTCGCAGAAGCCGTAAGCCAACGGGCAGACCTTCACGCCGCTCTGAGGTCCGACGAGGATCCTGTATCGTGACGGCGTCGGGCCCTGCCACGTCGACAACATCTAACGACAGGTCGGTAGACCGCCTGGCCCTTCTATCGCCTGGCGACTCTGCGTTCGCGTCTCTCAAGCGCCGGAACCGGAGTTGGGCACACGCGCGAAAAGCCGGCGCGTTCAGGGACAATCGTTACGAGGCGTGCCTCGCAGGGACGGCAGCGCCGGGCCCATGCTGAGCCGTCCTTGCCGACTCCAGCCTCGTGCGAAGTCCCAGACCGCGCCGGGGCTTTCCGCCCTTGGCGAACCGGCGGCGTCTGATCGCCACGGTCGCCCCGCCGCTCGGGGCGATAGCCGATGAGAGCCATCGAGAAACGCGCCGAGGTCCGGAGCGCCGGCGCCAGACTGAAAGCCGCCTTTTCTGATGGCGCAGAACGGATCGGTCGTCTGTCAGGCCTGGACGTCTACTGGCACGAAAGGCTCGGCATCTGGGGCGCGTTTGGAGCCACGCCGGGGCGGGGCGGCGTGCCGCGAGCCTGGAACCCGTTCGGGCAGAAGCCGCATGATTTCCGCAGCAACATGATCGTCGAGATCAATCCACCCAATCGAGGCATCGACCAGAACCTTCAAGGTCTGTTCGCCGTCACCGATGACGGCCAGCGCTGGCTCCTTCACCAGGGGCGCATGAGCGTGGCCGGAAGCCGGGTGACGGAGGCCGACTTCATCGCCGCCACCGGACTCCAGCCGGTCGCCGTCGATTTCAGCGAAGGTCCGAAAGGCCAATACCATCCCGTGGCTGCGCTCGACGCTCCGCCCATGGCGGTTCAGGAAAGCATCGCCGCCTTCGTAGCGCGATGCGCCCAGGCGCGGCTGTACAAGATGGGCGGAGCGGCGAGGCTCGCGACGCCAGACGCTTTGAGCGCCTGGGAGCATGGTCTCCGTCCCGAGGCGACCGGGGACATCATCATCCCGCCGCGCGAAGCCGCCCTCCGGCGGCGAAGGCATGCGCACGTCTGGAAGGCCTTGGCCGCAGAGCTGAAGAGGCGCAAGACGCCTCATTCCAACGACCGCCTAGGCCAGTACGGGCCTGATCTTTTTACGTACGGCGCGGGCCCGGCCGTGCTGTTCGAGATCAAATGCTATCCGGGGGCCCAGGACGTGTTCGCGGCCGTCGGTCAGCTTCAGATCTACGAAAGACTCTCCGGCAAGTCCTATCGCAAGGTCCTGGTCGTACCCAGAGGCGTCAGCAAAAACCTGCAGGGACCGCTCCGCGCCCTCGATATCCGGCTCCTGGAGTATGACCGCGTCGGCGTTCGCGTCAGGTTCGACGCTCGCGCTCTCGCCGCATGCCTGAAGGACAATTCAGATGCTGGCTGATCCGGGGACGCTTGAGTCTTTCGAGCTAACTGCGGGCCAATCTCCCAGAGGGCCGCGATAAACCGATGGCAGTTTTGTCGACTATTTGGGGGAGAAGGTCTACTTGGAATTGCTCGGCTCCGATCCGGCCGCCCTCAGCCGATATAGGTCGGCACTGCGCCAAAAGCCGACCTTGGCTCTCCTCTAGGAACCGGAAGGCCCTTTCTGCCAGCTTCCGGGTGACGATGCGCTTTGTTACCAGTGCGGCTTGGCTCGGCCGTCGGCGGCGACAAAGAACCGGTATAAACCCTAGGGTCCTCCAGCTTCGGCTGGCGCGGTGAACCATACGTTCATCGGGTATCTTCGACTGAGCGACCTTCGTCCTTCGGTCGGATCAGGTCTGATCCCCCATCAAGGCACCTGGCAGATTGGAATAACAGTGGTGCCTTTCATGCACGAGAATCGCTTGCTACTCTAAGCTGTTAGGGAGATCGTTCAGGATCGGCCGGTCGAGGGCCATCGAACGTCGAGCGCGTCGAGGATCAAGATTGAACGACCAAATGGCGCTTCAGCTCATCGCCAAGGTAATGGGCTGGCCGGAGGAAGATGACGGGACCGCCACACGCGAATACGCGTGGTTGCGATTCATGGCCTCCGCCAAATACGACGGCTATGCAGACTTCCGCGCCGGCTCCCGCTTCATCGAGAGTTTCGCCACTTGGTTGAAACAGTTCAATCCCGCGGACCGGCCGGCGGCCTATGACTTCGTGCGGCACCGGCTGGTTTATGTGTCGCCGCGCGAGTTGCAGTGCCTGATCGAAGCCTTCGTCCCGGAAGTGGTAACCCCCTATCTTCGGAACGTTGTGGCCGCTGAGCTGAACTGCGCGCCTTATGAAATCTGGAGCACCGCGAAGGGTAACGCGCGCTTTAACGCGCGGCTGAGACGCACCCTGTTCGTCGGCATGAGCGATGGGAGCCGGATCGACGTGCTGCGACGGGCGAACCCGAAGCGGGTGTCACAGGAGCAGGTCCTACCCATGCTCAACGTCGATGATGAAAAGTGGGAGGATCTCAACAAGACACTTCAGGAAGAGCAGCCCGGCGAGAAGTTCGACAGCGTCTATCTCATCGATGATTTCACGGCCTCTGGAACAACTTTCATCCGGCAGAAGGACGGGGTTTGGAAAGGCAAGCTGGCCAAGTTCAACGACCTGGTGAACAAGGCGCGCCAACGTCTGACAGACCGGTTCCCGATTAGCGAAGGATATGCGCTTCACATCCATCACTACATCTCAAGCCAAAAGGCGCACGAGACTTTGATGAAGCGACTCAGAGCCGCCGAGTCGATGGTCTCAAGGACCTTTGGCGACTGGCGAGTGACCTGTGGAACCCGCCTTCCCGCCGACCTTGAATTGCATCGGCCGCAGGACACCGGGATTCTGGACCTCTGCGAGCGCTATTACGATCACGATCTATTTGTCCGGCTCGAGAAGCATTGCCGCGAGGCGGGCCAAACGGACATGAAACTGGGCTATGCTAACTGCGCCCTTCCGATCGTGATGGACCACAACACCCCTAATAACAGCATCCCGCTATTGTGGGCGGAGACCGAAGGGAAGAACGACGCTCATCGCGTTCGCCCGCTGTTCCACCGTCGTGATCGGCATGGATGATCCGGCATGAATAACCCCTTCCTGCGCCGGGCCACCGAATACATCCGGGACGATTCCGCGTTTCTCGCCATCGTCAGTCCGGAAGCCTTGACCGCCTTCATCGGCGGACACCCCCGACGATCAGCTATCTTCGATCTGCCAGTCCGCGTGATCGGAAGCCCCGGCAGCGGCAAGACCATGATGGCCAGCATGGTGGAGTTCCGCCGGGTGGAGGCCATCCTCCGCGATCAGCGAAACCCCAACCACCGCACCCTTGCCGCCGCGCTCGCCGCCACCGGCTTCGTGCAGGACGGCAGGCCGGCGGTCGCGGCGGTGCGGCTGCCGATGGAGGCCGAGTATCGCGAGTTCTGGGAATTGCCCTACGACGCCGGGCTGAAGACGCGACTGGTCCTCTCCTTGATCCAAGCCCGATTTGTACAGGGCCTGATCCGCAACCTGACCGGCGCGGGACGACGCCACTCCAAGGACATCCGGTTCGTCGCGCGCGAGGACTCCGAAGCCTTGCTGGCCCAGATCGGGGGTCTCGACGCCGAGGCCATGCTCGATCGGGCGCTGGAGGTCGAACAGGCGGTCTACCGGGTCGGCGCCAGCCTGCTTCCGCCGGGCTTGGATGAAATTCCTGATGTGGTGCGGGAACCCTATCAGCCGTTCGAGGCGCTGCGGCATGTCGAAATCGAGTGGCAGGGCGAGACGCTAGCGCTGAAGCCCTTGGTCATCCTTGATGACGCCCACACACTCCATCCAGACCAGTTCGACGGCCTATTCCGAATCCTCCTGCGCCGGGAAATGCGCATCGCGCGATGGGTGATGATGCGGTTGGACGCTTTGTCGCCGAGCGCGGTGTTCAGGTCGCGTGATGAGGAGACCCTGCCTGGGGTCAAGCGGGACCGGGACTATCTCGACATCTTCATGCAGAGCGACGGCGAGCGGGATCTCGATCGCCGTCGGTTCCGCAGCATGGCGGCCGACATGGCCGATCGCTACCTGCCGCTCGTAAAAACGCTGCGGGACCGGAACTATGTGAAGTTCAGCCCCCTGCTGATCGAAGAGCCGCCGATGCTCAGCGACGCCAAACTGCGCGAGCTCGAGAAGGACGTGGACCGGGCCCAGAAGATGCTAGAGCTCACACCGGAGCGTCGCGAGAAGATCGACGCCTTGGTCAAACGGTATGTCAGAAGCGCCAAGGGGACGGACCTCGGCGTCGACGTACGACTGGCCATGGTGCGCGTCCTGATGCATCGCCACGCCGGGCGCGCCGCCAGACAGCCCTCGCTCTTTGGAGACGATCCGGATCCCAAACAGCCGATGAAGGTCAAAAGCGACGTTGCCGAAGCCGCCCGGCTCTTCCTTCATGAAGGGTATGGCCGCCCCCTGCACTACGGACTGGAGACTATCTGCGACGCCGCAGACGAGAATGCCGAACTGTTTCTGCAACTAGCCGGCGGACTGGTGGAACGCATGGAGACGCGCGCCATTCGGAATCAAGATCCGGCGCTCAGCGCAGCCCAACAGCAGGCGGTCCTCAAGGAGCGCGGCGATGAGATCATCGAGTCCTGGGCCTTCCCTTATGTCCGGAAGGTCCGAACACTGGTTGATGCGATCGCCGACGCCTGTCTGGAGGTATCGCTCAAACCGAACGCCAGCCTCGGCGCCGGAGCCAAGGCGGTTGGCATACCAGAGGACGACATGGAGCTTCTGCTCGGCAGCAAGACGGAGCTCGCCGAAGTCCTAAAATATGCCATCGCCTACAGCGGCCTGGTCGCCGTTCGGAACTACAATCAGGGCAACAAGCGGTGGTGCCTCCTCGAACTGCCCGGACCGGCCTGCCTGAAGTTCGGCCTGACGCTCAAGCGTGGCGGCTTTCTGGAATGGCAGGTCGAGGAACTCGCGGCCATCGTGGACCACAGCTGACCATGGCCCGTCCGCACTGGAACAACTGCATCATGCACGACGATGAGGCTGTCGACGGCTTCATTCGCGATTATTTCGGCGCGGCATACCGCAAATGCTTATTCGTGGGCGGTGCCGGCTTCGATCCGCGCGCGCGCAAAGTAGCCGAACAACTGGGTGCCGTGATGCAGGATCGCCTCTCCGGCATCCTTATCCGTGAGGAGCGCTCCGACGCGGTGGAAACCTTGCGCGATCGCGCCGACGAGAATGAAGCGGCCATGCGCCGGCTCACCGACACCTTCAAGGCCCTGAGCGTGCGCATCTTCGATCCAGCGGACAATGCGCCCGTGGGCGGCCAGAGGATCGTGGAAGCCTTGCGCCTACTCGACCTGCCCGGCGACGCGACCGACATCGTGCTGGACATGAGCGCGCTCTCGACCGGCATCGCCTTCCCGATCGCGCGATACCTGCTCGCCCTATGCGAGGCGCGAGACGACCTCAACTTCCACTTGATGATCTCCTCGAATCCCGAGCTCGATGCGCGCATCCTCGGGGAGCCCTATGCGACGCCGTCCATGGTCCGCGGTTTCTCGGGGCCGGGGAGGCAAGGCCGCCTTCCTGTCGCCCGGGTCTGGCTACCGCAGCTGGCGGCGGGGAGAATGCCAACCCTGCAGAAGATCATCGCAGCTCAGGACAGCCCGTACCGCATCTGTCCCATTCTCCCCTTCCCGTCGCGCAATCCGCGCCGCGCCGACGACTTGCTATCGGAGTTTAGAGAGTTGCTCGACGAGGGCACGGTCGACGCCCGGGACTTTCTCTATGTCTCGGAACGAAACCCGTTGGATACCTATCGCAAGCTATCGATGCTGAAGCGGCGTTACGACCAGACCATGGATCAGATCTACCAGCCCGAGCTCCTACTCTCGCCCCTAGGCAGCAAGGTAATGGCCGTCGGCGCGATGATGGCCGCCATCGAGCATGACCTGCCGGTCCAGCACGTCGAGAATGTGCGCTACGACTACGATCCGACCAGGTCTTCGACGGAGGAGGAGCCGGCCGACGTCACGGTGCACATCTGGCTTCACGGCCCGATCTACGCCGGCTACGCCGCTCCGGACCGGGTCTAGGCCACAAGACAGGAGCGATGATGACGGTCTTCGCGGACAAACTCGATGATCTGCCCCGATCCATCGAGGCGGCCGGGACCGGGACGGACCTGGGTCAACTCGGCGAGGCGCTCCGCACCGGGCTGAAGCACACTGCCGTGGCCGTGGGGTCCGGCGGCTCGGCTATCGCCGCCCACTATCTGGCGCTCTGCCGACAGACTCTGCAGGCGGAGCCGACTCTCGTTCAGACGCCGCTGCAGTTCGCCATCGACGAACAGTCACTCGAGACGACCGATATCTGGCTGTTCAGCGCGGGCGGCTCCAACCCTGACATCCTCGCCGCGTTTGAAGGCGCGCTGGCGCGCGGGGCCCGCAGCATCCAGCTGGTGACGGCATCCACCGAATCGCCGCTGGCGCGGCGCTGCAAAGGCGTCGGCCAAGCCCAGGTTCACTGGACGCCAACCTGCGGCGCTCGCGACGGCTTTCTGGCGACCCACTCCCTGATCTCCGCCGTCACAGCTCTTCTTCTGGCCAGCGACTACAGCAGTCCGGCTCCGGATCCCCCCCGCGTTTTGCAAGAGTGGCGCGATCAGGCCGGCGATCGGCTCGCCCCGGCGCGTCGAGCCGAGGCCACCGAGCGCTATCGATCGCTTCGCCGCACCGACACCCTGTTCCTGCTTCAGGATCCCCGACTCGACGCGGCGGGTGTGCTGATCGAGACCTGCGCTTGGGAAGCGGGCCTCTGCGCCGTCCAGCGAACCGACTTTCGCAACTTCGCCCACGGTCGCCACGTCTGGCTCGCGCACCGAGGTGCGGAAGCCTTTGTCCTGGCCCTGACCGGACGCGAGACCCGCGCGATCTGGGCCGACATCGACACCGCCATTCCAGACGACATCCGACGCGATGGGCTGGACGCCGGAGGGTGTGGCCGGTTCGAGAATGCGGCCCTGATTCTTGACGGCCTCGTTCTGGTCGAAGCGATGGGCGCTGCCGTCGGCATCGATCCGGGACGGCCGGGCGCGGGTGCCTTCGCCGAAGCGCTTTACGAATCCGACGCCCTGTATCGAGCCGTCGCGGCGCGGGAGCCGGCGGTGCGGCTCAAGACTGCCGCCACGCGCCTGAGCGATCAGCCTGACCGACGAGATCTCGACCTCGATGCCGCTTGGGTCGCGTTCCGCAACCGATTGGCGGAGGCCGAGTTCAGGGGTCTGGTCGTGGATTACGACGGGACCTTGGTCGCCGATGGCAAGGTCGAGGATCCTGTCTCCGGAGAGTTGGTGACCGAACTGGTGAGGCTGCTGGACGAAGGTCTGGCTGTAGCGGTGGCGACGGGGCGCGGCGGATCCGGCGGCGACGCCCTGCGTGGGGTCGTTCCGAAGGCCTATTGGGACTCCGTGATCATCAGCTACTACAATGGTGCTTACACCCAGCCGCTGACCACGAACATCGAGCAGGATCGGCCCGTCCGAGAAGCACGTCTGGATCCCGCGCGCGATTGGCTAACCGCGGTGGCGGCAGGCGGCGAACGCCTCGACTACAAGGACAGTCTCGTCCAGCTGACCCTCAAGGTCGCCAGCTTGGCCGACACCGATCTGTTCAGGCGGAGGTTCGACTCCGAGGCAAACAGCGCCGGACTACTGCGGATTGCCCGTTCCTCGCACACCCTGGACATCTGCTTGGCCGAGACCTGCAAGACGACCGTGGCCGGGGTTCTCGCCACGCGCCTGTCGTCTGGAATGGACAGCATCTTGTGTCTGGGCGACAGTGGCGCTGTCGCCGGTAATGACTATGCCCTGCTTGGCTTGCCCGCGGGCGTGAGCGTTGGTCGCGTCTGTGACCGTCCGGACCGAGGGTGGAACCTGTTCGGCTCGCGTATTCGCGGTCCGGACGCCGTTCTGCGGATTCTGCGCGCATTGCGGCCGGTGAACGGGGCCCATCGACTAGACGTTGAGACGCTGTTCAATCTCGACCTGAGCGCCGGAAGCGCGTAGCAAGGGCTGACACTGAAGGGACGGAGTCCGGCATGTCGATGAGCCTGCACGTGGCGGGTACAGGGTTCACCGTGATGGACCGTGTCTACGCCACCGGCGAGCCCCGTTACCAAGCGCTCGGCGGATCGTGCGGCAACGTCCTGCTGTCCCTGGCCATGCTGTCGCGCAAGGTGGCTCCGGTACTTCGCCTGGGAGACGACGCGGTGGGAGATGAACTCGTCCTGGAGTTCGCCCAGGCCGGGGCATGGACCCAGTTCATCCGACGCTGGCCTGGCCGGTCCTCGCCAGTTCTGGCTCAGCATCTGGATACCCGCTCCGGCCAGCACAGCTTCAGCTTCGTCTGTCCAGAAACCGAGCGCGACTTCCCTCGCTATGAGCCGATCGACGGCGTTGAGGTCGACGAGGCGCGCAGCGCCCTAGATGCCTGCCAAGTCTTCTACACCGACCGGGTGTCCCCGGGGATCGTGCAGGCCATGGAGACGGCTGCGGACGCCGGCGCAATGATCTATTTCGAGCCCTCCGCCATCGGCGACCGCGATCTTTTCTCGCGCGCTGTGGCCCTGTCGGACATCATCAAGAGTTCCTCCGACAGGCTCGACGATCTCTTGGCTTCGGCGGCGCTACGGGTGGGCGCGGTGGCGATCGTCACCCGGGGCGCGGACGGACTTGATCTCTGGCGCGATGGCGACCGGGTTCATTGCGCCGCGAGACGGGCACCGGTCATACGAGACACCTGCGGGTCCGGCGACATGGTGACTGTGGGCCTGATCGACCATATCCTGGATCAGGTCACGTCGCACCGGTTACCTGCGTTCGAGCACATCCTGGAAGGCGTCATTGCGGGACAACGTCTGGCTGCGGCGAACTGCGCCTACCCCGGTGCCAGAGGCCTGTTCCGGATGCATGGTGCAGAGACGGTCCGACGCTTACTGGACGATCCCGAATGGGACCTGGACATCCAGCTCGACCTCTTCTGATCGTCAGGCGGCCTCGCTGTCCGGGCGCGCCTCGCGAAGCTCGGTCCTCAGTTCCATCAGCATCTTGCCGAGCATGTTCTCGCCGACGCCGTTCACCTCGCCCCAGAGGCGATTGACGGGATTGTCTACCGTGGCGCTTTCGACCAGCCGGATGTCGCCGGTCGAGAGCAGCAGTTCCTGCAAGTCAGGATGTTGGGTAAATTTTGCCCTGAGCACGCCCCTCATCCGATCAAATTTGGTCTTCGACCAAGCGGGTGCGACATCCCAATAATAGAGGCCGTGCGCCGCCATCGCGAGCAATGCAGGAGAAGGTGCCGCCATGAGCCAAGCCTTCACCTCCGGCTTGCGGGGCTTCCCGGCTTGGTAGGCATGCTCGGAAGTCGGGTAGGTCTCGCCTTCGTACACGACCGGGCACCGATAGAGGTTGCTGAACGGACCGTAGGGCTTCTCGCTGGCGCGATAGAACCGAACCTCATCCTGCGCAGACATTCAGACCTCCTTGCGACGCTGTGATGCAAAGTGTAATGCAAATCCACATGAATGTCACCTTGGAATCAAGGCGCGCCCTCGTCGCGGAATTGACGAAATGTCGAGCCCATCTCGGGCTGACATATGCTGATATCGCTAGAGAAACAGGCGTTGATCCCGCGCAGGTCAGTCGAATCTGCAGAGGAGAGTTCAAAACACTGTCAGCAAATGTCATGCAGATTTGCATGTTTTTGGGCGTCCCCGAGCCTCATCACACACTGCCTGGAATGGACGTCAACCAACATCGGCGGCGGCTGGAGGCCGGCGTGCTGGAGATGTGGGATCGCACACCCCAAGATGCTGAACGCATCCTGCGCCTTCTGCGCCAATTGACCGAGCTACGTCGCACGGCCTGACGAGCACGGACACGTCTTTCAGGAAGCCCGCTTCGTTCGGTTGGAGCTGTTGATCGCTCGGATCGGCTGGGGGGGGGGGATTCGCGAGCTCGGCGTGCCGCTTAAAGCTAACGTCGTCGACATACACTTTGAGTCAGTTCCCGCCAGTATGGGTGGTGCTCACGCTCCGCGCCTAGAGCGGACGTTCCGAGCACCCGTAATGAGCCCTCTGCCTACGGGATCAGGGTCTGGATTGCGCCAGAAGCGGAAGTTGGCCTCGCTCCAACTTCAGGGCGATCACGTAGGCTCGATCGCGCCCCAAGCTTCGCCATAAGCTGCTATTATGCGTTGAGCGAGAGACTGTGAAGCACCACAACGAGTTGACGCGCATGACCTTGGCGATGGCTTGGATTCGAACTGTCGGCTCCCATGAGGAAATGGTCTTTGCCAGCGACAGCCGGCTCAGCGGTGGCTCCGACTGGGACTGTTGCCCTAAGTTATTGAGCTTGCCGCGAGGCGACAGCCTCCTCGCCTTCGCAGGCTCTACGTATGACGCCTATCCGATGATGTTGCAGTTTCGGAACTGGGTCGAGAACAACCCAGGGGCCCTAAACCGCGCCCGCGATATCACTGACCTCAAGAAGCGGATGCGCATGGTGTTCAACGATATGCGCAAGTTCATCAGCGACCTTCCCCACGGTCAGACACAACCTGATCCTCCCGACTGCGAGCTGATATTTGGCGGCTGGTCATGGAAAAAACTCAGCTTTCAAGCTTGGCGCTTTCATTACGTGCCATCTCGCGGAATCCTAGATTTCGAACCTGTCCAAAGCGGTCTCATCGTCGGCCGTGACCATCCAATCGTCTTTGCTGGTACGCGTGCGGCGGTGGAGGCGGCCCGGACCCAGATCGTCGAAATGCTGAAGGCGGGCGGCAACTTCAGGCCGGGCAAGCGCTACTTCGACATGGAGCCGTTCGAAGCGCTCCGCGACATAATCCGCAGCAATGTATACGCGGACGTGGGCGGGCCGCCGCAGGTTATAAAAGTGTACCAACATGGCAACAGTCAGCCCTTTGCGGTGAAATGGAAGATGCCTGGCGGACGCTACACAACGGTGCTTGGCCGCCCTCTGTTTCCCGGTGAGCAAACTCGACTGCCGCTTATCGACCCCGATGCCATCAACTTCGTACCTGCGAAGACGCTTGAGAAGCGCGCACGGTCTGCTGCGGCAGGGGCACGTGATTTACCGCAAGTCGACTCGGCCGGGTAGCGCCATCATCAGCAGACGTTGGCGTCTAGCCTGAAAACAGAAGTTCGCGTCCTAGCGAGCTACGTGCACGACTGCGGCAACAGCTATCCGTCGCAAGCTGTGCGCCGTTGCCCGAACACCGCTTCGTTCCGCGAATCCCCGAGGCGCGATAAGGTCACGCGCGCAGGGACAGGCGCATGAGCGCCGACCAGTCCCGCGCCCATAACCCGGAGAGGGCGCAATGAGATTTTCAGCCGACACCCCGAACCTGCCCGACGATTTGCTGCTCTCGCGCGATCTGGGGGATGTCGTCTTCTTCTGCGGGGCGGGTGTCTCACGGTCCCGGGCCAATCTGCCCGACTTCCGGGATCTGGCGAACAGGGTCATCAACGACCTCGGCTCCGCAACAGACAGCGCGGCGCGCGCCAACGCGGCCCAGCCCACAGGTATGGCGGTGGATCGTGTCTTTCGTCTTCTCGAGCGCGAGTTCGAGGCCGGCGAGGTCCGCGAGGCGGTGGCCCGCCATCTCGACGCCGGGGCGACGCCGGACCTCGCGGCCCACCGTATCCTGCTGGATCTCTCAACCTCGCGCTCGGGCGTCACGCGCCTAGTCACGACGAACTTCGATACGTTGTTCGAGCAATCGCGAGCCGGGCTCGCCTGGTCGGCGCCGCCGCGACTTCCCGATCCGCATAATGATCTCGACTTCAGGGGGGTCGTCCACATCCACGGCCGTATCGGTCAGGACAGGGGCGCGCCGCCAGAGCTGGTCCTGTCGAGCGCCGACTTCGGCCGGGCCTATATGTCGGACGGCTGGGCGACCCGCTTCATTCGCCGGCTTCTTGAACGATTTCAGGTCGTTTTCGTCGGCTATTCGGCCGAGGACGCGCCCGTCCAGTATCTGCTGGAGGCGCTGGACCTGCCTGCGGGCGCGCGCAATAAACTTTATACCCTGGAGAACGCCGACGACAGCGAGGCCATCGCCCTGTGGGAGCACAAGGGGGTCGAGGCCATTCCCTACGGCGGCGGGTTCCCGGTTCTCTGGGAGACTCTCGAGCTCTGGGCGGAGCGCGCCCGGGACCCTGACGTCTGGCTGGATCGCGTGCTCGCCACGGCCGCCGACGGTCCCTGCCGTCTTACGCCACATCAACGGGGTCAGGTGGCCCATATTCTCGGATCGGCGGAAGGCGTCCGGCGCATGGTGGGGCGTGGCGCTCCGCTTCCCGCCTCGTGGCTGAATGTGCTCGATCCGTCCGGACGCTATGAAACACCCGAGACACGCCACGCCGCGCCCGAAGCGGAGGTCTTCGATCCCTTTGAGGCGTTCGGCCTCGATTCCGACGCGCCGCCCCCTCCGGCGGATCCGACGAATTTCCTCAAGCGCCGCGAGGTTCCGGCCGGGGCCTGGAACGGTTTCGTCTCCTCCCGTGCGGATCGCCGCGATCCCCTGACCCAGACCCTCGTAGGCCTAGGCTCCGATTCGGCCCCTCCACTGCCGGCACGCCTCGGCATCCTCGGAGCCTGGATCCGCAATATCGCCCACCAGCCAGAGGTCCTCCTCTGGGCGGTTCGACGCGGCCGTCTCCATCCCGATGTCCTGCAGCGGATCGACTGGGCGCTCAGGGGCGAGGCGGCGCGGTTCGATCCGATCGTGCGCGACGGGTGGCGCTGGTTTCTGATGTCGCTCGCGGACCAGCGCAAGGAAGCAGACCGCGTCAATCACGAATTGCGCGCCCGAGCGGCGGCCGAGGGCTGGTCGCGCCCCCTCGTCCGGGCCTGGTGCGCGATGTTCCGGCCGAAGCTGACCGTGGCGCCGGCGCGCAGCCTCTCCGCCGAATCGATCCAAACCGTGAAGGCGCTCGGCGATCTGATCAGCCTTAGCGTCAGTTTTCCGAGACCACACCAAGTCGTGCCGCCCGATGACGCCTTTATGGGCTATGCGGTCGAATGTTTCCGGGAGAACCTCAATTTAGCCGTGGCGCTTCAAAGCGATGTTTGCAGTCGCTCAAGCCTCTATTTGACGCCGACCCGCGGTCCCGGCGGCGACCTTGTCGGAGGCGACGCCTACGGCGTGACCGGTGTCCTCGCCACTTTCCAGAGGATGTTCATCCGTCTGGCGGAGCTCGATCCGAGCCGGGCCCGGAGCGAGATGGCCACTTGGCCCTTGGACGACGAGCGTCTGTTCGCGAGACTTCGGATCTGGGCGCTGGGACTGCCAAACCTCGTTTCCGGGGAAGACACCGCCGCCGCCTTCTTGGCGCTGAGCGAACGCGTCTTCTGGGACACCACCCACCAGCGCGATCTGCTGTTCGCCCTGCGCGATCGCTGGCCGGACTTCCCGCCGGCCGAACGCAGAGCGCTGGAGACCCGCCTTCTGACCGGAACCTACCCCTATGCCGACGAACGGTATGACCGCGCGGCCGAGTTCGCCGCCTACGATCAGCTGAACCGCATCCACTGGCTGGCCGAGGCTGGCGTCGACTTCGGTTTCGACCTTGCGGCGGAAACCGCCCAGCGTCGGGCGATCAACACCGACTGGACGCCCGAGATCGCCGCCGACGCCGTCGACGCCAACACCGGCGAGGTGTTCTCGATCGAGAGGGACACCAACCCGGCGTCTCTCGTGGGGATACCAATGAACGCCATCCTTGCCGCGTCCCAGCAGGCGAGCGGCTTGCGTATTCGCGACCGGGTCCATCGCGACCCGTTCGCTGGTCTCTCGGACACGGCACCGCTGCGGGCGCTCGGCGCCCTGACCTTGGCCGGTCGGGCGCAAGGCGCGCCGGCTTGGGCGTGGGCTGACTTCCTGCGCAGCGACGCGCGGGCGCGCGACGGAGACCGACTATTGCGCACTATCGCTCTGAGGCTGACGCGACTTCCGGTCGGTCAACTGTCGGGGATCGCCTATCCGGCCTCGGAATGGATGCAGGCCCACGCCGCCCGCCTTCACAGCCTGCCGGAGATCGCCGACCGTCTTTGGACGAGTCTGGTCGAGACGCAGCGCCTTGAACCGGGTGATTCCGATCCGTGTCGGCTGAACAGGGCCTGGGCCGAAGACGCCCTGAACGGCCCCGTGGGGCGGCTCTTCCACTTTCTGATGGCCGACCCGGCCGGAAGTATCGTCGGAGTCGGCGACGGCCTGCCCTCCGATATGAAGAGACGCCTGGAAGAATTGCTGGCCTTGCCTGGCGATCTGCGTGGCCAAGCCGTGGTCATGGCGGCCTTCCAGCTGACCTGGCTGTTCGAGATCGATCCCGACTGGACGACGCGCGAACTGCTGCCGCTGATGGACCGCCCGCGTCCCGAGGCCGAGCCTTTCTGGCAAGGATTTTTGTGGCGGGCGCATGAGCCGCGCCCCGACCTGTTCGCCAGGATGAAAACCGCCCTGATCGGCGAAGCGGCCGTCCGGGCCACGACGCGGCGCCACGGCACTATCCTCGGCGACATCCTGCTCCTCGCCTGGGCGCGCGGGCTGCCGCCGGACAACACCGACTCGCACCTAACTTCCGCGGAGCTGCGCGAGATCCTGATCCACGCCGACGACGACCTTCGTCGCGGCATGTTGTGGACGCTGGGCCGCTGGGCCGCGGATGGCGACGGGCCGTGGGCGGATCGCGTGGTCCTCTTCTTGCGCGACGTCTGGCCCCGCCAGCGCGCGCTAAGAACGCCGGCGATGTCCGACCGGTTGGCCGATCTTGTCCTGGCCGTTCCCTCGCGGTTCCCCGAACTGGTCCAGCTGGTTCTCCCACGCCTCGTTCCGGTGCGGAGCTATGGGAGCCCGCTCGACGGTCTGGACGACCCCCTGATCGAGCGCCATCCGGTCGAGGTTCTCGATCTGGTCTGGGCCCTTCTGGGAGAGGACTCCCAGGACTGGCCCTATGGAATCTTCGACACCCTGGATCGTCTGGCGGAGCAGCCTTCTGTCCAGGACGACACCCGGCTTTCAGAGCTTCGCAGTCGCCTGCAATCCTGAAGCCGGAACACTCCATCGGGGATCATCTCTCACGTCCTTTCTGATGCGGATTGAGCATGCCGACTTGCGCGGGCGTTCGAACAAAACGAGAATGTCCCCCGCGACATCCGATTCCACCAGCGATGACGAACGCACGATCGAGTCGGAATGTCCCATCTTGCAGCGACCCAGATCCCCAAACCTGCCGACGAACAGGCGTTCGAGCGCGGCTGTCTCCCGTTGTGGCGCCACATCTTGGGCGACCCCAATGTCCAGAAGGTCGGCCGGCGCGGCCAGGCCCAGGCGGGCGTCGATCTCTGGGGGCGGCGCAACCGCGATCCAAATCACCTGGTCGGCGTGCAATGCAAGCTGAAGGGCCCAGGCGGACAGCTGACGGAGAAGGAGATTCATGAGGAGGTCTACAAAGCTTTAGGCTTCACACCGCCTCTGAAAGAGTTCTTCATCGTCACTACCGCGCCGGACAGCGCGCCGCTGCAGGCCTTGGCGCGCCAGCTCACCCTCGATCAGCAGGCGCTCGGCAGGGACCTGGAAGTCCACGTCTGGGGATGGAACACTCTCGAAGACCGCATTTCCGAAAGCACTGAGGCCCGCCAAGCCTTTGACCCCAGCTTCAGCCCCTTCGGGGCTCAGGTGGTCGCCCAGGTCACCGAGCTCCAGACAACCCATGCGACCTTCGCCGGCGAAGCTCTGGAGGCCTTCGACGAAATGCGTTCGCAACTCGGGCGTCTGGTCAGCGCGGGTCTCGCTGCGCAGGTCGGCGACGACACCCGGCGGAATGCGGTCGAAGCCGCCCTGGACGGGCAGATCGACGACATCCGCGCTCTCCTGTCGGCTGGCGACGCCGCAGTTGCCCAGGCGCAATTCGAACGACTGCTGACCCGCGTCGGCGAAACCGCCTCCGGACGGATCCGGTTCCGGATCGAGGCCAATATCGGGGCCTGTCAGCTGGCCCTCGGCGCCGACGCGGACGCGGCGGCCCGGCTCATCTCTGCCTTTGATCACGCTCCCTCCGAACCCAAGGCCGTCATCAACAAGATTCTCGGCCTGATGCTGCAGGAAGACTGGGCCGCAGCCTTGGCGATGGGAACCAAGGCGCTGGCGGCGGGAAACCACGACCCGACCTTGGGCTCCTACGTCATACAGGCGGCGCATTTCGACAATGCGGTCGAGGATCCATTGTCCCTTGTTCCCGAAGCTCTGTGGGACATGGCCGAGGTTCGAGTCGCCGCCGTCAACTTCATGCGCCAACGCGGCCTCGAGCGTTGGCGCGAAGCCGCCAGGAACCTGGTGGACGCCTTCGCCGACAGTGAGCACGCCCGCCGGATGGCGGCGGAAGCCGACCTCGAAGACGGCCTGAACGATCCCCTTTTCGAGACCCGCCGTCAGTTGCCGCCCGAGGTCCGTAAACGCGTGACGGCCGCCACGCACACGCTCCGAGAGCTATGGGACAAGACGCGGCAGGCCAAGACGCCACCGCGGGAGGAAAACGCCGGTCTGTGCGCCAACTTGATCCTGGGCCTTCACGTCCTGGACGATCTCGCTGCGGCCGTGGAGGTGGCTGGACAAGGCATGGACGCTTTCTCGAACGACGCCGAACTGGCCCGATACGCGGCGATCGTCGGGCTGGACGCCGGATCCGAGGATCTCGTCAACCGCGTCCTCCCCCTGCTGGAGCAGGAACCTGCGGGGCGGCTCGTCGCGTTTCGGCACTACGCCAACGAGGGACGATGGACCGAGGTCGAGCGACTGTTCGCCGACGCCCGCGCCGTCGCGCCGGCGTCGGAGGTCGCGGTCATCGAGGCGCTTGGCGGTCTGGCCGCCCTCAAGACCTCAGGCCAAGATCTCGCCGCCGGTCTCGGCGTGTTGCTGGGTAAGGTGAGCGAAGACCCGCGGGCCGCGATCGTCATCGCGAGCGCCGCACGGACCGCCGACTTCGAGGCCGTGGAAGACGAGGCCTTCGAAAAGGCGCGCCGTCTTCTGACGCCCGACAGCCATATCGCCCGCCGCCTGATGGTCGCGCGCCACGCCGTGCGGCGCGGCGACTGGAGCGTCGTCGCCGACGCCCTCGACGGCTGGGTCGAGACGACGATCGACAGCGAGGAGCTGCGGATCCTCGCTCGCGCCTATACCAACGAGACTCCGGTGCGCCGGCGCGGGACCCGGTTCTTCCAGAATCTCGATCAGGCGCTGAAAGCCCTGCCCGCCTACAGCCAGGCAGAAGGCCTGTTCCACTTTAACCGCGGCGCCCTGGGCCACGCCATCGAGCCTCTACAACGCGCCTGTCAGGCCGGAAAGCTCATAGCCACCCTCGCGCTCCTCGAGGCGCTTCGGCGGCTGGGCCGGGACGAGGAGGTCGCATCGACAGTTCGCGGCATCGATCCCGCGTCCCTGAGAGGGGATCCCGACGACAAGTTGCGCTTCGCCATCGCCATGCGAACCGCAGGCGACGTCGAAGGCGCCGCCCGGTTTGGCTATGAAGTCCTGAGAGCCCACCCGGACGACCCCGATGTCGCTATAGCCTATTTCGGCCTGATGGTTGGCGACAGCGGCGATCGCCTCATCCCCGCGGCGGCTGCCGTGGCTATCGACACCTGGTTCTCGGTGACAGCGGACAATGGAGACAAGGCCGAGTTCCTGATCGTTGCGAGCGGGGCCCGGGCGAGCGACCACGAGGCGACGCCAAGCCACCCGCTCGTGGAGCCCGCGCTCGGCAAGGGCGTGGGCGAAACCTTCGAGATCGACATGGGCCTGACCGGAGTCCGAACCTGGACGATCAAAGAGATCAAACACAAATACCTGCACGCTTTCCACGACATCTGCCAGAATTTCGAGGCCCGCTTTCCGACTGCGCGAGGATTGTGGCGGATCACTGTTCCCGAAGACGACATCACCCCCGCGCTCGATATGGTCAAACGCCTGGGTGAAGCGGATGACCGGAAAGCCGATCTGTACCTCGAACGGGGCCTGCCGCTCAGCATGGTGGGCGTGCATGTCACCGGCGGTAGCATCTCGTTCGCGGACTATGTGCGTAATCGCGATAGGGATATCGCGACCGCTGTGGGCCTCGAACGCGAGCGCGCCGTCGCCCTAGAGGCCATCGAGGAGAAACGAAGCCACGGCTTGGTCCTCGACACCTACGCGGTCTGGACGGTCGCGACGATGGGCGCGCTGGATGTGCTGGCGAAGGTATTCGGTACGCTGACCATCGCCCAGTCGACGATGGACGAACTGCGGCGGCTGGGGGACCGGATCACGCCCCAGAACGGAGAAAGCCTGAGCCTGGGGTGGAGCAACGGAAAGTTCACTGGCCACCGCCTCGACGCCGACCAGGCGGCCGAGCGCCTGAGCGCCTTCAACGAGACTGTCAGCGCGATAGAAGAAGCCTGCGTGATCGCGCCCGTCGATGCGCCGGACGCGCTAACGCCGCTTGAGGAAACCATCGCCAAGGCCTTCGGCCCCGACGTCCTCGATCCTGCTTATCTCGCCGGCGACTGTCTTTTGCTGTCGGAGGATCGCTATTATCGCGACGCGGTGGCGCAGATGCAGGGGGTCGCCTCGGCGTGGCTTCAGCCTGTCCTGATGTGGGCGCGTGAGCACGACCTCCTGTCTGTGAACGAATACGCCCGGCATATGGTCAAGCTCGCAGCGAGAAGACATGGTCATCTGGGTGTCGACGTCCTGACGCTGCGCCTCATCGCCGTGGAAGACAACAGCGAAACCCTGTCCGACTTCACTTCGCTTTGCCGATACCTAGGCGGCCCGCATGCGGAGATGATCTCCCATGTGTCGATCGTCGTGCATTTCATCAACGGAGCCTGGAGCGACCCCGACCTGAGCCCGCTGAAGGCGATGAAGGCGACCAGCATCCTGCTGACGGCGATGACGAGAGAGAAATCCCGGCCCTGGGCACAGGTGCTGGCGGTGCTGCGCCTCGAGCTACAGGCGCGACCGGCCCGCTTCGTCCTGCAGTGGGCGCAAGGGCATTTCCTGCCCCACGCGGAACTCGCAGCGGCGGAAGCGGAGCTGAGATCGCCGGCAGGTCTGGAAATTCGCGCGGCAATCCGCAACTACGGCCGTCGAGAGCCGATCTGAGGCTCCGGCGAACCTATTCAACCCTCCGTGGCCCAACACTACCCGCCCGAAGCCGCCGCTCCCGAGGTCCGCTTCGAGCCCAGAGCAGACATGGAAAAGGTGCGGGCGTTGGAACCTCTGTGGGGAGGCCCGGGACTTTCGGGCTGCGCCGCGACGATTTTCCGGAGAACCGGCCCTACGGCGAACAGACGACGCCCTATGGAACCGGCGCCCGCGACTGCTAGCGTAGCGATTATGAGCGCGGCAGCCTAGTTGTGTGCTGATCGGCTCGTTTCGACTCTTGCGTGTCGGCTCGGCATTTCGGAGACTCCGGGCATGAAACGTCCGCTGAAGAAACTGCCGCTCCCCAAGCAGCGCGAGCTCGACGCCGCCGTCGAGATCATCCAGGAGGGCTTCGCCAAGGCCGTCTCCACGCGGCGGGCTGACCGGCTGAAGAACGGCCGCATCCTCAAGATCGTCCTGTTCGGCAGCTATGCGCGCGGCGACTGGGTCCATGATCCGGTTGGGCGTTATTTCTCGGACTTCGACCTGCTGGTCGTCGTGGACCATGAAGACCTGACCGACTTCGAGTTCTGGGAGGACGTGGAGAAGCGCCTCCTGGCCGAACTGTCGGCGGGCGCCATGCGCACCCCCGTGAGCCTGATCGTCCATAGCCTGAACGACGTGAACTGGAAGCTGGAGCACGGGCGCGGCTTCTTCATCGACATCGCCCGCGACGGCGTGGTCCTGAAGGACACGCCGGGCGTCGCCTTCTCTGAGCCGCAGCCCCTGCCCCCGTCTACGGCGCTGGAAGAGGCTACGGAGTATTTCGAGGAGTGGAAGGAAAGCGAGGCCGGCTTCGCCCGTCTCGCGGCATTCGCGATGACCAACGGCGATCTCAAGCACGCCGCGTTTCTGCTCCACCAAGTGACGGAAACGCTCTATCAGGGCCTCCTGCAGGTCCTGACCTTCTACTCGCCCAAGAGCCACAACCTCATTCGCCTCCGCAACATGACAGAGCCGCTCGAGCCTCGGCTCCGCCAGGTCTGGCCCCACGACACCAAGTTCCAGAAGCGCTGCTTCGAACTCCTTCGCGCCGCCTATGTGAAAGCGCGCTACTCACGCCACTATCGCATCACCGACGAGGAACTGGCCTATCTGACCGAGCGGATTGACGTCTTGCGCGCGGTTGTCACGGAGGCCAGCGAAGAACGCCTCGCCGAGCTCCGGCGAGCGGCGGCACAGTAGGCACTCTCTCTCACACAGGCACCCCATGACGAAATCACGCAAACCAACCGACTGGAGCCGTTTCAGCACGGCGCAGGTGTTTATCCTTTGGGCCACCAACGCTGTGGTGGCGGCATTCTACGGATATGTCGTGGGCTCCACGCTCCCGTCCTATGCGGAAGCGCTCAATGCCGTCTCTAGTCCGGCCGATTTCGGGGGCCTGGGCTTGGCCGTGACGGCCATACTCGCGGTGCTCGTCACGGGGGCCATCGCCAGTGGATTCGTCTCGGAGAAGGCCCGAACCGTCCTCCTGGAGAGAATGTAAGAGCGCCTGCCAAAGGCCGGCGACGGATGCCGCCGTTCCAGCCATTCATCTTTTGCAGGCGAGCCGACTAAACACGCCGACAGTCTGGCCAGTGTTGTTTGAGCTACAAAAAAGAGCCGCGCGGCCCCAAAGGCCGCGCGGCGAGTTTTCCTCTGATCTTCGTCCGGACGGCTATTCCGCCGCGAACGGATAGGCGTCGTCATCCGGCGGCGCGGCGGCGTCGCCCGCCACCGCCCTGCCTTCCCTCCCGGACGCCGCCTCGACCGGCTGTGTGCGCAGCACCGGCGGCAACCATCCCCTGCCCTCCAGCAACCGCTCCGCCGCCTCGGCCATGTCCGCCTTCTTCATCCCGGCGATGCGCCCGGCCTCCTCGGCGCCGACCGCCTCGGTCACCGCCTCCAGAATGTGCGCCTTGGACACCCGCGAGAAATATCCTTTGGCCGTGGCCGACCAAGCCCCGCTCATGTCCAATCCAACCGCTGTCGCCAGCGTCTCGGCCTGCGCCAGCGCGCCGGGCCTGCGGTCGTGGGGGTCGCGCACGGCGTAGAGGCCCACGCCTGTGCACACCGCCAGCAGGTCCAGCAGATCGGCGCCGCCCATGGGCGCCAACACGGCCCACAGGTCTTGCGGGTTCTCCGGAAGTCGAGCGCCCCACGCCTCCAGCCGGTCGGCCACGCGGCGTCCGTCCTGACCGTCGCTGACGCCCGGCGCCAGCCGCTCCAGTTCGGTCACGGTCAGACGCAGCTGCAGGGGCGTCCACTGGCCATAGCCCGGATAGAACACCTGCAGGGCGATGGCGTGGACCATCACCGCCAGCGCGACGGCGGAGTCGGCCTGCACCGCATCACGCAGGCCCATGGTCCTGTGGGCCGTCAGGTCCATCACCAACCGGTCCGACAGAGGCGCTGGCGCGTCTTCCGCCCCGCCGTCCGGACCAGCATCCGCCGAGGACGCCGCCGCATCCTCGTCCGCGTCATCCCCGGCCCAGGGCGGCGGTTCGGGGGCGACGGCGTCCTCGGCCTTGACCAGACCCCGCTCGAAACGGACCTCTCCGTCATGGCCCAGCAGGATCATGACCCCGGCCCGCGCCCTGGCCTCGGGCGCATAGTCAAAGGCGGGACCGAAGGCCTGCAAGGCCCGGTCGATCTCCTCCAGCCGCGCGTCCACCTCCGGCGGCAGGGTTTCCGCCGCGTCGGTGTCGGAGACGAGCCGGTCGTATTCCCCGGACAGGGCCGCAATCTCGGCGGCCTCGGCCTCGGAGCGCACCGTCTCCACCGGATAGACCCGCGCGAGGGCGGCGACCTCGGCGTAGTCCGATCCGGCCTCGGCCCATTTCCAGCCCTCACGGACGCGCACGTCCTCGGCCAGCGCGGCCAGCTTCTCGCTGACCAGCCGGTCCAGCAGGGCCGGGTCCTCCAGCCAGCCGCCGCCGTCCTCGGTGAACAGGTCGCGCAGGATCGACCCGCCCGCCGTCTCATAGGCCTCGACGCCCACGAACACGGCCCGGCGGTCCCCCGCCGACACCTTGGCCTCGGTCATGGCCCGGCGAATGGTATAGGCGGGGGCGTGCGGCCCCGTCTGCGCCAGCACCTGCCGCTGCCGGTCCTGATCCTCACTGACGCAGAAGGCCGTCAGCTGGTCCAGCGCCAGCGCGCCGTCCCGGTACGCCGCCATCAACTCCGGCGCCGCCGCCCCGAGCCGCAGCCGCTGGCGCACCACATGGGCCGAAACGCCGAACCGCGCCCCGATCTCCTCGGGCCCGTAGCTCTTCTCGTCCGCGAGGCGCCTGAAGGCCTCGAACTGGTCGGCGGGATGCATGGCCTCGCGGGTGATGTTCTCATCAAGGCTGATTTCATGGGCGTCATTGTCGGCGTCCACAATCACCCGCACCGGATGGGTCCGCTTGACCGCCTTGCGCCGGACCAGCATGCGCAGCGCCTGCCGCCGCCCCTCGCCGATGGTGACGAGGTAGGCGCCCGTAGGCGCCCCCTCCCCGTCCCGCTCGACCTCCACCACGGGCGGCTGCAACACCCCCTTGGCCTTGATGGACGCGGCCAGCGCCTCCAGCGCCGCCGCCGAATGTTTCACCCTCCGGGCGTTGCGGGGCGACGCCTTGAGCCTGTTCAACGGCACGGTGATCTCCGCACCGTGCGTCAGGTCCGTAAAGGTCTCCGCAGCGGCGGCGCCAGCCGCCGCTGACGAACGGGATTGAGTGGATTGAGCAGTCATGTCTGCCTCCTTGGGTCAGGGTTTGCAGGCGCAAGGCGCGCCTGAAACCCTGCCCGTCGGCGAGACCGGGGTAGCAAGGGCCAGGGCGGACCGGCCGGAGGGGGATCGCCCGGGCTGCACAAGCCTCGCACCCGTGACCCTGGTGATCATCATCGCCGGCGCGGAAGCCCGGGGAGACCGGCCGGTCCGGCGCCGAAGGCGCTTCACCCTGGCCCGCGCGAGGGCGGAGCCCTTAGCCCTTCAGCGCGACCCGTGGCTTCGGCGCCCCCTTCCGAATCGGCGCTAAGGTGACCGCTCACGGGCCAGTTCTGGTCCCCCAATGGAGTCTGCATGACGCCCCCTGCCCCCCCAATTCGCCCGACCTGCTACGCCCGCGTGATCCTCATGGCCGCCAGTACCCAACTCCCGAAACAGCACTATCTGGTCGCCGGCTCCAGTCCGTCCCAGATCAATGGCGTGGCCGTCGGCCTGCGGGACGGACACCCTCAGGCCGACGATTTTCTGACAAAGACCGTTCAGGCGTCGGACGTGCCCGAGCACGTGCTGTTGCAGAACGGCGAGTCCCTTCCGTTGGGCGTGGAGTTGAGCTGGTTCGACAACGACCTGGGGAAGGTTGATTGGTCGAAGCTCAAGCCGTGATTCCTCCCAGCCGTCAGCTGGCGAAGAGCAGGTCGCAAGTGGGCGGACGTCGCGCCGGCTTCCTCACTGAGCGAACGCCGGGGAAGCCATGAGTCTTGTCGAACCGCCTCCCGCGGGACAGGCGGCGCCGTTAGCCGGCAAGTCGCCAGATTTGAAGAATTAATGAGCCCTAAGCCCTGTTCGTCATCCATGACGAATAGTTGGACCCTTCATGGCTGTGGTCACGTCGGAAAGACGCGTCGCGCCACGAAGAGACCGAAGATGGTGGCGGCCGGAAATCTTTGCGCCAATACGGTTCGCATGGCGCAATAGTGTGTTCCCGCCGTGAGGACATCGTCCATGATGCCGATCGTCACCGGCGCGGGTTCCGCGATCGTCTCATCGATCCGATACGCCGCAAGCAGTTCCTCCACGGAGACCCGCTCGCCGTCGCCGACCTCGTGGGAGGCGCGCAGGCTCTGCGTCTGGCGCACGAGAGGCCGGACATCGAGACCAGGCAGGATGGCGCGGGCGACCTGGGTCATGCGGTCGTCAAAGTCCGGATGATCCGCCGCCTTCGATCCCGGAATGGGCACGAGGGTGGCGCGCGCCAGCCAAGCTGGGTCCAGGCCTTCCCTGAAATAGCCCCCACACTGGGCGATGGCCTGGGCCTTGTAGCGGCGCTGGCTTTCCGAGCTAGTCGGCTTCTTCTTGAGATTGTTGATCAAGCTGTTCGTCGCGCTGAACGAATAATCCCGTCCGCTGGTGTACTCGAAGAGATAGAGGCAGCGGTCACCCGGGCCCAGTCGGGTGTGATCGGCGCGATTGCCGTCGTCGATCTCGCTGAACCGGACCGTCACTCGAGGGCGGCCCAGATGTCGTCCATTTTGCGCACCCGGATCGCCCCTTCAGCGGCGAAACGAGCCGGCCAGGTCAGATCGCCTCGGGTGAAGCACGAGTCGAGTATGAACAGCTTGCGGCCCTGATGAAGGGCGGCGCGCGCCTGCGTCAGGGTGCCGGACGTCTCACCGGCCTCGACGATGACCGTTCCTTCGGTCAGGGCGCTCATGGTGACGTTGCGTTCCGGGAAGAACAGCCGGTTCAGATTCGGGTTCTGCTTGCCGTACCGGAGCACGGGAACCTGGGAAATCAGTAGCTGTTCGGCGGCGATCCGTAGTTGGAGGTCGCGGTTGGCCTTGGGATAGAACTGGCCCAGCGGGGTGCCGATGACCGCAATCGTTCGACCGCCGCAGGCGAAGGCGGCGGTATGGGCGGCCCGGTCGATGCCCTCGGCCAGACCGGACACCACGGTGAAATCGCGTTCAACCAATCCCTTGGCGATCTGGGCGGCCCGCTGCTGGCCGTCCTCGCTTGCCTTGCGGCTGCCCACGACCGCGATGGAACGGGTTTCAGTCAGTTCCCAGGCGCCTTGATAGTAGAGCATCTCGACGGGATGGCGGGCGTCTCTCAGCTTCTTCGGATAATCGCCAGCGTGGTTGATGCGGACACCGAACTGATGAACGCCAGACGTTTTCAGGGTCGCCAGCACCTCGTCCGCGGCCGCCATGGCGCTGGCGGGCGACACAAAGTCCGAGGGCATGGCCGATGGATCGCGGGCGAACCGTTCCGCTAGGGTTTTGAAGGTCGCACCCTGCTCCAGCCACAGGGCCTCATAGGCGCCTAGTTCGCGCTTCGGCGAGATCGCCGCGATTGCCGGTCCATCGGTTCTGACGGCCAAATTCATAGAATCGACTTTCCCATCGGATCGAGAATGCGCCAAGGCCGTATGAGCTTCAACGCGTGATGCTCCTGCCTGATGCCGCGTGCTTGCGACAAAATGGGACGTCAATCAGCCGAGTTCGCCCAGGACTTCTTCGATCTTCAGCTCGCGTTCGAACAGACGTTTAAAGGCCTGATCGAGTTCCTTCACCCAGGTCTCGCTCTCCGGGGTGGTGAGGAACCCCAGGATCTTCGGCGAGAACGGATCCTTCTGGAAATGGAAGGTGGCGTTGCGAAAAAGCCTGAGGGTCTGGAGATAGTCGCCCCGACCGAGGAGATCGTCGACAGCGTCATCCCGCAGCTTGAGCGTTTGGTAGCCCTCCACGACCACATAGAGCAAGCTGTACCAGACGCGCAGAACCTCAAAGGCGGACCATTGCTCAGCCAGCGCGGCCAGGGGTTCGGGAAGGTCACCGGCCTCCAGCCGCTCCGAAGACTTCATCGACCGGCGCAGGTGTACATTGACCGCATCAGCTGCCAGCCAGTGTTTGTGCAAAGCCGCGAGTTCGATGCTCATCGTCCGACGTCAGGCAATCGTGGCGACGACGGCCACACCACGCTCTCGAACGCCGCCACCGCCACCTCCAGGGTCTGCCGGCTGATGGAGACAGCGCCGACCGTACCGTCCACCCGGGTCGAACAGAGAAGATCGGGCTCGAAGATGGAGGAGGCGATCAACCCTTGGTCGGCGCGTCTGACCACTCGGTCGTCGATATGCTCCGCGGTATTGCGAACCTGACGGTCGACGACGGCCTTGATCGCCTTCACTGCCTGCTCAGCCTTGGTCTTGATGTGCGGCGGCACACCACGAAGGCTGGCTAACTTCACGAGGCAGTTCTCGACCACGACGAGATTGGCCACGAAGGCCTGGGCGCCGATCAGGCCTTGGGCTGCCAGGGGTCCGCCCAGACTGCGTTCGAGCCGGCGACCGTCGATTACGAAGCCCCTGTCGTCGCCTTGGTGGATCACATCGGGCCTGCGCGCCTCAAACAGGTCCAAGGCGGGTCGACACAGATCGAGCGCGGCTCGGCCAGCCGCCAGCAGACCAAACACTTCCGCTTCGGGAACTGGTTCCGGCTCTCGCGTGCGGCGCCTCCATTCGTGAACCTTGACCAGCCTGGCGTCGAGCCAGTCGCCCAGTTGCTCAACCTCCTCGATCGCCTCGAACAGCCGGTCGCGCGTGATCTTCACCGACGGCGTCAGAAACGAGTTCTGGCCGCCGCTGTCCTGCCATGTCCTGGCCTCTTCAGGACTGGCGAAGAAGGGCTGGGGGTGTTGGCGCAGGGTCCTGGCGTCATGGGACCTATGGAAGGACGTCAAATGTCCGCCGTGCTGGCTGAGATTGCGGGCGAGCACCACCTGCTCGATTACCGCGAACCGGACCGGACAGTCCGACCAGTCGGTCTCGAACACCTCGCCCAACGCCTCCCGGTACGCGGCGACAAATCCCCTCTTCATGAGCGCCTTGCCGCCCTGTTCGAAGGCGAAGCCGATCTCGGACTGCAGGGTATTGAAATAGAGCTTGAGCGTATCGGACAGCAGGGAGACGCAAGTCTGGCCGAGGAGGTCCGCTCCGGTCTCGGCGTCAAGCCATTGGGTCAGGAAGGCCGGCTCTCCGTCCTCGCTGTAAGGCGGGTTGTCGAACGGCGGCGCCTTAGTCTCGATCCGGTGCTGGATGTCGTGGAACGGAGCGACGCCTTGATCGTAGAACCCGCGCACGAAGCGGGTCCGCTCCTTCAGGAAAAAGTTGACGTCCACCTTAGCCCGGGGTCCCTAACGGTTCGGCCTGATGCAGATAGACGCCGACGATTTCGCCCAGTTCGCCCCGAATTGGTTCGCCCCGGAGGCGGTAGGTCTGATTGTCGATCAACCCGTCGCGGACGCCCGAAATCGGCACGAGCACGCCTCGGCCGCGCAGCAGCCGCGCGTACCATTCGCCATGTACGTTGAGCGCCGTCCCGTCCAGTCCGGGACCGGCCAGGGATTGGGACTCGCCTGCGGTCAGGACGTCTGCCGTCCGTCGGGGCTTCGGCGGCCTTGTCGCTTGGGCGAGATTTGCGAGCAGATCGGGAGCATCCTGTTGCCCGATGGTGACGTGAATCTCGCCATTGTTGACGATATTGATCTGCTGGGCGCGGCCCTTGGCGACAGGCTCGACTATCGACTTGACGAACTTCGCCTCCGCCGGTTTCAAAGAGGCGACACCGCCGTAGCGCAGCGCCTGGATCACCTGGCCGATATGGGCGGTGAAGGGCGCAAGCAGAGCAGAGGCGGTCTTGAAGGCGTCCCAGGTGTCGATCGCCCCCAGAATGATTTCAACGCTGCCCGGCTGCACAGCCTCTACGGTCAAGATCGGCTTGACGCCGCTGAACCGCTCGCCGGCAAACTGGACAAACGCTTTGTCGGCCGTGGTCAGCATGGCCGCCACATCGGTCGCGCGTGCGCCCCTGCTATCGATGACAATCCGCAAAGCCGCCCCCTCAAATTCGCCGGAAGCCTCGAAGGCCAGCCCGCGCCAGACTAGTTTCTTGTAGCCTGAGGTTGCAATCGATCCTATCCGGAGCGCGGGAATTGGGAAATGAATGCAACACCCATGGTCGCGAAGAGCCGGAGGCTGCGGCCGCTCTTCGCCGTGTGCGTATTCGAAACGAGAGGAAGACAAGATTGGTGCGGGCGGCCGGACTCGAACCGGCAAGGGCTTTCGCCCGACGGATTTTCGTACCACTTCGACTTTCGCCGCCGCCGCCAGAGCGCTCTGGGGACGTTCGTGGTCTGGACTATCCCTTCGCCATGGCCCTGAGGCTTTAGGCGCCGCCCGTCTAGTCTCTACACCTTCCCGTCCGAAGACGGGCTTGGCTCGGGATCGCCATCTGACAGGGTTCCCCGACTTTGAGCGGTTCTACGTCCGGGGTTTCCCCCGGCGCACTCAATCCTCAGCTTAAGTCCGTTGCGTCTACCAGTTTCGCCACGCCCGCAGGCTGAACCGGCTGTATAGCTTCGTTCAGATCGCAGCGCCAAGACGGGTTCAGTCGACGTCCGTCGCCTGAACCTTCGCCGCCCGCCCTCTGGCGGGCTTAGGCTTGCGAACGTTGATGGCCGAGGCGTCGAGCACGTTCTTGATGTGCGAGGCGTAGTATTTCTCGATCATCTCCACGCTGGTCCGGCAATTCTTGGCGACCTGATAGATGTCGGCCCCCTCCATCAGCCGCATGGAGATGTAGGTGTGGCGCAGACTGTAGGCGGTTCGCGGATTGCCCTCCCGATCCTTCTTCAAGCCGAGCTCGTCCAGCACCGCGTTGAGCAGTTCGCGCTGAACCAGGCCGAACACGAGATCGGTCGGCTGGCCGTTCTTGCGCTTGCGCACCCGCTCAAAGGGAAGCACCGCGCCCGGCATGCTCTTGCAGTAGCCGGTGCCGCGCTTGCCGCGCACCTCGATCTCCAGAATTCGCTCCCCGGTGGCGTCATCCTCGACGATGGAGACATCCCGGAACTCAAGGCGCTGCGCCTCGTCCGGCCGAAGCCCCGTGTTGACCATGAACAGAACGAAGTCGTGGAAATTCTCGCTCTGCGCGCGCCACCGCTCCTTCTTGGGATTCTTCGCCCGCTCGCGCGTGGCCTCATACAGCCGCCGGTACTCCTCGGGCGAGAACCAGGCGCGGTGGCTGACCTTGCCGGAGGCCCGATAGGGGCTCGACATGTCCGGAAGCGCGGCGATCCATGCCTTCCGGTTCGCTGTTTTCAGCACCTGCCGCAGACAGACCATCTCGTTGTGCAGCGTCTGCCGGCTCGGCCGTTTCCATTCGCGGACCTTTCCGATGCGCTCCCGGCCGTTCCTGGAGTATCGGACGCGCTGCGGCTCACTCGGAGGCGTCACCCGATGCACCCGGTACTCCTGAATGCGCCCGGCGGTGACCTGGGAGATCGGCAGGTCTCCGAAATACGGCAGCAGATAGAGCCGCAGGATGCGAGCCTTGCTGGCCACGTACTCGGCGTTGCGCTCGCCCAGAGTCATCGCCTCGAACTCCAGAAGGAACGCCGACGCGGCTTCGCGAAAGGTCTTCTCGCCCGGCTGGGGCTTCGGCGCTTCCACGGGGATCGCAGGCTGTCCGGCTGGAAGGACAATGCCGCCCCGGCGGCGCAGCCGATCCTCGGCGACACGATCCAGATACCACTCGCGGGCGTACTCCAGCGCGTAGGCGAGGCTCTCATGCCGGGTCGATTGGCGATGATTTCGACCGTTCAGGAAGGTCGCGCACTGCCAGAAGCGACTTTTTTCTCTGCGGTAAACATGGACCTTGCCGTCCATGAGCGTGTGGGATTCCGACACAACACCCCCTTGCCTTTCCGGCAGTGTGTAAGGAGTGTGTAAGTCTATAAATCGTACAACCGCTTGTTTTTAATACGTAAATTTACGGTGTTACGGTTTTAAGTCCCTTGCGTCTACCAATTCCGCCACGCTCGCGCGGGACCGTCCCGTAGCGATAAAGCCCGTCGCCGTCGAGATTCGCCTTGCGCCTTGCTTTCGCCCTCGTTTTCCCCCACCTTATGCCGGTCGATCTCTTTGCGTAACGCCCCGTTCTTCTATGCGACGCATTGAGGCCAGCCGTTTCCATTCAGACCCGACAGGCCGAACAGGGATGTCCCCTGCGGCCAATGCCTACTAGGAGGTCATGATATGGCTACCGGCACCGTTAAATGGTTCAACCCCACCAAGGGCTTCGGCTTCATCGAGCCCACCGACGGCGGCAAGGATGTGTTCGTGCACATCTCGGCCGTTGAGCGCGCGGGGATGGCCTCGCTGAACGAAGGCCAGAAGGTTTCCTATGAGCTGGAGCGTGACAATCGCTCGGGCAAGGAATCCGCGGGTCAGCTGCAAAGCGCCTGATCCTTCACGGATCGGATGAAGGGGCCGGTGTCGCAAGACACCGGCCCTTTTTCGTGGCCGAAGCCTATTCGGCGGACCGGAAGTCCACGTCGGAGTCCGCGATCAGCCACAGCAGCGCGGCCCAGGCGGCGACGTTCTGGTCCAGGTTCTCCGGCTCGATCCGGTCGATCACATCGTCCACCGTGTGGTGGGTGTCGAAATAGTCCGTGCCGTCCTGCGCCAGCCGGAAGGCGGGAACGCCCAGGGCCACAGTCGGGCCGGTGTCCGGTCCGCCGCCCCGCGCGGGCGCGCCGTCCCAGACGATGCCCAGCGGCGTCAGCACCCGCATGGCCGCGCGCTGGAACTCTGTCCCGCCCATGCCCGCGGGCAGGCTGAGCGCATAGATCGGCCCGGCGCCGAAATCGCTTTCTGAAATCGCCACATGGTTCGCGGCTTCATCGCTGATGGAGTCCGCATAGGCGCGCGCGCCGGCCAGACCTTGCGCCGGAGCCGGCTGGCTGACTTCCTCGGCGCCCCACCAGACCACGCGGATCGTGCGGCGCGGAGCCTCGGGCAGGTCGGCGATCAGCTTGAGGGCGGCGGTGGTGATGCCGATGCCCGACGCATCGTCGATGGCGCCGGTGCCCAGATCCCAGCTGTCCAGATGGCCGCCGATGGTGATGACTTCCTCGGGCCGCTCGCTGCCCACCACCTCGGCGATGACGTTCTGGGAGCGCGTCGGCTCGGCGAAGGCCGCCGTGGAAAACAGGCGGATGCGGATCGGCTCGTCGGTCATGGCCGCCATGCGGGCCAGCTGGTCCGCGTCCGGCGGGCTGATGGCGAAGGCGGGGACCGCGTCGTCGCTGACGGACGTGGCGCCGGTGTGGGCGAAGCGATGATCGTGGGTGCCCAGCGAGCGCAGCAGGAACCCGACGGCCCCGCGCCGCGCCGCCTCGGTCGGTCCCTGGAAGCGGATCACGGAGGTGGAGCCGTAACCGCGCCCGTCCTGGGCCCGGGGGGTGTCCTGCAGCACCACCGCGATCTTGCCGTCCAGCGCGCCTTCGGGCTGGTCCAGCAGGTCCTGATATGTGCGGAAGATCACGGCCTCGCCGGTGACGCCCTCCGCAGGGGTGGCCATGGCGCCGCCCAGGGCGGTGACAGTCAGCGGCTGCGGGAACGGCGACAGCACCTCGACCTGCTCGACGCCCCGGTTCCAGACTGACAGGGGAAAGTCCTCGATGCGGACGTTGGCGAAGCCCTGGGCGTTCAGAAAGCCCTCGCCCCATTCCGCCGCCGCGCGCTCGGCGTCCGTGCCGGCCATGCGGGGACCGAAGCGGGTGGTGATCTGTTCCACCACGTCATAGGCGATGGTGCCCTCCAGCGCCCGGTCGCGCAGGGTTTCTGCGGTGCGGATCGCCTCGGCGTCCTGGGCCATGGCGGGCGCGGCGATCAGGCAGGCGGCGGCGACGGACGTCGCCAAACGGGAAAGAACGGACAAGGACGCACCCTATGAGAGTCGAAACAGGCCGCGGACCCTAAAGCGTCGGCGCGAGGGCGCAAGCGCGCGGGAATCAACCGGTCCTTAACCGTGATGATTCACCAGTGTCAGCGTTACAGTTCACGCGGGGCCCTTCACCATGAGTATCAAGACCGATGTCGTTCTGAGGGGCGACTGCATCGAGATGTTGAAGGGCCTGCCCGACGCCAGCGTGGACATGGTCTTCGCGGACCCGCCCTATAATCTGCAGCTGGGCGGCGACCTGCTGCGGCCGGACAATTCCAAGGTGGACGCGGTCGACGACGACTGGGACCAGTTCGAGAGCTTCGCCGCCTATGACGCCTTCACCCGCGCCTGGCTGAGCGAATGCCGCCGGGTGCTGAAGCCCGAGGGCTCCATCTGGGTGATTGGCAGCTATCACAATGTGTTCCGGCTGGGGGCGGCGATCCAGGACCTGGGCTTCTGGGTGCTGAACGACATCATCTGGCGCAAGTCCAACCCCATGCCCAACTTCAAGGGCACCCGCTTCACCAATGCACACGAGACCCTGATCTGGGCCGCCCGCAGCCGCGAGCAGAAGCGCTACACCTTCAACTACGACGCCCTGAAGGCCTTCAACGAAGACACCCAGATGCGCTCCGACTGGACCTTCGCCCTGTGCACGGGCGAGGAGCGGATCAAGGATGAGGACGGCAAGAAGGCGCACCCGACCCAGAAGCCCGAGGCCCTGCTGCACCGGGTCATGCTGGCTGCCACCCGGCCGGGCGACGTGGTGCTGGACCCCTTCTTCGGCACCGGCACCACCGGCGCGGCGGCGAAGCGTCTGGGCCGCCACTTCATCGGCATCGAGCGCGAAGAGACCTACGCCAAGGTCGCCGAGAAGCGCATCAAGGCCGTGGTGCCGGCCAATCCCGAAGACCTGGCCGTCATGGGCTCCAAGAAGGCCGAGCCCCGGGTGCCGTTCGGCGCCCTGGTGGAGGCCGGCCTGCTGCGGCCCGGCGACCGCCTGTATTGCCCCAAGGGCGAGCGCGAGGCGCGGGTGCGCGCCGACGGCAGCCTGGCCCACGGCGAGCTGACCGGCTCAATCCACAAGCTGGGCGCCCTGCTGGACAACGCCCCGGCCTGCAACGGCTGGACCTTCTGGCGCTACAAGACCGACCGGGGCTTCCAGCTGATCGACGACCTGCGCACCCAGATGCGGGCGGGAATGCAGTGACGCGTTGACGCCCCGCCCCGCGCGCGCCACCGTGGTCGCGTGACAGGGGATGCGTAAATGAGTTCATCGGACACCGCCGCGCTTGAGTTGCGCGGCCTGAGGAAGGTCTTCAGCCGCCCGGCGGTGGATGATCTGGATCTGACCGTGCGCGCGGGCGAGCTGTACGCCCTGCTCGGCCCCAACGGCGCGGGCAAGACCACGACCCTGCGCATGGTGGCGGGCCTGACTCAGCCCACGGCGGGCTCGATCCGGGTGTTCGGCGTGGACGCCGTGGCCGATCCGGTGGAGGCCAAGCGCATGATCGCCTGGCTGCCCGACGAGCCCATGCTCTACGACAAGCTGACGCCCATGGAGTATCTGGAGTTCGTGGCCGGGCTGTGGGGCGTGGACGCGAAGACGGCGCGCAAGCGGGCGCAGGAACTGCTGGAATGGCTGGCCCTGTGGGAGCATCGCGGCGAGCGGTGCGAGGGCTTTTCGCGCGGCATGAAGCAGAAGGCTGCGCTGGCCGGCGCCCTGATCCACGAGCCGCGCCTGCTGATGCTGGACGAGCCGCTGACTGGTCTGGACGCCGCCATGGCGCGGCAGGTCAAGGACGTGCTGCAGGAAAAGGTGCGCACCGGCGCCACGGTGATCCTGACCACCCACATTCTGGACGTGGCCGAGCGCATGGCCGATCGCATCGGCATCATCCAGCACGGACGCCTTCTGGCCGAGGGCAGCCTGGCGGAACTGAGCACGCGCGCGGGCCGTCAGGGCGGCACGCTGGAGGATGTGTTCCTGGACCTGACCTCAGGCCCCGTGCCCGCATGATCCGGTTTCTGAAGGCGGGCTCGGTCCCCTGGCTGCTGGCGCACGAGGTGCGGCTGGCCTGGCGCGCCATGGACGGCAAGTCCTCCGAGAAGAAAGAGGGCCTGAGCGGCAGCAAGGCGGTGCTGATCCTGCTGGTGGGCGTAGGCCTGCTGGGGCTTGTGGGCGGCGGGGTCGGGCTGGCGTTTCTGGTCTGGCAATTTCCGGTCTCACCCAGCCCCATGGCGGCATTGATCGTCACCGGGGCCATGGGCGCGGTGCTGACCCTGATGCTGACCCATGCCATCAACGCCTCGGTGCAGGCGCTGTATCAGCGCGGCGATCTGGACCTGCTGCTGTCTTCGCCGCTGAAACCGCGCGTGGTGCTGACCGTGCGGCTCGTGGCCATCGCGGCGGCGACGGGGCTGCTCTACTATCTGCTGGTGACGCCGTTCGTGCTGGCGGCCTGGGCGCTGGGCCAGCCGCACTGGCTGACCCTGTACGGCCTGATCGCGGGACTGACCCTGATCGCCACCACCATCGGCCTCGGCCTGACCATGGCCCTGTTCCGCCTGATCGGGCCGCGCCGCACCCGTGTAGTCTCCCAGATAACCGCCGGGATCGTTGGCGCCTCCGCCTTCCTGGCCAGCCAGGTCTATAACTTCACCCGCCCGCGCGACGACGAGGAGGAGAGCGTCAGCGCCCTGGCTGAACTGTTCCAGGGATGGGCCGCGTCGGACGCCTTCCAGGACGGCGGCTGGGGGACATGGGCCCTGCGCGCCCTGGTGGGCGAGGCTTTGCCCCTGATCCTCTTCGTGGCGGCCTCATTGGTCGTGTTCGCCGTGACCATCTCGGCGCTGGCGCGGCGCTTCGCCGAGAATGCCGCCGCAGCCGTCGGTGACAAGGCCGGGCCGAAACCCCGCCGCGTGACCGACCGCGCCTTCGCGGCGGGCCTGACGCGGGTGATGGTGCAGAAGGAGCTGCGCCTGCTGGCGCGGGATCCGCAGTTGCTCAGCCAGGTGCTGCTACGGCTGCTGTACCTGCTGCCGCTGGGGTTCATCCTGTTCCGCAACGCGCAGTCGGGCGTGGGCGTCGCTTTCGGCGCGGGCGCCGTGGTGATCATGGCGGGGCAACTGGCGGGCAGCTTTTCGTGGATCACCATCTCGGCCGAGGACAGCCCGGAGCTGTTGCGCTCCGCGCCGGTTCAGCAAGGCCGCGTGGACCGGGCCAAGCTTTACGCCGCCCTGATCCCGGCCATGTGCCTGACAGCCATAGCGCTGGCGGGACTGGCGGTGATCGCGCCGCTGGCCACCGGGGTGGTGCTGATCGGCTGTCTCGCGGCCTCGGCCTCGGCGGGGCTGATCAATATCTGGCGTCAGAAGCCGGCCCAGCGCCGCGACTTCCAGAAGGGCAGCAAGGGCTCGATTCTGGTGGGCATCGCCGAGTTCGTGGTCGGCGCCCTGTGGGCCACGGCCACCGGCATGGCCGTCGGCGGCATGATCTGGGCCGCCCTGCCGGCGGCGCTGGCGGTGGGCTTCACCCTGATGCTGCGCCGCTCGCCCGAGAAGATCGCGGACGCCGCAGCGCTTTCCTGAATACGCTGGGCAGGGCCTGGGCGGCCTCGCCCTCGTTCGTCCAGATGAAGTCCCCCTGGCCGGTCGCCTCGAACACCGTCAGGGTCAGGGCGAAGTGGGTGAAGACGTGCTCCACCTGGCCGGTGGCGCGCCAGTCCGCCGGAAGCGGCGCGGCCTCGACCCCGGCGCCCGCCTCGTCCCAGGCGCTGGTGGGCAGGCCCAGCATGGCGCCCAGCAGGCCCTTGTCGGGCCGTCGCTCCAGCGCCACGCGCCCCCGCTCGTCCCGCAGCACGAACACCGCGCCCCTGCGTCGGGGCCGCGCGGCCTTCTTGGTCTTGAGCGGATAGCGGCCGGGATCGCCGGTCCGGAGGGCGGCGCAAGTGAACGCCACAGGGCAGCGGTCGCACAGGGGCGCCTTGGGCCGGCAGACAGTCGCGCCAAGATCCATCAGCGCCTGGGCCCAGTCGCCGGGGCGGTCGTCGCGCACCAGCGTGGCGGCCAGACGTTTCAGCTCCGGTTTGGCGGCGGGCAGCGGCGTTTCGACGGCGAACAGGCGGGCCATGACCCGCTCCACATTGCCGTCCACCACATTGGCGGGCCGGTCGAAGGCGATGGCGCCCACGGCGGCGGCGGTGTAGGCGCCCACCCCCGGCAAGGCCAGCAGACCCGCCTCCTGATCCGGAAACACGCCGCCATGGTCGCCCGCCACGGCGCGGGCGCAGGCCAGCAGATTGCGGGCGCGGGCGTAGTAGCCCAGTCCCGCCCACGCGGCCATCAGCTCGCCATCGTCCACCGCCGCCAGATCGGCCACGGTGGGCCAGCGCCGGGTGAATTCGAGGAAATAGGACGTGGCGTGGGGCACGGTGGTCTGCTGCAGCATCACCTCGGACAGCCAGACGCGGTACGGATCGGGCGGCACGCCCGCCGCGCGCTCATGCGGGCCGGTGCGCCACGGCAGGGCGCGGGCGTGGGCGTCGTACCAGTCCAGCAGGGCCGCACGGACCGAATCGACGAATTGGGGTGAGTCCGGCGTCATGATCGGGGCTATATAGGGCCATGCCCCGCCAACTGCCCACAGACGCCGAGGTCCGCGAGATTCTGTCGCGCAAACGGACGCGCCCCGCGCCCCGCCCGGCCCCGCCGGTGGGCCGCTCGCTGGCGCCCTTCATCCGCGAGCTGGACAAGAAATACGGACGCGGGGCCGAGGCGTTGCAGCCCCGCTGGCGCGAGATCGTCGGCGACCGCCTGGCCCGGGTCACCGAGCCGGTGAAGCTGACCAAGGGGCGCGGAAACGCCGGCGGGGCGCTGGAGCTGCGGGTCGCGGGCGCCGCCGCCCTGCTGGTCCAGCACCAGTCCGCCGAGATCATCGAGCGGGTGAACCTGTTCCTGGGCGCCGGGTCGGTGGAGAAATTGCGCATCTCGCAGGGGCCCGTGCGCGGGCTGGTCGATCCCGCTTCGCCCACCCGCCGAAGCCGCCCAGCGCCGCCGCTGGACGCCGCCGCCGAGGCCGAACTGGCTCGCTCGGTGGACGCCGCGCCCGATGCGGTGAAGGCCGCCCTGCTGAAGCTGGGGCGAGCAGTGATGCGGAGCGCGGGCGGCGATCAGCGTTGACAAACCTTCGCCGTCCTTGTTCTCGAATGTGAACCCCGCGCGCGACGCCCGAGAATCGCGCGATCATGCTGAATTCATCTGATTGAGGAGCCGCCCATGCGCCCGACCTTCCTGAACCGCCGCGCCGCAATGATCGCCGCCGTCGGCGCGACCCTGGCCCTGGCCGCGTGCGGCGGCAGCGGCACCGGGGCACCGGCCGAAGGCGACATGGCCAAGGGCGCGGGTGAAGACGCCGCGGTCACGGTGGTGGAATACGCCTCGGTCACCTGCGGCGTCTGTGCCGCCTGGAACGAGCAGGTGAAGCCCGAGTTCGAGGAACGCTACGTGGACAACAACCGCGTACGCTTCGTCTTCCGCGAACTGCCGACCCCGCCCCAGGACATCGCCGTGGCCGGTTTCCTGCTGGCGCGCTGCGCCGGCGACGACCGCTACTTCGAGGTGGTGGACCAGATCATGCGCTCGCAGCGTGAGTGGCAACAGGGCGTGTCGCCCCGCGAAAGCCTGCTGCGCATCGCCGCCAACGCGGGGCTCAGCGAGGAAGAGTTCACCCAGTGCGTCACGGACGAGGACGCCATCCTCGCCATGGACGAGCGGGTCCAGGCGGCCCAGCGCGCCGGCGTGACGGGCACACCCTACTTCACCGTCAACGGCCAGCACGTGTCGGACAGCTCGCTGGAAGGCCTTTCGGCCGTCATCGATCCGCTGCTCGAAGCCGAGGGCTGAGCGTGAGCCGGGCCGCATCCTTCCTCGCGGCCGCGATACTGGCCGCCGCCGCGTCTTCGGGCGCGGCGGCCCAGACGGCGGCCGGCGCGCATGAGGGACACGACCACGCCCCGGCCGAAGCGGTGGGGTCTGTCCCCGAGGTCACAGCCGACGATCGCATCCTGGGCGATCCGGACGCGCCAGTGACGGTGATCGAGTACGCCTCGTTCACCTGTGGCCATTGCGCCAACTGGCACGAGCAGGTCTTTCCCGAGCTGAAGGCGCGGTTCATCGACACGGGCCAGGTGCGCTTCGTCCATCGCGATCTGCCCACCCAGCCGCAGAACCTGTCGCAGACGGCGGCCCTGGTGGCCCGCTGCGCCACGGCTGATCAGTTTCCGGCCGTGGTCGACGCACTGATGTCGGGCCAGGAGCAAATGTACGACAGCCGCGACCCGGAGGCCTGGCTTATGGGCGCCGTGCAAGCTGGAGAACTGGGGCCGGATCAGCTGGAGACCTGCCTCAATGATCCCGGCGCCGGCGCGTATCTGGTCGCTACGGTTCAGGGCGCCAGAGACGCGGGCGTGACCGGCACGCCCAGCTTCTTCGTCAATGGCGAGCGAACTGACGGCGACCTGGCCAGCCTTGAGGCCGCCATCACGACCCTGATCGATCAGGGCGGCTGATCCGCCGTGGAATTCCTCCGCCTTCGCATAGCGGGCTTCAAGTCCTTCGTGGACCCGGTGGAATTCCATATCGAGCCGGGCCTGACGGGCATCGTCGGGCCCAACGGCTGCGGCAAGTCCAATGTGCTGGAGAGCCTGCGTTGGGTCATGGGCGCCAACTCGGCCAAGGCCATGCGCGGCCAGGGCATGGACGACGTGATCTTCGCCGGGGCCTCGGGTCGGCCGAGCCGCAACCACGCCGAGGTGCAGCTGACCATCGACAACGCCCGGCGCCGGGCGCCCCAGCCGTTCACCGACGCGCCCCTGCTGGAGGTGTCGCGCCGGATCGATCGCGGTCAGGGCTCCACCTACAAGGTCAACGGCAAGGAAGTGCGGGCGCGGGACGTGCAGCTGCTGTTCGCCGACGCCTCCACAGGCGCCAACTCCCCCGCCCTCGTTCGTCAGGGCCAGATCTCGGAACTGATCGCGGCGAAGCCCCAGAACCGCCGCCGCATCCTCGAGGAAGCGGGCGGGGTGGCGGGCCTGCACACCCGCAGGCATGAGGCCGAGCTGCGCCTGCGGGCCGCCGAGACCAATCTGGATCGGCTCGACGACATCAGCCGCGAACTGGAGACCACACTCGCCCGGCTGAAGCGGGAGGCGCGTCAGGCGGAGAAGTACAAGAAGATATCCGCCGAGATCCGGGCGCTGCAGGCGGCCCTGCTCTACGTGCGCTGGAACGACGCGCGCACAGCCGCCGAGGCGGCGAAGGCCGAACTGGCCGAGGCGGATCAGGCCGTGGCCGAGGCCACACGCGAGGCGTCCCGCGCGCAGACGGCGGCGCTGGCCGCTCAGGAGGCCCTGAAGCCCGCGCGGGAGGAAGACGCGGTGGCCGCCGCCCTGCTGCACCGCGCGACGCTGGAGCGCGACCGGCTGGACATGGCCGAACAGGCGGCGCGGGACGAGATCGACCGCATCTCCGCCGATCAGACGCGCGTCGCCGCTGACGCCGAGCGCGAACAGGACGCCGCCGCCGACGCGGAACGGGAACTGGCGCGGCTCGCCGCCGATCTGGAAGCCGTGCAGGCCGAGATCGCCGCCGCGCCCCAGCGGGGGCCGGAGCTGGAGGCCGCGCTGAAGACCGCGGAAGAAGCCCGCGCCCGAGCCGACGGCGAAGTGGAGCGTCAGGCCGGGGCGCTGGCCGCCGTCGAGGCTCGGGCCAACGCCGAGACGGCCCGCAAACGCGACGCCGAGGCCCGCGTTACCCGCGCCCGCCAGACTCTGGACAACGCCCGCGGTGAGCGGGAGGCGCTGGGCCCGCTGGAGACGCCCGAGATCGCCGAGGCCCGCGCCGCGCTGGACGCCGCGCTGGAAGACCTGCGCGCCGCCCGCGAGGCGGTGGAGACCGCCGAGACCGCCCGGGGCGACGCCGCCCGCGCCGAGGCCGAGGCGCGGCAGGAGGCCCGCAAGCTGGAGGACCGGCTGGGTCGTCTGCAGACAGAGGCGCGGGGGCTGGCTCAACTGCTGACCGCCGCCAAGCGCGACTTCCCCCCCGCGCTGGATCAGGTGCGGGCCGAACGGGGCTATGAAGCCGCCCTGGCCGCCGCACTGGGCGACGATCTGGACGCGGCGCTGGACGCCCGCGCAGCCGCCCACTGGGCCGGTTCCGACGCGCCCCCGCCCGCATGGCCGGACGGCGTGGAGCCGCTGGCGGGCAAGGTCACGGCGCCGGAGCAGTTGTCCGCCCGGCTGGCTTGGTGCGGTGTCGCTGCGCGGGAGGCCGCGCCTGCGTTGGCCAAGACCCTGCCCGTCGGCGCCCGTCTGGCGACGGTTCAGGGCGACCTGTTTCGCTGGGACGGCTTCGTGACGCGCGCCGAGGCGCCGCGCCCGGCCGCCATCCGGCTGGAGCAGCGCACGCGGCTGTCCGAACTGGAGGCCGAGATCGATCGGGACAAGCCCGCCCTCGACGCCGCCCAGACCGCCCAGAAAGCCGCCGCCGACGCCTTCAAGACCGCCGAGGAGACGCTGAAGACCGCCCGGCGCGGGCCGTTCGATGCGGAAAAGACCGTGGCGTCCGCCCGCGACCGGCACGAGGGCCTGAACCGGGATCAGGCGCGGCGCGAGGCCCGGGCCCAGGCCCTGGACGACACCATCACTCGGCTAGAAGCGGAACTGGCCGACGCTGAAGCCGCCCAGGCCGAGGCCCTGACCGCCGACACGCCGTCGGAGACGCTGGACGCCCTGCGCGCCGACCTGACCGCCGCTCGCGTCGCCGCCGAGGCCGCGCGCACCGCCTCGGCCCAGGCGCGCGCCGACCGGGACGCCGAGGCCCGCGAACGCGCCGCCCGCGAACAACGCCTGACCGCCCTCACCCGCGAGCGGGACAACTGGTCAACGCGGGCCAAGGCCAGCGCCGAGCGGGTCAAGGCGCTCGAGACCGAGGCCGAGCGGGCCGCGACCGCCCTCGCGGGGGCGAAAGCCAAGCCTGAGGCCCTGGAGGCGCAGCGGGCGGGCCTGCTGGACACCCTGACCGCCGCAGAGAAACGCCGCGCCGCAGCCGCCGATGCCATGAGCACGGCCGAGGGCGCCGCCCAGGAAGCCGACCGCGCCGCCCGCGCCGCAGAAAGCGCCGCCTCCGCCGCCCGGGAGCGCCGCGCGGGCCTGTCGGCCCATGCAGAGGCTGCGGCCATTCGTCTGGACGACGCCGACCGCACCCTGCGCGAGACGGCCCAGATGTCGCCCGAGGAGTTGGGCAAGCGCCTGACCGATGACGCGGTGGCCCGCCCCCCGGACGCAGCCGGCGCCGAGTCCCTGCTGTTCGGGCTGGAGCGCGAGCGCGAGGCCCTTGGCGCCGTCAATCTGCGGGCCGAGGAGGAAGCGTCGGAATACGCAGAGCGCCTGACCGCCATGCGCGAGGAGCGGGCCGACCTGACCCAGGCCATCGCCAAGCTGCGCGACGGCATCGACGAACTGAACGCCGAAGGTCGCGAACGGTTGCTGGCCGCGTTCGAGATCATCAACGACAACTTCAAGAGCCTGTTCGAGGCCCTGTTCGGCGGGGGGCAGGCCGAGCTGAAGCTGGTGGAGTCCGACGACCCGCTGGAGGCCGGGCTGGAGATCTACGCCTGCCCGCCCGGCAAGCGCCTCTCGGTCATGAGCCTGATGTCCGGCGGCGAGCAGGCCCTGACGGCGGCCGCCTTGATCTTTGCGGTGTTCCTGGCCAATCCAGCGCCGGTCTGCGTGCTGGACGAGGTGGACGCGCCGCTGGACGACGCCAATGTGGACCGCTTCTGCCGCATGCTGGACGAGATGCGGGGCCGGACGGACACCCGCTTCATCGTCATCACCCACAACCCGGTGACCATGAGCCGGATGGATCGCCTGTACGGCGTCACCATGCCTGAGCGCGGCGTCAGCCAGCTGGTCAGCGTCGACCTGAAACAGGCCGAAGAAATCGTCGCGGCCTGAACCTTCGAATCGTGTCTTGAGGGCCACAGCCCGGCGCGTTCACCATGATCTTTCGAAACGGTAATCGGCGCGCCGCAAATGAGCCGCATGAAACCTTTGTAAATCAAGGTGTGGCAGCTTGATCGCGCCGGTGGCCTCCCCATCTGCCCAATGCAGCCAAACAACCGCTCGTGCGTTTCTCGCTCAGCCCTGTATCTATGGAGCCACGCCCTACCATGACCCAAGCCCTGGCCATCGGGACCCAAGCCGCTTCGGCGCGCCCCGTCGGCCGCGGGCTGTTGAAGGGTCTGGCGCGGCGCATCCTGCGCCTGATGCTGATGGTTCTGGGCGGGTTCCTGGTGCTGCTGGGCATCCTGATCGCCCCCCTGCCCGGCCCGTTCGGCCTGCCGATCTCGGTGGTCGGGATGGTGGTGATCCTGCGCAACTCTTACTGGGCCAAGCGGCAGTTCATCCGCGCCCAGCACGCGCGACCCAAGTATTTCTATCCCTTCCGCCGCCTGATGCGTCGCCGTCCGGAGTTCGCTCCGGTGATCTGGCAACAGGCCCTTCGGATGGAGCGGCTGTTGCTCAAGCGCGGCCGCCGGGTTCTATCGCGCACGCGCCGGTCGTTCCGCGCCTCGTTCCGCCGCGCCGCCCGGGCCTGAAACCCTGCTGAAAGCGGCACTTCCGGGTCCTCACGCCGTTCTCGCGGCCTGAAAGGCTCCCCGCGCGCACGAAATCGTGATCGCCGGGTGCGACGCAACGCCGCACATCGGCGTATGCTGACTGCGTCGTGGGGAATGAAAAACGGCTTTGGGAGGAGCCCCCATCATGAAGTCACGCATACAGAAAGGCATGATCGCCGGGTTCGCGGCCACCGCTGTGGTGGCGATCCTGGAAGTCGCAAAACTCTATCTGACCCAGTCCACCGGCGCGCTCGCGGAAGTGCGGATCTTTCCGCTGATCCTCGCCGCCATGGTGGGCATGCAGGGCAGCTATCTGGTCGGGTGGGCCATTCACTTCGTGTCCGGCACCCTGATTCTGGGCCCCGCCTTCGGGATCCTTTGCCCCCGGATGCCGACGGACACGCCAGCCACCAAGGGCATCGCCTTCGCCGTTGGGGCCTTCATCCTGATGTCCCTGACCGTGGCGCCTGTGGCCGGTATCGGCATGTTCGCCATGGCGGCGGGCTTCCCGACCCTGATGTGGCTGATCTTCACCCACATCGTCTTCGGCATCGTCATGGGCGGGGTGTACGGCACGCTGGTCCAGCGCGAGAAGCGTCACGCCCGGGAAATGGCCGGCGCCCAGCCGGCGCACTGATCATCCATCCTGGCTGAAACGAAGAAGGCCCCGCCAGGCGACTGGCGGGGCCTTTTCTGATTCGCACAGCGCGCCGGTCAGTTCAGGCGCGAACCGATCTGGCTGATGGCTTCGTCGGCCAGCGGGTCCGTGGAGGACGCAGCCAGACGATCCGCCAGAATGCGCTCGGCGGCGGCGGCGGCCAGTTCAACAGCGGCGGCCTTCACCTCGGCGGTGGCCTGGGCCTCGGCCTGGGCGATCTTGCGCTCGGCCATCTGCTGACGGCGAGCCAGGGATTCCTCGAGACGGACGCGGGCGTCAGCCTCCATGCGGCGGGCGTCAGATTCCGCAGCGGCAAGCATTTCGGCGGCCTGGGCCTCGGCCTCGGCCTTTTCCTGACGGATCTGGGCCAGCAGGGCTTCAGCCTCGGCGCGCAGGCGGGCGGCCTCGTCCAGGTCGGTCTGAATCTTGGCGGCCTTGGCGTCCAGCGCGCCGGCGACCAGCTTGGGCACGCCAGCCACGACCAGGATGATGAAGAACAGCACCAGGCCGATTCCGACCCAGAGTTCAGCGCTGCTCCAGTTGTAGAAGTAGGGAGTCAGGAAATAGGGCATCAGGCGGCTCCCTTAAGCGCGGCCTTGATCTCGGCGGCCGACGCCTTGGTCCCGGTCAGGCGCTCGATCATGGCATGCGCAGCGTCGGAGGCGACGGTTGAGACATTGGCCATGGCGGCGTTACGGGACTGGGCGATGACAGCCTCGGCCTCGGCGATGCGGGCGTTGACCTGGGCTTCCTCGGCGGCCTGGCGCGCCTTGGCTTCTTCGGTCACGCGGGCCTTTGCGGCCTCGGCGGTGGCGCGGGCGGAAGCGCGGGCCTGGGCCAGTTCGGCCTTGGCGGCGTCAGCCTGGCTGGCCGCTTGGTCCTGCACCGAACGGGCGGTGGCGATGGCGGTGGCCACCGTCTCGGTCCGTTCGTCGAACACGCGGCGCATGCGCGGCGCGAAGACCTTGGCGATCAGCAGATAGAGAATGAGGAACAGGAACAGCAGATAGCCGGCCTGCCCGGCCCAGTGTTCGGTTTCGAATTGCGGCAGACCTCCGCCGTGGCCTTCGGCCTCCGTCGTGGCGTACGCGCCTTCAATGTCGGTGGGAGCGGCCATGAACCGTCAGCCTGTCCTGTCAGAATGAAAAGCGGACGGAACGGGCCGGGCCCGTTCCGTCTTCAGACACGTCGTGAGCTGGATCAGCCCAGCCAGGCCAGGATGCCCAGCACGAAGGCCAGGATGCCCAGGGCTTCGACCAGGGCAGCGCCCACGAACAGGTTGCCGACCTGCGAGGCCGCGGCCGAGGGGTTGCGCAGGGCGCCGGCCAGGAACTGGCCGAAGATGTTGCCCACGCCGATGCCGGCGCCGAGCATGCCCAGGGTGGCCAGGCCGATACCGAAGTACTTGAAGGATTCGGCTTCCATGTTGAGTTTCCTATTCAGTCAGGGTTGGAAGAGGGGGTGAAGCGGTTGGACCGGTCCGTTAGTGGCCGTGGCCCAGGTTGACGACGTCGTTGAGATAGATGCTGGCCAGCACCGCGAAGACGAAGGCCTGCAGGAAGGCGACCAGAAATTCCAGCGCCGTCAGGCCCACGACCATGCCCAGCGACAGGGCCGCCACAGGCAGACCCAGCAAGCCCAAGGCATCGCCGCCGAAGGCCACGGCGCCCATGGACACCACGAAACCGGCGAAAATCTTGAGGGCGATGTGACCGCCCAGCATGTTGCCGAACAGACGCAGCGCCAGGGTCACCGGACGCAGCAGGAACGACAGGAACTCGATGAGCCCCACGACCGGCCGGATCAGCAGCGGCGCGCTGGTCGGCCAGAACAGCAGGAAGAAGCCCAGGCCGTGCTTGGCAAGGCCCACACCGATCACCAGCAGAATGGTCATCAGCGCCAGGGTGCCGGTCACCGCCAGCTGCGAGGTGGCGGTGAAGGTCAGGAACATGCCCAGCACGTTCATGAACAGGACCGACAGGAAGATCGTGAAGACGAAGGGAAAATACTTGTGGCCGTCGTGGCCGATGATGGAATCGGTGACCCCGTTGATCAGGGTGAACATCTGCTCGCCCGCCGCCTGCATGCGGCCCGGGACCACCTTGGCGTTCGAGGTGACGAGCATGAGGAACATCACCACCAGGCCGAAGGCGATGGTCATGGCCACATGGGAATTGGTCACGGCCAGACGGCTTTCGCCGATCAGCGGCAGCATCACCGTGCCGAAGTCCAGTCCCTCGATGGGCTTGACCTGAAACTGTTCGATCGGATCGGCCAAGGCCTATCGCTCCTCGTCTTCTTCGTCATCGAAGGGAATCGATTTCGGTTCGATCCCGCTCGCCTTCGCCTCCGCCATAAGCCGATTGGCCGTACGGCGCGCCATGTAAATCGACAAGGCGAAACCCAGCAGGGTTCCGCCGATCAGGCCCCACGGCGTCGTCCCGGCGAACCGGTCCACCACAAAGCCCAGACCCAGACCGATCAGAACCCCGCCGACCAGTTCGGCGATGATCCTGTAGGCCTGACTCGTCACCTTGGACGCCAGCGCCGATTCGTCCGCCTTGCTCGCCGTTGCGACCTCCAAGTCTGACGCAGCACGGTTGAGGCGTTCGATCGCCTGACTGCGCGTTTCCTGTTCAGGAGGCATGGCTTTAGTGCTCAGCGGCTCGGCGGGCGCCGATGCGGGTCTGAATTCGGCGCGGAACCTATAGGGGGGGCGGCGTTCGGTCAAGGCGGCGCGACAGAATGTCAAGTCACTGCTTTTATTGACGTTTTATATTGGCGTGACTTAGCGACTGGGCGCGGGCTCGGCGGCGGGCCGAGAACGGCCCTGTCGGGGCCGCAGCAGCGGCGGAATCGTCCAGTAGGCGACGGCGCGGAACGCCCACTCGGCCGGGCCCATGCGGAAGACGCTGAGCCAGGCGGCGCTGAACAGAGCCTGACCGATCCAGATGGCCGCTGTCAGCCCCCACAAAGGCCACCAGCCCAGCCGGTCATACAGGCCGAATCCGTAGAACAGCACCGCGCAGATCAGGGACTGGGCCAGATAGTTGGTCATGGCCATGCGGCCCATACGCTCCAGCCCCGTGCCGATCAGGCCCAGCACATTGGCCTTCCACGCCGCGATGATCGCGCCGAGATAGCCCAGCGCCAGAATCAGCCGCCCCACCTCGCCGGTCAGGGCCGGGGCCCAGACGGCCGGGTCAAACCCCGAGCGCCACAGGGTCGCGGTCTCCCATACATTGATCGCCAGACCGCCGGCGACGCCCAGCACGGCCAGCCGCAGATAGAACCGCATGGACCGCGCCCCCGTCATGACGCCCAGCTTGAACAGGCCCATGCCCAGCATCATGAAGGCCACCGTGCGGCCCACCGACAGCACCGCCCCCTTGGCCAGGGCCCAGTCGGTGAAGGCGCCGGCGCTCCACAGGGCGATGGCCGGATAGCTTCCCGAGGCGCGCACCGCCGCCTCGGCGTTCAGCGCCTCGACAGAGGGCGTCAGGGCGGCGATTGCGGCGGCGTGGGCCGCAGGGTCGGCGTTCAGGGCGGCGGCGGCGCGCCAGTCCCCCAGCGCGTCGGCCAGCGAAAAGATGACGATCAGCATGGCGGACAGGGCGATCAAAACCCGGCCGTCCAGCTTCCTGAACACGAACAGGAACAGGGCCGCCACGCCGTAGATGTAGAGAATGTCGCCGGGCCACAGCAGCACCACCGCATTGCCGATGCCCAGCGCCATCAGCAGCATGGCGCGGCGGAAGTGGACGTCGGCTGTGCCCGGCCGATCGGCGCGCGCGCCCCAGGCGGTCAGCAGCACCACGCCCGCCCCGAACAGCAGGGTGAACAGCGCGCGCATGGAGCCCTCCACGAACAGGGCCTGCAGCGTCCAGGCGGCCCAGTCGGGATTGGTCAGTTGGGCGGGAAAGGCCGGATAGGCCCGCGACCACGGCTGGCCCATGGCCACGATGTTGGCCAGCAGGATGCCGCACAGGGCGAAGCCGCGCAGCAGGTCCAGAACCTGAAACCGCTCGGTCTCGGCGGTGGGATTGATCGCTCGTCCGGTCATCCGGCCCCGCCGGGCGGACCGGCGACTCCTACAGCGGCGTGACGCTCACGCCTGATTCAGTGAGAGCGCGCTGCAAGTCCTGAACCGCGGAGGCGACGGCCGATTCGTCCTGTCCCCGCACAACCAGATTGGTCCCGATCTCACCCTGCGTGCCTGCCCCAAACGGATAGCTGCCAAAGGACAGCGCCCGATTCGCCCGCGCCGCCTCGGCCAGGATCTCGGCCACGGTCCCCTCGCCCACCCCCGACACCTTCAGTGTCCCGGAATGAACCACCGCCCCGGTCTTGAGGCGGGGGGCCACGTCCTGCAGCATGCCCTGCATGATCGCCGGCACCCCGGCCATGACGAAGACATTGTCCAGCTGAAACCCCGGCGCGTCGGTGACGGGATTGGCGATCAGGCTGGCCCCGACCGGGATGCGCGCCATGCGCCGCCGGGCGGCGTTGAAGTCGTCGCCGTAGCGCCGCTCGAGAATCGCCACCGCCTCCGGGTGTTCCGGCAACTCCACGCCGAACGCCCCCGCCACGCAGTCAGCGGTGATGTCGTCATGGGTCGGACCGATGCCGCCGGTGGTGAAGACATAGTCGTAGCCGGTGCGCAGGGCGTTCAGCGCCTCGGTGATCTGTTCGGGCCGGTCCCCCACCACCCGCGCCTCCAGCAGGTCGATGCCCATGGCCGTCAGAAAACGGGCGATGGTGTTGGTATTGGTGTCCTTGGTCCGGCCGGACAGGATTTCATCGCCGATGACGAGCACGGCGGCGGTGGGGTTCTGGGTCATGAGGCGGTGAATACGCCTATCCTTCTCCCGTTGGGAGAGGGCTGTGCGCAGCGGAATGCGAAGCAGGCCGCTTCTTCGCGCACAGGGTGAGGGTCCGGTGTTTCGATCTCCCCCTCCCCGACCCTCATCCCCCGCGCAAGAACCTTCGCGCTTGCGCGCTCCGGTGCGCGGGTTCCCCCTTCTCCCATTGGGAGAAGGTTTGATCTATACGCCGCCCCATGATCTTTCCCGCCCCGCTGGAACGCGGAACCCTGATCCGCCGCTACAAGCGCTTTCTGGCCGATGTGACGCTGGAGGACGGGACCGAGAGCACCGTTCACGTGCCCAATTCCGGCTCCATGCTGGGCATGAACATGCCCGGCCTGCCGGTGTGGCTGTCGCGCTCGGCGGACCCCAAGCGCAAGCTGCCCCTGACGCTGGAGATGGTTCAGCTGCCCACCGGTCTGGTGGGCGTCAACACCATGCGGCCCAACCGGCTGGCCGAGGCGGCGATCAGCGACGGCGTCATCCCCGAACTGACCGGCTACGAGGCGATCCGGCGCGAGGTCCGCTACGATTCGGACAGCCGCATCGACCTGCTGCTCGAACACCCCGACCGGTTCCCGGCCTATGTGGAGGTCAAGAACGTGACCCTGTCGCGCTCGCCGGGCCTGGCCGAGTTCCCCGACTGCGTCACCGCGCGGGGCGCCAAGCATCTGGGCGCGCTGGAGCGGGTGGTGGAGGCGGGCGGCCGGGCCGTCATGCTGTTCATCGCCCAGCGCGGAGACTGCGACCGCTTCGTCACCGCCGACGATCTGGACCCGGCTTACGGCGCGGCGCTGCGCCGGTCAGAGGCGAGCGGGGTTGAGGTTCTGTGCTATGATTGCCATCTGACACCCGAAATGATCCGCCTGAACCGCCCGCTGAGGCGGCCGGGCGCAACAGGTTGAACCGATTGATGTACGAGACCCAGGACGCCGAGCTCTACACCCGCTCGCACACCATCCGCCTCTACCAGCCCGAGGACTTCGAGGGCATGCGCAAGGCTGGCCGTCTGGTGGCCGAGGCGCTGGACATGATCGGCGAGCATGTGAAGCCGGGCGTCACCACCGGCGAGCTGGACGACCTGATCCGCGAGTTCACTCTGGACAACGGCGGCCTGCCCGCGTGCCTGGGCTACAAGGGTTATACGAAGACTGTCTGCACCTCGATCAATCATGTGGTCTGCCACGGCATCCCGGGCGACAAGGCGCTGAAGGACGGCGACATCGTCAACATCGACCACACGGTGATCGTGGACGGCTGGCACGGCGATTCCAGCCGCATGTATCCGGTGGGCGAGATCAACACCCGGGCCAAAAAGCTGATCGACGTGACCTATGAGGCGCTGGACATCGGCCTGAAGCAGGTGAAGCCGGGCAATACGTTCGGCGACATCGGCTTCGCCATCCAGAAATACGTCGAGGCCCAGCGCATGTCGGTGGTGCGCGACTTCTGCGGCCACGGGATCGGGCGGGTGTTCCACGACAACCCCAACGTCCTGCACTTCGGCCGCCGGGGCGAAGGCGCGGTGCTGAAGCCGGGCATGTTCTTCACCGTCGAGCCGATGGTGAACCTGGGCAAGCCGGCGGTGAAGGTGCTGTCCGACGGCTGGACCGCCGTGACCCGCGACAAGTCCCTGTCGTCCCAGTGCGAGCACAGCGTGGGCGTGACCGAAGACGGGCTGGAGATCTTCACCGCCAGTCCGAAGGGGTTGTTCCGGCCGGTGTTCAGCTAGAGGCCCTCCCAGTAATCTGGTCAGCCGTACACACAGCTTCGTCATCGCCGGGCTTGTCCCGGCGATCCATACGATCAGGGGGGCGAGGCTAAGCCCTAAACTCTCTGGATATGGATTCCCGGCACAAGGCCGGGAATGACGGACGTCAATTGGTGAGGTTTGAACCTACTCGCCCGACTCCAGCACGAAATCCCCGTCCCGCGCGCCCGGCGCCACGCGCCAGCCCTCCGTCAGCTCCAGCGACCAGCCGTCGCCGCTGAGCGCATCTCCATCCCCGGGCGCCGTGACCGTCACCGCGCTCCAGTCGCCGTCGATCAGGGCGCCGTCGGTAACCGTCAGCACGCCCCAGACGTCGGTGATGGTCGCGGTGGGATAGACCACACCGTGCGGCGGCAAGGGCTGCAGGGTGTTGGGGTCGAAGCTGACTCTGATGTTTTCCAGCGGCAGACGCAGCACCGGGCCGTCCACCAGCCGGTCGCTCCAGCGCGTGGTCAGGCCGGCCCGTTCCTGATGAGCCGCCAGTTCCTCGTCCGCCACGGCCTGGCCGCCATACAGCGCCGCGGTGCGGGCGAAGACCGCCACCGGGTCGTCCGGCGCCGTGAAGCCCACGGCCTCGCCCAGCAGGGCGCCCAGATCCGATTCCGCCGTCAGCCCCTCGCGCCAACCCGGCGCCGCGTCGTCCAGCAGCAGCCCGTAGGCGGGGCCCGAGGCATAGGCGAACATGCGGGAGAAGGCGTCGGCGCCCTCCGCCGCGCGCAAGGTGGCGGCCACGTCCCGGTGCGGATCGAGCGCGCCCGAAAGCTTCACGCCCGTGTATTCCGCCAGCCCCTCGTTCAGCTCCAACACCCGCTCCTGCTCGGCCCCCGCCTCCCCGGCCTGGGCGTGGCGGGCGGCGCGGAAGATCAGGGCGTTGTGCGTGGCCGTGCGCAGCCCCTCTGCGTTCGGCGCCGACAGGGCGGCGGCCAGGGCCCGCCATTCCAGCCGCATGGCGATGCGCCCCTCGGCGGTGGCCAGATGGTCCGGAGTGGGTGAGGCCATGGGCAGGCCCAGCTGGTCCTGAATGCGGTGCCAGCTTTCGTGGGCGATCAACCCCGCCCGGACTTCGGCTTCGTCCGGAAGCGGCGCCAGCAGCATGGTCCAGCGCACCCCGTCCCAGTCCACCGCCGTATTGGCGATCATGACGTCGTCGGGCAGCACGCCGGTGAAGACGCCGTCGTCCTCGCTCAGGATGTCGCTGTCGCCCGCCTGACTGGCCGTCACCGCTCGCGTCGCCGGATCGACGATCAGGATCGGCCCGCACAGGCTGACGCCCCACAGGGCGCCGTCGTCGGCCTCACAGATGGCCTCGGCCTGATCGAACACCGCCCGGGCGTCCATGACCTCCTGCGCGACGGCGGGAAACGCCAGAGCCATCATCAGCGCGGCGAGCGAGGCGGCGGTGGTTTTCATGGATATCTCCTTGTCGCGCGCATAGGTCCCCGGCACTGTGACGGTCTCAAGGCGGGATCGGGAGGGGCTCTTGACCGACGCGGCGCCGAAAGCGGCGAAACCGCATCATGCGGGGCATCGCGAACGCCTGCGCGAACGGGCGCGTGGCGGGGGCCTGACGCACCTGCCCGACTATGAGCTGCTGGAGCTGTTCCTGTTCCGCAGCCAGCCCCAGGGTGACGTGAAGCCCATCGCCAAGGCCCTGCTGGCGCGCTTCGGCTCCCTGTCCGCCGTGCTGGCCGCGTCCATCGAAGACCTGATGACCGTCCGCGCCGAGGACTCGAAGGGGCGCATGAAGGGCGTCGGCGCCGAGACCGCGCTGGATCTGGCCGCCTTGCACGAGGTCAGCCGCCGGGTGGCGCGCGAACCCGCGGTCAAGCGCACGGTCATCTCGTCCTGGACCGCGCTGGTGGCCTATGTGCGGGTGGCGCTGCAGCACGAACCGCGCGAGCAGTTCCGGGTGCTGTATCTGGACAAGAAGAACCAGCTGATCCTGGACGAAGTCCTCAATCGCGGCACCGTCGATCACGCCCCGGTCTATCCGCGCGAGGTGGTGCGCCGGGCGCTGGAGGTGTCGGCCAGCGCCATCATTCTGGTGCACAACCACCCGTCCGGCGACCCGACGCCCAGCCGGGCCGACATCCAGATGACGAAGCAGATCGTCGAGGCGGCCCGCTCGCTCAGCGTCGAGGTCCATGACCATCTGATCGTCGGCCGCGAAGGCGTGTCCAGCTTCCGTCAGTTGGGGCTGATGTGATGATCGATCTGATCGAACAGCCAGTGCGCTCGACCATTGTGGAGACCGCGCGTCTGATGATGACGCCTGCCTCGCTGGATGATTTGCCGGACGTGGCCGCCCTGTGGCGAGAACCGGATGTCTATCGCCATATCGGCGGCAAGGCCTTCAGCGAGGAGGACTGCTGGAACCGCCTGCTGCGCGACGTGGGCCACTGGCGGTCCCTAGGCTACGGCCTGTGGACCGTGCGCATGAAGGCGACGGGCACCTATGCGGGCGTGGTTGGCTTCGCGGACTTCCGGCGCGAGATGAACCCGTCCTTCGGCGACGCGCCCGAGGGCGGCTGGGTCATGGCGCCCTGGACCCAGCGGCAGGGTCTGGCGTCCGAGGCCGTCGGCGCGGCGCTGGCGTGGGTGGAGGCGGTGCTCGACCCGTCGCGCACCGTCTGCATGATCGCGCCGGATAACCAGCCGTCGCTTCGCCTGGCCGACCGCTTCGGCTACGCTCCCTACGCCGCAACTCAGTATAAGGGGGCCGAGGTCCTGCTGCTGGAGCGGCCGCGCGGAGGCGGTTGATCAGGCGGCCAACTCCGCCCTGCCCGCTTCTTCCCATTCCAGATAGTCCGGCTGACTCAGCAGGGCGTCCATATACGCCGCCGCCGTGCCGTCATCGCCGTGGGCGTTCAGGTCGATGCGGAAATGGCGGAAGCGCGCGGCCACGGGGGTGAAGAAGGCGTCGGCTGCGGACCAGTCGCCGAACAGGAACGGCCCGCCCTGGCCGAAGCGGCCCTTGGCGTCCTTCCACATGGCTATCATGCGGCGGATGTCGGCGGACAGGGCCTCGGACGGCGCGTGAGGCTGATCCTGCACCACATGCATGGGATGGTCGGGCCCCATGCCCAGCTCGCCGCGCAGGGTCCCGAAGGCCGAGTGCATTTCGCACACCGTGGCGCGCGCCACCCAGCGGGCTTTTGCATCGGCGGGCCACAGGGGCGCATCGGGAAACCGCTCCTCTGCCCACAATGTGATGGCCAGGGAATCCCAGATGGTGACGCCGTCCACCTCAAGCGCCGGCACCTTGCCCGCGGGGGCGTGCCGGGCGATGGCCTTGGCCGTGTCGGGACGGTTCAGGCGCACCATGACCTCGTCGAATTCGGCCCCGCACCGCTTCAGCACCAGCCACGGCCGCAGCGACCAGGTGGAATAGGCCTTGTCTCCGAGGATCAGCTTCATGACGGGGCTCCCTTGCTGTGCGCGCCTGAATGGACCCGGCCCGGATTCGCCGCAACCTTGACTCCCCGCCCCCGGCGACCGAAACGGCGGCCATGATCATCCGCTATTCCCGCCCCGAAGCCGTCGCCATCTGGTCCCAGGAGACCAAATATTCGATCTGGTTCGAGATCGAGGCTCACGCCGCAACCAAGATGGCCGAGCTGGGCGTGATCCCGGCAAAGGCCGCCGAGACGCTCTGGGCCAAGGGCAAGGACGTGGTCTGGGACGCCGACCGCATCGACGAGATCGAGCGCACCACCAAGCACGACGTCATCGCTTTCCTGACCCATGTGTCCGAGACGGTGGGCGAGGAAGCCCGCTTCCTGCACCAGGGCATGACGTCCTCTGACGTGCTGGACACCTGTTTCGCGGTCCAGCTGGCCCGGTCCACCGACCTGCTGCTGGCGGGCGTGGACCGGGTGCTGGCGGCGCTCGAGACGCGGGCCAAGGAGCACAAATACACCGTCACCGTGGGTCGTTCGCACGGCATCCACGCCGAGCCGGTGACCTTCGGCCTGAAGCTGGCCGGCTATCACGCCGAGTTCCAGCGGGCGCGCCGCCGTCTGGTGACGGCGCGGGAAGAGATCGCCACCTGCGCCATCTCCGGCGCCGTCGGCACCTTCGCCAATGTGGACCCGGCTGTTGAGGTCTATGTGGCCGAACAGATGGGCCTGTCGGTCGAGCCGGTCTCGACCCAGGTGATCCCCCGCGACCGCCACGCCGCCTATTTCGCGGCCCTGGGCGTGGTCGCCTCGTCCATCGAGCGTCTGGCTGTCGAGATCCGCCACCTGCAGCGCACCGAGGTGCTGGAGGCCGAGGAGTTCTTCGACAAGGGCCAGAAGGGCTCGTCGGCCATGCCGCACAAGCGCAACCCGATCCTGACCGAGAACCTGACCGGCCTGGCCCGTCTGGTGCGATCGGCCGTGACTCCCGCAATGGAAAATGTTGCGCTGTGGCACGAGCGGGACATCAGCCACTCGTCGGTGGAGCGCGGCATCGGCCCGGACGCCACCGTGCATCTGGATTTCGCCCTGCACCGCATGGCCGGCGTGATCGAGCGGCTGAACGTCTACCCCGAGAACATGCAGAAGAATCTGGACCGTCTGGGCGGGCTGGTGTTCTCGCAGCGGGTCATGCTGGCTCTGACCCAGGCGGGCGTCAGCCGCGAGGACGCCTATGCGGCGGTGCAGGAGAACGCCATGAAGGTCTGGCGCGGCGAGGGCCGTTTCCTGGACTTCCTCAAGGCCGACGACCGCGTGACCCTGGGCGACGCCGATCTGGAGGCCCTGTTCGATCTGGGCTACCATACCAAGCACGTGGACACGGTGTTTGATCGGGTGTTCGGCGCCGGCTGATCACGCGCCGCGCACATTTATTTGATCACGAACGCATCCTTTCCGGCGTTCGATCGGTAACTCCCCCATGCCGTCATTTGAGGCGGCGAAGCTGGGAGAGAAACCTGATGCGTACTTTCATGATCGCCGGCGTGTCCGCCGCCGCCCTGCTGGCCCTGGCCGCCTGCAACAGCGAAGAGCCCGCCGAGAACGCCGCCATGACCGCCGATCCCGCCATGGAGCAGGAAGCCGCTCCCGCCGCCGAAGGCACTGTGGTCGAGGTCGCCCAGGGCAACCCCGAGTTCAGCACCCTGGTCGAAGCTGTCACGGCTGCTGACCTGGCCGGCACCCTGAACGGCGCCGGACCGTTCACGGTCTTCGCCCCCACCAATGCGGCGTTCGACAAGATCCCGGAAGCCGATCTGCAGGCGCTTCTGCAGCCCGAGCAGCAGGAAGCCCTTCAGGGCGTGCTGACCTATCACGTGGTGCCCGGCCGCATTATGGCTGCCGACATCGCCAGCCAGGCCGAAGCGGGCGGCGGCGAAGTGGAACTGACCACCGTCGAAGGCGGCATCCTGACCCTGAGCGAAAGCAATGGTCAGTGGGTCATCACTGACGAGAACGGTAACACCTCGACCATCGCCATGGCCGATGTGGCCGCGTCCAACGGCGTGATTCACGCCATCGACACCGTCGTGATGCCGAACTGATTTTTGTCAGAACCAAACTGACAAAGCCGCGTTACTGATCGGCGCGGACAGTTTTGACAGCGCGATATCGGGTCGCCTCTTTCCCCCCAGGCGCCTCGAGCTCAAAGGGCCGCACTTTCCCCCGGGTGCGGCCCTTATTCTGTCTGGAGAAGGCTTATTCGCCGCTTCTGATCTGCTCGCGGGCATGGGACATCAGTTCGTCCATCTTGGAGCGCAGCTCGCCTTCCGAGACCGACAGGCCGGAGCCCTTCAGGTCTCCAGCCACCTTGCGCGCCACATCGTCGTCGCCCGGCTGCTCGAAGTCGGCCCGCACCACGGCGGCGGCGTAGTTTTCGGCGCTTTCAGCTGACAGGCCCATCTTCTCGGCCGCCCACAGGCCCAACAGCTTGTTGCGGCGGGCGACGGCCCTGAATTCCTGGTCCTGTTCGTGGGCGAACTTGTTCTCGAAGCCCTTTTCCCGTTCGTCGAAGGTGGTCATACGCTGCATCAACTCCTGGCGCGCCCCCGGCGGTCGCGGCGCCGTCTATAGCCCGCCCCGGCGCGAACGCAACAGGAACCGGGGACAGGCGGCGCACTTGCGAATCCGACGCAGCCGGGCTGCGGCGTTTGTGCCTTTCACGCCCATGCGATATAGGCGCCCCGCATTCTACCGCCCGGCGCTATAGTGGCGCCAGCCTGATTCCGCCCGCGCAGCCCTTTCGGCCCTCTGACCGGCCCAAGGCGGCGCGGTTTTCGTTTTTTCGGCCATGCGCCGCCGCCTCCCCCTACGGGAACCGTGATGAAGAACCGCAAGAAGATTTACGAAGGCAAGGCCAAGATCCTCTACGAGGGTCCCGAGCCGGGCACCCTGATCCAGTATTTCAAGGACGACGCCACCGCCTTCAACGCCCAGAAAAAGGCCACGCTGGAAGGCAAGGGCGTGCTGAACAACAAGATCAGCGAGTTCATCATGACCCGCCTGGCGGGCATGGGCATCGCCAACCATTTCATCAAGCGGCTGAACCTGCGCGAGCAGCTGATCCGCGAGGTGGAGATCATCCCGCTGGAGGTGGTCTGCCGCAACGTGGTGGCCGGCTCTCTGGCCCAGCGCCTGGGCCAGGAGGAAGGCACGCCCCTGCCCCGCTCGATCATCGAATTCTACTACAAGAAGGATGAGCTGGGCGATCCGATGGTGACCGAAGAGCACATCACCGCCTTCAACTGGGCCACAACCCAGGAGATCGACGACATGCTGACCATGGCCGTGCGCATCAATGACTATCTGTCGGGCATGTTCGGCGCGGTCGGCATCACCCTGGTAGACTTCAAGATCGAGTTCGGCCGGGTTTGGGAGAATGACTTCTCCCGCGTCATCCTGGCTGACGAGATCAGCCCCGATTCCTGCCGCCTGTGGGACACCACCACCGGCGAAAAGATGGACAAGGACCGCTTCCGCCGCGACCTGGGCGACGTGATCGAGAACTATGCCGAGGTGGCCCGCCGGCTCGGCATCATGAAGGACATGCCAACCGTGATTCAGGGAGGCCTGCACTGATGGCCCGCAAGGTTAAGGTTCACGTCTATCTCAAGCCCGGCGTTCTGGACGTGCAGGGCAAGGCCGTCGAAGGCGCCCTGCACAGCCTGGGCTGGCCCGGCGTGACGAACGCCCGCGTCGGCAAGATGATCGAATTCGATCTGGCCGACGAGATGGCCGACCCCGAGGCCGAGGTGAAGCGCATGTGCGAGACGCTGTTGGCCAACACGGTGATCGAGAGCTACCGCATCGAGATGAGCTGAACCGCCTGGCCGTCAGCCTTTCTTCTCGCGCACCATCTCGTCGAGGCGGAAGCCGATGCGGCGGGCGGGCTTTTCAGGCTCGGGCTTGGGCTTGGCGGACAGGACCACATTCAGGCGGCTGACGTGCTGCAGCAAGGTCACGGGCTGGCCGCCAGGGTCCCGGCCGAAGAACATCAGCAGGTCCGGGCCCCAGAAACCCAGATCGTGGATCATCAGCACCCCGTCGCCGGGCATGCCGACGCCGCGCACCCCGACCTCATCGTCCGGGTCTAGACGCGACTCGAACTCCTTGATCAGGCGCGACAGACGTACGAACGCCCATTCGGCGGGGTTGTCGGTCTGGTGCAGACCCTCGGCCAGGGCTGCGGATTCCTCCGGCGTCTTCTCGGAGGTCACCGGCTTCGGACACGGGGCGAACATGGCCGGATCGGCCTTTACGGGCTTTGACATTCACTCAGCCTAGAACAGTCCGCGTTCTCAGGCGACAGCCCTAGAACAGCCCCTGCCCCTTGGGCAGCTCGGCATAGCGGTGAACCCGCGTCGACATGATGAGGCCAAAGCCGATCATCACGGTCATCATGGACGATCCGCCATAGGACAGCAGCGGCATGGGCACCCCGACCACCGGCGCCATGCCCATCACCATCGCGCCGTTGATCAGAACGAAGATGGCGAAGAACGAGATCATCCCCGCCGCCGCGATGCGTCCGAAATGGCTGTGCGACAGGGATGCGATCCTGAGCGAGATGATGATCACAGCCAGATAGCAGGCCAGCAGGGTGAAGGAGCCGACGAAGCCGAACTCCTCGGCCAGGGTGGAGAAGATGAAGTCGGTTTCGCGCTCGGGCAGGAATTCCAGCTGGCTCTGGCTGCCCAGGCCATATCCTCGCCCGAGCAGGCCGCCGGAGCCTAAAGCGATCTTCGACTGGATGATGTTGTAGCCCGTGCCGCTGGGATCCTGGGTCGGGTCCAGAAAAGTCAGGACGCGATTGCGCTGATACTCATGCATGCCGAACATGACGAACGGCGGCACGAAGGCGACAGCCGCCGCCGCGCCGGCGGCGATGACTTTCCAGCTGAGGCCGGCGATGAACATCACGGCGCCGCCCGTCAGGGCGATCACCATGGCCGAGCCCAGGTCCGGCTGGGCGGCGACCACAATGGATGGCACGCCGATCATGGCGATTGGGAAGATCAACTTCCAGGACCAGCGCGCCTCCTTGGCCGTATGAGCGTGGTACCAGCGGGCTAGGGCGAGCACGAGGCCCAGCTTCATGAACTCCGCCGGCTGGATGCGGATGAAGCCCAGATTGAGCCAGTTCCTGGCCCCCCCGGCGGTGTAGCCGAGCGGGGTGAGCTCGATCAGCAGCACCAGGAACAGCACGAACCCGTAAAGGGGATAGGCCCCGTGGAACCACCACTTTGGATGGACCATGGCCAGGACCAGCATCGCGATCAGCAACAGGCCGAAGCGGATCAGGTGATCCGCCGCCCAGGGCTGCCACTGCCCGCCGGCGATAGAATAGAGCATGGCCGCGCCCGTTCCGGCGATGAGGGCCAGCAGGCCCACCAGGCGCCAGTCGATCTCTCCCAGCTTGACCGACAGCCGGTCGCGCTCGCCGGGACGGGTCAGGGCGGAAGCGGTCATTGGGCGCCTCCTCGCGGCTGATACGGCTGGGGACCGGGCAGGGTCGGCGAAGGCTCGGGGCGCGGCGCCGGAGCCGGTTCGGCCGCCACCGGCGCGGGCGGCGCGGCGCCCACATCCTCGGCCGGCCCCGTGGCCTCAGGCGGGAGAGGCCGCTCGATGCGGGCGCGCATGTCAGGATCCTTCAGCAGGGTCGTCTTCATGACCTCGCGGGCGCGGGGCGCGGCATCGGCCGAACCGCCTGACGGCGCGTGCTGGATGATGAGAGCGATGGCGTAGCGGGGCGCATCGTGGGGGGCGAAGGCCACGAACAGGGCGTGGTCGCGGCGGCTCCACACCGCATTGCGCGGCCCCCGGCTTTCGCCCGGACGATAGTCCCGCGACTGGGCCGTGCCGGTCTTGCCCGCCATCAGGATGTCGCCCAGTCCCAGCTGGGAATTGCGATAGGCGGTGCCGGTGACGTCGTTGGCCACGGCGGCCATGCCCGCCCGCACGATATCAAGATGCTCCTGCGAGAAAGGCAGGTCCGGCGCCTCGGCGCCGGACGGCTGATCGACGCCGCCGATGGACTTGACCAGACGGGGCTGCAGAGCCTTGCGGCCGTTGGCCAGACGCGACGTCATGATGGCCAGTTGCAGGGCGTTGACCGTGATCGCGCCCTGTCCGATGGCCACGGACAGGGTCTCGCCCGGGTACCAGACCTGGTCCTCGGCCCGGCGGAAATTCTCGCGCTTCCACTGGGTCGAGGGCATCGTGCCTGCGCGCTGGTTGCCCAGGCCGATCTCGTAGGTCTCGTGAAATCCCAGGGCCTCCGCCGTACGGGCGATCCGGTCCACGCCGGCCCGGTTGCAAAGGTGATAGAAATAGGTGTCGCACGAGTTCTTGATGGCGTCGTGCATGTTCTGAGAGCCGTGCCCGCCCGCGCGCCAGCAGCGGAAGGTGCGCCCGCCGTAGCGATAGCCGCCGGTGCAGGTAACCCGTTCCTCAGGGTCGATGCCGGCGTCGAGCAGGGCCAAGGCCGTGGTCATCTTGAACGTCGAACCGGGCGGGAAGGTGCCGTACACGGTCTTGTCCAGCAACGGACGCCGCTCATAGTCGGCCCAGGCGCGGTAGATGTCGCTGGGCACGCCCGAGACGAACAGGTTGGGATCGAACGACGGCGCCGACACCATGCACAGGATGTCGCCGTTGCGCACGTCCATGACGACGCAGCCGCCGGACTCCTCGCCGAACACCTCCAGCGCGCGGTTCTGGATGTCGGCGTCCAGGGTCAGCACCACGTCATCGCCCGGCGTGGCGGGGATGGAGCCCTCGGCGTCCTCGCCGACCACGCGGCCGCGGGCGTCCACCTCGACCCGCTGACCGCCCTGCTCGCCTCTGAGCTGACGGTCGAAGGTCTGTTCCACGCCCTGTCGGCCGATGCGGAACCCTGGGTGATAAAGCAGGCTTGGAACCTCTTCCCCTGCTTCGCGCAATGCCGCCACGTCGCGGTCCGAGACCTTTGCCACATAGCCCACCGTGTGGGCGAAGGCGCCGCCGTGCGGATAGAACCGCGCTTCGTTCATGTCGGCCATCACGCCGGGGAGCTCGTTGGCGTAAAGATTGACCCGCGAAAACTCCTCCCAGGTCAGGTCGCTCTTGACCGGGACGGGCACGAAGCGCGGCGCGGCGTTCACGTCGCGGATGATGGTGCGGCGCCGCTCCTGCGTGTCCGGCAGCAGCTGGCCCAGCAGATCCAGCGTCTGGTCCAGATCCCGCGTTTCGTCACGAACCACAAGCACGCGGAAGCTGGGACGGTTCCCCGCGATCACCACGCCTTCGCGGTCCAGGATGCGCCCGCGCGGCGGCGGCACGATGCGGAAATTGAACTGGTTGTTGACGGCCAGCGTCGCGTATTCCCCGGCCTGCACCACCTGCAGCTGGCCCAGTCGTCCGCCGAGCGCAAGCACGCCAAGCGCCGTCGCGCCGCCCAGCAGGAAGGTGCGCCGCAGGAAGGACCCTTGCCGCTCGTTGACGTCCGAGAAATAGATCGACGGTTCGCTGCTCATCGGAAACGCACGTCCCCGTCGTCAAAATACTCGATCATCCAGGCCGCTACGGGGAACAGAGCCAGGGTCGGCACGATCTGCCAGAACAGGGCCAGCAGGCTGGGCGCATTGCCCGCCGCCAGGCTGACGATCATGTAGGCGAGAAAGAAGGCTACAATAACGCATGCGGCGTACCAGGCGAACAGCATCAGGTTCTCCTGCCCCGCCAGCAGACTGCGCGCGGCCAGCACCGTCCCGTAAACGGCCAGCAACGACAAGGGCCACAGTCCCAGGGGCGCGTACCAGAACACGTCGAGGAACAGGCCCAGCGCCAACAGGATCAGAGGCGCCAGCACCGAAGGCCGGATGAGGGGCCAGGCGAAGGCCAGGGCCAGCGGCAGGATCGGCTCCGGCAGGCTGAGGCCGAACAGGTGAATGGGCGTGGCCAGAAGCACCGTGCCGGCGATGGCGGCCAGGGCGGGCAGGATCAACCACTGCATCGGCCCCACGACCCGGACACCCATGCCGCGTCTCACTCTGCGACCTCCGTTGCGGCGGGGGTTTCAGGCGCCGCCTGGGCGGCGGCGGCGTCGCGGCGTCGCTGGGATTCCGCCTCGGCCACGCGGCGAACCTCTTCCTCGTCGCGGGCGCGGCGGCGGGCCTCGTCATCAGCGATGCGCGCGGCGGTGGCGGCGTCAGGCGGCGGCGCTGTCTGGAAGGCGGCCAGCGGCGGCGCGTTTAGGGCGTCGGGGTCCGCCAGCTGGGCGAAGTCCTGGAACAGCAGCACCCGTACATAGTCGATGGGACCGCGATCGGTGAACAGTTTGACCCGCCAGGTGCCGTCGATCCCGCGCGCAGCCACGCCCACCGGCAGGCCGCGCGGAATGCCGCCGCCGTCGCCAGACGTCAGGATCCGGTCGCCCTCACGCAGGGCGTCCTCGCCGCGCACATACTCCAGCCGGGGATTGCCGCTGCCGTCGCCGGACAACATCGCCCGAGCGTCCGTGCGGTCCACCAGGATCGGCACACGGCTGGACACGTCGGTGATCAGCAGCACCCGACTGACCCCGCCCGTCGCGCCCACGACCCGCCCGACCAGACCATGCTCGTTGATGACGGGATTGCCGATGCGCACCCCGCTGCCCCGGCCCACGTCGATCAGGCGGGCGTTGACGAAGGGTCCGCGCGATTCCGACACCGAACGGGCCGTGACCATCTCGACAGGCGGCTCGACCCGCAGACCCAGCATGGCCTCGTAGCGGGCGTTGACGTTCTTCAGCGCGATGGCCTGATCCCGCCAAGGCTCCAGCTCGGCCAGTTGCGCCCGCAGGCGGCGATTTTCGGAAACGGCGAAGAAGTAGCCGCGCACATAGTCGCTGGCGTGACCGACCCAGCGTACCGGGGCCGCGAAGACCCCGCCCACCGGCGCGGCCACGGCGTCGGCTCCGGCGCGGGCCGCGCCGTATTCGCCGGAATCCGTGTCGCGGCCATTGACGAGGAGCAGGGCCACGGCCGCGATCATGGCGATGATGACCACGCCCGCGGACGCCCACGCCAGCGGCGCTTTCAGATTGTCGAACGGTCCGTCGCGAAACGCCACGGCGCGCCTTCCTGGGCTGTCGGGCCCGTCATCAGAATGGAATCGGCGTGACGCCCACGCCGATGGGCCAGCCTATGGCAAAAACCGGTCGGATTGAAAACAGCGATCACGCGGGAATGACCCTGCGCTCACCAGAGGCTTTAAAGGGTGGCTTCCAGCACGCCCTTCATCCAGCGCGGATGCTCCAGCACGCGGCCGCAGCCCACGGCCACGCAGGACAGCGGATCATCGGCCACCGAGACGGGCAGACCCGTCTGGTCGCGGATTTCCGAGTCCAGGCCGCGCAGCAGGGCGCCGCCGCCGGTCAGCATGATGCCCTTGTCGGCGATGTCGGCGGCCAGCTCAGGCGGGGTGGCTTCCAGGGCGACCTTGACCGCCTCGATGATCTGGCTGACCGGTTCCGCGAGCGCTTCAGCAGCCTGACGTTCCGAGATGCGCACCTCGCGCGGCACGCCCTGCATCAGGTCGCGGCCCTTGACCTCGATGCCCAGGCCCTCGCCGTCCGGCGGGATGCGGGCGGTGCCGATGTCCTTCTTGATGCGCTCGGCGGTGGTTTCGCCGATCAGCAGGTTGTGGTTGCGGCGCATGTAGCTGATCAGCGCCTCGTCCATCTTGTCCCCGCCCACGCGGACCGAGCGCGAATAGACGATGCCCGACAGGGACAGCACGGCCACCTCGGTGGTGCCGCCGCCGATGTCCACGACCATGGAGCCGGTGGGCTCGTGGATGGGCAGGCCCGCGCCGATGGCGGCGGCCATGGGCTCGTCGATCAGGCCGACGCGGCGGGCGCCGGCGTTCAGGCAGGAATCATTGATGGCGCGGCGCTCGACCGCCGTGGCGCCCGACGGCACGCACACGATCACCTTGGGGTTCACGAAGCCCTTGCGGTTGTGAACCTTGCGGATGAAGTGCTTGATCATCTCCTCGGCCACTTCGAAGTCGGCGATGACGCCGTCGCGCATGGGGCGGATCGCTTCCATGTGTCCGGGCGTGCGGCCCAGCATCTGCTTGGCCTCGATGCCCACGGCGTGGACGATCTTGCGCCCGCCGACGTTTCTCAGCGCCACCACCGAGGGCTCGTTGAGCACGATGCCCTTGCCCTTCTGATAGATCAGGGTGTTGGCGGTGCCGAGATCGATGGCGATATCGTTGGAGATGGCGCCGAAAAGGGAAAAGCTCATGGGCGTAAGGGTACCGTGGCTGCGGCTTCAAAAGGGCTTGTCTGCGGTCGGTCCGCTTCAGCGAAGCCCCGGCGGAGCGCGTATCCCTTCACGCACCGCACCCTGATCGTCTTCGGCCGACCTGACGGCTCGTTTGCCCCTCAACGGGAAGGATTACAAGCCCTCATGCGAGGGCTTGTGGAAAGCCTGCGGTGGGCGACCGGCGGTCAGCCGTCGACCGGCTCGATTCCCTGGGCCTTCAGCGCGCGTTGCACAGCCGGGCGCGCCTGCACCGCATCCAGATGCGCGTTCAGCTTCGGATAATCGCCCGCGTCCAGAATCCCCGCCTGACGGCTCCAGCGGGTGAACACCGACAAATAACCGTCGGCCACCGTGTACTGATCACCCATGACGAACGGGCCTTTCAGCAGATGCTGCTCGGCAAGGGCCAGCTTGTCCTTCACCGTCTTGAGCGCGGCCTCCTTCGCCTCGCCGTCCAGCGGCGGGCGTGAAAACATCAGGCGTCCCAGCGCCGGATGCAGGGACGCCCCCGCCCAGCCGTTGAACGAATCCATCTTCGCCCGCTCGAACGCGTCCTTGGGGACAAGGTTCTTTTCGGGATGCCGATCCGCGATCCACGGCATGATCACGGCGTTCTCGGTCAGCACGCCGTGATCGGTTTCAAGCGCCGGGGTCACGCCCGCCGGATTGACGGCCAGATACTCGGGCGTCTTCTGCTCGCCCTTCTTCAGGTCGATCTTCACCCCTTCATAGTCCGCACCCGCCTCCTCGAAGGCGATGTGCGAGGCCAGGGCGCAGGCGCCGGGGGAATAGTAGAGCTTGAGCATGACGGTCGTCCTCGGTCAGCGGGGGCGAATGGAACCGCCAAGGTGAGGAGGCGCGGCCGCTGTTTCAAGCCACCTGTGCGTGGGGCGTCCAGTTTGAGACAGGGACAAGCCGTTCCGCTTCGCGCTCGAACGCGTCCTCCGCTTCCGCCAGATCGTGCAGGATGCGCGGTCCGCGCGGTCCCGTCAGGCGGTAATAGGCCGTCACCTCGCGCCCGCCCAGATCGATCTCCGCCACCTTGTGCAGCACCACGGGGCCCTGGCTCCGCACGGTGGACGAGAAGGCCGCGCGGGTCATGCCGCGATCGCCTGATGTGATATCCGCAAGGCCTGCGTCCTCTGCAATCATGGTCCGTCTCCGTTTTCGCCAGACGCCAACCCGGTCCGGGTGCGGAAGGTTCCAGCGTCGCCATACGCAAGGCGCGCCGCCGCAACCGCCACGCTCGCCGCCCGTTAGGCCCGGACCTCACTCGCAGCCGGAGTCCCCTGCCCCATGACCTTTTCGCTGGTGGCGCGCTGCGCCCGCACCGGACAGTTCGGCATCGCCGCGGTGACGGCGGTTCCGGCGGTGGGCAAGCTGCTGACCCACGCGGCGGCCGGCGTCGGCGCGGTGGCCACACAGGCGCGGGTGAACCCCTATCTGGGCATCGACGGCCTGAACCTGCTGCGTCAGGGCCTGTCGGCCGAGACGGTGCATGACGCCCTGCTGACCAACGACCCCGCCATCCGCTTTCGCCAGTTCGCGGTGATCGACCGGCAGGGACGCACGGCCGCCTTCACGGGCGACGCCTGTCTGGACTGGTGCGGATCGCTGCAACGGGACGGCTTCAGCGTTCAGGGCAACCGGCTGGCGGGACCTCAGGTCCTGAGCCGCGCCGCCGACCGGTTCGAGGCCCTTGCTCATGAAGCTCTCGCCGACCGTCTGCTGGAAGCGCTTGCCGAAGGCGTGGCGGCGGGCGGCGACGCCAAGGGCGAGGTGTCCGCCACCATCTACGTGATGGACACGGAAGATTACCCGCTGTGGGACATCCGCGTGGACCAGCACCCCGAGCCCATCGCCGAGCTCCGCCGCCTGCACGAGGTGTTCAGGGAGAAGGTGGTGCCCGAAATCCGCGACATGCCCACCCGCGAAAACCCGGCCGGGACCGAGGGCGAGGTTCCGATCTAGCCGCTGCGCCTAGTCCCCGCCGACGGCGCTCAGGGCGTTCATGAACATCATGCTCCCGGTCATGCCGGCCGCCATCACATCTTCGCCCGCCCGCGTGCCTCGCAGCTTGTAGCTCCACTCGCCCTCGTCCTGCACGAGGACGAAGGTCACGTGCGGCACGTTTCCAACCGTGATGCGGAACACCTCATGCTCCGGCGGGTCTTCCCGGTCCGGCTTTGTGAACAGCGGAAAACCGCCTTCGTAGGCCTCCGCGTCCGGCCAACGATGAAGGATCACCGCCGCCGATTCCCGCGCCACTGCGGACGCGGGTTGGCTCCGGGCGTAACGCGTCGCGTAGAGGGTCGCGTCCATGCCCTGCGCACGGGTATTGCAGCCTACATTCTCGCCCCGGACCAATCCGGCCTGATCCGGATAGACCGTGACCGAATTGATCGCCTCGCCCGGCGTGAAGTGACAGGTCAGCCCGCTCTGCACATGCCGAAGAGTCGGCACCGTGTCCGTGGTGACATTCTCGAACACGCCCTGCGCCCCAGCCGCCGCGATCAGGGCGTCCGCTTCGGCGCGCGCGGAGGCCGCCGGATCATCCTGGGCCGCCAGCCCGGCCAGAAGCATCATCCAGATCATCGCGGGCCTCCCGTTTCGTCCTGAACATCAGCAGAGGACATCGCCCCCGTCCATCCACGATCCCTGACGTCAGCCTCGGCGCAGGATGAACTCGTCGTCGCGCCAGGCGCCGACCGGATACTGATACTCGCCCGCCTTCTCGAAGCCGTAGGCGGCATACAGCTTCTGCGCCTTCTCATTGCCACTCCAGACCCCGATCCACAGCGGCCCGTCCGAGTTCGTCTGCATCCACTCCAGCGCCACCTTCAGCAGAGCCGTACCGACCCCCAGCCCCTGCGCCGCCTTCGACACATACAGACGATGCAGTTCCGCATGGCCGGGCCGAGCGTCCGGGTGCGGCAGGCCGCAGCGACCGGTGTTGGCGAAACCCAGAATCTCCCCGTCCCGTTCGGCCACCCAGTACTGGTGATCGGGATCGCTCAGCCGCGCCCGCGTCGTCGCATCGCTGAATGTGTCATCCAGAAACGGCTCCAGATCCTCCGACGGATAGGGAATGCCGAACCCGTTCACGAAGGTCTCGATGAAGGTGGCCCGGCCCAGCGCCGCCAAGGCGGGGGCGTCGTCGGATGTGGCGGTGCGGATGGCGAATTCGGTCATGGCGGGCGGCATAGCTTTCCCGGCGCGTGACGCAAACCCCGCAGCCTCGCTAGAGTGCGACTCATGACCCTGTTCATCACTCACCCCGACATGCTGGCCCACGACACCGGTCAGGGGCACCCCGAGCGGTCGGCCCGACTGGCGGCCGTGCTGGACGCCATCGAGGACGCCGACCTGTCGCTGGACCGTCGCGAGGCCATGGAGGCCGAGGTCGAGGCCCTGATCCGCGTCCATCCCGAGGCGCACGTTCAGCGAATCCTCGACGCGTCGCCTGCCTCCGGCGTCGTGGCGCTGGACCCGGACACGGTGCTGTCGCCCGGCAGCGTGCGGGCCGGACGGCTGGCGGCGGGGGCGGCGCTTCAGGCGGTGCGCGCCGTGGCGGCGGGCGAGACCAGCCGCGCCTTCGCCGCCGTGCGCCCGCCGGGCCACCATGCGGAGCCGGACAAGGCCATGGGCTTCTGCCTGTTCTCGAGCGTCGCGGTCGCCGCCCGCGAGGCGCAGGCCCTGGGCCTGTCGAAGGTGGCGGTGATCGACTTCGACGTGCACCACGGCAACGGCACCCAGGCGGCGTTCGAAAACGACGCCAGCCTGTTCCTCGGCTCCATTCACCAGATGCCGCTTTATCCCGGCACGGGCGCGGCGGACGAGACCGGCGTGGGCAACATCGTCAACGCCCCGGTGCCGCCCCACGCGGCGCGCGAGGCGTGGCGGGCCACCTTCTCCGGCGGCTTGATGCCGGCGCTGGACGCCTTTGCTCCCGACCTTGTGATCATCTCCGCCGGCTTCGACGCCCACCGCCGCGATCCGCTGGCGCACCAGTCTCTGGAGGCCGAGGATTTCGCCTGGGCCACAAGGGCGGTGATCGAGGTGGCCCGCGCCCGCTGCGGCGGCAAGGTTGTGTCGTCGCTGGAGGGCGGCTACGACCTGAACGGACTGGGCCTGTCGGCCGTCGCCCATCTGCGGGCGCTAGGGGAGGTATAGACGCGCGAACCCTTTGATGCCAAAGGCGTCCGTCTCCCGTCATGACGATCCATGCTCCTCCAACCGAGTCGGAATCGATACGCCCCCCGGCGGCGCCTGCGTCCGTGCGCGCGCCCGGCGCCATCACCCTTGCGCGTCACGGTCGACCAGCGCTGTCGCGCAAGGTGCTGCTGACGTCACAGGGCTACCGGGACTGGTGGGCGACCTATGAGGTGGGCGGGCTGTGCAAGAAGCAGACGCCGCCGCCGGGCCTGCTGCAGACCGCCGCCCGCGCCGACGCCATCTTCGTCTCCACCCGCCCGCGGGCCCTGGAGACCGCCGGCCATGTGGCGGGCGAGCGCGACCTGAACATCGATCCGGTGTTCATCGAGGCCCCCCTGCCCCCGCCCGCCTTCCCGGCCTGGATGAAGCTGTCGCCCCGCTGGTGGGGCGTGGTGTCGCGCATCTGGTGGTGGGCCTTCGACTTCCACGACGAGGGCGAGGAAAGCCGCGACATGGCCCGCGCCCGGGCGGTCAAGGCCGCCGACATCCTGATCGCCCGCGCCGAACAGGGCGAAGAGGTTCTGGTGCTGGCCCACGGCTTCTTCAACGCCATGATCGGCCACCGACTGAAGGCGCTGGGCTGGCGCTGCACCCGCGATCAGGGCTTCAAATACTGGTCCAGCCGCAGGTTCGAGAAGCGCTGAACTTTTGTCATCCCCGCCAAAGCGAAGCGGAGAGCGGGGACGTCAATGGCCGCCTTTTTCCAGGCCCGGACGGCGCGGCGCGACGATCCGGGCCAAGGTTTCCGCCTTTCGCCCGGCTCAGCCTCGCGGCTGTCCGGGCGGGGGGACCATTGATTTCGACCGTCCCGGCTCGTCGCTTCGCTCCGGCCGGGATGACAAGCGTCAAGTTTCACATGACTCGGGGCGGTCGTTCTGCTTATGTTCCAATTTGGCCGTATGGAGAACCTCCCGATGACAGCCGAACTGATGTTCTACACCAACCCCATGTCGCGGGGCCGCATCGTCCGCTGGATGCTGGAAGAGACGGGCGCCGACTACGCCGAGACGGTGCTGGACTACGGCACGACCATGAAGGGCGCCGACTATCTGGCGATCAATCCCATGGGCAAGGTGCCGGCCATTCGGCACGGCGATCAGCTGGTCACCGAATGCGCCGCCATCTGCGCCTATCTGGCCGACGCTTTCCCTGAGGCGGGTCTGGCGCCCGCGCTGGACCAGCGCGGCGCCTATTACCGCTGGATGTTCTTCGCCGCCGGTCCGCTGGAAGCCGCCGTCACCAATCAGGCGCTGCAGGTTCAGGTGCCGGCCGACAAGCAAGGCTTCGTGGGCTACGGCTCCATGGCGGCGGTGCTGGACGCCGTGTCCGGCGCGGTGAAGGCGAACCCCTACATCGCAGGCGACCGGTTCAGCGCGGCGGACGTCTATGTGGGCGCCCAGATCGGCTGGGGCCTGCAGTTCGGCACCATCGAGAAGCGGCCCGAGTTCGCCGACTACGCCCACCGGGTCATGGACCGCGACGCCTGGCGCCGCGCCACTGAAAAGGACGACGCCCTGACGCCCAAGCAGGACGGCTGACTCTTTTTCTGGAGCGGGCCGTTCCGAGATGCCCTCCATATGGTCTAGGGTCCGCCCGACTCTCCGGATGCACGAAACACCATGGCCGACGACCCCAAGACCATTCCCGCCGATCTCAGCTTCGAGGACGCCCTGGCTCAGCTGGAGCAGATCGTCTCCGAGCTGGAATCCGGCCAGGCCCCGCTTGAACGGTCCATCGCCATCTATGAGCGGGGCGCCGCGCTCAAGGCCCACTGCGAGGCCCGTCTGAAGGCCGCCCAGCTGCGGGTCGAGAAGATCGTGGTCGGCGCCGATGGTCAGGCCAGGGGCGCCGAGCCCGCCGAGTTCTCGTGATGAGCGGCCCGGCGGCCGATCAGATCGCCTTCGAGGACTTCATGAAGGTGGACGTCCGCGTGGGCCAAGTCGTGAAGGCTGAACCCTTCCCCGAAGCGCGCAAGCCCGCGTATCGCCTGACCATCGATTTCGGCCCGGACATCGGCGTGAAGCGCTCCTCCGCCCAGATCACGAAGCACTACACCCTCGACGACCTGCACGGCCGCAAGGTCGCCGCCGTGGTCAACTTCCCGCCCCGCCAGATCGGACCCATGATGTCCGAGGTCCTGACCCTGGGCTTTCCTGACGCCGAGGGCGAGGTGGTTCTGGTCGGCGTGGACCGCGAGGTGCCGGTGGGAGGACGCCTGTTTTGAGCCGCTCCGACCCCTATCCCGCCGCCAACTCGCCGGAACAGGCCGTGGCCGATCGCGTGGCCGAGGTGGCCGATCTGGTCACCGTGGCGCTGGACGAACTGTTGCCCCGCGCGGACGGTCCCGAAGCCCGCCTGACCGAGGCCATGCGCTACGCCGCCCTGGGACCCGGCAAGCGGCTGCGTCCTTTCTTCGCCCTGGAGTCTGCCCGCCTGTTCGACATCGAGGAGCGGCCGGTGCTGCGCGCCGCCTGCGCACTGGAGTGCGTCCACGCCTATTCCCTGATCCACGACGACCTGCCGTGCATGGACGACGACGACATGCGCCGGGGCCGCCCCACCCTGCACCGGGCCTACGATGAGGCCACCGCGGTTCTGGCCGGCGACGCGCTGCAGACCGCTGCCTTCGACATCATTCTGGATGAGGACACTCACGACGACCCGGGCGTACGCTGTGAACTGGCCATGCGCCTGTCCTATGCCTCAGGCGCGCGGGGCATGGCGGGCGGCCAGATGATTGACCTGATGGGCGTGCGCGACGATCTGGGCGGGGTGGCCCGCATGCAGCGTCTCAAGACCGGCGCCCTGATCACCTACGCCTTCGAGATTCCCCTGATCATCGCCCATGCGCGCGAGGAGCACCGGGGCGCCCTGCTCGCCTTCGCCCATGATCTGGGTCTGGCCTATCAGATCGTGGACGACCTGCTGGACGCCGAGGGGGACGAGGATCTGCTGGGCAAGGCCGCGGGCGGCAAGGACGCGGCCCGAGGCAAGACCAATTTCGTCACCCTGCTGGGCGTCGACGCCGCGCGCGAGCGGGTCACCCACCTGGCCCAGCAGGCGCGGGACCATCTGGCCCCCTTCGGCCACGACGCCGACATGCTGAAGGCCAGCGTCGACCACGTCCTGCACCGCCGAAGCTGAGCCGTAATCCCCAGAATTCGGGCCTGCATGGCTTGGGTCCGGCATCGCTTCACCTACATGAAGCGTTGAGACCGAACGATCGCCGACAAAAGGAGATACACCATGGCCTTCACCCTGCCCGACCTGCCCTACGCCTATGACGCGCTTGAGCCGGCGATCGACAAGGAGACGATGACCTTCCACCACGACAAGCACCACAAGACCTATGTGGACAAGCTGAACGAGGCCGTGGACGCGGACTCCAGCCTGCAGGGCAAGTCGCTGGAAGAGTTGTTCGCCAACATCTCCAAGACCCCCAAGGCCGTGCGCAACAATGGCGGCGGTCACTGGAACCACAGCCTGTTCTGGGAGCTGCTGGCTCCGCAGGGTGAAACCGGCGAGCCGTCGGCCGAGCTGAAGGCCCAAATCGACAAGGACCTGGGCGGCATGGACAAGTTCCAGGAAGCCTTCAACGCCGCCGGCGCCGGCCAGTTCGGTTCGGGCTGGGCCTGGCTGATCTGGCAGGACGGCAAGCTGAAGGTCACCTCCACGCCGAACCAGGATAACCCGCTGATGGACGTGGCCGATGAGCGCGGCGCCGTCGTCCTGGGCGCCGACGTGTGGGAGCACGCCTATTACCTGAAGTACCAGAACCGCCGCCCCGACTACCTCAAGGCCTTCTGGACCGTGGTGAACTGGAACAAGGCCAACCAGCTGTTCGCGGCCGCCAAGGGCTGATCACAATCAACGCCCCGCCGGACCGGCGGGGCGTTTTCATTCCGGGGACACGATCCATGACGCCTTCCATCAAGCTGGCTTCCGCCGCACTGACCCTCGCCGCCCTGCTGGGCGCCGCTGCCTGCAGCCAACCTGCCGAAGCGCCCGCTGAAGCCGAGGCCGCCGCAGACGCCATGCCCGCCAGCACAGACGTGCATCCCTTCTCGGTTGGGGACCTGCAACTGGCCGCGCTCAGGGACGGGACCATCGTCCTGCCGGTGGACCAGAGCCCGTGGGGCGACCCTGCGGTTGTGGCCTCCATCCTTTCGGAAGCAGGCGAAGAGGGCGACGCCGTGCACCTGTCGGTCCAGCCCTTGCTGGTGCGCCAGGGCGACCGTGTGGTGCTGATCGACACCGGGGCGGGCGGCCAGATGGGCACGCAGAACGGGCTGCCGGGCGCGCTGTCAGCCGCCGGTGTGGACCCGGCGGAAGTGACCGACATTCTGATCTCCCACGCCCACGGCGACCACATCGGCGGGCTGGCCAACGCCGAGGGCGCCCTGGCCTTCCCCAACGCCGTCATCCGCATGAGCGCCCCGGAATGGCGCGCCATGCAGGCCGGCGCCGAAGAACAGGGCCTCGCCGACCTCGTGACCGCCATCACGCCGCAGGTTCAGACGTTTGAACCCGGCGCCGCGATCATGCCGTTCCTCACTGCCGTATCGCTGGACGGGCATACGCCGGGTCATTCCGGCTTCTCGATCACCTCCGGTGACGAGCGCCTGCTCTATATCGGCGACGCCCTGCACAGCGCGGTGATCTCGGTGCAGCGTCCCGAGCTCGTCAACGCCTGGGACAGCGACAGTGATACCGCCATCGCGACGCGCCAGGGCCTGCTCGAGCGCGGCGCAAACGAGGAACAGCGCTACTACGGGGTGCACTTCCCCTACCCCGGCCTGGGCCGGATCGAGCAGCGCGACGGGGGCTTCGTCTGGTCGCCGGAATCCTGATCTGACTTGACGTAACGCGGGCGGGCCGTCATAAGCCCGCCCTTCTCGCACCCGGCTCGCGCCGGAGGCGGGATTCATCACGGACGATGCGTGGACCGCCGTTGAGATCGCATTCCCATTCGGGGGGATGCCGGGCCGCATCAGCATAGAGAGTGACATATGTCCAAGCGCCACAGCGCCAAGTACAAGATCGACCGCGCCATGGGTGAAAACCTGTGGGGTCGCGCCAAGTCTCCGGTCAACAAGCGCTCCTACGGTCCCGGCCAGCACGGCCAGCGCCGCAAGAACAAGGTGTCCGACTTCGGCATCCAGCTGAAGGCCAAGCAGAAGCTCAAGGGCTACTACGGCAACATCACCGAGAAGCAGTTCGCCCGGACCTATGACGAGGCCGCCCGCCGCAAGGGCAACACCTCGGAAAACCTGATCGGCCTGCTGGAATCCCGCCTGGACGCCATCGTCTACCGCGCCAAGTTCGTGCCCACCGTCTGGGCCGCCCGTCAGTTCGTCAGCCACGGCCACGTGACCGTCAACGGCAAGAAGGTGGACATCCCCTCCTACCGCGTGAAGGCCGGCGACGTGGTCGAGGTCAAGGAAAAGTCCCGTTCCATGGCGCTGGTGCTGGAAGCCCAGCAGTCGTCGGAGCGCGACGTGCCCGACTATCTGGAGCTGGGCGACCGCGGCTTCTCGGCCCGCTACGTGCGGATCCCCGAGCTGGCCGACGTGCCCTACGCCGTGAAGATGGAGCCGAACCTGGTGGTCGAGTTCTACTCGTCCTAAGGCTTTATCGGACGCCTTCGGGCGCCCGGCTGTGAACAACAAGGCCCCGGAGCGATCCGGGGCCTTTCGCTTTTGGCCCAATCAGGCGATCATGGGCCACGCCATCGGGGGAGAGCGCCTTGCTCCGCACCATCGCCGCCACCCTGACCGTCTGCGTCCTTACCGGCGGCTGCGCGATGCTGGACCGCGTTCTGCCGGGGGGCGGCGGAGCACCGGATTACAGCGAGACGGCCGTCAGCACCGACGGCATGCCCGGCGCTCTGGAACCGATCCACGCCGCCGCCATCATCGGGGACCGCGCCATTTTCCGGGTCACCTCAGGCGGCTGCACCGAGCGTGATGACATCCAGCCGATCATCACCGTCGTCGAGGACGAGGCCGTGGTCACCCTTCGCCGCATGCAGGACGACTATTGCGAAGCCTACGACGAGGACGGCGTCGAGATGGTCTGGACCTTCGAGGAACTGGGCCTGACACCTGGTCAGAGGGTGCGGGTCAACAACCCCTATCTGGGCGATTCACAAGGCGATACTTGAAAACCTACGCCGTCAGGGCGCGGGGCAGCTTGAAGGTCACGGTCTCGCGCGCGCCGTCGTCTTCTCGCAGGGTGACATCGAAACGCTCACCGAGCGCCGAGATAAGGCCCTGAATCAGCTCTTCCGGCGCCGAGGCGCCGGCGGTCACCCCGACGGTCTGCACGCCGTCAAACCACGACCAGTCGATGCGCGAGGCGTCATCGACCAGACGGGCGTCTCGCGCGCCGGCCCGCAACGCCACCTCCACCAGTCGCACCGAATTGGACGAGTTCGCGGAGCCCACAACCAGCACCAGATCCGATCCTTCCGCCAGCCGCTTGACGGCCTCCTGCCGATTGGTGGTGGCGTAGCAGATGTCTTCCTTGTGCGGGTCAGGCAGGTCGGGAAAACGTTCCTTGAGCGTGCGAACGATCTCGGCGGTGTCATCCAGAGACAGGGTCGTCTGGGTGACATAGGCCAGCGGGGAGTCATCCGGAGGGGCGAAGGTGCGTGCGTCCTCCACCGTCTCCACCAGACTGATAGCGCCGGAGGGGAGCTGCCCCATGGTGCCGACCACCTCCGGATGGCCGGCATGGCCGATCAGCAGGATGTGGCGCCCGGCCGCGTGATGGCGTTCGGCCTCCACGTGCACTTTGGAGACCAGCGGACAGGTCGCATCCAGAAAGAACATCTCGCGGGAACGAGCGGCCTCGGGCACCGCCTTGGGGACGCCGTGGGCGCTGAAAACCACCGGCCGGTCATCGGGGCATTCGTCCAGCTCCTTGACGAACACCGCGCCGAGGGCCCGCAAACGCTCGACCACGTGGCGATTGTGGACGATCTCATGGCGCACATAGACGGGCGCGCCGTATTTCTCGAGCGCGCGCTCGACGATCTGGATGGCGCGATCCACGCCGGCGCAGAAACCGCGCGGGGTGGCCAGGCGCACGGTGAGAGCGCGGCCTTCGGAGTCATTGGGAACCACATCGGTCATGGGCACTACCTAGGCCCTCCCCGCGGCGGGCGCCAGCGTGGCCACGCGTTGCGGCGCCTCGCTTTAGCCGCTATCAGCGATGAGCTTCAGCCTTGCTCGCGCCACGACCGGCGCAGGGCTTCATCTGCTCGCCGGGATTTCTCATGCGCCGTATCGTTCCGATCCTCTTCGCCACGACCGTCCTGGCCGTCACCCCCGGGGTCAGCGACGCCCAGACCCGTCCTGCGGGCGGGAACAGCCAGGAGGACAGCAGCTGGAACGCGCCCCGCCTGCGTCTGAACGATCCCGTCAACGCCGGACCGTGCCCCTTCGTCAAGATTCTCTATGACGCCGCCCGCTACGTGGAGATGCCCTTTGACCAGCCGACTGCGGCCAATGTGGGCTATACTGGCGAAATCCAGGGCGTGACGGCGAACTGCGCCTATCGGGATGACGATCCGATCACGGTCAACATGAACATCCTGTTCGAGTTGGGACGCGGGCCTCAGGCGACGAACGACAGCCGGACCTATCGTTACTGGATCGCCGTCACCGACCGAAACACCGCCGTTCTGGCGAAGGAGTATTTCGATCTTCCGGTGGACTTCAGGGGGCAATCCGAGGTCAGCGTCGAGGAAGAAATCCGAAGCATCGTCATTCCCCGCGCCGAGGCCACCACCAGCGGGTCGAATTTCGAAATCCTCGTCGGCTTCGAGGTCACGCCTGAAATGGCCGAGTTCAACCGCACCGGCAGCCGCTTCCGCATCAACGCCGGCACGGCTCAACCGCAACAATGACCGACCTCAAGTCTGTTCTGGGCGAAGCGGTCGGGGCCGCCTTCGCCGCCGAAGGCGTGGACGCGGCGCTGGCGCGCGTCACCGCCTCGGACCGGCCCGATCTGGCCGACTTCCAGTCCAACGGCGCCCTGGCCGCCGCCAAGGCGCTGAAGGCGAATCCGCGGGAGCTCGCCGCTCGTGTGGCCGAGCGGCTGACCGCGGACCCCCGGCTGGAGTCCGTCGACGTGGCCGGGCCGGGCTTCATCAATCTGAAGGTCGCCGCCGCGACGCTGGCCGAGCGGGCCGAGGCGGTGGCGGGCGACAGCGACCGGACCGGCGCCAGCGGCGTGGACGCCGCCCGCAAGGTCATCATCGACTACGCCGGCCCGAACGTGGCCAAGCCCATGCACGTGGGCCACCTGCGCTCGTCCATCATCGGCGAGAGCCTGAAGCGGCTGTTCCGCTTCCGGGGCGACACCGTGTGGGGCGACGCCCATTTCGGCGACTGGGGCTTCCAGATGGGCCTGCTCATCGTGGCCTGCGCTGATGAGGGCCTGGCGAGCGCCTTCATGGCCGAGGGCGACGGTCCTTTCCCGGCCGACAGCCCGGTATCGCTGGCGGACCTGGAGCGTCTCTATCCGCTGGCCGCCGGCAAGGCCAAGGAAGACGAGGCGTTCCGCGACCGCGCACGGAAGGCCACCGCGGAGCTGCAGTCCGGCCGGGCCGGATACCGCGCCCTGTGGGCCCATTTCGTCACCGTCAGCCGCTCGGCGCTGGAGCGCGAGTTTTCGGCGCTGGGCGTGGATTTCGATCTTTGGAACGGAGAGTCCGACGCCGACGCCTTCGTGCCCGGCATGGTGGCGGACCTGGAGAAACAGGGCCTGCTGATCGAGGATCAGGGCGCGCGCATCGTGCGGGTGGCGAAGGAGGGCGACAAGCGCGACCTGCCGCCGCTGCTGGTCGTATCGTCCGAAGGCTCGGCCATGTACGGGACCACCGATCTGGCGACCATCGTGGGGCGGCGCGAGGACCCCGGCTTCGACCTGATCCTGTATGTGGTGGACCAGCGTCAGGCGGACCATTTCGAGCAGGTTTTCCGGGCGGCCTATCTGGCCGGCTACGCCGAAGAAGGCGCGTTGGAGCATCTGGGCTTCGGCACCATGAACGGGCCGGACGGCAAGCCCTTCAAGACCCGCGCGGGCGGGGTGCTGAAGCTGCACGACCTGATCACCATGGCTACCGACAAGGCGCGCGAACGCCTTAAGGAGGCCGAACTGGGCGCCGATCTGCCCGAAGCGGAGTTCGAGGACATCGCCCGCAAGGTCGCCGTGGCCGCGCTGAAATTCGCCGACCTGTCGAACAACCGCACCACCAGCTACGTCTTCGACCTCGACCGCTTCATGAGCTTCGAGGGCAAGACCGGGCCGTACCTGCTGTATCAGGCCGTCCGCATCAAATCCCTGCTGCGCAAGGCGGCGGATCAGGGCGCGGCGGCCGGCGCCATCGCGGTGGCTGAACCAGCCGAGCGAGATCTGGTCCTGACGCTGGACGCCTTCGATCAGGCCGCCGCCGACGCCTATGACAAGCGCAGCCCGCACCTGATCGCCGAGCACGCGTACCGGCTGGCCCAGTCTTTCTCGAAATTCTACGCCGCCTGCCCCGTGCTGGCCGCGCCGGACGAAGCGACCCGCGCCTCGCGCCTGGCCCTGGCGGCCGCCGCGCTTCGTCAGCTGGAACTCGCCCTGGACCTTCTGGGCATTGCGACGCCGGAGCGGATGTAGGCACAATCCCCGCGACGTATCAGAGGATCGATCATGTCGCTGACCCCCTTCATCGCCGGCCTGCCCAAGGCCGAACTGCACCTGCACATCGAGGGCAGTTTGGAGCCCGAGCAGATGTTCGAATTCGCCCGGCGCAACCGGGTCGCGCTGCCGTTCGCCTCGGTGGAGGAGATCAAGGCGGCCTACGACTTCTCGAACCTGCAGGACTTCCTCGACATCTATTACGCCGGGGCCGACGTCCTGCGCACCGAGGACGACTTCCGCGACATGGCGCTGGCCTATTTCCGGCGCGCGGCGGCCGACAGCGTGCGGCACGCGGAAATCTTCTTCGACCCCCAGACCCACACCCATCGGGGCATTCCCTTCCAGGTGGTCGCCGACGGGCTGCTAGCCGGCATGGATCAGGCGGAGCGGGAGCTGGGCGTCACCTCGAAGCTGATCCTCTGCTTCCTGCGCCATCTGGACGAGGACGCGGCCTTCGCCACCCTGAAGGCCGCCGAGCCCTGGCTGGACCGGATCGAGGGCGTGGGGCTGGATTCGTCGGAGGTCGGCCATCCGCCCTCCAAGTTCGAGCGGGTGTTCACCGCCGCCGGATCGCTGAGCCTCAAGCGCGTGGCCCACGCGGGCGAGGAAGGGCCGCCGGAGTACGTCTGGGAAGCGCTGGACCTGCTGAAGATCGACCGCATGGACCACGGCAACCGGTCGCTGGAGGATCCGGCCCTGATCCGCCGGCTGGCGGCCGAGGGCATGACCCTGACCGTCTGCCCCCTGTCGAACCACAAGCTGTGCGTCATCGACGACCTGACCAAACACCCCGTGCCAGAGATGCTGAAACAGGGCCTGCACGTGACCCTGAACTCGGACGATCCGGCCTATTTCGGCGGCTATGTGAACAGGAACTATGAGGCCATGGCCGAGCATGCGGGCGTCACTCGCGAACAGTTGATTCAGATCGCGAAGAACAGCTTCGAGGGCTCGTTCCTGCCGGACGAGGACAAGGCCCGCCACATCGCCGCGGTGGACGCTTACGCCGCGAAGACGGCCTGATGCTGCTGCCCTTCTTCACCGCCTTGCGGGACGCCCGCGTGCCCGTCTCCATGAAGGAATGGTTGCATCTGATGCAGGCCATGGACGCGGGCGTGGCCGACGGGAAGGTGGAGGACTTCTACCACCTGTCGCGCGCGGTGCTGGTGAAGGACGAGAAGCATTACGACCGCTTCGACCAGGTGTTCGGCAAGGTGTTCAAGGGCGTCGAGACCGTCGGTGCGGGCGACGAGGTCACCGCCGATGTGCCGGCGGACTGGCTCAAGCTGCTGAACGAGAAATACCTGACCGACGAGGAGAAGGCGCAGATCGAGGCGCTGGGCGGCTTCGACGCGCTGATGGAGACGCTGAAGCAGCGGCTTGAGGAACAGACCGAACGGCACGAGGGCGGCAATCGCTGGATCGGCACGGGCGGGACCAGCCCGTTCGGTCACGGCGGCTACAATCCCGAGGGCGTGCGCATCGGCGGCGAGGGCCGTCAGGGCCGGGCGGTGAAGGTCTGGGAGAAGCGGGAATACAAGAACCTGGACGACACGGTCGAGCTGGGCACCCGCAACATCAAGGTGGCCCTGCGCCGCCTGCGCCGGTTCGCCCGCGAGGGCGCGCCGGACGAGCTGGACATGGACGCCACCATCGACGGCACGGCGCGTCAGGGCTGGCTGGACATCCACATGCGGCCCGAGCGGCGCAACACCATCAAGGTGCTGCTGTTCCTGGACGTGGGCGGTTCGATGGATGCCCACGTGAAGCTGTGCGAGGAGCTGTTCTCGGCGGCCAAGACCGAGTTCCGGAATCTAGAGTTCTTCTACTTTCACAACTGCCTTTACGAGGGCGTGTGGAAGGACAACCGGCGGCGGCAGTCGGAACAGACGGCCACATGGGATCTGCTGCACAAATATCCCGGCGACTGGCGCGCGGTGTTCGTGGGGGACGCCACCATGAGCCCGTACGAGGTGACGGTTCCGGGCGGCTCGGTGGAACACTGGAACGAAGAGGCCGGCGCCGTCTGGCTGAAGCGGGCGCGCCAGCAGTGGGAGAAATCCGTCTGGCTGAACCCCGTGCCCGAGCGGTTCTGGGGCTACACGCCGTCAGTCAGCCTGATCCGCGAGGTCATGGACGAGCGCATGTTCCCCCTGACGCTGGAGGGGCTGGAGGGGGCCATGCGGACGCTCGCACGCTGACGTCAGGACGCGTCAGTCGTCTGACGGGGATTTTCGCCGCAGCCTGCGAGAAACCCGGAGGCGGCCATGTGGGTATCAGGTGTGTTGATCATCGCGGCCACTTTGGCGGTTCAGGAAGCGCCCGCTCAAACTGAACCCGCGCACCGATATGGCCAACTCCGCGCCGCTGTGCAGGTGGAAATGGAGCGGCGTGACGCCGACAATGTCGAGACTCCAGCCGGGACGGATGACTGGGGCTTTGAGTTGTATGCGGCGAGGCCTCGTCTGTCCCTTGCCCAGCGGCTCGAGAATGAATGCAGCCAAGAAAACCGTGACCCCTTGGAAACCGAGAGCGCTTGCCGGGAGCGCGTGACGGAAGTGGTAATTCAGGAGTCCCTGTCGCGGGGCGATGCCGCAAGGACCGAGACCGACTGGAGCGAGGCCGACGAGCAGCGCCAGGTCAGAGCGCAGCACCGCAATCCCATGGACAGACTGCGAGACTGTCGCCGTTCATCGACCCGCAGCCAGGACGGAGCGTCCTCGTCATGGTCTATCCGCTGCGGCGATCAGGATGGTCCAGCCGCTCAGGCTCTGGACGCCGTGTTGCGTGGGGACTGAAATTGAAAAGGCCCGCCAAATGGCGGGCCCGTCCAAAGCGTTGAAGAACGATCAGTCCTTCAGGCTGTCCTTCATGCCGCCGACGGCGTTCTGGACCTTGCCTTCGGCCTGCTTGGCCTTGCCTTCGGCTTCCAGCTTCTGGTCGCCAGTCATCTTGCCGGCGCCTTCCTTGAGCTTGCCTTCGGCCTGCTTCATGGAGCCTTCGATGCGATCATTGTCAGCCATGATGTATCCCTTCGTTTGACGCCTGCCGAAACGGCGGCGCTTCATAAGGGACAACAAGCGGGCGCCCATCGTTGTTCCGTCACGCTTTTGGGATCAGCGCCGACGCAACCATATGGCCACCGCCCACGCGTGGGCGTCGTGACGTAGATCGGTCAGCGCGCGATGGGGCGCCAGCCAGTGTAATTCGTGGTCATCCTCGACCTTGGCGCCGGGATCTTCACGGGCCGCTTCGGCGGTCCAGAAGCCGGCCAGATTATTCACGGCCCGGCCGTCTGATTTCAGGAAGTACTGCGCCGCTTCTCCCAGTCGTTCGCCCGGGCGGACGGTGAGGCCGGTCTCTTCCACGAACTCGCGCACCAGGGCTTCTTGCTCGGTTTCATCCCCGTCGATCGCGCCGCCAGGAAGGTCGTAGTAGCTCCCCTCCCCGCGATCCACGCGCACGCAGGCCAGCAGCCCATCGCGAAACACGAGGCCGAAGGCGGTAGGGCGGTCTTCATAGGTGTGGCCGGGCTCGGCCCGACCGAATTGCAGGTTCATGGCGCGCCTTTAAAGGTCGAAGACCATACGCGCCCGCACGCCCGTGTGTTCCGGGTCGATCTCCAGCTTGGACCGGAGGCCATGCGCCATGGCGGAGATGATCTTGCCGCCCAGGCCGGTGCCCTTGGGCGTGCCGTCTCCCATGCCGGGGCCGTCATCCTCGACGGTCAGCACGGCGCCCGTCTCGTCCTGGCGTTCCAGCAGCACACGGATGTCGCCGCCGTTGCCGGGCAGATAGGCGTATTTGACGGCATTGGTGACCAGCTCGGTCACCACCACGCCCAGCGAGACAGCCTGATCGGTGTCGACGCGGATCGGCTCTGCCTTCAGGGTGATGCAGGGGCCGCCCTCGTCCGGGCAAAGGGACTGGACCAGTTCTTCCACCAAGCCTTCGAGGTATTCATCCAGCGCCACGCTGGCCATGTCGGCAGAGGTGTAGAGCCGCCGGTGGACCTGGGCGACGGCCTCGATGCGCACCTGGGCGTCCTGAAGGGCCAGACGCCCGGCGTCGTTCTTCATCTGACGCAGCTGCAGCGATATGAAACTGGACACCAGCTGCAGGCTGTTGCCCACCCGATGATTGACCTCGCGCAGCATGGCCTCGGCCCGGTCGCGGGCCATGCGGACCTCTTCCTGCGCCTCTTCGTTTGCGCGGCTCAGCCGGCGGCGCTCCAGAGCGTCATCTAGCGCCGCCCGCAGCAGGGCGGTGAAGTCTTCGGAGACGTCCTTGATGACATAATCCGCCGCGCCGGCGCGCAGGGCGGCCACCGCGATCCGCCCGTCCTGGGCGCCGGTCACATAGACTACCGGCGGCGCATCCGGCACAGCGAGAAGTTCCGGCAGCACGTCCAGTCCGTCACGGGCCGGCATATAGTGATCCAGGGCGACGACGTCGAAAGCGCCTTCGCGCAGCCGCTCAAGTCCCGCATCCCCGTCCAGGGCGCAGGTCACGTCATAGCCGTGCCGGGTCAGTTCCTTCTCGACCAGCCGGGAAAGTCCCCGGTCGTCGTCGATGTAGAGCAGCCGAACTCCGTTCCCGGCCGCCCCCATCAGATGTCGGGCGCCTGCATCACCGACAGGAAGAGGCCCAGTTGCCGGATCGCGCCGGCGAAGGCCTCATAATCCACGGGCTTGGTGATGTAGACATTGCAGCCCAGGTCATAGCAACGCTGGATCTCGACCTTGTCATCGGTGGTGGTCAGAACCACGACGGGCGCGCGTTTCAGGCGTTCATCCGCCTTGATCTTCGCCAGGATATCGGTGCCCTGCATATCGGGCAGGTTCAGGTCCAGCAGCACCAGCATCGGGCCGTTGGCCTTCACTTCCTCGCTGAACAGATAGTCGATCGCCGACGATCCGTCCGCGAAATGCCTGATCTCGTTCGAGATGTTGGCGCGGCGGATGTTCTTCTCGATCAGCTTGGCATGCCCATGGTCGTCCTCGACCATGACGATGGTTACGGCTGTACTCATACTGTGTCTCCCGCCCCTGCGATGAGACGTTTCGGAAATTTCAAACGGAAAGTCGAGCCTTTTCCGAGTTCTGATTCAATGTCGATGGTCCCGCCCAGGCGGCGAACGCTGTTGCGGACGAAAGCGAGACCGAGCCCCTCTCCAGTCCGATCCTGACGACCGGAACGGCGGAACAGCTCGAAGATGCGTTCGTGGTCGCGATCAGAGATGCCGCGGCCATTGTCGACGATCTCATACTCGACCCAGCCGCCCAGCATGTCTCGTCCGCTGATTTCGATGCGGCCGGGCCGACCGTCGTCCAGGTACTTGACGGCATTGTCGATCAGGTTGCCGAAGATCTGTTCGACGGACAGGCGGTCGCTTTCCAGTTCAGGCAGATCCTGGACGACGATCTCGGCGTCCGCTTCCTCGGTCTGGTGCCGCACACTGTCGGCGATCTGCTGAACCATGCCCGTCATGTCCAGACGCTCGGGAACCAGGGCCCGGCGGCCTTCGCGGGACAGTTTCAGAATGGCGTTGATCAACCGGTCCATCTTGGCGGTGGAGGCGCGGATGAAGCCGATGGCTTCCGGCACATCCTCCTCGACGGCCTGAACCGCGTCCTGCTCGATCGAATCCGGATCGTCCGACCGGGTCCGCTCCATGTGGGCGGACAGGGCCTTGCCCGCCTGCTCCAGTTCGGATGTGTAACCCATCACGTTGACCAGCGGCGCGCGCAGGTCGTGGCTGACGATGTAGGCGAAACGCTGGATTTCCTCATTGGCGCGGGTCAGATCGGCGGTGCGCTCCATGACGGTCGCTTCCAGCCCCCTGTTGAGCTCATCCAGATTATCGCGCGCAGACTGCACCTCGGCCACATAGCGCCGGATCAGCATCAGGCTGATCACCGCCAGGGCGATGATCAGCACGGCCGAAATTCCGTTGACCCCTATGGCGGCCCAGGTGGCGATGCGCGCCGCCTCCTTGCGGCGATCGATGCGAGCCTGTTCGATGGCGTCAATGTCCGCCACCACTTGCCGCATCTCGTCCATGAACGCCTTGCCTTCGCCGCGGCGCAAGACCTGAACCGCCTCCCCGATCCGGCCGGCGCGGGCCATCTGGATGGTCTCGTTCATCACCTCCAGACGTCGCCGTTTGAGCTCGCGCAGGGTCTCGACCCGTTCCGTTTCCTCGGGGGTGTCAGCCAGTCGGGTCAATTCATCGCCGACCTGCGGCAGGCGCAGTTGCGCCTCGTCATGAACGGCGAGGAAGTCCTGTCGACCGGTCAACAGAAAGCCGCGCTGCCCCGTCTCGGCGTCCACCATCAGCAGCATGAGCTCACGCGCCGCGAGCTGCATCTGCTGACTGCGCTCGGCGGTGGCGTTGTTCTCCGACATCCGCTGCACCATTACGAAGGTGGCGATGTTGATGAGCAGCAGAAGCACGATCGCCAGGCTCAAAAGCCCCACGATTGTCCGACTGATGGTCGGGGTCCTCAGGAACACCCGAAGGCCCTGAATTGTCGAACGGAAGTCTGGCGCCATGGGCGGCAGCTTTAGCGGGCCCACGCCCCCTGTCCAGCCTCGACCGGAACCATAACGTGACGGGGGCCATTTCCTTGGTTAACGTGGCAAAGCTTTGGGGGAGCGCGTGTAATGGTCTGGTGGTGGTGGATTCTTCCTGGCGCGGCGGCTCTGGTCGGCGCGCTGTTGTTGCTTTCGGGACTGGGCAGCCTGTTCCGGGGTCGGTTTCTGGGCGCCTTCGGGGGCGTGCTGTTCGGCGGCGGGTTCCTGGCCGTCGGGGTGGCGGCGATCCTGCTGGGCCTGAATGTCCAGAGCTACGCCCGCCTGACCTATGAACGACCCGTCGCCACAATCAGCCTCAGCCAGATCGAGACCCAGTTCTTCGAGGCGACCCTGACCCAGCCGGAAAGCGCCGCCGCGCCGGCGTCCACGACGGTCTATCCCGTGCACGGCGATGAATGGCGCATCGAGGCGCAGGTGCTGCGCTGGAAGCCGTGGGCCAACATCCTGGGACTCGACGCCCAGTACCGTCTGGACCGCCTCTCCGGCCGTTATCAGGACACCCAGCAGGAACTGACCGCGGTGCGCAGCGTGCACGACCTGCGCGGCGGCGATGTGGCGTCTGAGCGGCGCTGGACGCTGGACATCTGGGACGTCTCGCAGCGCTACCGGGACTATGTGGACGCCGTGGACACCCTGTACGGCTCGGCCGCGTACATGCCCATGGCGGACGGCGCCCAGTACGAGGTCTGGATCACCCAGTCGGGGCTGATCGCCCGACCGGCCAACGACCAGGCGCGCGAGGCGTCGGCCGGCGGATGGGTTCAGGCGGACTGACGTTCAGGCAATCTTCTAAGCCGCCGCGCCGTGCGGAATACGACCACTGCGAGGATAACGAGAAACACCGGAACCAGCACCGGAGCCAGCAGGGCCAGAAGGGCTGTGAGGAACGCCAGCACGTCCTCGGACAGCGACACGACCGGATTGCCCAGGCCGCCGGTCGTGGCCGTGGACGCCAGCCGCAGCCCGCCCTGGGCTGCGTTGAAGGCCAGGGCCGTGGGCGCGCCGACGATGATCCCCGCCACTGCGGCCAGCAGCGGATCGACACCGACAAACAGCGAGCCGGCGGCGAGCGCCGCCGCCAGGGGCCGAACCACTAGCCCGATGCCGCTCAGCGCATTGTCGACGACGGGTATCTTGTCCGCCGTGAACTCCACCGCCGCCGCCACACCCAGCGCCGCCACGGCCGCGTCGGAATGCAGCCACTGCATCTGTTCGTTCAGCTCCACGCCGAACCAGCCGAAACGCGCCGCCAACGCCAGCATCAGCAAGGGCAAGAAGGTGCGCAGCCCCGTCGAGGCGGCCAGCCCAAGCCCCAGCAAGGCGGGAACCACCCAGACCTGAAACGGCGCGCCCAGCCCGTCGACCGCCGCCGTGCCGCCGCCCAGCACCTCGCCCGCCTGTTCGATCATGGCTGTTCCTCCCGCTCCGAGCAGAGCGCCCGGACCGGCATCAGGTCAAGCCGTCACCATTCGGCCACCACGTCGGCGGCCTCCGGATGTCGCTTGTGCCAGGCGACCGCATAGCTGCATCGCGGGATCAGCTTGAAGCCTTCGGCCCGCGCGTGGTCCGTCAGACGCTTCATGAAGTCGCCGGCGGCGCCCGACCCTCGCAACGCCTGGTCAGCCTCCACGTGCAGGATGACCCGGCTGTCGCCTCGCCGGGCGTAGTCGGCCCACACCCGTCGCAGTTCACCGTGAGCGTCGGTGAATCCCTGTTCAAAGCGGTTCTCGGCCGCCACATCGCGAAAATCGGTCATGCGAAGACTCCTTCAGGCACGCTATAAAGGCCTTAATCGCGTCGAGACGGGGGCGTTCCACCACCGTTTCTGACGATCACGTGTGGAGGGCTGAACCATGAAGACGAAGATGTCGGGCGCCGTTGTGGCCGTCGCGATCCTGGGTATGGCGGCTTGTAATCGGGAAGACCCCGCACCCTCGGAACCTGCGGCGGGCGAGCCCGCCGACGCACCCGAAACAGCTGAGGCCGCGCCCTCTGGACAGCCGGAACTGCGCGAGGGCCTGTGGGTGGTGACCAGCCAGATGGAGGATCTGAGCACCACCATGCGCATGTGCGTGGACGCCGACGTCCAGCGCCGCATGAGCGTTCTGGGCAGCCAGATGGCGGGCGGCGCCTGCGAGGAGGCGGAGGTGTCGCCCCGAGCCGGCGGAGGCTGGAGCGTGCGCTCAGTCTGCGACATGGGCTCCGGCGGCCGCACGGTCAGCGAAGGAACCCTGACCGGCGATCTGCGCACCGCCTACCGCAACGAGATGACGTCCACGACAACCGGCGCGGCCGTGCCGCACATGAACCGGTCGGTCACCCAGGTGGTCGAAGGCGAGCACCAGGGCGCCTGCCCGGAAGGCATGGCGCCCGGCGATCTGGAAGGCCCCGGCGGCGTTCGTCTCAACATGCTGGACATGGCCGAGCTGGCCGGTCAGGCCGGGACGCCGTAGGCCTTACGGCGTTCGCCCCTGAACCACCCCGATCAGACCCAGCACGCTCTTCACCGTGAACCAGATGAACAGCACCAGCATGGCGATGCCGGCTGCGATCAGGAACGGTATGCCGATCAGGATGACCGACAGCACCGCTGACACGAACAGCAGGATGCATAGCAGGATGAACCACACGATCACGGCCCAGAACAGGCGGATCTGATCGTCGAAATGGGCGCGGACCCAGCCCGTCGCGTTGCCGCGCATGGCGTAGGCCACGACGACGCCGACCACGGCCAACAGATTGGCGCTGGGGATGGCCAGCAGATACAGCAACCAGACCACCCCTGCGGCGGCGCGGCCTTCTTCCGGATCGCCGGATGCGTAGCGGGGCTCGGGGGCGGCGTCGGCCATCAGAAGTCTCCTAGAAAAACCAGGTTCGGGGATTGGATATGGGCCGGGCGTTCTTCAGGCGCCAGACGCCCGCCACCCCACGCGCCAGGGTCCAGACCGCCAGCACGAACAGCACGAAGACGCCCAGACCCACCGGGATCAGGATCAGCGCCAGCAGGGCGCCGATGGCGGCGATCCACAGCGTGCGCTGTTGATAGACGTAATGGCTGAACAGAAACGGCGAGGCGTTCACCGTCCGGCCCGTCACCGCCAGCAGGCCGATGATGGCCGAGAACCCCAGCGTCGGGACCGCGAACAGGATCAGGGCGTAAATGGTCAGGGCCCAGGTGAGCCGATCCCTCGGCTCTTCGTCCAGCGCACGCCGCCGTTCGGCGCGCGAGACGAAGGCCGGAGCAGCCGCGGCCGGTGCGGGATCAGGGTCGGGCTCTGACATCGGCGGCGTTTCGGGTTCGGGCGACGGCTCTTCGCTAACGGGCAGGTCGGCCGCCTCGGGTTCAGGACGGGGGGCCGGCTCAGGCGCCTGATGAACAGCCTCGGACTTCGGCGCACGCTCGACCGGCCGGCCCGCCACCGATTCAGGCGAACAGAAGCCGATCTGGTCGTCGAATTCGTCTTCGGGTTTCTTGGGATCGCCCGGTTCGGCCATCTGCATCCTCGAATGCGCGTTCGCGCGCCTGCTTCAGACAATGGCGGCGCCCGCCCGCTTAGGCAACCGGTCTAGCGGCGCCAGACCACTTCGCAACCCGGCGCGGCGGCGTCGGCCAGGGCGCCCGGTTTCTCGACCCGCACCCGGGCCGCCATGACCCGGTGGTCCTCAAGACACGCCAGGGCGAGACGATCCGCGAACGTTTCCACCAGCCCCACGTGGCCGGCGGCGATGATGGCGCGGGTGGCCTCGCTGACCGTCTCATAGTTGAGGGTATCGGCCAGACGCTCCACGTCGACGGGCGCGAGAGTCAGCTCCACATCAATCACCAGCGGCTGCAACCGGCCCTGCTCATGATCATGCACGCCGATGCCGGCCTCGACCCGCAGGCCGCGCACGAACACGGTCAGGGCCTCGCGCCGCGGCTCGGGTGCCTGGAACGGCAGGGGGCTGGGGGCCAGGGACAAGACGCCTACTCCACAATATCCGGGGTCAGCCACGCCAGATGCTGGCCGCCGTCCACGGCGATCATCTGGCCCGTGACCATGGGCGCGTCAACGAGATAGAGCACGGCCTTCGCCACCTCCGCCGGATCGCCCGGCCGTTGCAGCAGGGTGTTCTCGGCCTCGGCCGCGAATTCCTCGGCCGTCTGGTGAATGGACTGCAGCGTGGGCCCGGGCCCGACGCCATTGACGCGAATCCGCGGCGCCAGGGCCTGCGCCAGGGTCCGCGTGGCCCACCACAGGCCGGCGCGCGACAGGCTGTAGGAGAAGAAGCGGGGATCGGGCTTCCGCACCCGTTGGTCCAGCAGATTGATGATGCACGACCCATCGGACGCCCGGGCGGCGAATTCCTCCGCCAGCACAACGGGCGCGCGCAGGTTGGTCTCGATGTGCTTGTCCCAACTGTCGCGGGTCAGGCCGCCCACGCGGTCGTCCTCGAACACCGAGGCGTTGTTGACCAGCAGGGTCAGCGGCCCCAGCGCAGCGACCGCTTCGGGAATCAGGCGGCGGGCGGCGGCCTCGTCTGTCAGATCGGCCTGAAGCGCCACCGCGCGGCAGCCCAGCGCCTCGATCTCGCGCACCGTATCGGCGGCGTCCGCCTCGGAATTATTGTGATGGACGGCGACGTCGAACCCGGCCTTCGCCAGCTCAAGCGCAATGGTCCGGCCGATGCGGCGGGCCGCGCCGGTGACCAGCGCCCCGCCGCGAGGCGCGCGGGTGTCAGTCAATCCGGCCGAACTCGAACCAATTGAAGGCGGCCAGAACGGCGGCGAGACCCACAACGGCGGCGATGACGATCATGGAAAGCTCCTGAAAACAGTGTGCATCGCTTATCGTGCGCCGTCCTATGGTTCAAGATATCACTCCTGCGAAAGCAATCATCAGCCCCGGCTTCCGAATGAACCTGACAATCAAGGGATGGTCCGTCATTTCCATCTGGCTGGCGCTCTGCGCGCTGGCTGCCTGGTACTACACCGGACACCTTGGCGCAGCGATCCTCACGTTTTTTATCGTGGCCATTCCACTGGTGTTATGGATCCGAGCGAAAACAAAAACGCCTCAGAATCGGGATCGGGCAAACAAGTGACCTGGCGAGTCCGCGTCGAGCCTTTCACCCGCCCGCTGTTCTTCACCGTCTCGCGCCTGACGCGGGGCATGACCCTGGGCGTGCGTGTTGCCGCGCGGGATGAAGCGGGACGGATCATGCTGGTGCGGCACACCTATCTGGACGGCTGGTGGTTGCCCGGCGGCGGTGTGGACCGGGGGGAGACGGTTCAGGACGCGGCGGTGCGTGAACTGCGCGAGGAGACCGGGCTGATCGCCTTGGGGCCCCCTCGCCTGCTGTCGGTGCATTCCAACCACCGGTTCTTTCCCAACGACCATGTGCTGGTGTTCGCGGTGGACGCTTTCGAGGTCGGCGAGCGAACGTCCCATGGGGAGATCTCGGACGCCGAATGGTTCGCGCCGGGCGCCCTGCCGGGCGGCGTGACGGCGGCGACGCGGCGGCGGCTGGATGAAATCTTCACGGGCGCGGCGCCCGATCCGCTGTGGTAGGAGGCCGCCCATGAACCCGACCCTCCTCGCCATCCTGGCCGTCATCGTCGGCGGCGCCCTGACCGCCCTGCAAGGCCCCACAAACGCACGGCTGGCCGGGGCGGTGGCCTCGCCGGTCAATGCGGCGCTGATCTCCTTCGCGGTGGGCACCGTGGCGCTGATGATTCTGGCGGCGGCCCTCCACACCAAGCCGGACATGGCCGCCACACGCGCCCTGCCCCCCGCCGCCTGGCTGGGCGGCCTTTACGGCGCGGTCTTCGTCGTGGCTGCGGCCTATGCGGTTCCCAAGCTGGGCGTGGCGACCACCATCGTCTTGATGGTGGCGGGCCAGATGATGTTGAGCCTGATCCTGGACCATTTCGGCTTCATGGGCGTGCCGAAGCAGCCCATCACCCTGACCCGACTGGCGGGCGTGGCCATGCTGATCGGCGGGGTCCTTCTGGTCCGTAAGCCCTGAGCCGTGATCCTTCTCCCGATAGGAGAAGGGGGAACCCGCGCACGAAGGCGCGTCAGCGGCTTCGTTCTATGCGCGGGGGATGAGGGTCGTCCGGTTGTAGCTTGGAAAAATCCGCCCCTCACCTTGCGCGCGAAGGACGGATGCTGAACGCATCCGTGCGCGCAACCCTCTCCCAATGGGAGAGGGATAATCCCATATTCACCCCGTGACCGAATCTCCGCCCATCGAAACGCCGTCCCTGGCCGCCGCGGAGCTGATCCGCGACGAGGCGCGGCGCGCGCCGGACAAGCCGGGCGTCTATCGCATGTATGGCGAGGATGGGACGTGCCTGTACGTGGGCAAGGCGCGGTCGCTGAAGAAGCGGGTCATGCAGTACGCGCAAGGCCGGTTCCATACCCAGCGCATCGCCCTGATGGTGTCCCTGACCCGGTCCATGGAGATGGTGGTCACGGCCTCGGAGACCGAGGCCCTGCTGCTGGAATCCAACTTCATCAAGAAGCTCAAGCCGCGCTTCAACGTGGTGATGCGCGACGACAAGTCGTTCGCCGAGCTGATGATCCGCCGCGACCACCGCGCGCCCCAGGTCCGCAAGCACCGGGGCGCCCACACCATTCCCGGCGACTATTTCGGGCCCTTCGCCTCCACCTGGGCGGTGAACCGGACCCTGAACACCCTGCAGAAGGCGTTCCTGCTGCGCTCATGCTCCGACAGCGTGTACGAGAGCCGCACCCGCCCCTGCATGCTGCACCAGATCAAGCGCTGCTCGGCGCCCTGCACCGGCCTGATCAGTCTGGAGGACTACAGCGAACTGGTCAGCGAGGCGGAACAGTTCCTGCGCGGCAAGTCGCGGTCCGTGATCAGCCGGCTGTCCGGCGAGATGCAGGCCGCCTCCGACGATCTGGACTTCGAGCGCGCCGCCCGGGTCCGCGACCGCATTCGCGCCCTGTCGGCCATCACCATGGAGCAATCCATCAACGCCGAGACGGTGGAGGAGGCCGACGTCTTCGCCCTGTTCTCGGACGGCGGTCAGGCGTGCATCCAGGCGTTCTTTTTCCGCGCGGGCCAGAACTGGGGGGGGCGCGCCTATTTCCCGCGCATCGACAAGACTGACAGCGACCCGGAAATCCTCGGCGCATTTCTGGGCCAGTTCTATGAGGACAAGCCGGTCCCGCGCCTGATCCTGACCAATGTCTCGCCGCACGAGATCGAGCTGCTGGCCGAGGCCTTCTCCATGAAGGCGGAGCGCCGGGTCGAGATCGCCATCCCCCGGCGGGGGGAGAAGGTCGATCTGGTCAGCCACGCCCTGACCAACGCCCGCGAGGCGCTGGGCCGCAAGTTGGCCGAGAACTCGGCCCAGACGAAGATTCTGGACGAGGTCTGCGACGCCTTCGGGCTGGACGCGCGGCCCGAGCGCATCGAGGTCTATGACAACGCCCACATCCAGGGCTCCAACGCCGTGGGCGGCATGATCGTCGCCGGCCCCGACGGCTTCCGGAAGAACCAGTACCGCAAGTTCAACATCCGCGACGAGGAGCTCAGCCCCGGCGACGACTACGGCATGATGCGCGAGGTGATGCGCCGCCGCTTCGGCCGTCTGGTGAAGGAAGAGGAAGCCGGCGAGCCGGTGGAGCGGCCCGATCTGTTGCTCATCGACGGCGGCGCCGGGCAACTGGCCGAGGTCATGGCGGTGTTGGCCGATCTGGGTGTGGACGACATCCCCGTGGTGGGCGTGGCCAAGGGGCCGGATCGGGACGCGGGGATGGAGAAGTTCTTCATGCCCGGCAAGGCGCCCTTCATGCTGCCGCTGAAGTCCCCGGCGCTGTATTATTTGCAACGCCTGCGCGACGAGGCGCACCGCTTCGCCAACGGCGCCCACGCCAAGCGCCGCTCCATGGACATCAAGCGCAACCCGCTGGACGAGATCGAAGGCGTCGGCCCGGGTCGCAAGAAGGCCCTGCTGCACGCCTTCGGCTCGGCGCGCGGCGTGTCGCGAGCGTCCGTCAGCGATCTTGAGAAGGTTGACGGCATCAGTCGCGCCCTCGCAGAGCGTATTCACGCCAACTTCCGAAAGGCCTAAAGGAGATTGCATGATCGATGAATCCGACCCCCTCCTGTCCGGCTACAGCCGGTTTCGTGAAGACGGCTGGCTGCAGGCCCGGGCCGAGTATGAGGCGCTGGCCGCTGACGGTCAGAAGCCGCACACTCTGGTGGTGGCCTGTTCCGACAGCCGCGCCGATCCGGCCCTGATCTTCGACGCCGCGCCCGGCCAGTTGTTCGTGGTGCGGAACGTGGCCAACATCGTTCCGCCCTATCAGCCCGACGGAAAGCAGCACGGCGTCTCCGCCGCGCTGGAGTTCGGGGTGCGGGTTCTGGGCGTGGAACGCATCGCCGTCATGGGCCACGCCCTGTGCGGCGGGGTGAACGCCATGATCAACGGGGCCCCCGACGTCTGCAACGACTTCGTGCGGCCGTGGGTGGCCCAGGCAGAGCCGGTGGTGCGAAAGGCGGTCGAAGGCCTGTCCGAGCCCGACAAACAGGCGGCGGGCGAACATGCGGTGGTGCGCATGTCCATCGAGAATCTGCGCACCTTCCCCTGGATCGCGGAAAAGGAAGCGGCGGGCCAGCTGGAATTGCTGGGCCTGCACTTCGGCATCGCCGACGGGGTGTTGAAGCGCATGCAGACCGACGGCGTCTTCAATCCCTTGGAAACCGGCGCTTGAGCGCACGCCTGCCGCTGTCGGCCTTCGTCATCTGCCTCAACGAGGCCGAGACCATTGAGGCGTGCATCCGGTCGCTGGACCAGTGCGCCGAGATCGTCATCGTGGATTCCGGCTCCATCGACGCCACGGCAGAGGTGGTGGCGCGGCTGACGGCGGAGGGCTTCCCGATCCGGTTCATGCATCAGGACTGGCTGGGCTTCGCCCGCCAGAAGCAATTCGCCCTGGAGCAGGCGACCCAGCCCTGGCTGCTCAGCATCGACGCGGACGAGCGGCTGGACCAGGATCTGCGCGACGCCCTGCCCGGTCTTCTGGCCGCACCGGATCAGGTGGTCGGCTGGCGTCTGCGGCGGCGGCCTTATCTCGTCGGTTACGGCTATACGCCCAAGGGCGTCGGCGACGGGGCCAATCTGCGCCTGTTCCGCCGGGGCAAGGCGGTCTTCGACATCAAGAAGACCGTTCACGAAGGCCTGGTCCCCGACGGCGAGGTCCGCGTCGCCGAGCGCGGAGCCCTGCTGCATTATCGCCCGCTCACGGTGGGCGAGGTCGTGGTCAAGGAAGAACGCTACGCCAACCTCAAGGCCGGGATGCGCGCGGCGGGAAAGAAGCGGTTCACGCCCTGGCGCATGCTGCTGAACCCGCCGATCTACTTCCTGCGCGTGATGTACGGTCGAAAGCTGTACCGCGCGGGCTGGGCCGGGGTCATCTTCGCCATGCAGGCGGCCATCTATTCCTTCCTGACCGAAGCCAAGACATGGGAGGCCGAGGCGATGAAACGCCGTCCCTCCGCAGATCACGACCCGGATGTCGTCTCACGCGTTCAGGAACCCTGACCATGCTCCAGAGAACCCCCATGACCTCGCCGCTGCGCAACATCCCGAACATCCTGACCGGCGCCCGTCTGGCGGCGGGGGTGATCATGTTCCTGATCCTGGCGGGGGCGACGGCGACGCCGATTCTATCGGCCTATCTGAGCCCCGACGACCAGTTCGCCCTTTACCGCGCCGCCTTCTTTATTTTCGTGGTCGCCGCCTCAACCGACTGGGTGGACGGGTTCCTGGCCAGGCGCTGGAAGGTGGAGAGCCGCTGGGGCGCCATTCTGGATCCCATCGCCGACAAGATTCTGGTGACCGGCGCCATTCTGGGTCTGCTGACCTCCGGATCCCTGACCCAGATCGCCATCCCCTGCGGCCTGATCCTGTTCCGCGAGTTCGCGGTGTCGGCCCTGCGCGAGACCCTGGCGGGCGAGGTCAAGCTGCCGGTCACCCTGCTGGCCAAGTGGAAGACGACGCTGCAGCTGTTCTCGCTGGGCCTTCAACTCCTGGCCCTGAACTGGGGCGTGTTCGGCTGGGATCTGCAGCTGCTGCCGAACTTCCAGACCTTCGCCGATGTGATGCTCTGGATCGCCGCCGTCGTCACGGTCTGGACCGGTTGGCAGTACTTCAGCAAGGCGCGCGAACAGATGAACTGAGGGCCGCACCTCACGCGGCCTTGAGCGAGGCTCCCCTGCGAACCGAGGTTCGGGGCGACCGGCCTGCCAAAGAAAAAGGGCGGCGTCCGTGGACGCCGCCCTGATTGTTTGAGGTCTGAGGTTTATCAGCCCTCGGTCTTTTCGCCTTCCAGCTCCAGGGCCAGATCGGCCGGCAGAGGCTCCACCGCATCCTCGCGCTGTTGCGTGAGAACGGCGTCGCGCTCGTTGGCGATCTTCTGAAGCGACCGCAGATAGGCGCCCGTGCCCGCCGGGATCAGGCGGCCCACGATCACGTTCTCCTTCAGGCCTTCCAGGGTGTCGACCTTGCCGTTGACCGAGGCGTCGGTCAGCACGCGGGTCGTCTCCTGGAAGGAGGCGGCCGAGATGAAGCTCTTGGTCTGCAGCGAGGCCTTGGTGATGCCCAGCAGAACCGGCTGGGTCGTCGCGAGACGGCCCTTGCGCTTCTCGGTCTTGGCCTGTTCGACGTCGAACTCGACCTTGTCCATGTGGTCGCCCTTGATCAGGCCGGTTTCGCCCGGATCGAGGATTTCCACCTTCTGCAGCATCTGGCGAACGATCACCTCGATGTGCTTGTCGTTGATCGGCACGCCCTGCAGTCGGTAGACCTCCTGCACCTCGTTCACCAGATACTCGGCCAGCGCCTCGACGCCCTGGATACGCAGCAGATCGTGCGGATCGGGGTTTCCGTCGATGATGTAGTCGCCCTTCTGGATCAGATCGCCGTCGTGGACGGAGATGTGCTTGCCCTTCGGGATCAGGAACTCGACCGCCTCGCCCTGGTTGCCGTCCGCGTCCGGCTCCGGGGTGATCTTGATGCGGCGCTTGTTCTTGTAATCGCGACCGAACTCGACGCGGCCGTCCATCTCGGCGATGACCGCACAGTCCTTGGGACGACGGGCCTCGAACAGCTCGGCCACCCGCGGCAGACCGCCGGTGATGTCGCGGGTCTTGGCGCCCTCGGTCGGGATACGGGCGATGACCTCACCCGGCTTGACCTCGTCGCCGTTGTTGACCGAGAGGATCGCCCCCACGGGCAGCAGGTAGCGGGCGTCGGAGCCCGAAGCCAGCTTGGCGTAGGTTTCGCCCTTGATGACGCCCAGGGCCGGACGCAGGTCCGAGCCGCGCGGGCTGGCGCGCCAGTCGGAGACGACGCGCTGGGTGATGCCCGTGGCCTCGTCCGTCTCTTCCTTGACCGACAGGCCGTCCGCCAGATCCTCGAAGCGGACAGATCCGCCCACCTCGGTGATGATCGGCGTGGTGTACGGATCCCACTCGGCCATGCGCTGGCCGCGCTTGACCTCGGCGCCGTCCTTGACCCGGATGCGGGCGCCGTAGGGCGCCTTGTGGCTTTCGCGGTCCTTGCCGTCCACGACCACGGTGATGACCACGTTGCGGCTCATGGCCACCAGATCGCCGTGAGCCGCCTTGACGGTCGGTCCGACGATCTTGACGGTACCGGCGTTGGTCGCCTCCACGAACGAAGTCTCGGCCACCTGGGCGGTGCCGCCGATGTGGAACGTCCGCATGGTCAGCTGGGTGCCCGGCTCGCCGATGGACTGGGCCGCGATGACCCCGACCGCCTCGCCGATGTTGACGTTGGTGCCGCGCGCCAGGTCACGACCGTAGCACATGCCGCAGATGCCGGCGTCGGCTTCACAGGTCAGCGCCGAGCGCACCTTCACCGACTGGACGCCGGCGGCCTCGATCTCCTCGATGACCTCCTCGACCAGATAGGTGTCGGCGGGGAACAGCACGTTGTCGGTGCCCGGCTCCTTGATATCCTCGGCCGCATAACGGCCCAGAACGCGCTGGCCCAGCGAGACCAGGACGTCGCCGCCCTCGACCACCGCGCGCAAGGTGATGCCGCGGGTCGAACCGCAGTCTTCCTCGGTGACGATGGAGTCCTGCGCCACGTCCACCAGACGGCGGGTCAGATAACCCGAGTTGGCGGTCTTCAGCGCGGTGTCGGCCAGACCCTTACGGGCGCCGTGGGTGGAGTTGAAGTACTCCAGAACGGTCAGGCCTTCCTTGAAGTTCGAGACGATCGGGGTCTCGATGATCTCGCCGGAGGGCTTGGCCATCAGGCCGCGCATGCCGCCCAGCTGCTTCATCTGGGCCTGCGAACCACGGGCGCCGGAGTTGGCCATCATGAACACCGAGTTGATCTCGGCGGTACGACCGTCCTCGAGCTGCACGGGCGCGGCGATCTCGCCCATCATCTCGTCGGCCACCTTGTCCGTGGCCTTGGCCCAGGCGTCGACGACCTTGTTGTATTTCTCGCCCTTGGTGATCAGGCCGTCGGCGTACTGCTGCTCGTATTCCTCGACCAGGGTGCGGGTGGCGTCGACGATCTCGGTCTTTTTGGCCGGGATCACGATGTCGTCCTTGCCGAACGAGATGCCCGCCTTGGCCGCCTCGCGGAAGCCCAGCTGCATCATGCGGTCGGCGAAGATCACCGTCGCCTTCTGACCGCAGTGGCGATAGACCACGTCGATCAGATTGCCGATTTCCTTCTTGGTGAGGTTCTTCTCCAGAAGGCGATAGCCCACGTTGGGGTTGCGCGGCAGCAGCACGCCCAGCTTCATGCGGCCCGGGGTGGTGTCGATGACCTTGGTCACCTCATTGCCCTCGGCGTCCTGCTCGGTCCAGCGGGCCTTGATCTTGGTGTGCAAGGTCACGACGCCGGCGTCGAGCGCCGCGTCGATCTCGCCGATGTTGGCGAACAGCTTGCCCTCGCCCGGCTCGCCGTCCTTGACCAGCGACAGGTAGTACAGGCCCAGGACAATGTCCTGCGACGGCACGATGATGGGCTTGCCGTTGGCGGGCGACAGAATGTTGTTCGTCGACATCATCAGCACGCGCGCTTCCAGCTGGGCCTCGAGGCTCAGCGGGACGTGCACGGCCATCTGGTCGCCGTCGAAGTCAGCGTTGAAGGCGGCGCAGACCAGCGGGTGCAGCTGGATGGCCTTGCCCTCGATCAGCTTGGGCTCGAACGCCTGGATGCCCAGACGGTGAAGCGTCGGCGCGCGGTTCAGCAGGACCGGATGCTCGCGGATCACCTCGTCCAGAATGTCCCAGACCTGGGGCTGCTCACGCTCCACCATGCGCTTGGACTGCTTGACGGTGCCCGACAGGCCCTTGGCGTCCAGGCGCGCGTAGATAAACGGCTTGAACAGCTCCAGCGCCATCTTCTTGGGCAGGCCGCACTCGTGCAGCTTGAGCTCGGGCCCCACCACGATGACCGAACGGCCCGAGTAGTCCACGCGCTTGCCCAGCAGGTTCTGGCGGAAGCGGCCCTGTTTGCCCTTCAGCATGTCGGCCAGCGACTTCAGGGGCCGCTTGTTGGCGCCGGTGATGACCCGGCCGCGACGGCCGTTGTCGAACAGGGCGTCCACGGATTCCTGCAGCATCCGCTTTTCGTTACGGATGATGATGTCCGGCGCGCGAAGCTCCATCAGGCGCTTCAGGCGGTTGTTCCGGTTGATGACCCTGCGGTACAGGTCGTTCAGGTCGGACGTGGCGAAACGGCCGCCGTCCAGCGGCACCAGCGGACGCAGCTCGGGCGGGATGACCGGCACGATGGTCAGGATCATCCATTCGGGCTTGTTGCCGGACTCAAGGAAGGCCTCGATCAGCTTCAGGCGCTTGGAGGCCTTCTTGGCCTTCAGCTCGCTGGTGGGTTCCGACAGCTCGGCGCGGTGCTTCTCGGCCTCGGCCTGCAGATCGATGCCCATGAGCAGGCCGCGCACGGCCTCGGCGCCGATCTCGGCGGTGAAGCCGTCATCGCCGTACTCTTCCTGGAACTGGTAGTACTCGTCCTCGGTCAGAAGCTGGTTCAGCTTCAGCGGGGTCAGACCCGGCTCGGTGACGATGTAGTTCTCGAAATACAGGACGCGCTCCACGTCCTTCAGCGCCATGTCCAGCATCAGGGCGATGCGGCTGGGCAGGGACTTCAGGAACCAGATGTGGGCGACGGGCGCGGCCAGCTCGATGTGGCCCATGCGCTCGCGGCGGACGCGGGCCAGGGTGACCTCAACGCCGCACTTTTCGCAGATGATGCCCTTGTACTTCATGCGCTTGTACTTGCCGCACAGGCACTCGTAGTCCTTGGTCGGACCGAAGATGCGCGCGCAGAACAGGCCATCACGCTCGGGCTTAAACGTGCGGTAGTTGATCGTTTCCGGCTTCTTGATCTCGCCGAACGACCAGGACTTGATCTTCTCCGGCGAGGCCAGGGCGATCTTGATCTGGTCGAAGGTCGGGGTGACCGGGACCGGGTTGAAGATGTTCAGGACTTCCTGGTTCATCTTGGTTCCTTCTGCGGGGCTACCCGCCAAAATTCATTGAGGGAGAAGAGCGAGAGACCGTCCCTCCCCGCTTGCGCGAGGAGGGATCATCCGGTCGGTCAGCTGTTCTCCAGCTCCACATTCAGACCCAGCGAGCGCATTTCCTTGACGAGCACGTTGAAGCTCTCGGGAATGCCCGCCTCGAAGCTGTCGTCGCCGCGGACGATAGCCTCGTACACCTTGGTCCGGCCGGCCACGTCGTCGGACTTCACCGTCAGCATTTCCTGCAGGGTGTAGGCGGCGCCGTAGGCTTCCAGCGCCCACACCTCCATCTCGCCGAAGCGCTGTCCGCCGAACTGGGCCTTGCCGCCCAGAGGCTGCTGGGTGACCAGGCTGTACGGACCGATGGAACGGGCGTGGATCTTGTCGTCCACCAGGTGGTGCAGCTTCAGCATGTAGATGTAGCCGACCGTGACCGGACGCTTGAAGCGATCGCCCGTCTGGCCGTCGTACAGCCAGGACTGACCGGACTTGTCCAGACCACCCGCGGTGAGCAGGTCCTCGATGTCCGAGATGTGCGCGCCGTCGAACACCGGGGTGGCGAAGGGCACGCCCTTGGACAGGTTGGTGGCCAG
>NZ_JBLGCI010000010.1:0-98947 GCF_047617075.1 Brevundimonas sp.
AGGGCTGGGCCTGTTTGTTCGGCGGACTGATGCTGGTCCTGCTGCTGGGCACCTATCTGTTCTATCCCGATGACGCGCCGCTGGCCCGGTACGACTTTCTGGTTATCGGCGCGGTGGCGATCCAGGCGGCCATGCTGCTGCTGAAGTTGGAGAGCTGGGACGAGGCGAAGGTGATCTTCGTCTTCCACATCGTCGGCACGATCATGGAGCTGTTCAAGACGGCCGCGGGCTCGTGGATCTATCCCGAACCCAGCCTGCTGCGGATCGGCGAGGTGCCGCTGTTCTCGGGCTTCATGTATGCGGCTGTGGGCAGCTACATCGCCCGCATCTGGCGCATCTTCGACATCCGGTTCACGGGCTATCCGCCGCTGTGGACCACCTGGCTGCTGGCGGCGGGCATCTATGTGAACTTCTTCGCCCACCACTGGACGGTGGACATTCGCTGGGGCCTGTTCGCCTTGACGGCGGTGCTGTTCTGGCGCGGGCGGTTCTATTTCACGCCGGACCGGACGCGGCGCTGGATGCCCATTCTGCTGGGGTTCTTTCTGGTGGCCCTGTTCATCTGGGTGGCGGAGAACGTGGGCACCTTCTCGCGGGCGTGGATCTATCCGGATCAGGCGGACGGCTGGGCGCCGGTGTCCCTGGCCAAGCTGGGCAGCTGGTATCTGCTGATGATCATCAGCGTGGTGCTGGTGTCGCTGGTGCACCGGCCGCAGGCGGAGCCCAGATAACGCGCCAGATGACGCGGATGTAATCTTTCCCGTTCCGGTTTCGATGGTCTCCCGGTTCCCGGCGCCTTAACCTGCCTGCACAAAGGGAGGCTGCTCATGGGTTTGTCCGTATTCGCGATCGTGCTGGTGGTCATGGCCATCGCCCTGGCGTTCAGCGTCATCAAGATCGTGCCGCAGGGGCGCGAGTTCACCGTGGAGCGGTTCGGGAAATACACCCGCACCCTGAGCCCCGGCATCAGCTTCCTGACGCCCTTCGTCGAGGGCATCGGGCGGCGCATGAACATGATGGAGCAGGTCCTGGACGTGCCCCAGCAGGAAGTCATCACCAAGGACAACGCCATGGTGAAGGTGGACGCCATCGTCTTCATCCAGGTGATGAGCGCATCGGCGGCGGCCTACCGGGTCGATGACCTGAACTACGCCATCACCCAGCTGTGCTCGACCAACCTGCGCACCGTGGTGGGCTCCATGGAGCTGGACGAGGTGCTGTTCCAGCGGGACAGCATCAACTCGCGCCTGCTGACCGTGATCGACGCGGCCACCGAGCCGTGGGGCGTCAAGGTCAACCGCATCGAGATCAAGGACCTGACCCCGCCGGTGGACATCACCAACGCCATGGCCCGCCAGATGAAGGCCGAGCGCGAGCGGCGCGCCATCATCACCGAGGCGGACGGCGAGAAGCAGGCCGCCATCGCCCGCGCCGAGGGCGCCAAGCAGGCCGCGATCCTGGAGGCCGAGGGCCGCAAGGAAGCCGCCTTCCGCGACGCCGAGGCCCGCGAGCGGGAAGCCGAGGCCGAGGCCCGCGCCACCGCCATGGTGTCCCAGGCCATTGCGGCGGGCGACGTCAACGCCATCAACTACTTCGTGGCCCAGAAATACGTGGAGGCCTTCGCCGAGCTGGCCCGCAGCCCGCAGCAGAAGACCGTCATCGTCCCCGCCGAGATGGGCGGACTGGTCGGCACCATCGCCGGTCTGGGCGAACTGGTGGGGCTGGCGAAGGACCAGCAGCAGGACCGCCGCGACGATCGCCAGGCGTCTCGCCCGGCGCCGCGTCCGACCACCACGAACTCGCCCCCGCCGCCCCAGACCGCTCCGCGCCGTCCGCGCGGCGGGTCTGTCCCCAGCACGGAGTAGGTCATGGACTGGCTGATCGATCTGTATTCGGCCCAGCCGTTCTGGATCTGGCTGGCCATCGGCGTGGCGCTGCTGGCCGTGGAGGTCACCATGACCACCGAATGGCTGCTGTGGCCCGCCGCCGCCGCCGGGGTGGTGGCGGTGCTGACCGCCCTGGGCCTGCCGCTGGGCGGGGCCGGGGAGCTGATCGTCTTCGCCCTGCTGACGGTGGTGTTCACCGTTCTGGCGCGGCGGTTCATCAAGCGGATCAATCCGGGCGATGCGGCGGACATCAACGACCGCGACAGCCGGCTGGTGGGCCAGCGGGCCCAAGTGGTCCAGGCCTTCGCCGAGGGGCGCGGCCGGGTGTTCATCTCGGGGTCCGAATGGCCCGCCGAGATCGACGGCGAGGCGCCCATGGTTGGGCAGGCCGTGGTGGTGGAATCGGTGATCGGATCGCGCCTTAAGGTGCGGGCGGTCTAGCCAGATCGGACGCTAGCCTTTCAGCTCATCCACGCCCCGGTTGGCCAGGGCGTCGGCGCGTTCGTTCCACTCATGACCGGCGTGGCCCTTGACCCAGCGCCAGCGCACGTCGTGGCGGGCGCGGGCGGCGTCGAGGCGCTTCCACAGGTCCTCGTTCTTGACCGGCTTCTTGTCCGCCGTCTTCCAGCCCCGGGCCTTCCAGCCGTGGATCCACTGCTCGATGCCCTGCATGACGTATTTGCTGTCGGTGTGCAGCTCGACCTTGCAGGGGCGCGTCAGGGCCTCCAGCGCCTGAATGGCGGCCATCAGCTCCATGCGGTTGTTGGTGGTCAGCTTTTCGCCGCCCCACAGCTCTTTCTCGCGCTCGCCCCAATGCAGCACAGCGCCCCAGCCGCCGGGACCGGGATTGCCGCGACAGGCGCCGTCGGTGTGGATGATGACGTGGGACAAGATCTGCATTCACCCGCGAGCAGCGGAATCGCTGCAGGGCCTGATAGCAGGAGACGACCGGTGATCCATCTCCACCGCCGAGAAATCGATGAGGATTTCGCCAGTACTGACCGCGCTGGCGTCCCGGCAGGGCGAAACAGCCGAATGCAGGAAACTCGCGACGTGACGGTTCTGGCCGTAGACCCTATCTGTCATCCATGAGTGATCTGTTTGAAGCCTCCGGCGTCCATCCCCCTGACGCACCCCTGGCCGATCGCCTGCGCCCGCGTTCGCTGGACGAGGTGGTGGGCCAGGATCATCTGCTGGGCGAGGGTGGGCCGATCCGCCGCATGATTGAGGCCGGGCGTCTGGGCTCCATGATCCTGTGGGGCCCGCCGGGCACGGGGAAGACCACCATCGCCCGTCTGCTGGCCCAGGCGGCGGGCTATCAGTTCCAGCAGATCAGCGCGGTGTTCTCCGGCGTCGCGGACCTGAAGAAGGCGTTCGAGACCGCGCGCGGGCGCCGCGCCGCCGGTCAGTCCACCCTGCTGTTCGTGGACGAGATCCACCGTTTCAACCGCGCCCAGCAGGACGGCTTCCTGCCTTTCGTGGAGGAAGGGATCGTCACCCTCGTGGGCGCCACCACCGAGAACCCGTCCTTCGAGCTGAACGGCGCGCTGCTGTCCCGCTCGCAGGTGTTCGTGCTGAAACGGCTGGACGACGAGGCGCTGGATCAACTGTTGATGCGGGCTGAGGCGCAGGAGGAGAAGGACCTGCCCCTGACCCCCGAAGCGCGCCATGCCCTGCTGGCGCTGGCGGACGGGGACGGCCGCTACCTGCTCACCATGTCCGAGGTGCTGTTCGGCCTGGCCGGCGGCGAACCGTTGGACGTCCAGGCCCTCGCCGGCACGCTGCAGAAGCGCGCCCCCGCCTACGACAAGAGCCGCGAAGAGCACTACAACCTCATATCAGCCTTGCATAAATCCGTTCGCGGGTCGGACCCGGACGCCGCCCTCTACTGGCTGGCGCGCATGCTGAACGGCGGCGAGGATCCTCTCTATCTGGCCCGCCGGATCGTGCGCATGGCGGTGGAGGACATCGGCGAGGCGGACCCCCTGTCGATCCTCGTCGCCAATGCGGCCAAGGACACCTACGATTTTCTCGGCAGCCCCGAAGGCGAACTGGCCCTGGCCCAGGCGGTGGTCCATCTCGCCACCGCGCCCAAGTCGGTCGGCGTCTATGAGGCTTACAAGGCCGCGTCGAAAGCCGCCCGCGAAACCGGCAGCCTCATGCCCCCCGCCCACATCCGCAACGCGCCCACCAAGCTGATGAAGGACCTCGGCTACGGCAAGGGCTACCAGTACGACCCCGACACGCCGGAGGGGTTCTCGGGCGCCAACTACTTCCCCGACGAGATGGAGCGCCGCGTCTTCTACAAGCCGAAAGGCGAGGGCCACGAGGCGAAGGTCAGGGAGCGGCTGGAGCGGTGGGCGCAGATGCGCGGCGGCGTGAAAGGGGAAGGTGAGGCCCAATGAATCTCAATCAGGTCACCGTCGAGGTCGCCGACATCGCGCGCGCCGCGGCCTTCTATCAGCGCCTGGGCCTGGAGCTGATCGTATCGACGGATCACTACGCACGCCTCCTCTGTCCGGGCGGCGCGACATTTTCGGTGCACCTGGCTGACGCCATCAAGCCGGGCGGCACGCTCATCTATTTCGAGTGTGAGGATCTGGAAAGTCGAGCTGCGAGATTGAAAGCCGATAGCGTGGTGTTCGATAGTGATCCCGCCGATCAGCGCTGGTTATGGCGCGAGGCCCGATTGCGCGATCCGGACGGGAACCGACTGTGTCTTTACTTCGCGGGCGAGAACCGGGTGGATCCGCCGTGGCGGCTCAAGGCCTGAGCGGCGCGAGCTACTGCTGGGAACACTGAACCCCGTTCCTCCGGACACGTTAGGCCCGGATGGAGCCTGAAAGCCTCAAGAGCGTCGTCCTGTGGCTGGCAACCGGCGTCGAACTGCTGGCCGTGGTCATCATCGCCGCCGCCGTGGTGGAGGCTGTGGTCCGCGTGGTGGCCGCCTTCAACGCCGAACTGCACCCGCAGGGGCGCACCTATCCGGCCTTGCACAAGAAGGAGGAGATCCGGTTGCGGCTGGGCCGCTGGCTGGTGCTGGGGCTGGAGTTCCTGCTGGCCGCCGACATCCTCAAGACCGCCGTGGCGCCGACCTGGACGGAGATTGGGCAACTGGCGGCCATCGCTGCCCTGCGCACGGCCCTGAACCATTTTCTGCGCCGCGAGATCGAGCATGCGCGCGGTCGTCCCGAGAGTGACGACTGATAACCGTTGCCGTTTGCTGAAATCGGCGTAGCGTCCGCCCATCGGAAGTTCTTGTGGGAGGGAATGATGACCGATGGAACGCTGGGCGCCTCGCCCGTTCGTAAGACCCCGTGGCATCTGTGGGTGGTGGGGATCGTCTCGCTGCTCTGGAACGGCTTCGGGGCTTTCGACTTCGTGATGACCACCACGCGGGGCGAAGCCTACATGCGCGAGATGGGCTTCTCGCAGGCCATGATCGACTACTATCTGGCCATGCCGACGTGGATGTGGGGGCCCTGGATCCTGGGCGTCTGGGGCGCGGTGATCGGTTCGATCCTGCTGCTGCTGCGCAACAGGCTGGCTGTTCCGGCCTTCGCCCTGTCGCTGCTGGGCGCGGTCGTCAGCCTGATCTACGGCAAATTCATCAACCCGCCGCCGTTGCCGCCCGAGATGGCGATGATGAGCTGGATGCCGTTCGTCATCGTCGTGATCGCCGCCTTCCTGGCCTGGTACGCCTGGACCATGGGCAAGAAGGGCGTTCTGCGGTAGGTCCGTCCCTCTCCCGGTGGGAGAGGGCTGCGCGCACGGATGCGCCAGCATCCGTCCTTCGCGCGCAGGGTGAGGGTCCGGTGCATCCCGTGTAGACAGCCGACCCTCATCCCCCGCGCAAACACGAAGACACTTCGCGTCCTCGTGCGCGGGTTCCCCCGTCTCCCATCGGGAGAAGGGTCATGCCGAGCCGCAGGTCAGAGTGATTTGAGTTTCCAGCCGCCCGTCACCCTGTCCGATCAGGACATCGCCGCCGTTCGTTCGTGGGTCATCCACGAGGACGCGCACGTGATCGCCTTTGACAAGCCTTCCGGCCTGTCCAGCCAGGGCGGACGCATCAAGGCGCATACCCTCGACGACCTGCTTTGGGCCTTCGCCCGGTCCAACGGCAAGCGGCCCGATCTCGTGCACCGGCTGGACCGGGACACCTCCGGCGTCATTCTGGCGGGCAAGACCAAGCCGGCCACGGCCTTTCTGGGCAAGGCGCTGCAGGCCAAGCGGTTCCGCAAGACCTATCTGGCCCTGATCGAGTCCGCGCCGGACTCGCGCGGCGGCGAGATCGACGCCCACCTGCTGCGGCAGGAAGTGGGCCGCGAAAGCCACATGCGCGTGGTTGAGGAGGGGACGCCCGGCGCCCAACCCTCGCGCACCCGCTACCGCACCCTCTCCGCCAACGATCAGGGCGCCCTGATCGAGCTGGAGCCCATGACCGGGCGCATGCACCAACTGCGGGTGCACATGGCGCACATCGGGCGGCCGCTGGTGGGCGACGCACGCTATGGCGGGCCCCTGACCTTCTCCGGCGGGGCGGCCCCGCGCCTGATGCTGCATGCCGCCCGGCTGACCTTCCCGCATCCGGAGGGTGAAACCCTCACGGTCGAGGCGCCGCTTCCGGCCGATTTCCGCGCCCTGATGGACCGCGCGAGCCTGAGCCTCTAGATCACCGACATGAAGGGCAAGCTTCAGATCGGCGACGTCACTGTGCCCGGCCGGGTGCTGACCGCGCCCATGACCGGCATCACGGACCTGCCGTTCCGGCGCGTGGCCTCGGCGCTGGGCGCGCCTTATGTGGCCACCGAGATGGTCGCCGCCGCCGAGCTGGCCCGCGCCCGCCCCGACGTAGTGCGCCGCGCCGCGGTGGGGGAGGGCCTGCCCCTGACGGTGATCCAGCTGGTGGGCCGCGACCCGGGCAGGATGGCCGAGGGCGCCGCCATGGCCGAGCGCGCGGGCGCCGACATCATCGACCTGAACTACGGCTGTCCGGCCAAGGAGGTCACGGGCGTGGCCTCAGGCTCGGCCCTGATGCGCGATCTGGATCTGGCCTGCGCCATCATCCAGGCGGTGGTGAAGGCCACGTCGCGGCCCGTGACGGTGAAGATGCGTCTCGGTTGGGACGACGCCAGCCGCAACGCGCCCGAGCTGGCCCGCCGGGCCGAGGCGCTCGGGGTGCAGGCCGTCACCGTCCACGGCCGCACCCGCAAGCAATTTTATACGGGAGAGGCCGATTGGGACGCCGTGGGCGAGGTGAAGGCGGCGGTCTCCATTCCGGTCATCGTCAATGGCGACATCCTGACCCCCGCCGACGCCCGCGCGGCGCTGGCGGCGTCCGGCGCCGACGCAATCATGCTGGGGCGGGGCATCTATGGGCGCCCCTGGCTGGCGGCCCATCTGGACGCGGCCCTGAACGGCGACCCGGCGGCGGCCGAGCCGGATGCGGAGGCCCGTCTGGCCATCGTGCTCGACCATTTCCGCCAGACCCTGGCTTTTTACGGCGAGGGGCTGGGCCTGAAGATGTTCCGCAAGCATCTGGGCTGGTACATCGAACAGGCGCCCTGGCCGGCTTGTCCGCTGGAGCGGCGCCAGGCCAAGGCGCGCCTGTGTCGTCTGGAAAGCCCCGAGGCGGTGGAGGCGGCGCTCTCGGACCTTTGGGCGCCGCCAGGACTCCAGAGAGTGGCGTAATTCCGCAACATTTGTGTTGAGTTCTCGCCACAGCGCGGCCTAACCTCGGGCCATGACCGACCGCGCGCCCGAACATAGCCGCATCGGAGAAGAGCCGGCCGACACCCTCGGCGGTCGCCTGCGCGAGCTGTGGGCTCGCGCCGGGCAGAACCGCGGACGCTCGCTTTTCTGGATCGCCTATGCGGTCGCTGCCGTGGTGACCGGCGCGGGCGTGTGGCTGGTGGCGGCCGCGCCAGGCGTGGACAGCGGCCAGGGCGGGGCGCAGGCGGCGGCCAGCCGGGCCGTGCTGCTCATCCTTCTGGCCAATCTGGTGCTGATCGTCTTTCTCGCGCTGGTGGTGGGTCTGCGTGTGCTGGACCTTCTGCGTGAGCGGGTGAGCGACGCGGGCGCGCGCCTGCACCTGAGGTTCGTCACCCTGTTCTCCCTGGTGTCGGTGGTGCCGGCCATCCTCATCGCCATCGCCTTCGGGGTTCTGGTCAACCGCGGCGTGGACCAGTGGTTCAGCGACAATGTTCAGTCGGCGGTCAGAAACGGCGCCGATATCGGCCGGGCCTATGTGCTGGACGTGCAGACCGACATGGAGCGTGACCTGGCCACGATTTCGAATGAGCTGGGCGGCGAGGTGCGAGAGGTGTTCCCCAACCGCATCCAGTTCTCCGGCGCCCTGACCCAGATCGCGGGTTTCTTCGGCTATCCGGCAATCTATATCCTGAACGGTGAGGGCGAGGTGCTCGCCAGGGGCGAGACGCCCGGCGCGCCGCCCTATCTGGGCCCGCCGTCTTCGGCCCTGCGCACAGCCGCCGCCGGCGAGGAGGCGGCGGTGGAGGCCACCCAGAATCCCGACGCCATACGCATCCTCTATCCGTTGCCCGACTATGGCGACGCTTATCTTTACATGGTGCGCCCGCTGGTGCCGGGCCTCATCGGCAAGATGAACACCTCAATCGAGTCCATCGAAGCGTATCGCGAGGCGGAAGAGAGCCGAGCCCGCATCCAGGCGGCCTTTGCGCTCAGCTATGTGGAAACGGCGCTGCTGGTGCTCGTGGGCGCGGTTTGGCTCGGGCTGGCCGCTGCAAACGCCATCTCGCGGCCGGTGGCGCGCCTGGTTCAGGCTGCGGACAGGGTCGCGGAGGGCGATCTGTCCGCGAGGGTGGACTCCACGGGCGACCCGGAGGAAATCGCGGTCCTTGGCCGCGCCTTTAACCGCATGACCGGAGATTTGCAGGCCCAGCAATCGGCCCTCAAGGCCGCCAGCGAGGAGGCGCAGGCTCGCAGCCTGTTCATTGAAACCGTCCTGTCCGGCGTCAGCGCCGGGGTCATCGGTCTGGACAGGAAGGGCCGCATCTCGGCCATCAACGACAGCGCCCTTCAACTGCTGGCCATTGATGAGCCCAAGGTGCTGGGCAAGGCGCTGGCGAAGGTGGCGCCGGAACTGGGTGATCTGGTCGCGCGGGGCGAGGCTCGCGTGGATGAGGAGATCGACGTCACGCGTGAAAGCGAAACCCTGCGTCTGCGCGTGCGCGTCGAAGGCGGGCTTGGCGGCGAAATGGTTCTGACCTTCGATGACATCACCCGACTGGTCACGGCCCAGCGTAACGCCGCCTGGAAGGACGTGGCCCGCCGTATCGCCCACGAGATCAAGAACCCGCTGACGCCCATTCAGCTCTCGGCCGAGCGTCTTCGGCGCAAATACCGGTCCCAGGTGGCCGATGACGTGGACACCTTCGACCGATGCACCGAAACCATCATCCGGCAGGTGGGCGACATCGGCCGCATGGTGGACGAATTCTCCTCTTTCGCCCGCATGCCCGCCCCCCGGTTCGCGCCCGAGGACGCCGCCGAGCTGTTGCGCGAAGCCGTCTTCGCTCGCCGGGTCGCCGATCCCGAGATCGTTTTCGATCTGATCGAGCCGACTCCCGACGCGATCGTGCACTGCGACGGCCGCATGGTGGCCCAGGCGCTGACCAACCTGCTCAAGAACGCAGGCGAGGCGGTCTTGGCCGCGAGGGCGCAGGGCCGCAAGGCAGCCGGCGGGGTCTCGGCGGCGCTCGAGATCGAGGACGGCAAGGCCACCTTCATCATTGAGGACGACGGCGTGGGGCTACCGGAAAAGGATCGTGACCGGCTGATCGAACCCTATGTCACCACCCGCGAAAAGGGGACGGGTCTGGGTCTGGCCATCGTCAAGCGCATCTGCGAGGACCACGGCGGCGACTTGAAGCTGGCCGACGCCCAGCGGCTCAAGGGCGCGCGCTTCTGCATGATCATTCCCCTTCAGATTTCCAATTCATCAGGCGCCGGGCAGCCGGCGCCGGAGCGATAGCGAGGCGATATGCGAGTCACCCCTGGCGGCGCCGACGTCCTGGTCGTCGATGACGAGGCGGATATCCGCGATCTGGTTTCCGGCCTTCTTGAGGACGAGGGCCACGCGGTGCGCACCGCGTCCAACTCCGAGGAGGCGTTGGCTGCCATCCGGGCGCGCAAGCCGTCCCTGCTGGTGCTGGACATCTGGATGCAGGGCGGCGGCATGGACGGGCTGGAGCTGCTGGACCTGGTCATGCAGCTGGACGGCGACCTGCCGGTGGTCATGATCTCCGGCCACGGAAACATCGAGACCGCCGTCAGCGCGCTGAAGCGCGGCGCCTATGATTTCCTCGAGAAGCCGTTCAAGTCCGATCGCCTGATCCTTGTGGTGGAACGGGCGCTGGAGGCCTCGACCCTCAAGCGCGAGAACCGGCGCCTGCGGGCCAAGGCCTTCGTGCCGACCGGTTTGATCGGATCGTCAAATGCGGCGCAGCAATTGCGCTCGACCATCTCGAAGGTGGCGCCGGCCAACAGCCGCGTCCTGGTGGCTGGACCGCCCGGATCGGGCAAGGAACTGGTGGCCCGCCAGATTCACGATGGCAGTCCCCGCGCCCGCTCCGAGTTCGTCGCCATCTCGGCTGCGGGCATGACGCCCGAGCGGCTGGACGTGGAATTGTTCGGCGAGGAAGGCGAGGGTGGTCGGCCCTCCAAGATCGGCGTGTTCGAGCGCGCCCACAACGGCACCCTGTATCTGGACGAAGTGGGCGACATGCCCCGCGAGAGCCAGAGCCGCATCCTGCGTGTTCTGGTCGAGCAGCGTTTCCGCCGCGTGGGTGGGGACACTGACGTTCAGGTGGATGTGCGCGTCATCACCTCCACCTCGCGCGACCTGCGCCACGAGATTGCCGAAGGTCGTTTCCGTGAGGACCTGTTCCACCGCCTGAATGTGGTGCCGATCCGGGTGCCGCCCCTGTCCGAGCGCCGGGACGACATCGGCGAATTGGTCAACTACTTCATTGACACCCTGTGCGAGTCCCAGGGGCTGCCGCGCCGCATCCTCAGCGACGACGCCCTGGCGGTGCTGCAGGTCCACGACTGGCCCGGAAACGTGCGCCAGTTGCGCAACAACGTAGAGCGCCTGCTGATCCTGGCCACCGGCGACGCGTCCGAGCCCATCACCGCCGATATGCTGCCGCAGGAGGTGTCCAGCACCGGAGGGGCTTCATCCCTGGGCGCCGAGCGGGTCATCGCCCTGCCGCTGCGTGAGGCTAGGGAGGTGTTCGAGCGGGAGTATCTGACCGCGCAGATCATGCGGTTCGGCGGAAATATCTCGCGCACCGCCGCCTTCATCGGCATGGAAAGATCGGCGCTGCACAGAAAGCTGAAATCGCTGGGCGTGGCGCCCGTTCGCGGCGGCGGCGAGGACGAGGAAGGGAACGGGGACTGATGTCCAGGGTCGCTTACGTCAACGGCGTCTATCGGCCCCACGGCCAGGCGGTGGTCCATGTGGAGGACCGGGGCTTCCAGTTCGCCGACGGCGTCTATGAGGTCTGGTCCGTGGCGGACGGTCGCCTGGCCGATTTCGATGGCCACATGACCCGCCTGTTCCGTAGCCTCGGCGAACTCCGCATCGATCCCCCGATGAGCCGCGAGGCCCTGACCCGCGTGCTGCGCGAGACCGTGCGCCGCAACCGGGTGCGGGACGGCATCGTCTATCTGCAGGTCACCCGCGGCACGGCGCGCCGCGATCATCCGTTCCCGCCGCCGGGCACGCCGCCCAGCGTCGTGGTCACCGCCAAGTCCATGAACTTCGATGCGCTTGACGCCAAGGCCGCCAAAGGCATCACGGTCCTGACCCAGCCGGACAACCGCTGGGGCCGCTGCGACATCAAGACGGTGGGCCTGCTGCCCAACGTGCTGGCCAAACAGGCGGCGCTGGACGCCGGCGCCGGCGACGCCTGGCTGGTGGACGAGATGGGGCTGGTCACCGAGGGCACGTCCAACAACGCCTGGATTGTGGACAAGGACGGCGCGCTCAGGACCCGCGACATCCAGGCCAACATCCTTCGCGGGATCACACGCCAGACCCTGATGGAGATCGTCAAGGACGAGGGCCTGACCATCGACGAGCGGCCCTTCAGCGTTGAGGACGCCAAACAGGCGCGCGAGGCCTTCGTCACCTCCGCCTCCGCCTTCGTGCTGCCGGTGGTGGGCATCGACGGGGCGAAGATCGGCGATGGAAAGCCCGGGCCACTGGCGAAACGCCTACGCGATCTCTATCTGGACAAGACCCGCGACGAGGCGATCTAGATCGTTGCCGTCGCGCCTGCACGCGGGCTAGGGTTCGGTGGACGGCGCATCCGTCGTCTCCGGCCGCCTCCCCGGCCGCGGTGATCAACAACGAAGACAGGACAAACCTGCCATGTCGCAAGACAAGAGACAGAACCTACAGGACGCCTTCCTGAACAGCGTTCGCAAGACCAAGACCCCGCTGACGATCTTTCTGGTGAACGGCGTGAAGCTGCAGGGCATCGTCACCTGGTTCGACAACTTCTGTGTGCTTCTGCGTCGCGACGGCCAGTCCCAGCTGGTCTACAAGCACGCCATCTCGACCATCATGCCGTCGGCGCCCGTGCAGTTGTACGAGCCCGAGGCGGATGAGGACTGATTGACCTCCAAATTCATCGACCACGCCCCCGAGGTTCAGCGCGCGATCGTCATTCACCCTGACGGTCGCGGCGCCTCGGCGCGCCTTGCCGAGCAGCGGCTGGAAGAGGCCGTGGGTCTGTCGGCCGCCCTGGACCTTGACGTGCGTGCCGCGGAGGTGGCCCGCGTGCGCCGGGTCGTGCCCGCCACCCTGTTCGGCATGGGCAAGGTGGACGAGATCGCCGCCCTGATCCGCGCCGCCGAGGCCAATGTGGTGGTCATCGACGACGCCCTGACCCCGGTGCAGCAGCGCAATCTGGAGAAGGCGTGGGAGGTCAAGGTCATCGACCGCTCGGGCCTGATCCTCGAAATCTTCGGCCGCCGGGCCCGCACCGCCGAGGGGCGGCTGCAGGTGGAGTTGGCGCGTCTGGACTACGAGCGCTCGCGGCTGGTGCGCACCTGGACCCACCTGGAGCGTCAGCGCGGCGGCACAGGCTCCACCGGCGGCCCCGGCGAAACCCAGATCGAGCTGGACCGGCGCATGATCGCGGACCGCATGGACAAGCTGAAGGCCGAACTGGAGGAGGTGCGCCGCACCCGCGCCCTGCACCGCAAGGCCAGAAAGCGCGTCCCGTTCCCGTCCGTGGCGCTGGTGGGCTACACCAATGCGGGCAAGTCGACGCTGTTCAACAGGCTGACGGGTTCCGAGGTCCTGGCAAAGGACCTGCTGTTCGCCACTCTGGACACCACCCAGCGCACCATCCGCCTGCCCCAGGGCCGTCCGGCCATCATCGCCGACACGGTGGGCTTCATCTCGGACCTGCCCCACGAGCTGGTGGCCGCCTTCCGGGCCACGCTGGAGGAGGTGGGCGAGGCAGACCTGATCCTGCACGTGCGCGACATCGCCAGCACCGACACCGAGGCCCAGCGCCGGGACGTGGAGCAGGTGCTGGAGCAGATCCCCGTGCCCGAGGGCCGCTCCCGCCGGGTGCTGGAGGTCTGGAACAAGATCGATCTTTTGTCCGATGAGGACCGCGAGGCCGTGCTGGGGCAGGCCGCCCGCCAGCTTCATGAAGGCAAGGCCGTCGCCGTGTCCGCCTGGACGGGGGAGGGGATCGAGTCCCTTCGCGAGGCCATCGCCGCCCAGATCGACGACGAGCCGGAAACCCGCCTGACCCTGGCCCCCGAACAGGGCGAGGCCCTGGCCTGGCTGTACGAACACGGCCGCGTCACCTTCCGAGACACCGACGCCGAGGGCCGCGTCCACCTGGTGGTCAAACTCCCCGCCGCCGCCCTCGGCCGCTTCGAACAGCGCTTCGGCCTTTAGACCGGCAATCCGCTCGTCTGCCTCAGCGCCTCGAACAGAGCGATCGCCGCCGAGGTCGCCAGGTTCAGGGAACGGGCTTCGGGGCGAATCGGAATGAACAGCCGTGCATCGGCCGCTTCATGCACGAAATCGGGCGCCCCGGCGGTCTCGCGCCCGAACAGCAGGCGGTCGTCCGGACGAAAAGCGAAGTCGCTCATGACCTGGGCCGCCTTCGTCGTGAACAGAATCAGTCGCCCCGGCTGGCCGGCGTCGCCATAGGCGTCCCAGTCGTCATGCACGGTCATGTGGGACAGGGGACCGTAATCCAGGGCCGCGCGCTTCATGGACCGGTCGTCCAGAGCGAAGCCGGTTGGCCGGATCACGTCCAGCGGAACCCCGAAACAGGCCGACAATCGGATGCAGGCCCCCACGTTCTGGGGAATGTCAGGTTGAAAAAGGGCGAGACGCATTCTAAGGCCCTCATACGCGCGGGGCGGGGCCTTGTCGCGGCCTTAATTGCGAACGTTTCTCATGAAGCGTCAGCGACTTGCGGCGAACCGCCGCAAACCGGGGCCGAGGCATGGACTGAACGGTCCCGCAGGGTTTACGCACCACTGCGTCGTTCTGTTCCGGATCGGCGCTGGGTTCTGCAGAGGTGAGACATTGGCCGAATCGGTCGTGCATCCTGAAGGCGAAGGGCAAGACGCCACTCGTCGTGATTTCATTCACATCGCCGCGGGGGCCGCTGCGGCCGGCGCCGGCGTGGCTGCGGTCTGGCCGCTGATCAACCAGATGAACCCGGCGGCCGACACCCTGGCCCTGGCGTCCATCGAGTTCGACCTGACCAAGGTTCAGGAAGGCCAGCAGGTGGTGGTCAAGTGGCAGGGCAAGCCGGTGTTCGTGCGTTACCGCACCCCGGCCGAGGTCGAGGCCGCCCGCGAAACCCCCATGAACGCCCTGAAGGACCCGCAGGCCGACACGGACCGCGTGATCGAGGGGCATGAGCAGTATCTTGTGCTCGTGGGCTCCTGTACGCACCTGGGTTGCGTGCCGACCTTCGGCACCGGCGACTTCGGCGGCTGGTTCTGCCCCTGCCACGGCTCGCACTACGATACCTCGGGCCGTATCCGCAAAGGCCCGGCGCCCACCAACCTGGTGGTGCCGGAGTATGAGTATCTGAGCGACACCCGGATCCGGATCGGCTGAGCGCGGACGTAAGAGAGATCATGAGCGACCACGAATCCACCTACGTCCCCAAGACCGCTTTCGAGCGGTGGATGGACAGCCGCCTGCCGATCATCCGTTTCGGCGCGGATTACATGAGCCTGCCGACCCCCAGGAACCTGAATTACTGGTGGACCTTCGGCGGCATTCTGATGCTGTGCCTGGGCATACAGATCGTCACCGGCATCGTGCTGGCCATGCACTATGTGCCCAACACCGAAATGGCGTTCCAGTCGGTTGAACGCATCATGCGCGACGTGAACGGGGGCTGGCTGGTCCGCTATGTCCACGCCAACGGCGCCTCGATGTTCTTCATCGCCGCCTACATCCACATGGCTCGGGGGCTGTACTACGGCTCGTACAAGGCGCCGCGCGAGATGATCTGGATCGTCGGCTGCCTGATCTTCTTCCTGCTGATCGGCACGGCGTTCCTGGGCTATGTGCTGCCCTGGGGCCAGATGTCCTTCCACGGCGCGGTGGTGATCACCAATCTGATCGGCTCCATCCCGATCGTCGGCGGTCCGATCCTGACCTGGCTGCAAGGCGGTCCGGCCATCGACAACGCGACCCTGAACCGCTTCTTCTCGCTGCACTATCTGCTGCCGTTCGTCATCGCCGGTTGCGTGGTGCTGCACCTGTGGGCCCTGCACCACGCCGGCCAGAACAATCCGGTCGGGGTCCTGATCCCCAAGGACCGTCAGGCCAAGGACACCCTGCCTTTCCACCCGTACTACACGGTCAAGGACGGTTTCGCGGTCATCCTGTTCCTGCTGCTGTTCTCGTACTTCGTGTTCTTCAACCCGAACGCCCTGGGCCACGCCGACAACTACATCCCGGCCAACCCGCTGGTGACGCCCGCGCACATCGTGCCGGAATGGTACCTGCTGCCGTTCTACGCGGTGCTGCGCGCCATTCCCGACAAGTTCGGTGGCGTTGTGGCCATGTTCGGCGCCATCGCGGTGCTGTTCGTTCTGCCCTGGCTGGACACGTCGCGAGTCCGCTCGATGCGCTATCGCCCGGTCATGAAGATCTTCTTCGTGCTGTTCATCGTGAACATGTTCATCCTGGGCTGGTGCGGCGCCGAGCTGCCGGACGCCCACGTGATCCCGGGGTTCTCGACCTTCACCCTGGTGGATGGCGATCTGAACAGCTTCCTGTGGCTGGGCCGACTGTCGACCCTGTTCTACTTTGCCTTCTTCCTGGTGATCATGCCGCTGGTGGGTCTGAGGGAGAAGCCGCTGCCCATCCCGGAATCCATTTCCGAACCCGTCCTGTCCTCGCCCGTCGAGGCCCACACCGAGAAGAAGGGTTGAGCGCGATGACGCGTCCTGTCGCCAAAGCCCCCCGCATGGCCGTGAAGGCCGCTGTCGCCGCCGTCGTCGCCGCCCTGGGCATGACCGCCGCTTCGCCCGTGCTGGCGGCCGGTGAGGCCAAGCACCCGCGCTCGGGTAATTTCAGCTTCGAGGGTCCGTTCGGCACCTTCGACCAGGGTCAGCTGCAGCGGGGCTACAAGGTCTACCGCGAGGTCTGCGCCGCCTGTCACGGCATGGACCTGCTGTCTTTCCGCAATCTGGGTGAAGAGGGCGGGCCGTTCTGGGATCCGCACGAGAGCAATCCCAACAACAACCGTTTCGTGCGCGCCCTGGCCGCCGAGTTCGAGATCGCCGACATCGATTCCGAGACCGGCGAGGCGATTCTGCGCCCGGGCACGCCCGCCGACGGCTTCCCGAACCCCTATCCGAACGCCACGGCCGCCGCTGCGGCCAACGGCGGCGCCTTCCCGCCCGACCTGTCGGTGATGGCCAAGGCCCGTCACGACGGCGCCAACTACATCTACTCGCTGCTGTCGGGCTATGAAGAGGCTCCCGAGGGCCTGCGCATCGCCTCGGGCCAGTACTACAATCCCTATATGGCCGGCGACATGACCCCCTTCTGGGAAGGCGACCCGGACCATGTGCCCTACGGCGGCTTCATCGCCATGCCGGCGCCTCTGCGGGCCGGTCAGGTGACCTATGACGACGGCACCGAGGCGACGGTCGATCAGATGTCGCGCGACGTGGCCGCCTTCATCGCCTGGGCCTCCGACCCGCGGGCAGTAGAGCGCAAGCGCACCGGCATGGCCGTGTTCATCTATCTGCTGCTGTTCGCCGGCATCACCTACGCCAGCTACCGCCGCATCTGGCGCAACGTGTCGCACTAAGGCGTCGCCAATCAGCCCAAAGAAATGAAGCCCGCGATCAGATGGTCGCGGGCTTCATTGATTCCGGAACCACCTCAGCCCCTATGGGGCGGATGCTGCCGTGTCCGCGCCGGCTGACGAGCCGGGCGCCGGCCCCGGACGAGCGGAATCACGCGCCTGGGCTATGGCCGCCGCCACGACGCGCGGATCGATACCGTCGGTGGCGCGTCCGTTGACGATGAAGGTCGGGGTGCCCTGCAGGTTCATACGCCGCGCCGTCTCATAGATCTGCGCCACGTGGGACTGGGCCTCGTCCGACTGGATGAAGACGCGGGCGGCGGCCATGTCCAGACCGGCTTCCTGCAGAACCCGGTCCACGGCCTCCACGTCCAGCGCCGGTTCGGCCATCAGGGCTTGGTGGACCTCCAGGTAGCGGCCCTGCGCATGGGCCGCCAGCGCGGCGCGAGCAGCGTAGTTGGACGTGGCGTCGTCGCCTCGGTCCAGGATCGGCCACTCCTTGAAGACGAAGCGAACGTCGGGATTGGACTGGATCAGCTCCAGAAGGCCCGGCGACACGGACTTGCAGCCCGGGCAGCGGTAGTCGAAGAACTCGATCACCGTCGCGGTGGCCTGCTCCGGGGCCGGCCCCACCGCAGGATCGCGAGGATCATGGGCGATCAGGGAGGGATCGGCGGTGATGGCCGCATTGATCGCCTCATTGCCCGCCGCCTGCTGCTGGACCTGCCGGGCCTGCAGCATCTCTTCCAGAACCTCGGGGTTGTTCAGCAGATAGGCGCGCACACGGCCGTCGAAGTCGCCGCCGGTCAGGAAGGGCAGGGCCGAGACGCCCAGCGCGACCACCGACACGCCCAGAGCCACGGCGCCCAGTCGCGGATCGCGGAGCCAGCCGCCGGAACGGTCAGAAGGGCGCCCGGCCGGGCGGTCGGCGTCGTCGGTCATGGAAACTCCTGAAGACTCAGTGCTGATGCGCCGGGGCGTGCGACAGGCGACGGGACGTCACCTCTTCACGCAGGGACCGTGGCCGTTCTTCCTGACGCCGATCCAGATCCTGCAGATCCTCGGGCGTGGCCCCGGAGGCGAGGACGATGTCCACGGCCCGTCGCCATTCGATCGTGCCGGGTTCCAGCATGTCCCTGGCCCGCAGGGCGAACTGTGTCGCCTGACGCTGCTGGCCTACCGAGAAGTGATACTCCGCCGAGGCCAGCCGCGCTTCGCCCTCGAGGCCGAGGCTCGCATAGGCCTGGGACATCAGGCGCCAGGCCATGGGATTGTTGGGCTCATCGATGGTGGCGCGGCGCAATTCGGTGATGGCCCGGTCGAGCACCGTCTCATCATTGGTCTCAATGAGGGCGTGGGCCAGATTGATTCGCAGAAGGGGCGCATCTTCAGGCATGAGCTGAACTGCGCGCTCGTGTGCGGGGGCCGCGTCCGCAGGCGACCCGGCCTCGAACAGGATCTGGCCCTTCAGTTCCCAGTAGTAGGGGTTCTCAGGGTCCTCCGCGATCAGGGCGTCCACCGCCTCGACCGCACGTGCGGTTTCCCCCTGGCGATACCAGGCGATCGCACGGGCGTAGCGCGCGGGCAGGGAGGTGTCGCTTTCGCGGTACTTGCGGAACGTCTGCGCCGGCGGGTTCAGGAACGCCTCGATCTTCGCCAGCATGAGCGCGTGCTGGTCAGCCCACTGCGCCGGCTCCGCTGCGTTATAGTTGGGCAGGTTCTCAACCGGCCGCCGCAGGTTCTCGATCCGCCGCGATGACAGAGGGTGACTGCGGAAATAGGGATAGCGACGGGCGTCGGAGAACACTTCCTGCGCCCGGAACTCCTCGAAGAACTCAACCAGGCCGCGCGCAGACAGTCCCGCGCGATCCAGGGCCTGGGCGCCGGTCAGATCCGCTTCGCCCTCCTGGCTCTGCATGTACTGCAGGGCCCCGATGGTGCCGAAATAGCCTGAGCTGCCCAGCAGGGCCGCGCCGGCATCTGGCGCGCCGGCGGCGATGGCCAGGGCCCCAAGGGCCATGGACACCAGGAACGGCTGCATGCCCGCATCCGAGGCGCCGTCCCGCAGGGTATGGCGGTTCTTGATGTGGCCCGCCTCGTGGGCGATCACGCCGAGCAGCTGCCCCGGAGTGTCCGTCTCCAGGATCAGGCCGGTGTGAAAGCCCATGATCTGTCCGCGCGTGGCGAAGGCGTTCAGCGTCGGGTCGTTGATCAGCAGGATGGTGACGTCGTCCGGCTCCAGACCCATGGAGTCCAGCACCGGATCAGACCATTCACGGATGATGGCCTCGACCTCGGTATCCCGAATGATCGACTGGGCGGAGGCGGAATCGGCGGCGCCCAGTCCGGCGGTGACCGCCACTGCAGCTGCGACGCCGGACAAGAGACGACGAGGCCAGGCCATGTGCGAACTCCTCGACTACGCCCCCGCGTTCAACCCAATCTAGCGATCCCGGCTCATCGGCGCCACCACCCGCGCTTGGGTTTGGTCGGCGGCGCCGAAATCTGGGCGTCATCCGCCTCGATCAACGCGGCGACGTCGACTTTGGCTTCCGGCTCCGGCTGAGAGGCCGGTTGCGCAACCACGGGCTCGGGCGTCGGTTCCGGCGCAGGCGCGGCCTGGGGTGCGGCGGGCTCCGGCTCAGGCTGCGTCGCCTGCACGAGGGCCTCGTCCGCAACGGGGGTATCGACCGTTGGGGTCTCCGGCGTCTCGCCAGCCACGTCGGCGGCCGGCTTGCGGCGGACGCGCCGGCGCTTGGGCGCTTCGACGGCGTCCGCGACCGGGGCGGACACGGCGTCCGGCTCCACCTGGGGTTTCGCCTCTTCAGGCGTCATGCCTTCGGACGCAGCGCGGGCCTTGGCGGCCTCATGACGGCTGCGGCGCGGCTGCTTGGGCTTTTCGGTCCGCTCCTCACGCTCTTCACGCTCGGGCCGTTCGGCGCGTTCGGGACGTCCGCCCTCCATCAGGTCCAGCGGATTGAACCAGACGTAAGGATCCTGGACCGACGGCGTGCGGCCGCGCACCCAGGTGTAGGAATCGCGATCGCCTTCTTCGCGCGACCGCCGACCGCCACGACGTCCACGGCGACGGCGACGGCCGCCTTCGTCGTCATTGCTGGCGGCCTCGAAGGTCTCGCCTTCGCGCGCCGGAGCGGAGCCGGACTCGTCGTCCTCGCCGCCACGTCCGCCGCGCCGACGACGGCGCCGGCGACGGCCCCGGCCTTCGCCGCTGTCGTCATTGCCGTCGCGCGCCTCGCTGCGCTGGCCGCCGTCACGATCAGAGTCGTCGTCCTCGTCGGACTCCTCGTCCTCGAATTCGTCCTCATCGCCGTCGTCCTCGACCGCCAGATCATCGAAATCATCGGCGGGAGCGGGGGCGGTGTCCTGATAAGGCGCCTCGAAGTCCTCATTGGTTTCGGTGCGTTCGATGACGTGCTCGTTCTGGGCCAGGCTGTCGTCCACGATCACATTGACGAACAGGCCGCGCTGCTGCTCCAGACGGCTCAGATAGGCGCGCTTGTGGTTCAGGACGTACAGGGCCACAGCCGTGCACAGACGCAGGTTGATGGATCCGGCGCCGCCCTTGCCCGCTTCGATGTCCACCAGACGCAGCGCCATCAGCGCCGCCGATTCCACCGAGCGGATGCGGCCGGCGCCCTGACAGTGAGGGCACACCTCGGTGGCGCCTTCCAGCACGCCGATGCGGCGACGCTGGCGGCTGATCTCCATCAGGCCGAAGACCGAAATCTTGCCCATCTGGATGCGGGCGCGGTCGGCGGCCAGGGCGTCCTTGAGCGCCTTTTCCACGGCGCGGTTGTTCTTGGACTCATCCATGTCGATGAAGTCGATGACCACCAGGCCGGCCAGGTCGCGCAGGCGCAGCTGGCGGGCGGCCTCCACGGCCGCTTCCATATTGGTCTTGTAGGCCGTCTGCTCGACGTTGCGCTCCTTGGTGGCGCGCCCCGAGTTGACGTCGATGGCCACCAGGGCCTCGGTCTGGTTGATCACCAGATAGCCGCCGGACTTCAGGGGCACCACCGGCTGGTGGATCTGGTGCAGGATGTCCTCGATGCCCTGGGCGGCGAACAGGGGCTTGGAACCCTTGTACAGGTGCACCTTCTTGGCCTGGGAGGGCATCAGCACGCGCATGAAGTCCCGCGCCTCGCGCCAGCCCTCCTCGCCCTCCACCTGGATGCCGTCGAAATCCTTGTCGAACATGTCGCGCACCGCGCGGCGGACAAGGTTCTCTTCCTCGTAGATCAGCGAGGGGGCGTTGGAGCTCAGGGTCGTCTCGCGAATCGTCTCCCACAGGCGCAGCAGATACTCGTAGTCGCGCTTGATCTCGGCCTTGGTGCGCTTGGCGCCGGCCGTGCGGATGATCAGGCCCATGCCCTTGGGCACTTCCAGGGCCGCCGCCGCCGCTTTCAGGCGCTTGCGGTCCGTGGCCTGGGTGATCTTGCGGGAGATGCCGCCGCCCTTGCCGGTGTTGGGCATCAGCACGCAGTAGCGGCCCGCCAGCGACAGCCAGGTGGTCAGGGCCGCGCCCTTGGCGCCGCGCTCGTCCTTGACGACCTGCACCAGCAGGATCTGGCGGCGCTTGATGACATCCTGGATCTTGTAGCGCCGCATCAGGCGACGCTTCAGGCGTTCTTCCTCGGCCGGACCGCCCTCGGACTCGTCGTCTGCGCTTTCACGCTCCAGATGCTCGTCGCCGTCGTCGTCCGTCTCGGCCATGATGGCTTCGCGGTCGGCGACCGGGATCTGATAGTAGTCCGGGTGAATTTCGTTGAAGGCCAGAAAGCCGTGGCGATTGCCGCCGTATTCCACGAAGGCCGCCTGCAGGCTGGGCTCTACGCGGGTGACCTTGGCCAGATAGATGTTGCCGCGCAGCTGTCGCCGCGCCTTGGATTCAAAATCAAATTCCTCGACCTGGCGGCCGTCCACGATAGCGACGCGCGTTTCTTCCGCGTGCGCCGCATCGATCAGCATTGTCTTCGACATTAAGGGTATCTCCAGGGCGCGCCGGTCCCCGGCCTTCCATGAGGAAGGCGCGAGCGGCTCGCCGGTATGACATGAGGGGCATGGCCCGCGTCGATCCATAGGCCGAGCGGACGCGGGCGCGAGGGGCGCCGGCTGCGTCGTCAGGCTGCGGGGAGACGGAAGGCGTCAGGCCCATGATTATTATCGTTGCTCCAAGACCGGTGCGCACGCGGCGCTTGCGGCCTCAGGTGAGCGAGTCGGCCGGATGGTCCGGAAAACCCGTCGGATAAGGCGGAAAAGGACCGTCCGCACACCTTCGCGGCGGACGACCTGTGCATAGCATAGTGATGCGCGAGCCGAATGGAAAGCGGCGTCCGCCTTAACCCGTTGCACACCACGATGTGGCATGATCGGGCCAAAGGTTCTGTTTCCGGTGGGTGCATCGCGCATGTCGCGAATGGTTGAAAGCTTTGCGGGGCAAGGAGGCGGCGTTCGGCGCGGCCTGTTGATCCTGGCTGCGCTGATCGTGTTTTCCGTCGCCGTCCTGGCGGCGAACACGGGTTTCGCCACCGGGGCCCAGGGCGATGTGCTGCGCGTGCGCTTCGGCGGCGACGCCGACCGGACCCGCATCGTCATCGATATGGAGCGCACCGCCAGTGGCAATCTGGTCGAGGCGGGGGAGGGCGGCCGCGTCGTCCTGAGCCTGTCCGGCGTGTCGGCCGGTCGCGGCGTGGAAGGGCGCGGCCTGGGTCTGGTGCGCGGCTACGCCATGCGCGGCGCGGGCGGCGGGGCCGAACTGACGCTGGATCTGGCGGGCGGGGCGGAGGTGGAGCGCCGCTTCCTGCTGCCACCCGGCGACGGGGTGAACCACTATCGCTATGTGGTGGACCTGAAGGCCACCGACGCCGTGATCGCCGCCCGGCCCGACCGCAATCCGCCCCGCTACACCGCGTCGGCCCAGGCGCGGACCCGGCCCCCGCTGATTGTCATCGACGCCGGCCACGGCGGGCACGATCCCGGAACCCTGGGCGGGCGCGTGAACGAAAGCGCCGTGACCCTGCAGGCGGCCCTGACCCTCAAAGATGAGCTTGAGCGCATCGGCGGCTATCGCGTCATGCTGACCCGCACCTCCGACGTCTATGTCACCCGGTCGCGCCGGGTTGCCATCGCGCGCGAGGCCGACGCCGATCTGTTCATTTCGCTGCACGCCGACGCGGGCAACGACAACACCACCCGCGGCGCCAGCGTCTACACTCTGTCGGAGCAGGGCTCGGCGCGGGCGATTCGCGTGGCCACGGGCCGTCAGGACTGGCACGCCGACCTGCAACTGCCGGGGCGTGACCCTTCCGTTGACCGCATCCTTCTGGACATGACCCAGCGGGCCACCCAGAACCGCTCGGCCCATGCCGCGCGCATTCTGTTGACCCATCTGGAAGGATCGGGCCACCCCATGCTGGGCCGCAGCCATCGGGACGCCAATTTCGAGGTGCTGCTGGCGCCCGACGTTCCGGCCCTGTTGCTGGAGATGGGCTTCATGACCAATCCGGACGACGAACAGCTTCTGACCGACGAAAGCGGCCGCCGACGGCTGATGCGCGCCGTGGCCCAGGGCATCGACCGCTATTTTGACCAGCCGGACGAGAGCGTGATGGTCGCGGGCGCCGGCCAGGCAGGCGGCGGACGCTAGCAAGGTCAGTTCGAAGGGACGGGTTTCCAGCAAGGGGCCAAGTCATTGACCAAGGCTTCCGACCAATTTGCGAGGACTCCTCCACGGCTTTCTATCGTGACCTCCACGTACTCGTGGTCGCCTTGACGGCTGCGCCCCCACAGAACGATCAGATCTCGATGCAAGGCAGGGATAGGTGGAGTTAGGTTTGCCCCCTGTGGTGCGACCGGTTGAAATCGGGAAAACCTGATGCTGGGAATTTGGATTCTCTCCATCCAGTCGATCAATCCGAAAACCTGCGGACACTCGGACATGTCTGCCCAAGAAATCGCGTTTTCAGACCGCCCAAGCAGAAATTCTCGACGAACGATCCAATTTGTCTGACCATCTCCCGTGCGAGAGAGCTGATAAAATGAATATCCTGCGGCTTCTTCGTCAATATCTCTTTCGATAATCGCGATTGCCTGTGGATTTTCATTTTGAATTCTCAGCATCTTCAATCTCTCTAGAAAATCAACATTATCTTCTGCGAGAGAAATGTTTGCGGTGGCGATGAGTGATACAGCGAGAATCAGACTATACAAGCGAGCGAAGACTACGGACATGGCTGACCCTCCGGATTGACTTCTGGTCCGGGGCTGTCGCTGCTTTGATCCGAATCGTTGGTGTAAATCCGAATTCGGAAAAGTGAGTTTGGTTCTTCAGAATTGTCGCGAGAAACCACGTACATTCTCAGCAAATTTCCGCGTCCAGATTCGCCTCCCACGTACTCGTAATACTGATTAAATAAATTCCAATCTCCCGCAGATGGCTCAGTTTGTGGGGAGGGGTGAGTATGTATGAATCCTAAAAGTGTGCCGGGCGTGATCACCGTATCATCAATAACGACAGTGCCAGCCATTTTCGGGCCGGGTGTAATAGGGCCGAGCCACACGTTACCAAACTCATCGCCATAAACCATTGCTCCGAACTCTCGTTCATAGAGCCCATCATCCTGCAGTTCTTCGGCTTTTGCATAGAATTCGGATAAGGCCTCCGCCGCAGCCGCATCGGCGTTCCATTCCAGGCGCGTTTCCGGGGCTATGCAGGGATCGTTGGGGCTGCCGGCGGCGTCCGGGTCTTCGGGAACTTCCTGCTGTTCATCCCCCCCTCACCGAGGCCTCCGCCGCCTCCGCCGAATGGACCCGTGCTGCCGGGCGGGCGGCGTTGCCCCACGATCAGTATACCCTCCACCGTGGTCGGTTCTGTCATTCGATCCTCCTGTCCCGGCATACAACGTCACCGAGCATAACGCCGAAGCCGTCACGAGGGGGGCGGCATGACGCAAACGTGTTCGCGGCCACATGAGCGGCGATCCTCCAGCTGCCCACTGGCGCCCTCGGCGGACGCGGGCTAATACCGGCCGCATGGGGCGTTTTTCGGAGTTCCGCGTGAAGACGATCGGCGAACGCTGGTTCGTTCTGGCCGGCATCGGCCTGCTGGGCGCCATCGCCCTGGCGGGGGTGCTGCTGGCCATCTATGCGGCCTGGCTGTTTCATGACCTGCCCGACGCGGGCGAGCTGGCGGAATACCGTCCGCCCACGGCCACGCGCGTCTATGCGGGCGACGGCACCCTGATCGGCGAGTTCTCGCAGGAACGCCGCATCTATGTGACCTACGACCAGATCCCGGCCCATGTGGTGCAGGCGTTTTTGGCGGCCGAGGACTCCAACTTCTTCCAGCACGGCGGCATCGATGTGGGCGGCGTCAGCCGCGCCATGTTCAAGAACGTGCTGAACGCCGCGCAGGGGCGCCGGCTGGAGGGTGGCTCCACCATCACCCAGCAGGTGGCCAAGAACGTCCTGCTGACCAACGAGAGCACTATCGGCCGCAAGCTGCGCGAGGCGATTCTGGCCAGCCGCCTCGAGGCGACGCTGTCCAAGGAGCAAATTCTCGAACTGTATCTGAACGAGATTTTCCTAGGCTATCGGTCCTATGGCGTGGCCTCGGCCGCCTTCAACTATTTCGGCAAGTCGCTGGACCAGCTGACGGTCGATGAAGCCGCGTTCCTGGCGGCCTTGCCCAAGGGGCCGAACAATTATCACCCCATCCGCCGGCCCGAGGCCGCGCTGGACCGCCGCAACTGGGTGCTGGGCGCCATGCGCTCCAACCGCTTCATTACCGAGGAAGCCTACGAGGCCGCCCGGGCCCGTCCGCTGACGACCCAGGACGCGCCGCGCCGGGCTCAGTATCGGGACGCCGACTTCTTCGTGGAAGAGGCGCGCCGCCGGGCTCTGGGCATGTTCGGCGAGAACATCAACGCCGGCGGCTATTACATGCGAACCACGCTGGATCCGTCGCTGCAGTCCGCCGCGCGCATCGCGCTGATGCAGGGGCTGGAGGATTACGACCGACGTCACGGCTGGCGCGGGGCCTGGGGCAATGTGGATCCGTCCGACGACTGGCGCGAGGCGGCGTCCGAGCAATCCGCGCCGCCGGAGCGCCGGGAATGGCGCGCCGCTCTGGTGGAAAGCGTCAGCGGCAATACGGTGCGTATCCGGACGGCCGAGGACGACGAAACCGGAACCCTGCTGAGCGCCGACGTGGCCTGGGCTCGGGCGGGCGACGGGCTCGAGGTCGGCGACCTGATCTTCGTGGAGCCGGCCGACGGCGGCCAGTTTTCCCTGAAACAGGTGCCTGACGTGAACGGCGCCTTGGTGGCCATCGAGCCGCAGTCCGGGCGGGTTCTGGCGATGGTGGGCGGCTATTCCTATGCCTTGTCCAGCTTCAACCGCGCCACCCAGGCGGAGCGCCAGCCCGGTTCGGCCTTCAAGCCTGTGGTGTACGCCGCCGCGCTCGAGGGTGATTTCACGCCGGTCAGCGTGGTGCTGGACGCCCCCATATCGTTCCCGGGCGGCGCGAACGGTCAGCGCTGGACGCCAGAGAACTACAGCCGCCAGTATTATGGTCCGCAGACCCTGCGTCGGGGTCTGGAGCTGTCGCGCAATGTGATGACCGTGCGTCTGGCCCAGGCGGTCGGCATGGACAATGTTGTGGAGTTGGCCGAACGGATGGGCGTGGCCGAGGACATGGCGCCGAACCTGTCCCTGTCGCTGGGCGCCGGCGAGACCACGCCCTATCGGCTGACCGCCGCCTACGCCGCGTTCGCCAACGGCGGACGCCAGGTCGATCCCTACCTCATCGAACTGGTTCAGGACCGGAACGGGGAAACCGTCTATCGCGCCGATGACCGGGGCTGCCGCACCTGCGGGCGCGGCTTCGACGGCGGCGCCTCGCCCCGCCTGACCCCGCGCGGCGAACAGGTCATCGACCCCATCACCGCCTATCAGATCAGCTCCATGCTGGAAGGCGTTATCCAGCGCGGCACCGGCGTGCGTGCGCGCGGCCTGGGCCGCTGGGTGGCGGGCAAGACCGGCACCACCAACGAATACCGCAGCGCCTGGTTCGTGGGCTTCACCACCGACATCGTGGTGGGCGTGTTCGTCGGCTATGACGACAACCGGTCGCTGGGATCGGGCGAGGCGGGCGCCGCCACGGCCGTTCCCATCTTCATCAACTTCATGACCGAGGCGCTGAAGGAGCGGCCTGCCCGTCCGTTCGTGCGGCCGCGAAACGCCATCTTCCGCACCGTCAACGGCATCGAGGAAGCCTTCCGCCCCGGCGCCGAGCGGGTGGTTGAAGCCGCGCCCGAACCCCAGGTCTGGGACGGGCCGCAGGCCTACACCGACGTGCTGCGCCGTGAGGCCGAGGCGCAGCGTGAGGCCCAGCGTCGGGCCCAGGAACAACAGGCCGCTCCGGCCCCGACCCAGCCCGCGCCCCCGGCCCAGGAACCGGCCGAGGACTTGAGCGGACTGTACTGACCGACTAGATCACCTTTCCGCCGCCGCCCGAATCCCTCGGGCGGCGCGCCCTTTTTCGCTCGGGAGATATGCGATGAGACCGGATGTCGAGGCCGCCAAGGCCGACATCGAGCAGAGCCTGGCTCTGCTCAGGAGGCGTCTTTGACTGGGAGCCTGCGCTCCGAAAACTCGACGAGCTGAACGCTCGCGTCGAAGACCCGACCCTGTGGGACAACCCTGATCAGGCCCAGGCCGTCAGCCGCGAACGTTCGCGTCTGGAAGCCCAGATCAACGCCGTGCGCGAGATGGAAAACGGTCTGGAAGAGGCCGTCATGCTGTCCGAAATGGCCGATGAAGAGGGTGACGAGGCCACGCTCGAGGACGCCCGCGCCAGCCTGAAATCTATCAAGGACCGCGCCGCCCGCGCCGAGCTGGAGGCCCTGCTGTCGGGCGAGGCGGACGGCAACGACGCCTATCTGGAAGTGAACTCCGGCGCCGGCGGCACCGAGTCCAACGACTGGGCCGGCATGCTGCTGCGCATGTACAGCCGCTGGGCCAAGGCGCACGGCTATGAGGTCGAGATTCAGGAAGAGACCGACGGCGAACAGGCGGGCATCAAGTCCGCCACCATCCAGATTTCAGGCCCCAACGCCTATGGCTGGCTGAAGTCGGAATCGGGCGTGCACCGGCTGGTGCGCATCAGTCCGTTCGACGCGGCGGCCAAGCGGCACACCTCCTTCGCTTCCATCGGCGTGTCGCCGGTGGTGGACGACACCATCGAGATCGACATCAATCCGTCGGACGTGCGCACCGACACCTATCGGGCCTCCGGGGCCGGCGGTCAGCACATCAACAAGACGGACTCGGCGGTGCGCCTGACCCACGTCCCCACCAACACCGTGGTGGCCTGCCAGGCCGGGCGCTCACAGCACCAGAACCGCGAGCAAGCCTGGAAGATGTTGCGCGCGCGCCTGTACGAGCTGGAACTTCAGAAGCGCGAGGCGGCGGCCCAGGCGCTGGCCGACGCCAAGACCGACATCGGCTGGGGCCATCAGATCCGCAGCTACGTCCTGCAGCCCTATCAGATGGTCAAGGACCTGCGCACCAACGTGGAGACGTCGGACACCGACGGCGTGCTGAACGGCGATCTGGACGCCTTCATGGGCGCGGCCCTGGCCGCCCGCGTCGGCGACAAGCGCGGCGAGGCGGCCGAGGATTGATCCCTCTCCCACTGGGAGAGGGCTGCGCGCAGCGGGATGCGGAGCAGACCGCTTCTTCGCGCGCAGGGTGAGGGTCGGCTGGCGGACTTCTGAACCGCTCGACCCTCAACCCCCGCGCCAGCACCGGGTCGCTGAAGCGCTCCGGTGCGCGGGTTCCCCCTTCTCCCAACGGGAGAAGGTAACCGACTTAAGCCGTAGTCTTGGCCTGGAAGGGCTGGATGGTCTGGTCGCCGGACGGGGCGGACGCCGAAGCGGGCGCCGGTGTGCTGGCGGGGGCGGCCGACGAAGAGGCGGACGGCGCAGGCGCTTGAGCTGGCGAAGGCGTCGAGGCCGGAGCGGCGGACGGCGCGGCGTCGCGACGTCCCTGAATGCAGCGGCCCTGGAAATAGGCCCCCACATCGATGGACAGCTGTTCGTGGGTGATGTCGCCGTCGACATAGGCGGTGCCCAGCAGCTTGATCTGCTTGCCGTTGACGCCGCCGACGATGCGGCCGCGCACTTCCACGTAATCGGCCGAGACATTGCCCTCGACCGCGCCGGTTTCGCCGACGATGAGGCGGCCGACGCGCAGATCGCCCTTGACCGTGCCGTCCACCTGCAGGTCGCCGGCGCCGGAGACGTTGCCCTCGAACGTCAGGTCCGCCGACAGGGTCGACAGGCCCTTGCCCGTGGGAACCTGCGACGGCATCGAGGCGGATTGCTGGGGCGCGGCGGATGTCGTCGCGGGGCGCTTGGCCTGGCTGGGGGAGGGCAGGTCAGGCAGCGGCGGGATGGGCTCTTCAGACCGCAGGGGCTTGGCGGCGGGCTTAGTCTTGTTGAACAATTTGCTCTCCGGCTCTCATGAAGCGGGCGGGATTCTGGGGTCGGCCGTTCATCCACACTTCGTAATGCAGATGCACGCCCGTGGAGCGCCCGGTGGTGCCCATGCCGCCGATCCGGTGGCCGACGGCGACGCGCTGGCCCGGCTGGACGGCGATGGAATTCAGGTGGGCGAAGCGGGTCTTGAACCCGCCGCCGTGGTCGATCTCGACCGTGCGGCCATAGCCGCCGCGCACGCCAGCGAAGGACACCACGCCCGGCGCGGTGGCCAGGATCGGCGTGTTGCGCGGCGCGGCGAAGTCCTGGCCCTGATGCAGGGCCGGACGGCCGTTGAAGGGATCAAATCGGACGCCGAAGCCCGAGGTGGTGCGCGCCGCGCCTACCGGACGATCGAATGGCAGCCGCTCGGCGGCGTCTGCCAGGCTGCGCATGTCAGACAGATTGTCCGCCGCGCTGCGGATGCGCATGGCGAAGGCTTCGTCCACGTCAAGCACGGCGGCCAGGGCGCGCGGATCCCGCGCCTCCACCAGCGGTCCGCCCAGCGCCGTCCCGGCCCCGGCGTAGGCCGAGGGGTTCAAGCCGGCCAGCCGGAACGCCAGACGCAGCCGCTCGGCGCGGTTGTCCGCGAACGACTCCGCGCGGGCGATCAGGCGTTCCTGATCCGTCTGTATGGCGGCGATGCGGCGAATGGGAGAGTTGTTGTCGGGGTCCAGCGGCGCGGCGGGGGCCAGAACCTCTTCCGATCCCGGGATGCCGTTGAACATGCCCATGACCTGGGTCAGGGCGGCGTGGCGCCGCTCGACCATCTGGGCGGTTTCCTCCAGCGACCCGGTGGTCGCCGACATGCGCATGACGGCGCTTTCCAGACGCGCCTGAAGGTCAGCGTTGACCCGTTCCGACGCGGCGCGTGCGCGGACCACCTCAGCTTCGGCGCGGCTTTCGGAAATGGCGGTCAGGGCGAAACCGCCGGTGGAGACCGCCATCCATCCGCCGAGGACAGCGGCGGTCCCGGCCATCAACATCTGGCGGCCTGTTGTCAGCACATAGCCCCGGGTCTCGCCGTTGCATCTCAGGTAAAGATGCCGCTCCGGAAAGATTCGCTCTATCAGGTCCGAGAGCCGGGAAGCGAAAGTCCTAATCATCAGTTAACGTCCCCCAACGTCAGGCGGTCGTTATCCGTGAACAGTCCAGCTGGCGCAAGAGCGTTCACGTGAAAGACGGCCTGCGGGCGCCAGGATTCACCGCCCGCGATGCTCACCGGGGTTAACTTCGCCTGCCGCGTGTATTTCGCACGGACTGACGTCTATCAACCAACGATACGTCAATCATTATGAACGATGGCCGTGACAGCCGCGTAAAAGGACGGGGTTAAGCGCCATTCACCGCGTCCAGCACCGCCTGGGCGTGGCCGGGCACCTTGACCTTGCGCCAGACGCGGCGGACCTGACCCTCGGGATCGATCAGGAAGGTGGCCCGCTCGATGCCCATGAATTTGCGGCCGTACAGGGTTTTCTCGCCCCAGACGCCGTAACGCTCGCAGACGTCGCCGCCTTCATCGGAGGCGAGGGTGATGTTCAGTTCGTGCTTGTCCTTGAACCGGTCCAGCTTCTTCACCGGATCCTTGGACACCCCGATCACCACGGCGTTGACGCGCCCGAACGCCGTCTTCAGCGCCGAGAAGTCCTTGCTCTCGTTGGTGCAACCGGGCGTGTCCGCCTTGGGATAGAAATAAAGGGCCACCCACTGGCCCTTCAGCCCGTCCAGGCTGACCTGGCCGCCGCCGTCCGTGGGCATGTCGAATGCGGGGGCGGGGGCGCCTTCAATAATTTCCATCACTCTTCTCTTCCGCTCATCCCCGCGCACGCGGGGACCCAGTCTGACGCATCTCTGAGATTGCCGAGTCGCACCTCATCATACAGGTCACGCCAGTCGGGATTGTGCTCTTCTATCATCTGCACCTTCCAGCGCCTCTTCCATTTTTTGATTTGCCGCTCACGACGGAAAGCGCCGTCTCGGGTTTCATGAACCTCGAACCAGACCAACTGATCCACGCCGTATTGCGCCGTGAACCCATCTAACGTCTTCGCCTTGTGTTGACTGACGCGAGCGATGAGACCGTCGGTCGAGCCGGTGTAGAGGGTGCCGTTTCGGCGGCTGGCCAGAATGTAGGTGTAAAAGGCCACGACTGAGCCTGCTCCGATCTGGGTCCCCGCGTGCGCGGGGATGAGCGGAATTTAGATGGGCTTTACGAGCACGATCTGGCCACGCTTGCCAAGCTTCACCTTGAAGGCACCGACGTCGGAATCAATATCATCGAGACCGAACCACTGGCTCGGATCCTTGATGAGATTGTCATTGATCCACACACCCTCGTTCTGAATCTTCTTTCGAGCCTGCCCGATCGAAGGTGACAGTTCGGAAGCTTTCAAAAGGGCCTCCGCCTGTCGCTTCTGGAAGGGACCTCCATGCCGTTCCTGTTCCTCCGGCGTCCCTGCCCAGACGAACTCCTGGGTCGGCAGGTCCGTTGTGGCGTGACCCTTCTCGAAGGCTTCTTCTGATGTTGTGCGGGCTTTTAGCGCCGCATCCGCTCCATGCAGCATCGTGGTCGCAGCATCGGCCAGGGTCTTCTTCGCGTCGTTGATCCCGGCGCCTTCCAGCGCCTCGAGCCGCGCGATCTCGTCCAGCGGCAGATCAGTGAACAGGCGCAGGAACCGGCCCACGTCCGCGTCGTCCACATTGCGCCAGAACTGCCAGTAATCATACGGGCTCAGCTGTTCCGCGTTCAGCCACACGGCGCCCTGGGCGGTCTTGCCCATCTTGCCGCCAGACGCGGTGGTCAGCAGGGGGGTGGTCAGGCCGAAGGCCGACTTCTGATCCATCCGCCGCACCAGGTCCACGCCGGAGGTGATGTTGCCCCACTGATCCGATCCGCCCATCTGCAGCGTCACGTTCAGGCGGCGGTTCAACTCCAGAAAGTCCACCGACTGCATCAGCATGTAGTTGAACTCGAGGAACGTCATCGGCTGTTCCCGCTCCAGCCGCAGCTTGACCGAGTCGAAGGCCAGCATGCGGTTGACGGTGAACTGCGTGCCGTACTCGCGCAGGAACTCCACATAGCCGAATTTCGACAGCCACTTGTCGTTGTCGATCATGACCGCGTCGGTCGGGCCGTCGCCGAAAGTCAGGAATTTCTCGAACACCGTGCGGATGCTGGCGATATTGGCGGCGATGTCGGCGTCGGTCAGCTGGGGCCGCGAGGCGTCCTTGCCGGTGGGATCGCCCACCTTGGTGGTGCCCCCGCCCATGACCACGACGGGCCGGTGCCCCGCCTGCTGCAGGCGGCGCAGCATCATGATCTGGATCAGCGAGCCCACGTGCAGCGACGGCGCCGTGGCGTCGAATCCGATGTAGCCCGACACCACGCCCGAACTCGCCGCCGCATCCAGCTCGACCGGATGGGTGATCTGATGGATATAGCCGCGCTCGGACAGCGTCTTGAGGAAGTCGGACTTGAAGGCGGTGTCGGTCATGGTCAAAGCGGCTTGAGCGTTGGGGAGCAGGGCCTTTAGCACGACCCGCGCGCATGGTTGAAGACAATGACGTTCACCCCCTGTTTCCGGGCGTGTTAAAGCGAGTGGCTCGTGCGCAGCCGCTCTTTCAGCGGCAGGGAGCGCCGCATTTGTGGAGGGGACCATTTCGGACGATTCTGGCGAAATATTCTCCAGGCCGGATTCGGAGATCACGGTCGAACTGGTCCCGCACCCTGCGACGTCGTCCGCCGGCCTGCAGATTCAGGTCGAGGCCCGCCGCACGGGCGTCGTCCTCAACATCGAATACCGCGTCACCGGGTTGATCGCCGCCCTGCGTCTTCCCAAGCCCACAGCCAGAGTCAGAGCCGACGGCCTGTGGCGCACCACCTGTTTCGAGGCGTTCGCCGGGTGCGGCCAGGGCTATGCGGAGTACAATCTGTCGCCCTCCGGCGCCTGGGCCGCCTATGGGTTCGACGGCTATCGTGAGGGCATGTGCCCGTTGGAACAGCCCGCGCCGATGATCGTCACCCGCCAGACACCGGAGACCTTCGTGCTTACGACCGACCTCATCCTGCCCCCCGAAGTGGACGGGCGGATCGGGCTGACGGCGGTGATCGAGACCCTCGACGGCGCCATCAGCTACTGGGCGCTGGCGCATCCGGCGGAAAAGCCCGACTTTCACCATCCCGACTCATTCCTCCTGACCCTGCCCGAGAGCTCCGCATGAAATTCGGCCTCGATCGCCTGCTGTCCGATCCCGCGCTGCGCCGCGACCTGAAGGGGCGGCGGGTGGCGCTGCTGGCCCACCCGGCCTCGGTGACGGCGGACCTGACCCACGCGGTGGACGCCCTGGCGGCCTGCGACGACATCACCCTGACCGCCCTGTTCGGCCCTCAGCACGGCATGAAGGGCGACCTTCAGGACAACATGATGGAGAGCCCGGACTATCGCGATCCGATCCACGGCGTCCCGGTGTTCAGCCTCTATGGCGAGGTCCGCCGTCCGAAGGACGAGTGGATGGAGACCTTCGACGTCATATTGATCGACCTTCAGGACCTGGGCTGCCGCATCTACACCTACGTCACCACATTGCTCTATGTGCTTGAGGCGGCGCAGAAACACGGCAAATCCGTCTGGGTTCTGGACCGGCCCAATCCGGCGGGGCGGCCGTTGGAGGGTCTGACCCTTCGGCCCGGCTGGGAGAGCTTCGTGGGCGCCGGACCCATCCCCATGCGCCACGGCCTGACCATGGGCGAACTGGGCCACTGGTTCATCCATCACTTCAGGATCGACGTGGATTGCCATGTCATCACGATGGAAAACTGGATGCCCGATCAGGCGCCCGGCCACGGCTGGCCACTGCTGGAGCGGGCCTGGGTGAACCCCAGCCCCAATGCGCCCAACCTGTCCATGGCCCGCGCCTATGCGGGCACGGTGATGCTGGAGGGCGCCACTCTGTCGGAGGGGCGGGGCACCACGCGGCCGCTGGAGCTGTTCGGCGCTCCCGACATCGACGCCCGCGCCGTGATCGCCGAAATGCAGGCCCTGGCGCCCGACTGGCTGGGCGGCTGCGTGCTGCGCGACATGTGGTTCGAGCCCACCTTCCACAAGCACGTGGGCAAGCTGTGCAGCGGCGTGCAGATCCACGTGGACGGCCCGCACTACGACCACGCCGCCTTCCGCCCGTGGCGGGTGCAGGCGCTGGGCTTCAAGGCGATCCGGCGGCTGTATCCCGACTACGACCTGTGGCGCGACTTCCCGTATGAATACGCCTTCGGAAAGCTGCCCATCGACGTGATCAACGGCGGCCCAGCCCTGCGTGAATGGGTCGATGACCCCGCCACGACGCCCGCCGATCTGGACGCCCTGACCACGCTGGACGAGGCGGCGTGGATCGAGGAAAGACAGCCCTTCCTGCTGTATTGAGGCTCAGTGCAGCTTGAGCCGGCCTGATATGCGGTTGTGCATCAGCCGGGCCAGCGCAAGCACCGCCGTCCGCACCGGACCCAGAATGCGGCGGTGGTGGTCCAGATGCAGCGACATGTAGGCCCAGCGCGCCATCAGACCCTCGATGAAGAACCGGTCGCCCAAAAGGCCGCCCATCAGCGACCCGGCCGCCTCGTCGTCGCCCAGCGCAACCAGAGAGCCGTGGTCCCGATAGACGAACGCCTTGCCGCTGCGCCGACCCGCTGCATCCGCTTGTAGCGCTTCGGCCAGGTAGTCCGCCTGCTGCGCCGCGGCCTGGGCGCGGGCGGGAAGGGGACGGCCGTTCGCGCCGGGCGTCTCGGCGCAGTCACCCATGGCCCAGATCCCGGGTTCAGAGGTTCGCAGGCATTCGTCCGTGACGAACTGGTTCAGCTTCCCGGTCTTCAGGCCGAACGCCGTGTTCCGTTCGTCCGCCTTTACCCCCGCCGCCCAGACGATCAGATCGGCGGGAACTTCGCCTTGAGACGTGTCGAGCCCATTGGCGCGCACCCGCTCCACCTTCGCCTCGGTCATCACCCGCACGCCCTTCCGGGCCAGCGCCGCGGCCGCCTGATCGGCCACCCGCTCGGGCAGGCCGCCCAGGATGCGGGGCGCCATCTCCACGATGGTGACCTCCAGCCTGAATTGCTGATCGTGGGCCAGGGCCTCCTGAAACGCGTCGTGGGCCTCCAGCAGTTCAGCGGCCAGTTCCACCCCTGTCGCCCCGGCCCCGACAATGGCGACCCTCAGCACGCGCTCCTTTGAAAAGGCGGTGGCCATGAAGGCCGTGGTCAGGCGCTGCTGGAAAACGCGCGCGTCCTCGGTGTCCTCCAGCAGGCGAGCATGCTCGGCCGCTCCCGGCGTGCCGAACAGGTTCGAGCCGCTGCCGGTCGCCAGCACCAGCCGCTCGAACCCCACGACCCGCTCTGGCACGATCACCTTGCCATCCAGGTCGCGCATTTCCGCCAGCGTCAGACGCTTGCCCTTCGCATCCATCCCGGCCATGTCGCCCAGGCTGAATTTGAAGTGATTACGCCGCGCCAGCATCGGGTAGGACAGTCCCTCCTGATGCGCATCAAGCGTGCCCGCCGCGATCTCATGCAGGCTGGGTTTCCAGATATGAATCGGCGACCGGTCGACCAGCAACACCCGGCGTCGCCCCTGCCGTCGGCCCAGTTTCCTGCCCAGTCGCGCGGCCAGCAGAAGGCCCCCGGCGCCGCCGCCGACGATGACGAAATCCGCATGCATGTCGGTCCCCGTTGTGTGGCTCGTCTCCGTCACCCTTAACGCACGCCGTCCCCGTTCGTGCGATCCGCACAGGGATAATATGCCGCGCCGGGGCAACGGATTTCTTGGCTTGCCCCCCGACGATGCCCTATATGATCACCTGTAGTTCGCGTCGGCATACCGCCGCCGCTTTCGGATTCAGAGACGAGACCTCATGCAGCCCGGCATCTGGCAGATAATCATCATCGCGGTCATCGTGCTGCTGCTCTTCGGCGGCCGTGGCAAGCTGTCCGGCCTGATGGGCGACGCGGCCAAGGGCATTCGCGCCTTCAAGGACGGCCTGTCCGGCGGCGACGACGACAAGAAGAACGAGACCCCGGCCGGCGCCCTGCCGCGCACCGAGGCCGAAAAAGACGAAGCCCAACGCTGACCGCGTTCGCGGAGAGGGCTTGATTCATGGGCGGTCTGGGTCCGAGCATCGGCGCCACCGAAGTTCTGCTGATCGGCATCATCCTGCTCATCTTTGTGGGGCCGAAAGACCTGCCGCTGCTGATGCGGCGGGTGGGTCAGTTCATGGGCAAGGCGCGCGGCATGGCGGCCGATTTCCGCGCCAGCTTCGACGAGATGGCGCGCCAGTCCGAACTGGATGAACTGCGCAAGGAGGTCGAGGCCCTGCGCACCGGCAACCTGGCCAAGCCCCTGGGCGCCGAGACCGAAGCCGCGTTCCGCCAGATCAGCGACGATCTGAACAAGCCGGTGGTGCCCACCAGCTACGGCGCCTCCGATCCGCCGGCCCCGGCCGCGCCCCCGGCCATTGCGGCGCCCGCCGAGACTAAGGCCGCTGCGCCCAAGACTGCGGCGCCCAGATCCGCGACCGCGAAGCCGAAAACTTCCGCCGCTGTGAAGTCCACCGCCGCGAAGCCCAAGGCTAAACCGGCTGCGAAGTCCAAGCCCAAAGCCGCCAGCGCCACGTCGGCGCCCGCCAAGGCTGTGGCCGAGAAACCTGCGAAATCCGCGCCGCGTCGGAAGCCCGCAGCGAAGAAGACCCCTGAGGCCGGCTCATGACCCGCCCCGAGGACGAGGAAGCCGAGATCGAATCCTCGCGCGCGCCGCTGCTGGAGCATCTGACCGAGCTGCGCAGCCGACTGCTGGTCTGTGTCGCCGCCTTCATCCTCGGCTTCATCCTGTGCTTCGCCTTCGCCGGGCCGCTGTATGTGTTCCTGGTCAAGCCGTTCGCCGCCGCCTTCGCCCTGCACGAGGCGTCGGGCGGGGAGGGGGTATCCCCGCTGGAGCTTATCCTGGCCACCGCCGGGGTCACGCCGCTGCCCGAGGGTGGCTCAGCCGTAGGCTTGATCTCCACCGCGCCGCTGGAGTTCCTGATCACCAAGATCAAGCTGGCGGCCTTCGGCGCAATCGTCATCACCTTCCCGATCCTGGCCTGGCAGCTGTACGGCTTCGTGGCCCCGGGCCTGTATCGCAACGAACGCAAGGCGTTCCTGCCGTTCCTGCTGGCCGCGCCCATCCTGTTCCTGATCGGAACGGCGATGGTCTATTTCATCATGCTGCCCTTCGTCATGTGGTTCTCGCTGAGCCAGCAGATCGCCACGGCCGAGGTGTCGGTGGCCCTGATGACGCGGGTGTCGGACTATCTGAATCTGGTGACGGCCCTGCTGCTGGCGTTCGGCCTTTGCTTCCAGTTGCCGGTGGTGATGACGCTTCTGGGCCTGGCGGGCATCGTCAGCGCAGAGGCCCTGTCCAAGGGGCGCAAATACGCCATCGTCGGCATCTTCGTGGTGGCCGCCTTCGTGACGCCGCCGGATCCCATCAGCCAGAGCATGTTGGCGTTCCCGCTGATCGTTCTTTACGAAATCTCGATCTGGTGCGTGCGCCTGATCGAGACGCGCCGGCGCCGCGAGGACGAGGCCGCTGGCCTGACCGCCTAGAGAAACCGCTTCATATCCATGCTGGACCGCTCGCCGACGGCGGGCAGGCAGTTTTCCAGCCAGTGGTCCGCCGCCTCGCGGCCGCGCGCCTTCAGGCTCTGCAGGAAGGTCCACTCGGTGTTGAACTTGGACCCCAGCGACAGGTCGTCCAGATGGCCGTCCGCCGAAACGGCGTGCAGCAGCATGTGGCGGTAGCGGCCGCGCGCCCGCTCGGTCAGCTGACCGTCCTCGATCAGCTCCTGCACGAAGGCCACGGCGCGCAGCTCGGCGGTCAGGGGCGCATTGAAGGCGATCTCGTTCATGCGGTCCATAATCTCGCCCGGCGCCTTTGGCGTGTCTTCCCGTTCAAACGGGTTCAGCGGCAGCAGCAGGATGTCGTCCGGCGTGTCGTCATAGAACAGCGGCCACAGCGCCGGATTCGCCAGATAGCCGCCGTCCCAGTAGGGCTCGCCGTCGATGGTCACGGCGTGGAAAAGGTGGGGCAGACAAGCCGAGGCCATCAGAACCTCGTCGCTCATCTCGTCTGATTTGAAGATGCGCGGTCGCCCGTGCTTCACCGCCGTCGCCGACACGAACAGCTTGATCGGCGAGGCGCGTACGGCCTCGAAGTCGATCGAGGCGTCGATGACGCGCTTCAACGGGTTCAGATTGAACGGGTTGAACTCATAGGGGCTGGACGACATGGCCATGGCCTTGAACGAGCGCCAGAACGGCGTCTCCTTCAGCCAGCCGGGATTGGTCATGGCGTTCCACACGCCGCTGTCGCCGAAGACGTTGCGGCCGCCGGACTGGTTGGTCTCGCGCCAGAGCTTGTCCAGGGCCTCGCGGGCGCCGTCCCGCCCGTTCGCCGCCATGCCGGAAATCAGCGCGGCGCCGTTCATGGCCCCGGCCGAGGCGGCGGTCACCGCCTTGATCTCCAGCCGCCCGTCCTCCAGCAGCCGGTCCAGCACGCCCCACTGGAACGCCCCGTGCGAGCCGCCGCCCTGAAGCCCCAGACAGATGGGCCGGAGCCGGTTGGGATCGGAGGGCTTTTTCCGCTTCAGCAAGCCTCGCCCCCCGCGCCCGTCACTGTGCGGTCCAGCCGCCGTCGATGGAGAAACTGGCCCCGTTGGCCGAGGCCCCCAGATCGCTGACCAGATACAGGAAGATGCCCGCCAGCTCGTCCGTGGTCACGAACCGCCGCGTCGGCTGGGATTTCAGGATCACTTCCGACAGCACCGATTCCCGCGAGATGCCGCGCGTGCGGGCCTGATCGGCGATCTGCTTCTCGACGATGGGCGTCTCCACAAAGCCGGGGCAGATGGCGTTGCAGGTGATGTTCTGCTCGGCCAGCTCCAGCGCCACGGTCTTGGTCAGGCCGATGACCCCGTGCTTGGCGGCCACATAGGCGGACTTGTAGGGGCTGGCCACCAGCCCGTGGGCCGAGGCCACATTGATGATCCGCCCGCGCCCCTGCGCCTTCATGATCGGCACGGCGGCGCGGATCGCATAGAAGGCCGAGGACAGGTTGATGGCGATGATCTGTTCCCACTTGTCGGCGGGGAACTTGTCGATGGCCTCCACATGCTGGACGCCGGCGTTGTTCACCAGAATGTCCAGCCGGCCCAGATCGTGCCGCGCGAAGGCGACCATGTCGGCCACTTCGCTGCCGCTCCGCATGTCGGCGGCGTGATAGCGAACCTTCACCCCATAGGCGGCCTCCATGCCCGAACGGGTGCGTTCGATCTCGGCCGGGTCGCCCAGGCCGTTCAGCACCACGTCGCCGCCACGGGACGCCACCGCACGGGCCAGCGCCAGGCCGATGCCAGAGGTGGAGCCCGAGATCACGGCCACCTGACCCTTCAGGTCATTGACGTCCGTATTGATCGGGCGCGGCGCGTCTTTCGCCGTGTCGGAGCCGGAGATGCCTTTCAGCCACTGGAACATGCGGGGTCTTCCATCCTGCCGGCGAGTCGCCCGCCGGTTCTTTGAGCCAATCTAGCCGCAGTCTGCCCTCGTGGCGACAGGGTGTCAGGAATTTCCCGACCTGATGAATATCCACTCCACATCGCTGGAGGCCGCCTTGTCGAAGGCATAGCCTTCAAGATCGAAGCCCTTCAGGTCCTCGGCCCGTTCCACCCGGTTGTCCACCGCCCATCGCGCCATCAGGCCCCGCGCCTTCTTGGCGAAGAACGAGATGATCCGGCTCTCGCCGTCGCGCAGTTCCCGGAACTGGGGCGTCACTACCGGTAGCTTCAGGGCCTTCGCGTCCACGGCGCCGTAATATTCCTGACTGGCCAGGTTCACCAGGGTGGGGTCCGACTGGCCCTCGGCATCGGCGTTCAGTTTCGTGGCGATGCGGTCGCCCCAGAAATCATACAGCGTCCCGCCCCGCTTGGTGCGCAGCCGCGTGCCCATCTCCAGACGATAGGGCTGGATGGCGTCCAGCGGCCGCAGCAGGCCATACAGGCCCGACAGGATGCGCAGGTGATCCTGCGCCCAGGCCAGCGCCTTGTCGTCCAGCTCGCGCGCCCTCAGTCCCTCATAGACATCCCCGGCGAAGGCGAAGGCGGCGGGCAGGGCGCCCTCGTCGCTGTGGGGGTCGAAGGCCTGGAAACGCTCGTGGTTCAGGTCGGCCAGCGGCTTGGAGATATCCATCAGCCTGCGCAGGTCCGCGCGCGTCAGCTTGCGCGTCACCTGGGCCAGCTCGGCGATGTCGGAATCGAAGCGCGGTCGGGTCGGCTGGATCGCCATCGGGGCTTCGGAATAGTTCAGACGCTTGGCGGGCGACAGGACGATAAGCAAAGGCACGGCCTCCGGAGGTTTCGGGGCAGATAGGCCGTGCGGCCCGCGATTGGAACCTTGACGGTCAGAAAAGCACCGACGGATTCATGATCCGCTGTGGATCAAGGGCGGCGCGCACCGCCCGCATGGCCGCCACCTGAACCGGATCCTTGTAGCGCAGGGCCTCTTCCGTCTTCAGCCGCCCCAGACCGTGTTCGGCCGAGATGGAGCCCGCCAGTTCGCCCACGATGTCGTGGACGATTCGCGCGCCCTCGTCCTTGCGCGCGGCGAAGGCTTTAGGGTCCGCGCCGACCGGCGGCACGACGTTGTAGTGCAGGTTGCCGTCGCCCAGATGCCCGAAGGTCACCAGCCGGATGCCCTCGAACCGCGCGTTCAGCGCCGCGTGGGCCCGTTCGACGAATTCCGGCAGGGCGGTCAGGGGCAGGGACACGTCATGCTTCCATCCGCCGCCCGCCGCCTTCTGGGCCGCCGACATTTCCTCGCGCAGCCGCCAGAACTGGCCCGCCTGCGCCGCGTTCTGGGCCATGGCCGCGTCCGAGATCAGGCCGCGCTCGAAGGCGTCCTCCAGAATGCGCTCCATGCCGCGCTCGGCCGCGCCCGGCTCGCCTGAAACCAGTTCGATCAGCACCGCCCAGGGCGTCGGCGTATCCAGCGGGTCGCGGGTGTCAGGGATGTGGGACAGGCAGATCTCGATGCCCTGACGGTTCATCAGCTCGAACGCCTCGACACCCCCGCCGGTCTCGGCCTTGGCTGCGGCCAGCAGTTCCAGCGCCGCGGCGGGCGTCTCCAGCCCGACCACCGCTGTCGCCCGCGACCGCATCACCGGAAATAGCTTCAGCGCCGCCGCCGTGACGATGCCCAGCGTCCCTTCGGCCCCGATCAGCAGGTGCTTCAGGTCATAGCCGGTGTTGTCCTTGCGCAGCCGCTTCAGCCCGTGGAAAATTTTCCCGTTTGGCAGTACCGCCTCCAGCCCCAGCACCAGGTCGCGCGCCACGCCGTAGCGCAGCACAGCCGTGCCGCCTGCGTTGGTGGAGATCACGCCGCCCACGGTCGCCGTACCCTCGGCCGCCAGGCTCAGCGGAAAGAAGCGGTCCGCTCCCGCCGCCGCATCCTGCGCCTCTTTCAGCGTCAGTCCGGCCTCCACCACCATCACGTCTTCCAGCGGCAGCACCTGACGCACCGCGCGCATGCGGCTGGTCGAGATCAGCACCTCGCCATAGGGAATCTGGCCGCCCACCAATCCTGTATTGCCGCCCTGAGGCGTGATGGCCACGCCTTCGCGCGCGCAGACCGCCACGGCCCGCGCCACCTCCTCGGTGGACCCGGGAGTCAGCAGGATCGGCGTGTTTCCCTCCCATGCCCCGCGCCACTCGACCACGCGCGGGGCGATCAGGTCCGCGTCCTGCGTCCAGCCTTTCGGGCCCAGGACGGATTTCAGTTCGTCGATGACGGCGGGGGAGGGTGCGGGCATGGACACGCTTGTCTCAAACCCTCATGGATCAGGGAAGCCAGAATGCGTGATCGACCGCGTGAGGATTACTGAATGACCCCTGTGCCCGTCGTCGGCGTGGTGTGCTTCAAGGGTGACCAGGTGCTGCTGATCCGGCGCGGCACTGAGCCCCGCCTGGGGGAATGGAGCCTGCCGGGGGGCCGGATAGAGCCGGGCGAGCGGGTACTGGACGCGGCCCTGCGCGAACTGAAGGAAGAGACGGGCGTCGATGCGGTCATCACCGGCCTGCTGGCCGTGGTGGACGGCGTCTTTCCGGACCACGACCGGCACTATGTGATGATTGACTACCGCGCCGAATGGCGGGCCGGTCAGCCTGTGGCGGGGGATGACGCGGCCGAGGCGGCGTTCCATCCGCTTTCGGCGGTGGACGATCTGGTGGCCTGGGAGGAGACGCGGCGCGTCATCCACGCCGCCGCGCGCGAAACCCTCAGTCCAGGCGGCTGATCAGGGCCGACAGATCGGGACGGTCCCGCTCCAGCGCGGGCGCGGCGGGCGTGCCCAGATGCATGAAGCCGGCGATGCGCTCGCCGTCCTTCACGCCAAACAGGGCGATCGCGGCGGGCTCGTACGAATACCAGTCCGTGATCCAGTTGGCGGCGAACCCCAGGGCGTCAGCGGCGTGCAACAGGTTCATGCACACGGCGCCCGCCGACAACTCCTGCTCCCAGACTGGAATCTTGTGGCCCTGAACCGGGGTCGCCACCACCATCACGCAGACGGGGGAGGCGCGCAGCTTGGCCAGAACGGCGACGCCCTTGGGGTCCGGCGCCATGGGCTCCAGTTGATCCGCGATCCGCCCCTTGGCCGCCGCGCCCAGAATGACAAAGCGCCAGGGGGACAGCTTGCCATGGTCAGGCGTGCGCGCCGCCACCGACAGGATCCGCGCGATCTGGTCCTCGCTCGGTCCCGGCGCGCCGATGGTCTGGGCGGGGGTCGAGCGCCGGTTCGACAGGCGCTTCAGATAGGCTTCGGACGGTTCAGGGGCGGGCAGGGGCGCGCCGACGGGGGCGTAAGGGCTCATGGTCGTTAGCTAGGCCCGCAGGCCGCCCCGCGCCAGTCCCATATGAGAATTGATCGCAATTTCCGCGCCGGCCTTTTGCAACCAACGTTCCAGGCCTAAGTTTCGATGGCTCGGGCCCGCGCGAAAGGATTGCTCATGGCGCAGCCACTGGAACTGGTCAGCGATACGTCGTCACGGTGGCGAGAATTGCGTGAGGCCGCCGAACAGGCCGCGCGCGACGAGCCGCGCCTGTCGTCCCTGATGAGCGCCACGATTCTTTCCCACGACGATCTGGCCGGCGCTCTCAGCTATCAGATCGCGCGCAAGCTGGGCGACGCCGAGCTGGGGCCCATGAGCGTGCGCGAGGTCTGCGCCCAGGCCTTCGCCGCCAATCCGGCCATCGTCGCCGCCGCCGAAGCCGACCTGCAGGCGGTGGAGGAGCGCGACCCCGCCATCAAGTCGCTGTTGCAGCCGTTCCTCTACTTCAAGGGCTTCCAGGCCATTCAGGCGCACCGCGTCTCGCACTGGCTGTGGACCCAGGGGCGCGAGACCTTGGCCTTCCATTTCCAGAGCCGCATGTCCGAACTGTTCCAGGTGGACATCCATCCGGCGGCGCAGCTGGGCGCCGGCCTGTTCTTCGACCACGGCACCGGCATCGTCATCGGCGAGACGGCGGTGGTGGGCGACGAGGTCTCCATGCTGCACGCCGTGACCCTGGGCGGCACGGGCGCCGAGCGCGGCGATCGCCATCCCAAGATCGGGCGCGGCGTCCTGCTGGGCGCAGGGGCCAAGGTGCTGGGCAACATCGTGATCGGCGACTACGCCAAGGTCGCCTCGGGCTCGGTGGTGCTGAAGCCGGTGCCCGCGCACTGCACCGCCGCCGGCGTGCCCGCGCGTCTGGTCAACTGCCCCACGGGCGACCAGCCCGCCCGCACCATGGATCACACCCTGGCCGACGTGGCCTATGACTTCGTGATCTGATTTTTGTTCAGTGCGTTTGAAAAGCGGTGCGGCCTCCAATAGGGTCCGCGCCTTCAAATCATAGAGGCCGCTCCACCGTGAACGACACCGACATCAAGCGCATCGAGACCCATCTGAAGCGCACCTTCAACACCGGCGGCATCAATCTGAAGGCCCGCCCCAAGCAGAATGACTCCGCCGAGGTCTATGTGGACGATGAGTTCATTGGCGTGGTCTTCAAGGATGAGGACGACGACGGCTCGTTCATGTTCGAGATGGCGATCCTGGCCGAGGATCTGCCCCCGGCGTAATCGCCGAGAACGAGGCATGAAAAAGCCCCGGACGGTTTGACCGTCCGGGGCTTTGTCGTTTCAGGCGCGGCTTACTTCTTGCCGAAGATCGCGTCGCCGATACGGGCGAGGATGCCCTTCTTCGCCGGAGCGCTGCGCGACGACGACGGGGTCGAGGCGGCGGGCGCGGCGGCGGCCGGAGCGGGCGTGGCCGCCGGGGCGGGGGACGCCTTCGGCGACGGGGCGGGAGCCGGGCGAGCGGCTGTGGTCGTGCGGCGGGCGGTCGTTGTCCGCGCCGTGGTCGAGCGGGTTGCGGCCGAGGTCTTCGGCTTGGCGGCCGAGGTGCGCGCGGCGGGTTTCTTTGCCGCCGTGGTCGCGGGCTTCTTCGCGGCCGTGGTCTTGGGCGCGGTCGCCTTGGCGACGGGCTTCTTCGCAGCGGCGGTCTTCGGTGCGGCGGGCGCCTTCGCCGCCGACGTCTTCACCGGCGCCTTGGCGGCCGTGGTCTTCGGCTTGGCGGCGACCTTGGGCGCAGCAGTCTTTGCAGCGGGTTTCGCTGCGGCGGATTTCGTCGCCGTCGTCTTGGCCGTCGCGGGCTTCTTCGCGGCGGTTGTTTTCGGCGTGGTTGGACTCTTGGCCATGTATTCCCCGACCCCTCGGTGATACGAGCGCACAGGGGCGCGCTCCTGTCTTGCGATTCCACACCATACCGATGTTTGAGAAATGTCCGAGTCCGCCGTTCAAATAATTGCGCGTGGCGCGCGAAAAATCGCCGAGGCCGCAGCCGCCGCCGTGGACGCCGACCCCATGCTGGAGGGCGCGACCTACTCGATCCTGGAAGAGGACGAGGACAAGGGCATATGGCGCATCGACGCCTTCCCCACGTCGACAGAGGAAGCCGACGGCATCGCCGCGCGCCTGCGTGAGCACGACGGCCTGCGCGTGCACGTTGAGAAACTGGCCGACGCCGACTGGCTGGCCATGGCGCTGTCGGGCCTGCCGCCGGTGCGCGCCGGGCGTTTCTTTGTGTATGGCGCCCACGACGAGGGCCGCGTGCCGGTCAACACCGTCAATCTGATGATCGATGCGGGCGCGGCTTTCGGCACCGGCCACCACGGCACCACGGTCGGCTGTCTCGTCGCCTTCGACGAGTTGCTCAAGCGCGAGCGGTTCGAGCGCGTTCTGGACGTGGGCGCCGGGACCGGCGTGCTGGCCATCGCGGCGGCCAAGACGGGCAGCGCCGTCGCGCTCGGCACCGACATCGACAAGCCGTCCGTGCGCATCGCCAACGAGAACGCCAAACTGAACGCCGCCCATGCCCGCTTCGTTCACGCCTCGGGCCTCAATGATCAGACCGTGCGTGGTCAGGGCCCCTATGATCTGGTGTTCGCAAACATCCTCGCCCCGCCGCTGGTGGCCCTGTCGCAGGACATCAAGACGTCGCTGAAGCTGGGCGGCGTGGCCATCCTCTCGGGCCTGCTGCGCACCCAGGAGCGCCGCGTCTCGGCCGCCTATCTGTCGCGCGGCTTTCGGCTGGAGCGCCGCATCCACCGCGACGCCTGGAGCGCGCTGGTCCTGCGCCGCATGGGGTAGAAGCGGCGGAATGATGGGCGTAAGTCATGCGCCCATGAGACAGACCTTCGACGAAACCACCGACCCGACCTTCGGCGCCAAACACCTGCCGTTGATCCGCGAGCAACTGAAGGCCCAGGGCCTCGACGGCTTCCTCGTGCCGCACGAGGACGAGCACCAGAACGAATACCTGCCCGCCGCCAACGACCGGCTGGCGTGGGTGTCCGGCTTCACCGGCTCGGCCGGCGCGGGCGTGGTCATGACCGACCGCGCCGCCGTCTTCGCCGACGGCCGCTACACCGTTCAGGTCCGCGCCCAGGTGGATGCGGACCAGTTCGACATCCTGTCCTATCCCGACGATGTCCCGACCTATCTGGCCAACGCGCCGAAGGGCGCCGTGATCGGCTATGACCCTCGCCTGCACAGCCCCGACGCTCTGGCCGGTCTCAAGCGTGCGGCGAACAAGGCGGGCGCCGAGCTGAAGCCGGTCCAGGTCAATCCGGTGGACGCAGCCTGGGCCGAGCGTCCCGCCCAGCCCCAGGCGCCCGTGGTTCCGCATCCGGACAAGTATGCGGGCGAGACCAGCGCCTCCAAGCGCGCCCGGGTGGGGCAGGGACTGGACGATGCGGGCGCCGACGCGGCCGTGCTGACCGCGCCGTCCTCCATCGCCTGGCTGTTCAACATTCGCGGCGGCGACGTGATCCGTACGCCTCTGCCGCTGGCCCAGGCGATCCTGAGCGCCGACGGAACCGCGCGCCTGTTCCTCGACCCCGCCAAGGTCACGGGCGACCTGCCGTCATGGCTGGGCAATCAGGTCTCCCTCGAAACGCCCGACGACCTGCCCGGCGCCATCGCCGCGCTGAAGGGCAAGCGCGTCCTGATCGATCCGGCCCAATCCTCGGCCTGGTACTTCGACCAATTGGAAGGCGCCGGCGCGACCGTGGTCCGCGCCGCCGATCCCTGCGCCCTGCCGCGCGCCGTCAAGAACCCGGTGGAGATCGAGGGCAGTCGTCAGGCCCACATCCGCGACGGCGCCGCCATCGCCAATTTCCTGCACTGGGTCGCCACCGAGGCGCAGCAGACCCTGCCCGACGAGCGGGCCATCGTCGAAAAGCTGGAAGGCTTCCGCGAGGCCACCGGCGCCCTGAAGGATCTGTCGTTCGACACCATCGCCGGCGCCGGCCCCAACGGCGCCCTGCCGCACTACAAGCCGGTCACCAGCACCATCCGCCGCATCGAGACGGGCAGTCTGCTGCTGGTGGACGGCGGCGGCCAGTATCTGGACGGCACCACCGACATCACCCGCACCATGGCGATCGGCGAGCCCACCGCCGAACAGAAGGACCGCTTCACCCGCGTCCTCAAGGGCCACATCGCCATGACCGTCGTGCGCTTCCCCGCGGGGACCACGGGTCATCAGCTGGACGCCCTGGCGCGCCTGCCCCTGTGGATGGCGGGCCTCGACTATGACCATGGAACGGGTCATGGCGTCGGCAGCTATCTGGGCGTCCACGAGGGCCCCCAGCGCATCGCCAAGGCGCCCAACAGCCAGCCGCTGATGGAGGGCATGATCGTCTCGAACGAGCCCGGCTACTACAAGCCCGGCCACTGGGGCATCCGTATCGAGAACCTGCAGGTGGTCACGCCCGCCGCGCCCATCGAGGGCGGCGAGCGCCCCATGCACGGCTTCGAGGCCCTGACCTTCGCCCCCATCGACCGGCGCCTGATCGAGACCGCCTTGCTGACTCCGGAAGAGCGCGCCTACATGGACGCCTACCACGCCGAAGTGCTGGAGAAGATCAGCCCGCACGTGGACGGCGACGTCCGCGCGTGGCTGGAGGCCGCGTGCGCGCCGCTGTAGCCGCGCTCATCGCGCTGGGGCTGGCCACGCCGGTTCAGGCGCAGACCGCCCGTCTGCCGCGTGACGCCTTCGATGTGATCCCGCCGTCCGAGCGCGTGGCGGGCGAGCCGGGCGTCATGCGCGTCATCCAGTCCGGCTGCCGCGCCGGCCCGACGGACTGGGCCCGTCGCCGCATCGTCGATGTGGCGGTTCAGGAGTGGGCCTTCTTCGGCTTCCAGACCGTGGACGCGCGCCCGGTGGAGGCGGGACGCCTGCCTGACGGCGTCGTGCCGGATGCGCTGAACCCGCGCCGCCCGGCGCCGCGACAGGCGCGCCACATGCTGCGCTTCGGCGACTGGGAGGACCGCGAGCGCGTCACCGCCACGGTCGCCGGCTACTGGTCCGCCACTCCGGACGGCGCCGAGGTCATCGGCGACCAGAACCGCCAATGGCGCCGCACGGACCGCCCCATCGACTGGGTGCAGCCCTGGTCCGCCGCCTTCATCAGCTGGGTCATGTGCGAGGGCGGGCTGGGCGACATGGGCCAGTTCGCCCGCGACATCTCGCATCGGGTCTATATCGATCAGGCCATCCGCGCCCGCGACGGCCAGGCGCCGGACGCCGCCTTCGTGGCGCACGATGCGGGCGAGGCTGAAATCCAGCCCGGCGACCTGCTGTGCAACGCGCGCGGCTCGGCCAGCTATCGCACCCTGGCCGACCGCCGCCGCGAAACCGGTGAATACGCGCCGCTCCACTGCGACATCGTGGTCCGCGTCGATGCTGAGGCGGGCCTGTTCCACATGATCGGCGGCAACGTCATGAACAGCGTCACCCTGACCATCCTGCCCGGCGTGCGGGACGGCGAGCATCTGCGCCCGCTGGCCGAGGACGATCTGGAGGGCGCGCGCACCATGTTCGCCCATCTTAAGCTGCGCGCCCCCGCCATCGCGCCGAACGCCCTCGACGCGACCCCGACCATCCGGGCCATGAACGCGCCTTGAATCCCGCCCGCCCGGCGCCCAACTGAAAGCGGTCGGCGGCCACGGTCGCCCCTTCCCCACATCAGCAGGAGAGCGCCCCATGAAGACGCGCAAACTGGGCCCGAGCGGCCCCGATGTTTCAGCCATCGGTCTGGGCTGCATGGGCATGAGCGCCTTCTACGGCGGCCGCGCCGACAGCGAGGCGGAGTCCATCGCCACCATCCACCGGGCGCTGGATCTGGGCGTCACCCTGTTCGACACCGCCGAAATCTACGGGCCCCACACCAATGAAGAACTGGTGGGCAAGGCCCTGGCCGGAAAGCGCGACCGCGCCTTCATCGCCACCAAGTTCGGCATCCGCACCGACTATGTGGCCGGCGGCGGCATGCCGCTGGACGGCTCGCCCGCCAATGCGCGCCGGGCGGTGGAGGGCAGCCTGAAGCGTCTCGGCGTCGAGACAATCGACCTGTACTACCTGCACCGGGTCGACCCGGCGACGCCCATCGAGGACACCGTCGGCGAAATGGCCCGCTTCGTGGACGAGGGGAAGGTCCGCTTCCTCGGCCTGTCCGAAGCGTCCGCCGCCACCCTGCGCCGCGCCCACGCGGTGCACCCCATCACGGCGCTGCAGACCGAATACTCCTTGTGGACCCGCGACGTGGAGGACGAGATCCTGCCCACGTGCCGCGAACTGGGCGTCGGCTTCGTGCCCTACAGCCCTCTGGGCCGGGGCTTTCTGACCGGCGCCATTCGCTCGCCCGACGACTTTGAGGACGGCGACTCGCGCAAGTCCAACCCCCGCTTCCAGGGCGAGAATTTCGCCCGCAACCTGCGGCTGGTGGACGAGGTGAAAGCCATCGCCGCCGACAAGGGCGTTACCCCCGCCCAACTGGCCTTGGCCTGGGTTCTGGCCCAGGGGGACGACCTGGTCCCGATCCCCGGCACCAAGCGGGTGAGCCGGCTGGAGGAGAACGTCGGCGCGCTCGACGTGATCCTCACGCGGGAGGACCTGTCCCGGATCGAGGCGGTGTTTCCCAAGGGTGCCGCCGACGGTGATCGTTATCCGGAAGCGGCGATGAAGGCGCTGAACGGTTAGGACTTCCTGTTCGGGGTGGTTTTCCTGAGCCGTCGCCGGGGAGGGTTCAAAAGCGGTTTCCGGCCCTTTCCCTTCAGGGCGCGGCGGCCTAGGTGAACGCCATGACCGAGACCACACAGACCAACGACACCTGGACCGTCGCCGGACGGACCTTCTCCTCGCGCCTGATCGTGGGGACGGGCAAGTACAAGGACTACGCCGTCAACGCCGCCGCCGCCGAGGCGGCCGGGGCCGAGATCGTGACCGTGGCGGTGCGGCGGGTGAATCTGACCGATCCGGGCCAACCGGTGCTGACGGATTTTCTGGACCCCAAGCGCTATACCTATCTGCCCAACACGGCGGGGTGTTTCACGGGCGAGGAGGCGGTGCGGACCCTGCGGCTGGCGCGCGAGGCGGGCGGCTGGACCCTGGTGAAGCTGGAGGTGCTGGCCGACCAGAAGACCCTGTTCCCCGACATGGAGGAGACGCTGCGGTCGCTGAAACTGCTGACCGCCGAGGGATTCGAGGTGATGGTCTATTGCACCGACGACCCGGTCTATGCGCGCAAGCTGGAGGACGCGGGCGCGGTGGCCATCATGCCGCTGGGCGCCCCCATCGGTTCGGGTCTGGGGGTGCAGAACCCCATCAATATCCGCCTGATCGTGGAGCAGTCGTCGGTGCCGGTGCTGGTGGACGCGGGCGTGGGCACGGCGTCGGACGCGGCGGTGGCCATGGAGCTGGGCTGTGACGGGGTGCTGATGAACACCGCCATCGCCGAGGCGCGCGAGCCGATCCGCATGGCGCGGGCCATGAAGCATGCGGTGATCGCGGGGCGGGAAGCCTATCTGGCCGGACGGATGAAGAAGCGGCTGTATGCGGACCCGTCGTCGCCGCTGGCGGGGTTGATCTGAATTCAGACCTTCTCCCGATGGGAGAAGGGGGACCCGCGCACCGGAGCGCAGCGGAGGTTCTGGCGCGGGGGATGAGGGTCGGTTTTCCCCCGTGAGCCAGCCGCCCCTCACCCTGCGCGCGAAGGAGCGGCTCGCTTCGCTCCCCGCTGCGCGCAGCCCTCTCCCATCGGGAGAGGGAGGGGATTATCGACACCGGTCAATACGCTGGATAGGGTGCGCGCAATCCTGAAACCGCATCCGAGGTTGCCATGCGTCCTGCCCGTTTCGCCGCTGTCCTGATGGCGAGCGCCGCGCTCGCCCTGCCGCTTTCGCTGGGGGCCTGCGCCACCACCGCCGACATGGGCGGGGAGCCTGTCGCCTTCGAGGCCCAGCGCCTGTCGGACCACATCCGCACCATGTCGGATGATCGCTTCGAAGGACGCGGCATCGGCCAGGACGAGGCGGGCGAGCAGCTGACCGTGGCCTATCTGATCGAGCAGTTCTCCAACGCCGGGCTGGCGCCGGGCGGCGAGAACGGCGGCTGGACCCAGACGGTGACCCTGAACCGGTTCGAGGCGTCGGACATCGAAGCCAGCCTGAGCGTGGGCGACTGGACCCTGCCGGTGACCCAGGGCGAGCAGGTGGCCATCTCCACCCGCCTGCCGGGCGAGGCGGTGAACCTGGAGGACGCCGAGCTGGTGTTCGTGGGCTATGGCGTGACCGCGCCGGAGCGTCAGTGGGACGACTTCAAGGACATGGACGTGCGGGGCAAGATCCTGGTGGTTCTGGTCAACGATCCCGACTTTGAACAGCCTGAGCTGGGCACCTTCGGCGGCCGGGCCATGACCTATTACGGGCGCTGGTCCTACAAGTACGAGGAAGCCGCGCGGCGCGGGGCGGCGGGCGTGCTGGTGGTGCACGAGACGGCGCCGGCGTCCTATGGCTGGGCCACGGTGCGCAACTCGTGGAGCGGGCCGCAGTTCGACATCGTGCGCCAGAACGCGGCGGACGAGCGCATTCCGGTGGAGGCGTGGATCCAGCGCGACGTGGCGGTGGATCTGTTCCGCCGGGCCGGACAGGATTTCGAGGCCCTGAAGCTCGCGGCGCGCAGCCGGGACTTCCAGCCGGTGGCGCTGGACGGCGCGTCCATGGACGTGAGTTTTGACGTGGCCACCTCGACCATCCAGACCGACAACGTCATCGGCGTTCTGCGCGGCACGACGCACCCGGACGAGACGATCCTGTACGGCGGCCACTGGGACCACATCGGCATGGGCGAGCCGGACGCGAGCGGCGACGGCATCTTCAACGGCGCGGTGGACAACGCCTCGGGCATGGCCGCGATCATCGAGATCGCGCGCCGCTTCGGCGCCGGACCGCAGCCGGAACGCTCGGTAGTGTTCATGGGCTTCACCGCCGAGGAGAGCGGGCTTCTGGGGGCCGAATACTACGCAGCCAATCCGTTGTATCCGCTGGAGACCATGGTGGCGGGCGTGAACATCGACAGCGCCAACGTCTATGGTCGCACCACGGACATGGCGGTGACCGGACACGGTCAGTCGGCGCTGGACGATTATGTGGAGACGGCCGCCGCCGAGCTGAACCGCACGGTGACGCCGGATCCGCGGCCGGAGGCGGGCGGCTATTTCCGTTCGGACCACTTCCCGTTCGTGAAGCGCGGCGTGCCGATGATCTATGCGGGCGGAGGAACGACCTTCCGCGACGAGCCGGTGCAGCCCCGCATCGACGCGCGGGCCGAATACGGCCGCACCCGCTATCACCAGGCGGCGGACGAGTGGTCGCCGGACTTCGACTATGCGGGCATGATCGAGGACATGGAGATCTGGTACGAGGTGGGCGCGCGTCTGGCGAACAGCCGGGACTGGCCCGAGTGGCGCCCGACCTCCGAGTTCATCACCGTGCGCGCCGAAAGCGCCGACGCGCGCCAGTAAGGCTTGAGGGCGGCCGGATCGTACGGGTCGCCCAAATTTCCCAAGGACAGAATGACGTGACTCGTTTTCAGATCACCGGCCGCGTGGCCGCCGCCGCCCTGCTGCTCGCCGCCTGGCCGGCGCAGAGCCAGGATTTTTCCGCCGAACGCCTGTCGCAGGGCGTGCGCACCATCAGCACCGACGCCTTCGCCGGGCGCTATCCGGGCGAGGTGGGCGAGGGCATGACCCTGGGCTGGCTGATTGCGCAGTATGAGGCGCTGGGGCTGGAGCCCGGCGGGCCGGACGGTGAGTGGCTGCAGCCGGTGGACCTGAGCCGCTATGAGCCGGTGCGCCCCGCGACGGCGGCGTGGCGCGCGAACGGCGAGGGTCACGCTCTGGAGGACGGCGTGCTGTTGCGGGCGGCGTCCAATGACGGACGGGCGCAGGTCAGCGGCGCGCCGGTGGTGTTCGCCGGATACGGCATCCATGCGCCGGAGCGGAACTGGGACGACTATGGCGACATGGACGTGGACGGCGCCGTGGTCGTCTTCGTGTCGGGTGAGCCGGACGGGGAACTGTTCAACGGCGAGTATCGCACGGCATACGCCAGCGATTCCGCCAAGGCGGCGGAAGCCTATCGGCGCGGGGCGGTGGGTGTGCTGACGCTGGTGGACGCCACAGCCGACGAACCGGCCTGGGCGCGGCGGGCGCAGTTCAACGATCGCCGCCGCACCCTGTCGCCGGGCAATGACGATCTGGAATTCACCGGGACGGTGCTGGCGGCCACTTTCGGACAATGGGCCGAGGCGGCGGGGCTGACGCTCGAAGACGTGACAGCCGGTTTGGGCGGGGGCGAGTTCCGGGCCGTGGCGCTGGAGGGCGTGACCCTGGACGTGGACGCCGAGGAGACGGTGGAAACCCAGCGGTCGTGGAACCTGCTGGCGCGCATCCCGGGGACCGCGCGGCCGGAGGAGACCATCGTGTTTTCGGCCCACTGGGACCATGTGGGCGTGCGCGGGGATGGCGAGGGCGACCACATCTACAACGGCGCCTGGGACAACGCCTCGGGCACCGTCGGGCTGGTGGAGATGGCGCGTGAGCTGAAGGCCGCCGGGCCGTTCGAGCGGTCCGTGGTGTTCCTGCATGTCACGGCGGAGGAGCAGGGCCTGCTGGGGGCGTTCTGGTATGCGGCCAATCCGGTCTATGCGCTGGAGACGACGGTGGCCAACATCAACATCGACATGTTGCCGCTGTCGGCGCCGACGCGGGATCTGCCGATCTTCGGGCTGGGGCAGAACAGTCTGGAGGACGAGCTGCAGGTTCTGGCCGAGGCGGAGGGGCGCTATGTCACCGACGACGGCCAGCCGGAGCAGGGGTTCTATTATCGCTCGGACCACTTCGCCTTCGCGCGGGCGGGCGTGCCGGCGCTGATGCCGTGGCACGGGGTGGATCTGGACGAGGGCGGGCGCGAGGTGGGTCTGCCGGCCTATCAGGCGAAGTTCCGCAGCGACTATCACCAGCCCAGCGACGAATGGAGCCAGGACCTCGATTTCTCATCGGCTGTCGAGAACCTGACCCTGCTGTACCGGCTGACGGTCGATCTGGCGGACAGCGAGCGCTGGCCGTCGTGGAAGCCCACGTCGGAGTTCGGCGCGGTGCGTGATCGCAGCGCGGCCAGTCGGGAGTAGGCCCATGGCGGCGCGCCTCACTCCCCTGACCGGCGATGGCTCGCCGCCCGTTCAGGGCAGCTATCCGCAGGCGGTGGAAGTGACCGGCGCGACCCGCTGGCTTTATCTGTCGGGCCAGATTCCGGTGAAGCCCGACGGAGGCCTGTCGCCGGATTTCACAGAACAGTGCCGCCAGTGCTGGGCCAACATCGAGGCGCAGCTGCGAGCCGCCGGCATGACCCTGGACAATCTGGTCAAGGTCACGACGTTCCTGTCGAGCCGGGCCTATGCGCTGGAGAACCGGGCGGTTCGGCTGGAGGTGCTGGAGCATCGCCAGCCAGCCCTGACCGTCATCATCACTGACCTCTTCGATGAGGCGTGGCTGGTGGAGATCGAGGCCGTGGCGGCGGCATGAGCCGCTGGGCGCCCGTCCCTGCACCGGATCTGGCCGACGGTCTGATCCTGTTCGACGGGGTCTGCGTGTTCTGTTCGCGCTGGGTTCGGTTCGTGATTGCGAGGGACCCGGAGGCGCGGTTCCGGTTCCTGCCGATCCAGTCGGCGCAGGGGCGAGCGTTGGCTGTGCGGCTGGGCGTCAACCCCGACGCACCGGAAACCAATGTCGCGATCATGGACGGACGGGCGCTGATGAAGTCAGACGCGGCGCTGTCGGTGCTGGGCATGCTGAAGGGCGTGCGCTGGTTGGGGACGTTGCGCCATGTCCCGCGCTGGATGCGCGATCCGCTGTATGACCTGATCGCGCGCAATCGTTATGCGATCTTCAGGCGCACGGAGGCCTGCATGGTTCCCGGGCCCGACGAGCGGGCGCGGTTCCTGTGACGAAGGTGCTGGTCATCGGCGGTGCGGGGGTGTTCGGCGGGCATCTGGCGCGGGAGCTGGCGGCGATGGGGCTGTCGGTGATCGTCGCGGGGCGGAATCTGGAGCGGGCCCAGACGACGGCGCACAGCATCGGCGGGACGGCCGTGTGGCTGGACCGGGACCGGGTGACGGTGGAGGAGCTGCACGCCACGGGCGCGGCGGTGGTGGTGGACGCGGCGGGGCCGTTTCAGGGCGGGGAGCCGACGGTTGCGCGGGCGGCGATGGAGGCGGGGCTGCACTATGTGGACCTGGCTGATGCGCGGGACTTCGTGACCGGGTTCGCGGCGCTGGACGGCGAGGCGCGGGCGGCGGGCGTGACGCTGCTGACCGGCGCCAGCTCGACCCCGGCGCTGTCGCACGCGGTGCTGGATCACCTGACGGAAGGCTGGCGGGGCATCGATCATGTGGAGGCGGCCATATCGCCGGGGGCGCGGGCGCCGCGCGGCCGGGCGGTGATGGAGGCGATCCTGACCTGGCTGGGGCGACCGGTGCAGGTGTTCAGCGACGGAGGATGGCGTCAGCGGCGCGGCTGGGGCGGGCTGTACCGGCGCCAGATGGGAGCGGCGGGGCGGCGGTGGCTGTCGCTGTGCGAGACGCCGGATCTGGATCTGATGGCGGCGCGGTATCGTCCGACCCGGTCCGCGCTGTTTCTGGCGGGGTTGGAGCCGCCCCTGCTGCATCTGGGTGCTTGGATGCTGGGCGGCCTGTCGGCCCTCACGGGGGTGAAGCTGAGAGCGGCCGCGCCGGCGCTGACCGCGATGGCGAAGCCGTTCGCGATGATCGGGGACGACCGGGGCGCGATGCGGGTGGAGGCGCGGGGGCTGGACGCGGAAGGTCGTCCGGCGCGCGCGGTGTGGAGCCTGACGGCGCCGCCAGGCAGGGGACCGGTGACGCCCGCGCTGCCCGCTGCGGCGGCGGTGGCGGCGATCTTTGACGGCCTCACGAAGCCGGGTGCGGGCGCCTGTGTCGGTTTGCTCAGCCTCACGGATATGGCGCCGTTTCTGGCGCGGCACGGGCTGGCCACGGCCATTGAGGTGACGCCACTGGCGTTGTTCGAGCGGGCAGCGGCGGGGTTCGAGGAACTGCCCACGCCGATGAAGGCGCTGCACCGGACCATGGGTCGGTCGGTCTGGCGAGGCCGGGCGTCGACGCAGGGAGCGCAGACCCGAATGGGTCGGTTGGTCGCCGCCGTATTCGGCTTTCCTCGCGAGCAGGCCGACGCTCCTGTGGAGGTGGCGATCGATGCTGGTCCCGAGGGCTCGGTGTGGCGGCGGACGATTGGCCGGGACCGATTCCGCAGCGTGCTGTCAGATCGACCGGGCGGGGTGTCGGAACGGTTCGGCCTGCTGACCTTCGACCTGCGCCTGAGCGCCAGCCCTGAACGCCTGACATACGAGGTGGCGGGATGGCGATTGGGGTCGCTGCCTCTGCCCGGCCGGCTGGCGCCGGAGACGCGCACCCATGAGGCGGTGGACGACCGGGGTCGGTTCACCTTCGACGTGGAGATCCGGGCGCCGCTGGTCGGGCGGCTGGTTCGGTATCGCGGCTGGCTGGTCCGGGCGGACTGAAGCTCAGGCGCCCTCGCGGATCAGCTTCTTGCTGATCAGCTTCCAGGCCACGACGGTGGCGATGGTGATGACCAGGGCGATGGCGGCGACGATGCCGGCGGTGTGCAGGTGCTCGTCCAGGTGGGCGAACTGGGTCAGGCCTGCGGCCACCAGCCAGCCCGGCGCGATCATCACCGGCACCCAGACAACGGCCGAGAAGAAATTGGCCAGCTGGAACTTGGTCTGGCCCATGGCGGTCATGCCCGCGATCAGGGGCACGAAGGCGCGCACCGGACCCATGAACCGGCACAGGAAGATCGAGGTCACGCCGTAGTGGCGGAAGAACAGGCGCGCCCGCGCCAGGGGGCGACGGTGCGGCTTGAGCCAGGGGTGGCGCCAGGCGCGCGGGCCGACGCGGCGGCCGATCCAGTAGGAGACCGCATCGCCGAGGGTCGCGCCGGCGATGCACCATAGAAGGACAGGAACCGGGTGCAGCACGCCCGCGCCGATCAGGCCGCCCGCCGTCACCATCAGGATGGTGGCGGGGAAGAAGGCGCCGATGAACACCATCGATTCGCCGAAGGTGATCAGACCCAGGATCGGGGCGGCCCACATGACATGCTCCTGCATGAACGTGTTCAGGTCGGCGATCAGGTCTTCCAACAGCAACTCCGGCGCGAGAGGGTAGAGGGTCGATATAGGCGGTTCGCATCCTCTGACCACAGAGGGACAGCCGAATTGTGACAATCCGGGCGACGGTGTGACGCAGATGCGGCGCCGCTCATCGCGGCAATGCCGCCAGGACGTCGGCGGTGAAGCGGGCGATGTCGAAGCCTTCGCCGCCGGGGCCGACGGCGTCGAAGCCGCGCCGGATCACCAGTACGTTCCGCTCGGGCACAATGAACAGATACTGGCCGCGGTTGCCCTGGGCGGCATAGGTCCCCTCCGGCAGGTTCTGTTCGGGGCCGAAAAGCCAGAACTGGGCGCCGTAACCGGCGCCGCGCGGCGGCTGGGCTGGGGCTGGCTCGGCCACATAGTCGGTCCAGCCCTCGGCCAGGATGCGGTCGCCCTCCCAGACGCCGTCGTTCAGATAGAGCAGGCCCAGCCGCGCCATGTCGCGGGCGGTGGTCCAGACCTGGCTGGAGAAGACGAAGTCGCCGTCCCAGTCGGTCTCGGGAACGGTGCGGGTCATCCCGATGCGCCACAGCAGGGATTCGAAGGGATAATCCAGATAGCGATCATCGTCGTCCATGGCGGCGCGCAGGGATCGCATGGCCAGCAGGGTGTCGTTGTTGGCGTATCGCCAGCGGCTGCCGGGCGGCGCCAGCAGGGGCAGGACGGCGGACCGCTCGGCCACCAGGGTCCCGCCGAAGTAGATGGCGTCGGTGCGGTTGCCGGGGCCTTCGGTATCAAGGCCGCTGGCCATGTGCAGCAGGTTCTCGAGGGTGATCGACCGGCGCGGGTCGCCGGGACGGGACCATTCGGGCACGGGGGCGGGAGCGTTCACGTCGATGATGTCCTGATGCACCGCTGCGCCGATGACCGAGGCGGCGATGCTCTTGCCCACCGACCATGTGCGCTGGGAGACGTGAGGGCCGAAGCCTTCGCGATAGCGCTCGGCGACGATGCGACCATCTGCGACCACGATGACAGCTGTGGTCTCGCTGCCCTCGCCATAAGTGGTCCGGTCGAAGGCCGACGCGACGAGGGAGTCGAGCGCCGCCGGGGCGGGACGGTCGGACAGGGCGCCCGCGTCGCCGCGGGGCCAGGGCAGGGCGTCGGTGGCGGCCAGATCGGGGCCGTCCCTGTTCAGACGCGGCGCCATGGCTGCATCGTCCGCGTCGGCGCCGGGCGGCAGCTGGACGCAGCCCAGATGGGGTCGCCAGACGGCGGTGCGGGGCGCCATGTCGTCGGCGAAGGGGACGGTGACGGTGCGGGCCTGTTGATCGATGGCGGCCGGCAGCTCGGCCACCGGCGCGCGAAGCTCCTGATAGATGCGGGTCAGGTCGTCGGAGGCGACGGTCGCCTCGTCCAGCCCCCCGTTAAACATGCCGCTGCACAGGAAGGCGGCCTTGTAACCGGCCGCCAGCGACAGACGAGCGCGGTCCGGCGCGTCCTGGGCCTGGGCGCCGCCGCCGAGGGTCAGGCACAGCACGAGGGTCGCGCCGAGAAGTTTCCGCTGCATTGGCCGTCTCCCGTGTTCGCGCCGATCCAAGAGGGGCGGAAGGGCCGGGTCAAGACCGCCGGAAACGATCGGCGGCGTTCGGCGTTTCGGGAGACATGAAACACGCCCTGCTGATCGCTCCCGCCGCTGCGGTCCTGTTGCTCGCCGCGTGCGGGGATCAAACCAATCCGCCGACAGAACCGGCCGCACCGGTGACCGAGGCGCCGATGGTCAATCCCACCGCCCCGATCCAGCCGGGCGAGGGACCGGAAAGCTTCGTGGGAACCTGGGCGGCGCAGGAAGCGTGGTGCGAGAACACCTCGGCGACCACAGATCAGGTTCCCATCCGCATCTCGGCCGAACGGTTTGAGGGATATGAGAACCGCTGCGACATCACCGCCATCGAACAGGCTGGTGACAGCTATGACGCCAGTCTGTCGTGCGAGGCCGAGGGCATGACCAGCCAGGAGACGGTCAACATGCGGGTGATTGGAGACCGTCTGACCCTGACCTGGGCCGACCGGGGGAACGAAGCGGTGCAGTTGGTGCGATGCGGGGCCGGGCCAGGTCAGAACTGACCGATCCCCTGGTGAAGCCGGCCGACTGAGCGATTCCACCACCAGCGCGTTCAGCTCTCGAACCGTGCGAGGGAGGATCCGCGCATATGACCCGCGGCGAGCTCAAGACCTATCGGACCAAACGGAATTTCGAGTCGACGCCCGAGCCGAAGGGCCGGAAGGCGGCGCGGTCGAAAGCCGGGCTGCGCTATCTGATCCAGCGCCATGCGGCGACGCGGCTGCACTATGATTTCCGCATTGAGCACGACGGGGTGCTGAAGTCCTGGGCGGTGACCAAGGCGCCGTCGCGCGACCCGTCGGTCAAGCGGCTGGCCGTGGAGGTGGAGGACCACCCCATGGACTACGGCGGCTTCGAGGGCACGATCCCGGAGGGCAACTACGGCGCCGGCACGGTGCAGATGTGGGACGAGGGCGTCTGGACGCCGCAGGACGAGGATGTGGACGCGGCTTTCAGGAAGGGTGTGGTCAAGCTGACGCTGGAGGGCGAGCGGCTGAAGGGCGGCTGGGCGCTGATCCGGCTGAAGTCGGACCGGGGTCGGCCGTCGAATTGGTTGCTGGTCAAGGAGAAGGACGAGCACGCCGTGGAGGGCGAGGGCGACGCCCTGGCCGAGATCGACGCCTCGGTGACCACGGGCCGCAGCCTGGCGGAGATCGCTGGGGGCGATGCGGAATGGACGTCGTCGAAGCCGACGAAGCGCAAGGAGCCGGCGAAGCCGAAGATCACGAAGGCGCAAAAGAGCACGGGCAAGGGGGCGCCCGCGTTCACGCCGATCCAGCTGTGCAAGGTGGTGGACAATCCGCCGGGCGCGTCGGGCTGGGCCCACGAGATCAAGTTCGACGGCTACCGGATTCAGATCGCCGTGGGCGGCGGCAAGGCGAAGCTTTACACGCGCAGCGGGCTGGACTGGTCGGCGAAGTTCCCCGCGCTGGCCAAGCAGGCGGCCAACTGGCCCGACGGGGTGATCGACGGGGAGCTGTGCGCGCTGGATGACGAGCACATGCCGGACTTCTCGGCGTTGCAGGCGGCCATTTCCGAGGAGCGCACGGACGCGCTCATCTATTTCGCCTTCGACCTGATGTTCGAGGGGGCTGAGGATCTGCGCAAGCTGCCGCTGGCCAAGCGCAAGGCGCGGTTGCAGGCTTATGTGGACAGGGTTGGGGAGGCGGGGCCGAACCTGAGGTTCGTTGAGCATTTCGCCACCACGGGTCAGGCGGTGCTGGACAGCGCCTGCCGCATGGATCTGGAGGGGGTGATCTCCAAGAAGCTGGACGCGCCATACCGGGCGGGGCGCCAGGCCAGCTGGGTGAAGTCCAAGTGCCGGGGCCGGGACGAGGTGATCATCGGCGGCTGGTCGTCCGAGAAGGGCACGCGATTCCGTTCGCTGCTGGTGGGGGTCAGGGAAGGCAAGGGCCTGCGCTATCTGGGCCGGGTGGGCACGGGCTACAGCGCGGCGCTGACCAAGGTGCTGGTCCCGGCGCTGAAAGGCGCCGCGTCTGACGACAGCCCGTTCGCGGGCAAGGGGACTCCGAAAGGGGGGCGGGAGATCCACTGGGTCGAGCCGGTGCTGGTGGCCGAGATCGAGCACGGGGGCTTCACCGAGAACGGGACCCTGCGCCATGCGGCCTACAAGGGCCTGCGCGAGGACAAGGCGCCGAAGGACGTGACCGACGCGCCGCAGGCGCCGGCCAAGACGGTGAGCCCCAAGGGCAGGGTGGTGGTGGCCGGCGTTACCATCTCCAGTCCCGACAAGGCGCTTTGGCCCGCCCATGACGGCGAGGCGGCGATCACCAAGGCGGATCTGGCGCGCTACATGGAAATGGCGGCCGAGCGGATCCTGCCCCATGTGGCGGACCGGCCCACCTCCATCATCCGGGCGCCGGATGGCATTGAGGGGGAGACCTTCTTCCAGCGCCACGCCATGAAGGGGTCGAGTCCGCGCCTGAAGCTGATCGATGTGAAGCAGCGCAATCCCTATCTGGCGGCGTCGGATGTGGGCGGGCTGGTGGCCATCGCCCAGTCCGGGGGCATTGAGCTGCACCCGTGGGGCTGCAAGCCGGGCGATCCGGAGACGCCCGAGCAGCTGACCTTCGATCTGGACCCGGACGAGGGGCTGGATTTCGAGGACGTCATCGCGGCGGCGAAGGACATGAAGACCGCGTTGGAGGCGCTGGGCCTGAACCCGTTCGTGAAGACGACGGGCGGCAAGGGGCTGCACGTGGTGGTCCCGATCAAGGCGGACGGGCGCAGCCGGGTGGAGTGGGATCAGGCCAAGGCGTTCGCGAAGGCGGTCTGCGAACAGGTGAAGGACGCGGCGCCAGATCGCTACACCACCACGTTGTCGAAGAAGGCGCGGGGCGGGAAGATCTTTCTGGACTACCTGCGCAACGGGCGCATGGCGACGGCGGCGGCGCCCTGGTCGGCGCGGGCGCGGCCGGGGGCGACCATAGCCTTTCCCCTGTCGTGGGGGCAGGTGCGCAAGGGGCTGGACCCCAAGGCCTACACCCTTCGCACGGCGCCGGGCCTGCTCAAGAAGCCCGACCCGTGGAAGGACTTCAGGAAGGGCGAGGTGTCCCTGCGGCCCATCCTGAAGAAGGTGGGCGTGGACTAGCGAATGTTGGAACGCCCGTGTCTGCGTGCCCTTACCCGGCCTTCAACAAGGAGAACGACATGCTGAAGTGGGCGCTGATTTTCGCCGTTATCGCTATTGTGGCCGGGCTTGCCGGCTTTACCGGGATCGCCGGCGCCGCCGCCGGGATCGCGCAGTTCCTCGCCATCGCCGCCGTGGTGGTGTTCGTGGTGCTGCTGGTTCTGGGCTTCACGGTGGCCAAGAAAGTCACCTGACGGGAGACGCCGGGATCAGAACGCGAGTCTGATCTCGGCCACCACCGTGTCGTCGTACTTTTCGTCTGCGGGGATATCGACGTCGGTGTCGTAGTAGCGCACGTCCAGCTCCAGGTTCTGGGTCAGGGCGTAGGTCGCGCCGACGTTCCAGCCGGTATAGTCGACGCTGTTGCGCTGTTCCCGGCGGCCGATGGCGGCGGTGCCTTCGAGGCGGGGGGTGAAGTCCCAGCCCACGCGGGCCTCGACCCAACTGAAGCTCGCGGTCGAGCCGTTGGAGTCCGGCGAGTACTGATACTGCAGGCGCGCGCTGGCCGGGCCGATGGAGCGGGACATGTTGGCGGTGAACTCCCAGGCGCCGTTGTCCGTGCCGGGGACCGGGTCGATCAGCCACTTGTGGGCGGCGTTGATGTCGAAGTCGAAGCCGGCGAACTGGGGCGTCCAGCCCACCAGCAGCTTGGACTCCCAATCGGCGCCGTTGGAATCGACGCCTTCAACGGAGCCGGAGAAATAGATGTCTCCGGTGGGCGGGACGTAGTCCACGATGCCGTAGGCGTAGGCCTCGCCATTGGTTTTTGAAGCGTTCTTGGAGCGGTTGTCGGTGCCCGCGCCGATCTCGACGCCGAAGCCGTCAGGCAGGCTGAACCCGGTGTCCTGCGCCGACACGGCAGGAGCGGACAGGCCGACGATGGCGGCGGCCAGAAGGGCGGTGCGGAGCATGAGGCGACTCAGATTCTGTTGGCGATGTGACGCCGCCATTAACTCCGCTTTCTGACGAATTTATCACAAGCCGATACAAATTCATCATTCAGCCTACGGACAAGTTCGGCTGTGGTCGGAACGTCACGCACGCCGCCCGCGCCCTGACCGGCGGACCAGACCGTCTTCCAGGCCCGCGCCTCCTCGCCCATGTCCAGCTTGTGCTCGGGCAGGGACTTGGGATCGATGCCGTTGGCGACCAGAGACGGTGTCAGGAAGTTGGCGGGAATGCCCGAGACGGCCGGAGTGTAGGTGACGTCGGAGGCGCCGGAGTCCACGATCATCTGCTTGTACTCGGGCTGGGCCATGCTCTCGGTCGTGGCGATGAAACGGGTGCCCATATAGGCGAAGTCGGCGCCCATCATCAGGGCGGCGGCCACGTCCTGGCCCGTGGACAAACAGCCCGACAGAATGATGGTTCCGTCGAAGAAGGAGCGCACCTCGTTGACCAGGGCGAAGGGGTTGACCACCCCCGCGTGGCCGCCGGCCCCGTTGGCCACCAGAATCAGGCCGTCGACGCCCGCCTCCGCCGCCTTTCGCGCATGACGCACATTGGCGATGTCGTGGAACACCACGCCGCCATAGCCGTGCACCGCGTCCACCACGTCACGCACAGCGCCCAGGGAGGTGATAATCAGCGGCACCTGATGCTCCACCGACACCATCATGTCGGCCATAAGGCGGGGATTGGTGGGGTGGACGATGTGGTTGACGCCGAAGGGCGCGGCGTCGGGCTTCAGCCGTTCCTTGATCTCCACCAGCCAGTCCCGATAGCCTTCGGTGGTGCGCTGGTTCAGGGAGGGGAAGGTGCCGATCATGCCGGCGTTGCACGTCTCCACCACCAGGTCCGGGCCGGAGACCAGGAACATGGGCGCGGCGATGACGGGGAGGGTGAGGTTCTTGTCCAGCGAAGCGGGAATGGCCACGGGCGTCTCCTGGGTTTCGTTTCACTACGCATAGCGGCCTGTCGCCGCGTAAGGCAATGCGCGGTGACGGTGCAGGAGAACTGTACTCGCGCCAAGGCGCCCGTCGATGCGGGTTGATGGAAGGGCGCGAGCCACGCCCTTCCGACCGGACGCGGACCGCTACTGCGGTTGATAGGGCTGGGGGCCGGAGCGATAGCCGGTCCCGCGCGCCAGATCCTCGGACAGGCGCAGCTCGCCCGTGCCGCCGTTCAGGCGGGCGCGGTAGATCTGCACGTTCTCCATCACCCGCATCATGTAGTTGCGCGTCTCGGTGAAGGGGGTGCACTCGATGAAGTCCGGCGGCGAGGTCATGGCGCCGCGCGGGTCGCCGCAGCGCGCGACCCACTGGTCGGGACGGCCCGGCCCAGCGTTATAGCCGATGGCCGCCAGCAGCCACGAGCCGCCGAACCGGTCGGCCAGCTCCTGCAGGTGATAGCTGCCCAGCTGCATGTTGTAGTCGGCCTCCCACAGGCGCTCGGGGCTGTAGGGCAGGCCCATGCGGCGCGCCACGCCCGAGGCGGTGGAGGGCAGGAACTGCATCATGCCGCGCGCCCCGGCGTGGGACTCGATGCGGGGGGTGAAGCTGCTTTCCTGACGGGTGATGCCCAGGGTGAACTCGATGGGCGCGGCGCCCGGCACGGCGGTGGGGATCTGAACCGGATACTGGCGCTCGGGCATCAGATAGCCGCGCTGGCTGGCTGCCCGGCCGATCATCATGGAGGTGAACCACTCGCCATAGCCGCGCGACATGTCGATCAGCTGGGCCAGCTCCATGGGCCCCTCGACCACGTCGTCGGCGTGATAGACGAAGGTGTTGTACAGGCCGATCTCGTTGGCATCAGCGACGATACGCGCCGCGCGCACCAGCTCCAGCCCCTCGAACCGCGCGCGGTCGGCGTCGGTGGGCTCCGGGTCGCCCGGCAGGGTGATGGTGGTCTGGCCCGCCTTCTCGGCGGCCAGCTGGCCGTAGAAGCTCTGGATGTGCTGAGCGCCCTGCTCATACCAGCCCTGGGCGCCCTGCGCATCGCCGGCGGCCTCGGCTGCGCGGCCCAGCCAGTACAGGGCGCGGCCCTGGGTGATGGGGGTCGACGACATCTGGCGCAGCGCCTCGAAGTGGCGTGCTGCGGTGGCCGGATCGTTCAGCTTGGTCAGGGCGACCCAGCCGGCGAAGAACTCGGCGTCCACCGCCCGCTCGCCGCTCTCGAAGCCGTGGCCGGCCATGGAATGATAGGAGGCCTGCCAGTTGCGCATCTGCAGGGCGTCGAGGAAGTAGTTGCGGCGCTCGCTCCACAAGGTCGACTGGCCGCTGGAATGGGTCGGCGCCGGCGGCAGGTACTGCAGCAGGGCGAAGGCCTCGGACTGGCGGTTCTGGGAGCGCAGGATTCGCACCCGCTCCAGCACCACGCCCGGATCGATCGCTTGCTGCATAGTCAGGCCCGCCACGATGGTGTCGGGCGCGTAGGCGCCGCGAAGGGCCATGTGAGCATTGGCGACGGCGCGGCGCTCCGGCGAGGCCAGAGTCACCATCTGGTTCGTGGCCGGACCGTGCGGCCCGAGCAGTAGCATGGACAGGCGCGCGTCATGGTCGTCCTGGGTCAGATAGCGGCCGAAGCGGTCCAGCATGCGCTGCTGCTCAGGCGCCTCGAACGACTGGTCGCGCCACCAGGTGCGGATCAGGGTGCGGGCTTCCTCGGCGCGGCCGTTCTGTTCCAGCGCGCCGGCCATAGCCAACGCGCCCTGGGCGGTCGTGGGCTGGGTCTGGCCGAAGAAGGACATCACCACGTCGGCCGGCATGGCTGCGCGTTCCAGCGCGACCTCGGCGTGGGCGCGGCGGCTTTCATAGCGGGGCCAGTCGGCCATGCTGACGTTGGCGGCGGCCAGGGCGGCGTAGCTGAGCTGATCGCCCGCCGTGTCGATCAGGGCCCACTCGACCAGCTTGCGGGCGACCGGGTCGCTGATGCGGGCGGCGGCGTCCTGGGCGCGGACCACGTCCTGGGCCCGGGCGGCGGACAGCCCCTCACGGAACAGGGCCATGTCTTCGGCGCTGATGGAGGCGGCGCCCTGATAGGTCCGCGTCTGCGAACCCTGGCCAGCGACCTGCTCGTAGGGCACCGGTTGCGTCATGCTGGAGGCGAGCATAACGGCGATCAGCTGTGCGAACATGATAAGTCCTGGTCCAATCATCAGTGTTGCGGTCGCCGCCTTGGCGACCTATTCCCGTTGTCCTTCAAGGCGCTCGTCGCCCCGTTTTCACGCCCTGGACTGCTATCCGACATGACTGCTCCCCTGTTCAAGGGCGTCATCACCGCCCTGATCACACCTCTTCGTGACGGAAAGGTGGACGAAGCCGCCTTCACCGCCCTGGTGGAGCGTCAGATCGCCGCCGGCGTGCATGGCCTGGTGCCCATGGGCACCACGGGCGAGAGCGCGACCCTGCATCCCGAAGAGCATCACAGGGTGGTTGAACTGTGCGTGAACGTCGCCGCCGGGCGTGTGCGCGTCATCGCCGGCGCCGGCGCCTCGGCCACGGACAAGGCCATCGACCTGGCCCGGCACGCCAAGGCGGTGGGCGCGGACGGCGCCCTGGTCGTCACGCCCTATTACAATCGTCCCAGCCAGGAAGGCCTGTTCCAGCATTTCCACGCCGTGGCCGAGGCGGTGCAGTTGCCGGTTCTGCTCTATAACGTGCCGGGTCGCACCGGCGTGAATCTGGCCAACGAGACGGTGGAGCGGCTGGCGGGTCATCCCAACATCGTCGGGATCAAGGACGCCACCGGCGACATGGGCCGGATCAGCCGCATGCGCGCGGCCCCGGCCATGGACGGTTTCGCCCTGATTTCCGGGGACGACCCCAGCTGGCTCGGCTACATGGCGCACGGCGGTCACGGGGTGATCTCGGTTACGTCGAATGTGGCGCCCGAGGGCATGGTGGCCCTGTATGACGCGGTCATGAGCGGCGATCTGGAAAGCGCGCGCCTGTGGCAGGATCGTCTGATCGCCCTGCACCGCGCCCTGTTCCTGGATTCCTCGCCGGCGCCGACGAAGTACGCCCTGGCGCGGCTGGGCCTGTGCGGCGAGGACCTGCGTCTGCCGCTGGTCCCGTGCAATGACGCGGTGAAGCCGGCCATCGACGAGGCCATGCGCACGGCGGGCCTGATCTGATGGCGGAGAGCAAGGCCAAAACCATCGCTGAGAACCGGCGCGCGCGCTTCGACTATTTTCTCGAAGACAACATGGAGGCGGGCATCGCCCTGCTGGGGACCGAGATCAAGGCTTTGCGCGACGGACGGGCCAATATCGCGGAGTCTTATGCGGCGGTGGAGGGGCGAGAAATCGTCCTCGTGAACGCCGACATTCCGCCCTACAAACAGGCCAACCGCTTCAACCACGAGCCGCGCCGTCACCGGAAGCTGCTGCTGCACAGGAAGCAGATCGACAAGCTGATCGGCGCCGTCCAGCGTGAGGGCCGCACCATTATTCCCGTGCGGCTGTATCTGAACGAGCGCGGCATGGCCAAGCTGGAGATCGCCTTGGCCAAGGGCAAGAAGATCCACGACAAGCGCGAAGCGGTCGCCGAGCGCGACTGGCAGCGGGACAAGGCCCGCCTGCTGCGCGACAAGGGCTGACAGCCGGCTCAGGCCGCGCCGATGGGGCGGGCGTCCATCACGCCTGCGGGGGCGTCGAAGCCGCCGCTGGTCTCATAGGCGCCCAGATGCGGGCGGGGGTTCAGCAAGGTCATCGCCGCAACCACCACGACGGCCACAGCCAATGCGGTCAGGGCGACGCGCTTTTCCTTGCGGGTGAAAGTTCTCTGTTTGCTGGTCATATCCGTTGCTCCCTCAGCGGGACTTCAACGGAGAACGCCTGATTCGTGTTCCAGGCGATGCCTCTTGTTCCTGACGATCGCCTGGGGGCGTTGCCGAACAAACACAGCGAGGAGGGTGCGGTCTATTCGGGCGCGGCGTCCTGATCCTCTGAAATCAGAGTGCGGTGCGCGCGCATGATCGAGCTGGTGATCTCCCGGGCGTTGGTGGCCAGGTGCCTGTTCGTGCGCTGGGCGCTGTAGAGCCCCTCGAGATAGGCGAGATCCCATTGGGTCAGTCCGGGCGTCTGCTCCGGATCCTCGAACAGGTTCAGCACCGATCGATAGGCGCTGGTGTCCGCGTCGGGATCGATCTGGGCCAGGGCGACCATGGCGATGTAGTCCGCCAGCTGTGTCAGGGAGACGTCCTGGATGCGATCGACATCTACGATAATGAAGGCGCGCTTGGTGTCGTTGACGATCTGGGTGCTGAGGTTCGAGACATTGCGCACCCGGATTTGCGGCGCGTACTGCATGACGCTGAGCGGACCGACGCCGTTTCCGCTGACGTGGCCGAAGGTGCGCACCGCGATCCGGCCGGTGTCATCATCCACCGGCGCGCTGACCACCCACCACCGCACCGGACGTTCGGTGGTGCGAAACCGCTCGAACGCAGCGCGTCCCCGATCCATTCCCGAACCGCCCACGCGGAACAGGCGCGGTCGCATGTCGATGAACTCCTCGGTGAAGGCGTTCGCATCCGTGGCGGCCACGATGACGATGGAGGGATGGCAGCCCGGCTGGCCCGCTCTCAGGCCCATGTCCTCGGCGACGGTGGAGACGCGATCGGCGATGTATTGGGCATGTTCGGCGCGCAGATTGACGACGCCCACGCAGACCCCGTCGCGCCATCGCGCCAGACCCCGTCCGGCGGAGGGCGCCGCCACCTCGCGAACGAAATCCTCGGTCAGATCCTCGAGCCGCCGTCCCTCAATGACCACTTCCGAAAGGTCGACCGGCGGCTGGTTGAGCGTTTCAACCGGAGCCGACTGGGAAAGCGCGAGGGAGGCTAGAAGTGCGGCGATCATAGCGGACTCCATGAGCTTGCCGAATGATCGTGCATCAGCCCCGGTGTTCTGTCCACGATTCAGTCGGTGAGGACGGCTCGCGCGCGCCTGAAGATGTCCTCGAACATGGCCGGGGTCAGGCGTCCCGTGTTCGTGTTGAGGCGCGAGCAATGGTAGCTGTTGATCAGGCGATAAGGGCCGAGGTCGGCCTCAACGCCGTGACCCGCCGGCGCCGCAGAGGCCGGGAGGCCGAGGGTCTTCAGCACATTTCGCCGCGACACGTCGCCGAGGGTGACGATGACCTGGAGCCGGGGCAGGGCGGCCAGCCGGTCGATCAGGAACGGGCGGCAGGTCTTTTCCTCGATCGGCAAGGGCTTGTTGCCCGGCGGGGCGCAACGCACGGCGTTTGTGATCATGCAGTCGACCAGTTGCAGGCCGTCGTCGGGCCGAGCGTCATATTCCCCGCGCGCGAACCCGGTCTTGAGCAGGGTGTCGTACAGCAGCCAGCCCGCGTGATCGCCGGTGAATGGCCGCCCCGTGCGGTTGGCGCCTGTGCGGCCGGGCGCCAGGCCGACCACCAGCAGGCGCGCCTCGGGGTCGCCGAAGGACGGCGCGGCGCCGTTGAACCAGTCAGGATGCGCGGCCTCGTTCTCGGCCCGGTATTCGACCAGGCGGGGACACAGGGGGCATTTTGCGGGCGGTTCGGGTGTCAGAGCCTTCATGCCTCGCGGCTCGGCCTTCCGAAGACGTCCATCAGATCGGACAGGTCCACGAACTGGTCCGCCGCGCGGCGCAATTCGTCGGCGGCCTGGGGCGGCTGGCTCTTGAGGGTGGACACGACGCTGACCCGCACGCCCTTGTCCTGTACGGCCTCCACCAGACGGCGGAAATCGCCGTCGCCGGAGAACAACACCGCATGATCGATGGTCGGCGCCAGGGTCAGCATGTCCACGGCGATCTCCACGTCCATGTTGCCCTTGGTGCGGGTGTGGCCGGACGAGTCCGTGTAGCGCTTGACCGGCTTGGTCACCATGGTGAAGCCGTTGTAGTCCAGCCAGTCCACCAGCGGCCGGATCGGCGAATATTCTTCGCCCTCGACAATCGCCGTGTAATAATAGGCGCGGACCAGCACGCCATTTGACCGGAAGAACTCGATCAGCTTTTTGAAGTCCATGTCCACGTTGAGGGACTTGGCAGTCGAGTACAGATTGGCGCCGTCGATGAACAGCGCGATGCGATCCGTCGGATAGAAATGCATGACTGAAAATCCGCAAAATATGGAGCCGTCCGTCAACCCGGACATCCGCATCGACGGCGACGATTCAGTGGTGATCGCACTGGGCTCGAATGACAAGGGGGTTTGGCCATCGTGCGTCGAACTGCTGGAGGCCGCGATCGCCCGTTTCCGCGCAGAAGGCGTCGATGTGCTGGCGCTGTCCTCGTGGTGGCGCTCGGCCGCCTGGCCTGATCCGTCGGACCCGCCCTTCGTCAACGGGGTCGCCGTCGTCGCCACCGCCCATGACCCCCACGCCCTGATGGCGACGCTGGGGCGGGTGGAGGAAGTGTTCGGACGCGAGCGCGGTCGGATCAACGCGCCGCGCACCCTGGATCTGGACCTGATTGCCTATGGCCGTCTCAACGGCGATCTGGACGGCCTGATCCTGCCGCACCCCCGCGCGGCCGAACGCCTGTTCGTGATGGGGCCGCTTGCGGAAATTGCGCCTGAGTGGCGGCACCCGACGGCGGCCAGGACGGCGAAGACGCTCGCCGAAGGCTGCAAGGTCGGCACGGACGCCAGACCCATGGGAGCCGTGACGTGATCGGTTCGATCCTTGGGCTGGCCTCGTTGCTCGTACTTTTTCAGGAACCCGGCTCGACCCCGCCGACGGGGCATCAAACATGGGACGTTGCGGACCAGAGCGTCCGCTTCACATCGGCGAGCCGTTTGTCAGCCGTATCGCTGCCCGGAAGCCTGACGGGCGTTTTCACGGTCACCCTGGATTGCCGGATCGATGAACGGGGAAGGCTGGTCGACTGCGATACCGCCGAGCAGGACCCGCCAGAACCCGATCTGCGACGCTATGCGGTGCGGAGTATTCGAAATATTCGGGTGGATTTCCATCAGGAAGGCCCAGCCCCTGATGATCGGCTGCTCATTTCTGTGCGGCTGCATGGGTATCTGGTCGTACGCTAGCGCCAGAACGGACGTCCCGCATCGCTTGTTTGGCGTTGCACAATCACGCCGAACCCTCTATTTTCCCCTGTTCTCCCCAAGCCCCTCCGAGGATATTCATGGCCCGCGTCACCGTCGAAGACTGCATCGAGAAGGTTCCGAACCGCTTTGGACTGGTCCTGCTGGCCGGTCACCGCGCGCGCGGCATCTCGAACGGCGCCGCCCTGACCATCGACCGCGACAACGACAAGAACCCCGTCGTGGCCCTTCGCGAGCTGGCCGACGACACCGTGGTTCCTGATGATCTGCAGGAAAACCTCATCACCACGCTGCAACGCGTGGATGAGCGCACCGAAGCCGAGGACGAGGCCGAGACCGTGGCCCTGCTGGCTGAACCCCAGCACATGAACATGGCCGAGCAGGAGCTGATCCGCGCCCTGCAGAGCGACCGTGACGGCGGCCAGGAGGATCGCTACTGACGCCCGCGCCAGCCGACGGAGTCCTTATTTCCCCGGCGCGGCCACAGGCGTCCACGCCGGTTCCTGATGCTGTAACTTCTGAACGGGCCGTGGCGGGCGAGACGAAACCCGCCGCGGCCCGTTCGCGTGTCATGCGCCAGTTCGAACTGGTGGATGCGGTCAAGGCCTATGACCCCACCGCCGACGAGGGTCTGCTGAACCGGGCCTATGTCTATGCGATGAAGATGCACGGCTCGCAGTTGCGGGCCTCGGGCGATCCTTATTTCGCCCATCCGATCCAGGTGGCGGGCATTCTGACCGACTATCGCCTGGACACGGCCACCATCGTCACCGCTCTTCTGCATGATGTGGTGGAAGACACCTCAGCCACTCGCGACGACATCGCCGCCATGTTCGGCGAAGAGGTGGCCGTTCTGGTGGAGGGCGTCACCAAGCTGTCGCGACTGGAGCTTCAGGCCGAGCACACGCGCCAGGCCGAGAACCTGCGCAAATTCATCCTGGCCATCTCCAAGGACGTGCGGGTGCTGCTGGTCAAGCTGGCCGACCGTCTGCACAACATGCGCACCCTGGAGTTCGTGAAGCCCGAGAAGCGCGAGCGTATCAGCCGTGAGACGCTTGAGGTCTATGCCCCGCTGGGCCGGTCCATCGGCATCCACCGCATCGCATCCGAGCTCGAGGAACTGGCTTTCGAACACCTGAACCCCACGGCCCGCACCGCCATCGAGCGGCGGCTGGAGGCGCTCAGGCTCGAACACGGCCAGGCGGTGCAGAAGGTGGCCCGCGAGGTTCAGACCGTGCTGGAGGAGGCGGGCATCAAGGCCCGCGTGTTCGGCCGCGAGAAGACGCCGTATTCCATCTGGCGCAAGCTGCAGCGCAAGGCGCTGGGCTTTTCGGCCCTCTCAGACATCTACGGTTTCCGGGTGATCGTTCAGGCGGAAGACGACTGCTACCGCGCCCTGGGCGTCATCCACCGGGCCTGGCCCATGGTGCCCGAGCGGTTCAAGGATCTGATCTCCACGCCCAAGGCCAACAACTATCGCAGCCTTCACACCACTGTGGTCGGTCCGTCGGGCCTGCGTATCGAGATGCAGATCCGCACCGAGGCCATGGACCGGGTGGCGGAAGAGGGCGTGGCCGCCCACTGGCGCTACAAGAACAAGTCCTACGGCTTCGACCGCGAAGCCATGGAGGAGGGCGGCGGTCGCGACCCCCTGCTGACCCTGCGCCATCTGGTGCAGGTGATCGAGCACGGCGAGGGCGGCGAGGACTGGGTCGAGCACGCCAAGCTGGAGATGTACCTGGATCAGGTCTTCGTGTTCACGCCCAAGGGATCGTTGATCACCCTGCCGCGCGGCGCCATGGCGCTGGATTTCGCCTACGCCGTCCACACCGAGGTGGGGGACAGCGCCGTGGGCGTGAAGATCAACGGCGAGCTCAAGCCCATGCGCACGCCGCTGCAGAACGGCGACGTGGTGGAGATCATCCGCGGCGCCAAGCCCGATATTCCGTCCGACTGGCGCTCCCTGACCGTCACCGGTCGCGCCCGCTCGGCCATCCGTCGCCACATCCGCCTGTCTGAGCGGGAAGAGTTCCAGAAGCTGGGCCGCGCGACGCTGGAGCAGGCCCTGGCCCGCGTGGACAAGGCGCTGCGGGACATCACCGTGAAGCCGGCGCTGGAAACCCTGGCTATCGAGACCGAGGACGATCTGTTCGAACAGATCGGGCGGGGACAGGTGAAGGCGGCCCGCGTGGTCGGCGTCCTGTTCCCCAAGCTGAAGGACGCCGGGCCGGACCCTGTCGAGAAAAAACGCATCGAAAGCGGGTCGGACGCTCGCCTCTACGTGCGCGGCGGCGGCCTGCGCCCCGGGGTCAGCATCCATTTCGGCGCCTGCTGCTCGCCGGTGCCGGGCGACCGCATCGTCGGCATCATCGAGCCGGACAAGGGGCTGACGGTCCACACCATCGACTGCAACACCCTGGCGGAGTTCGCCGACGACGATACGGTCTGGACCGACCTGCAGTGGACGCCCCAGGCGGAGCAGGATGCGGTGGCCTCCACCCGTCTGGTCGCCACCATGCGCAACGCGCCGGGCGTGCTGGGTCAGGTGGCCACCGTCATCGGGGAGGCCGGGGGCAACATCCTGAACCTGAACATGACACACCGTCAGCAGGACTTCTTCGACATGGAGATTGACGTGGAAGTGGCCGACGCACGCCACGCCACCCAGATCATCGCCGCCCTGCGCGCCAACCCCAGCGTCGACACGGTGGAGCGGGCGCGGGGCTGAGCGCGGCTCTTGCCGAACCGGCGCGGGCGGCTTAGGTCCGCTATCCATGACCTCCGACGACGTCCTTGAAGAATTCCGAGCCGCCGGCGCCCTGCGCGAAGGCCATTTCGTGTTGTCATCCGGCCTGCACAGCCCGGTGTTCCTGCAAAAGAACCTGGTGTTCATGAACGCCGACCGCTGCGCCCGCCTGTGCAAGGCGCTGGCGGAGAAGGTGACGGCCGCCGTGGGCCCGGTGGACGTGGCCATCTCGCCCGCCGTGGGCGGCATCATCCCCGGTTATGAAACCGCGCGGCATCTGGGCGTGCCGTCCATGTATGTGGAGCGCGAGGGCGGCGAGTTCCGCCTGCGCCGGGGCTTTTCGGTGGAGCCGGGCGAAAAGGTCGTGATGGTCGAGGATATCGTCACCACCGGCCTGTCGTCCCGCGAATGCATCGCCGCCATCCAGAAGGCGGGGGGCGAGGTGGTCGCCGCCGCCTGTATCGTGGATCGCTCGGGCGGCCGCGCCGACGTGGGCGTGCCCCTGATCGCCCTGGCCACCCTGGACGTGCCCGCCTATCCCGCCGACGCCCTGCCGCCCGAGCTGGCCGCGCTGCCGGTCGAGGATCCGGGCAGCCGCCGTCTGGCGAAAGCTTGAAAGAGTCCGCGCGCGCGCCGGACTGAAGAGACATGGCCCGCATCGGGCGAGGAGAATGAGGGATGGCCGAGCGGGTCCGCCTGGGCGTCAACATCGACCATGTGGCCACTGTGCGGAATGCACGGGGCGGCGTCCATCCGGACCCCGTGCGCGCGGCGCGTGAGGCGCTGGAGGCGGGGGCGGACGGCATCACCGCCCACCTGCGCGAGGATCGCCGCCATATCTCGGACAGCGATATCGACAGCCTGACCGAGTTGCTGCGGGAGCAGGCGCGGCCGCTCAATCTGGAAATGGCGGTGACCCAGGAGATGCTGGCCATCGCCCTGCACCATCGCCCGCGCGCCGTCTGTCTGGTGCCCGAAAAGCGCGAGGAGCGCACCACCGAGGGCGGGCTGGACGTGGTGGGCGGCCACAACTGGATCACGCCCTTCGTGGCCCAGCTGAATGACGCCGGCTCGCGAGTGTCCCTGTTCATCGGGCCCGACCCTGACCAGATCGCCGCCGCCCATCGCACGGGCGCCGCAGTGGTCGAGTTGCACACCGGCGCCTATTGCGACGCCTTCCGCGAGGGCCGTGTGGAGGAGGCCGACGCTGAGCTGGCCGCCCTGCGGGCGGGGGCGGCTCAGGCTGCGGCGCTGGGGTTGGAGGTCCACGCCGGTCACGGCATCGACTACGATACCGTCACGCCCATCGCGGCCATTCCCGAGGTGGTGGAGCTGAACATCGGCCATTTCCTGATCGGGGAGGCCATTTTCGAGGGTCTGGCGCCCGCCATCGCGCGGATGCGGAACCTGATGGACGAGGCGCGAGGCCTGTGATCATCGGCGTGGGCGCGGACCTGTGCGACATCCGCCGCATCGAGGCGTCGCTGGAGCGGTTCGGCGACCGCTTCAAGCGACGCTGCTTCACCGAGCTGGAGCGCACCCGTTCGGACCGCAAGCCCGATGCGTCCTGGAGCTACGCCAAGCGGTTCGCGGCCAAGGAGGCCTGCGCCAAGGCGCTGGGCACCGGCATGCGGCGCGACGTCTACTGGCGCGACATGGGGGTGGTGAATCTGCCCTCGGGCCAGCCGACCCTGGCCCTGACCGGCCATGCGGCGGACCATCTGGCGCGCCTGACGCCGCCGGGTCACGAACCGCGAATCCATCTGACGCTGTCTGATGAACACCCCTACGCCCTGGCGTTCGTGGTGATCGAAGCCTTGCCCGCAACCCCGTCAACCATTACCGAAGGCGCCTGAACGACCGCGTCAAGCGGCGGGGATGGGCGTGAAATCCGATGACAGACAAAGAAAAGCCGGACCGGGACGAAGACGCCGCCATCGCGCCTGATGCGCCCGACGTCGAACAGCCCGCGACCGACGAGGCTGAAACCGCCGCCGCGCCGGAGCTGGCCGAAACACAGCCGCCCGCCGAGCCCACGGCCGATGAGCACGTCCCTGCCGACGATCCCGCCGCGCCGGAAACCACCGATCAGGCCATGATGGCCGCGGCCGCCGCCGGCGCGACCACCGTCTCCGCCGTTTCGGGGACCAGCCAGACCCCGCCGCGCCCCATCTGGAGCGACAAGGGCGACGCGCCCTTCGACGACGAACCCGTGGATCGTCCCGCGCGCTCTCAGGGAAAGCCCGTGAAAACCAAGAAGCCCCAGAACGAGACGGTCGAGATCATCAAGACCATCGTCTACGCCCTGGCCATCGCCCTGGTGCTGCGGGTGCTGCTGTTCCAGCCCTTCACCATTCCGTCCGCGTCCATGGAGCCGAACCTCTACGAGGGCGACTACATCGTCGTGTCCAAGTGGAACTATGGTTACAGCCGCCACTCCCTGCCGTGGAGCCCGCCGCTGTTCGAGGGCCGCATCTTCGGCTCCCAGCCGGATCGCGGCGACGTGGTGGTGTTCAAGCTGCCCCAGGACAACCGCACCGACTACATCAAGCGGGTCATCGGCCTGCCCGGCGACCGCATCCAGATGATCGGCGGACAGCTGCACATCAACGGCCAGGCGCTGGAGAACGTCCCCGCCGGATCGCTGCGTATCGACGGCCCCTTTGGCCCCATGGACGCGGCCCAGGTGGATGAGACCCTGCCCGAGGGCCGCACCTTCCGCATCCAGGACTTCGGCCGCGGCTTCGATCTTGACGACACCCAGGTGTTCGAGGTGCCCGAGGGCTACTACTTCATGATGGGCGACAACCGCGACAACTCCATCGACAGCCGCGCTGACGTGGGGCTGGTGCCGGAGGAGAATCTGGTCGGCAAGGCCCAGATCGTCCTGTTCTCGTGGGAGCCCGGCGCCTCGCTGTGGAATCCGGTGAGCTGGTTCGCCAATCTGCGGCCCAGCCGTTTCTTCAACGGACTGAACTGATCCCATGAACGCCCGAACCGAGGCGGTCGCAGAGCTTCAGCGCCGCCTCGGCCACGATTTTTCCGACCGCGCCCTGCTGGACCGCGCCCTGACCCACGCCAGCGTGGGGGAGGGGGGCATGCCCCACGGCAAGCCCGTGCCGGACAATCAGCGCATGGAGTTCCTGGGCGACCGGGTGCTGGGCCTGCTGGTGGCCGACCGCCTGTGCCGCGACTTTCCCGAGGCCGACGAGGGCCAGCTGTCGTCGCGCCTGCACAGTCTGGTGGACAAGGCCGCCTGCGCCCGCGTTGGCCACCGGCTGAATCTGGGCGCGGCCCTGCGGCTGTCGCCCGGCGAGACCAAGACCGGCGGGCGGCGCAAGGACGGCATCGTGGCCGACGCCATGGAGGCGGTTCTGGCCGCCGTGTGGCTGGACGGCGGCATGGACGCCGCTCGCGCGGTGTTCGAGCGCGCCTGGGCCGATGAGCTGGCGGCCCCCGCCGCGCCCCGCCTGGCCAACCCCAAATCCGCGCTTCAGGAATGGTCGCAGGCGCAAGGACGGCCCCTGCCGTCCTATGAAGTCGTCAAGCGCACCGGCTCCGACCACGCCCCCACATTCACCGTGCAGGTGTCGATCGAGGGCCTCGAACCCTTGACCGCGCAGGGGCGTTCACGTCAGGAGGCGGAGAAGGCGGCCGCTGTCGCCCTGTTGAACCGAGAAGGCGTCATTTGACCGAGACTGCACCCACCCCCCGCGCGGGCTTCGCCGCCATCATCGGCGCGCCCAACGCCGGCAAGTCCACGCTGGTGAACCGGCTGACGGGGTCGAAGGTCTCCATCGTCACCCAGAAGGTGCAGACCACGCGCTTCCCCGTCCGGGGCATCGCCATCGACGGGGCCAGCCAGATCGTGCTGGTGGACACCCCCGGCATCTTCAAGCCGCGCCGCCGTCTGGACCGGGCTATGGTCGCCTCGGCCTGGGGCGGGGCCCAGGACGCCGACGCCGTGGTGCATCTGGTGGACGTGGCCGCCGAGATCGCCGTGGCCGCCCGCGAAGGCTCCGCCGCCGACCACCGCCAGATCGAGGACACGCGCGCCATCGCCGAGAACCTCAAGGCCACCGGCGCCACGGCCATCCTGGCCCTGAACAAGATCGACGGCGTGCGCCGTGACGCCATGCTGGGCGTGTCGCAGGAGCTGTTTGAACTGGGCGTCTATTCCGAGGTGTTCATGATCTCGGCCGCGGACGGCTCGGGCGTGGACGATCTGAAAGCCCGTCTGGCGGCCCTGATGCCGGAAGGCGTGTGGCTGTATCCCGAGGAGCAGAGCGCCGACGTGCCCCTGCGCGTGCTGGCCGCCGAGATCACCCGCGAGAAGCTTTACCTGCGCGTGCACGAGGAACTGCCCTATTCGGCCGCCGTGGAGACCACCGCCTTCGAGGAGAAGCCGGACGGCTCGGCGCGCATCGAACAGACCGTCTATGTGGAGCGCGACAGCCAGCGGCCCATCATTCTGGGCAAGGGCGGCCAGACCCTGAAATGGATCGGCCAGAAGGCGCGTGAGGAGCTGACCGAACTGATGGACCGTCCGGTCCACCTGTTCATCACGGTCAAGGTCGATCCGAAGTGGCAGGACTCAAAGGCTCTGTACGCCCAGTTCGGGCTGGATTTCGACGTCTAGAGCCTGGCCTGGGACAATCTTCAGCCGCTCACCCCAGCGAAGGCTGGGGTCCAGATGGCGGGCTCGGTCGACTCCGGCGAAGGCGCGCCCTTCATCCATCTGTCCGCTCTTTGTGATCTGGACCCCAGCCTTCGCTGGGGTGAGCGGTAGGAGCGTGAAGATTTAGCCGAAGGTGAAGGCGAAGACGCGGGCGCCGGGGTCGAGGAACTCGATCTCGAATGTCCGCTCGCGGGCGCGGTCATGCCGGATCAGCTGATACAGCGTATCTTCGGTGATCTGACCATAGCCCTCGGCGTCGATATCCACGCCCGCCGCGCGGCCGGGCGCCTCGCCGTCCAGGGTGACGCGGAAACGAACGGGGCGGCCGTCGTCGCCCGGCGCCATGACCAGATGCAGGTCTCGCGCCCGGAACCGCATGGTCAGGCGCCCGCCGGCGTCCTGAAGCGCAGCGTGCTCGCGCGTCACGGTCCAGCGACCGTTCAGCACCCAGTCGTTCAGGGCCGGTTCTCCGCCTTCATAGGTCTTCGCCTGATCCCGCAGGAAGCCGCCCGGCGAGGCGAAATTCTCGGCCCGGCCATAGCCCACATAGGTCTCGCGCGTGTCCACGTTGCGCAGGTCGCCCGCCGCCTCGACGCCCTCGGCGCGCACGTCCACCAGTTGGCCCGACACCATCTGACCGGCCTCGCGCAGCAGCTGTTGGATGACCCGTTCGGAGTGCTCGTAGCCGCCCTCGCCGAAGTGGGTGTAGCGAATGTTACCCTCGGCATCGATGAAGTAGTGGGCGGGCCAGTAGCGGTTCTGGAAGGCGCGCCAGATGCTGTAGTCGTTGTCCATGGCCACGGGATAGTCGATGCCCATGCGCTCGATGGCCGCCCGCACATTGCCCTCGGACTTCTCGAAGGCGAACTCGGGCGTGTGCACGCCGATCACCACCAGCCCGTCATCCCGGTATTGCTCCGCCCACGCCCGCACATATGGGACGGTCCGCACGCAGTTGATGCAGGAATAGGTCCAGAAATCGATCAGCACGACCTTGCCGCGCAGGTCCTCGGCGGTCAGCGGCTCGCCGTTCAGCCACTGGGTCGCGCCGTCCAGCGAAGGCATGGGGCCGATGATGGGCAGGGCGTCCAGCGGCGCCCGCTCCGCGTTCAGCGGGCCGCGCCCGCCCATCTCCAGCAGGCCCTGCTCGATGCGGCTGGTGGAGCCCGCCGACAGCCGGGTCAGCAGGCCGGTGTCCAGCCCCGCCGCGATCAGCACCACGCCGACCAGCACCGCCGCGCCCAGACCCCGGCGCACCCACTCCGTGGCGCCCAGCGAGCCCTTCATGGCCTTGAACACCCGGCCGCCAGCCAGCAAGGCCAGGGCCAGCGAGGTGGCGGCGCCGGCGGCGTAGGCCAGCAGCAGCAGGGTGGTGCCCACGCTGGCGCCTTGCAGAGCCGCGCCGGTCAGGACCAGCCCCAGGATCGGCCCCGCGCACGGCGCCCACAGCAGGCCCGTAGCCACGCCCAGCAGCACCGAGGCGCCGATGCGGCCGCCCTGTCCGCCGCCTTCAGCGCCCGCCGCCTCGCTCAGTCGCCCGCCCAGCGCCACCAGCGGCCGGGTCAGCCGGTCAGCCAGCGCGGGGATCAGCAGGGTCAGACCCAGCACCGCCATCACCGCCAGGGCGACCCAACGCCCGATTTCGTTGGCCTGCACCGCCCATCCGCCGCCCAGCGCCGCCAGCGTCGCCACGCCCGCGAAGGTCACGGCCATGCCCGCCAGCAGCGGCAGGCCGCCGGTCAGAAACGGCTGCTGCGCCCGCGCGAACACGAACGGCAGCACCGGCAGGATGCAGGGGCTGAGAATGGTCAGCACGCCGGCGAAATAGGACAGGATCAGCAGCAGCATGCGGGCCTCGGGAGTTGCGCCATGGTTCAGCTACGGGGCGCGGCGCGGCGCGGATGTTCGACTTATACCCGGCTTCCTGAAGGCGACCGCCGACTTCGGCTAGACTCCGGGCTCCACATCCCTGATTCGACGGCCCATGACTGTTCACACTCCGCCGCCCGAGGGCGGCCGCATCGTCGACGAGCCCATGGGCGAGGCGCTCAGCCGCCGCTACCTGGCCTATGCCCTGTCGACCATCACCAACCGGGCGCTGCCGGACGTGCGCGACGGGTTCAAGCCGGTGCACCGGCGCATCCTGTACGCCATGCACCAGATGCGCCTGAACCCCCAGGCCGCGGCGCGGAAGTGCGCCAAGGTGGTGGGCGAGGTGATGGGCGGCTATCACCCCCACGGCGACGCCTCGATCTATGAGGCGCTGGTGCGCCTGGCCCAGGACTTCGCCCAGCGCTATCCGCTGGTGGACGGGCAGGGCAATTTCGGCAACATCGACGGCGATAGCGCCGCGGCCATGCGCTACACCGAGTGCAAGCTGACGGCGGCGGCCCAGCTGCTGCTGGAGGGCATCGGCGAGAACGCGGTCGATTTCCGCCCCACCTATGACGATCAGGACGAGGAGCCCATCGTCCTGCCCGCCGGGTTCCCGAACCTGCTGGCCAACGGCTCGTCGGGCATCGCCGTGGGCATGGCCACCTCGATCCCGCCCCACAACGCCGCCGAGCTGATCGACGCCTGCCTCAAGCTGCTGGAAGCGCCGGAGACCACCACCGAAGAGCTGGTGGCCATCGTGCCCGGCCCCGACTTCCCCACTGGCGGCGTGGCGGTGGAGTCCGCCGCCTCGATCCTCGACGCCTATGAGACGGGGCGGGGCGGGGTGCGCCTGCGCGCGCGCTGGGAGACCGAGGATCTGGGCCGGGGCATGTGGCGGGTGGTCGTCACCGAGATGCCCTATCAGGTGCAGAAGTCAAAGCTGATCGAGGCCCTGGCCGACCTGATCGAAAACAAGAAGGCCCCCCTACTGGCGGACGTGCGCGACGAGTCCGCCGAGGACATCCGCCTGATCCTGGAGCCGAAATCGCGCACGGTGGAGCCCGAGGTGCTGATGGAGAGCCTGTTCAAGCTCTCCGACCTGGAAGTCCGCTTCCCCATCAACATGAACGTGCTGGACGCCACGGGCACGCCCGGGGTCATGGGGCTCAAGGCCTGTCTGGTCGCCTTCCTCGATCACCGCCGCGAAGTGCTGATCCGCCGTGGCCAATGGCGGCAGGAACGCATTGAAAAACGGCTGCATCTGCTGGAAGGCCTCAAGATCGTCTTCCTCAATCTGGACGAGGTCATCCGCATCGTCCGCGAGGAGGACCAGCCCAAGGCCCGGCTGATCGAACGCTTCGCCCTGAGCGAGCTGCAGGCCGACTTCATCCTCGACACTCGCCTGCGTCAGCTGGCGCGGCTGGAGGAAATGACCATCCAGAAGGAGTTCGACGAACTCACCGAGGAACTGGCGGGTCTGAAGGCCATGATCGCCTCTCCGGCGAAACAGACCAAGCTGCTGGCGCTGGGCCTGCAGGACGTGCGCAAGGCCCTGATCTCGCCGCGCCGCACCACCATGGGCGATGCGCCCGACGTCAGTGACGTCTCCATCGACGCCTTCATCTCCCGCGAGGCCATCACCGTCATCCTGTCCGAGCGCGGCTGGATCCGCGCCGCCCGGGGCAAGGTGGACGATCCCTCCGAGCTGAAGTTCAAGGAGGGCGACGACCTGGCCTTCCTCGTACCCGCCTTCACCACCGACAAGCTGCTGGTGGCGGCGTCGGACGGCCGCATCTTCACCCTCGGCGCCGACAAGCTGCCGTCCGGGCGCGGGCACGGCGAGCCGCTACGCCTGATGATCGATCTGGACGAAAGCGCGGGCATCGTGAACGTGCTGGCGCACCAGCCGGGCGCGAAGCTGCTGGTGGCGTCAAAGGCGGGCTATGGCTTCGTCACACCCGAGGACGACGCCCTGGCCCAGAAGCGCGGCGGCAAGCAGGTGCTGAACGGCGACATGGCCGCCTGTTTGCGCATCGCGGGCGACCACGTGGCGGTCATCGGCGACAACATCAAGGCCCTCGTCTTCCCGTTGGAGGAACTGCCGGAGATGGCGCGCGGCAAGGGCGTGAAGCTGCAGACCTACAAGCAGGGCGGCCTGGCCGACATCACCGTGTTCGACGCCGGGGAAGGCCCCGAATGGCGCGACGGCGGCGACCGCCGCCGCAACTGGCCCGACTGGCGCGACTGGCTGGGCAAGCGCGCCGCCGCAGGGCGACAGGGGCCCCGGGGGCTGAGGAAGTTCCGCTAAAGGAGCGAGGAGAGGCGGCCTGAACCGCCTCTCCTGATGCGGGATCCTAGGCCACCGTCGCCTTGACGATCTTGCCCGGAGCGCGGGGCGGCTCGCCCTTGGGCAGGGCGTCCACGTGGTCCATGCCCTCGATGACCTGGCCCCAGACGGTGTACTGGCCGTCCAGGAAGGTGGCGTCGTCGAAGCAGATGAAGAACTGGCTGTTGGCGCTGTCCGGGTTCGCCGTGCGGGCCATGGAGCAGACGCCGCGCACGTGGGGCTCCTTGCTGAACTCGGCCTTCAGGTTGGGCTTGGACGAGCCGGAGGTGCCGGTGCCCGTGGGGTCGCCGCCCTGGGCCATGAAGCCGGGGATGACGCGGTGGAAGACCACGCCGTCATAGAAGCCCTCGGAGGTCAGTTCGGTGATGCGCTCCACATGGCCGGGGGCCAGGTCGGGGCGCAGCTTGATCACCACGTCGCCCGTGCCGGCGCCGGTGTCGAGGGTGAAGGTCAGGGTGTCGGCCATTCGGGCTCTCCGTGTCTAAACTTGCGGGGGTCATAGCGGTTGAAGCGCGTGAGGGCTATGGAGCGTTCATGAGCCAGGATGAAAAACCGCCCGAACGCCGCCGCATGGTGCGCCCGCCCACCGGCGGGACCGCCGCCGGACGCGGCATGGGCCAGAAGATCCGCACGGCGGACAAGAAGTCGCTGTCCAGCCAGGAATGGATCAAGCGTCAGCTGGCGGACAAGTTCTCGGAGAAGGCCCGGGCCGAGGGCTGGCGCAGCCGTGCGGCGTTCAAGCTGACCGAGATCGATGACCGGCTGCATCTGATCAAGACCGGGTCGCGGGTCATCGACCTGGGCGCGGCGCCCGGCGGCTGGGTGCAGGTGGCGCTGAAGCGGGGCGCGACGGCGGTGGCGGGTGTGGACCTGCTGCCCATCGAGCCGATTCCCGGCGCGGAACTGATCGAGGCGGATTTCACCGATCCCGGCGTGGGCGAGCGGCTGATCGAACTGCTGGGCGGGCCGCCGGACCTGGTGCTGTCGGATATGGCCCACAACACCGTGGGGCACCGCAAGACCGACCACATGAAGATCGTGCTGCTGATCGAGGCGGCGGCCGACTTCGCCATCACCTATCTGCAGCCGGGCGGGTCGTTCGTGACCAAGGCCTTCCAGGGGGCGGATCTGGGCGATCTGATGAACCGGCTGCGGGCGGAATTCGAGACGGTGAAGTTCATCAAGCCCGAGGCCAGCCGCAAGGGCTCGTCCGAGGTGTTCATGGCGGCGCTGAACAAGCGTTAGGCGTCGCGCGCCGCCTGACGGGGGCTGAACTTGGGGGCGGGGGCCAGACGCATGACCTCGCCCTGATAGCGCTCGTCGTCGCCCATGGCGGCGAAGGGCAGGGCGTCGGCGACGGCGTTCAGCAGCGCCTCGAGCCACGGCTGCTCCGCCTTGTGGAAGTCGCCCAGCACATGGGGCATGACCAGATGCTTCTCGCCGGGATGGCCGATGCCCAGACGGGCGCGGCGGAAATCCGGGCCTAGATGGCTGATCAGCGAGCGCACGCCGTTCTGGCCCGCCGCGCCGCCGCCGGTCTTCATGCGGAAACGGCCCGGCGCCAGGTCGATCTCGTCGTGGAAGACGATCACGTCCCCGGGCGGGACCTTGTAGAAGCGCGCCGCCTCGCCCACGGCGCGGCCGCTTTCGTTCATATAGGTCTGGGGTTTCATCAGCAGGGCGCGCACCTCGCCCTTTGGTGTCTCGATCACGCCCTCTGAGATCACGGACTGGAACTTGGCCCGCTCGGGCCCGAACCGCCAGCGGCGCGCGATGGCGTCGGCGGCCATGAAGCCGATGTTGTGGCGGTTGTTCCGGTACTTGTCGCCCGGATTGCCCAGGCCGGCGAGAATCAGCATGGCTTCACTCTACCCCACATAAGGAAACGGCCCCCTCCGTCGCCGGAAGGGGCCGCCTCAAGTTTCCAACCCGGAAGGCGGGGATCAGTCTTCCGACTTCTCTTCCGTTTCGCCGGCGTCGTCGCCCTGGGCGGTCGCCGGAACCTCGGCGGCCTCTTCCTCGGCGGCGGCGTCAGCAGCCTCGTCGGCGGCTTCCGACTGGGCGGCGGAGGAGACCTTGATCGAGGCGATCATGAAGTCACGATCGGTGATGGTGGCGTGGGCGCCTTCGGGCAGGGTGATGTCCGACATGCGGATCGAATCGCCCAGCTCGCGGCCGGCCAGGTCCACGACCAGCTCTTCGGGGATGCGATCGGCGCGGACGACGATCTCGACTTCGTGGCGCACGATCTCCAGCGAGCCGCCCTGACGGAAGGCGGCGCACTCGTCCTGGTTCTTGAAGTGAACCGGGATCGAGATCTTCACGTCGCCCTTGGCGTCAACGCGCATCAGGTCGAAGTGCATGGGGCGGTCCGACACGGGGTCGAACTGTACGTCCTTGGCGATGACCGGCTGGGTTTCCTTGCCGTACTTCAGCGTCACCAGGTGGCCCAGCAGCTTGCCGGTGTAGAGCGACTTGCGGAAGTCCTTCTCGTTGACCGAGATGGCCACCGGCTTCTCGCCGCCGCCATACAGCACGCCGGGCACGAAGCCTTCGCGACGGGCAGAGCGGGCGCTGCCGGTTCCAACGTCCTTGCGGACATCCACGTTCAGAATGATCTCAGCCATCAGGCTCGCCTCAATAACAAAACCGCCGCGCAAAACGGCCCGCGCGGCGGGGGTCGAAACCCTCGAATTCAAGAGCGCGGGTCATTACACGCTTCGCCCCGCCAGCGCAACAGGCCTGGCCATGAAAGGCCGGACGAAGCGCCGACCGGCCCTAGTTGGGAGAAGCGACCCCGTCCTCGATCGCCTCGGTGGATGTGGCCGCAGCATCCGCCGCCACCGGCGTGGACTGGGCCAAGCTGGTGGGCAGAACGATGGGCTCGGGCGTGATCGCTTCCGCGGTGCAGGTGGCGAGGTCGCCGATAACATGTCGTCCGGCGCAGAAGATGTGCTCGTAATGCGGGCGGGCGGCGGCGACGCACTGGTACAGGTTCAACTTGGACATGCTGAGGCAGAACTGGCTGTTGCGCTCCAGCGTCAGGGCCTCCGTATGGGCGCGCCATTCCTCGCCGCCCGCGCCGAGCGCCGCCAGCGCTGCGATGGCCAGTGAGTTAGCCACGGCGGGGGTGTAGGGCGGTTGCAGCGCTTCTGCGGTCAAGCCCAGGCTGTTTCCATCATGGGCCGCAGCCAGAAGGCGCGTCGCGTCCTCGACGCTGGGCGTCATCTGCGCCTCGGACAGGCGACGGACGGTCTGGATGCGCAGATCCCGATCCGGCACGGCCTGCTGTGACCAACCGCGACGGGGATCGTTGCGCTCCTGAATCGTATAGGCGTCTTCGGCCACGATATGAGCGAGCGCGGCCAGGGCCTCGGAGTCTTCACGCAGCGTGGCCACCACCAGCCCGGCGGCGTCAGCCGCGCCCGGCAACTGGGCGGCGTAGGCGGGGTCCGTCTGGATGCGCTCGATCACCTGCCGGCGCTGATCCGGATCGACGGCGTAGGTGCGAACGCCCTCTACGAAAGCGGTCGATTGCAGCGCCAGGATCGCGCCGTAAGCCACCATGCCGCGCGAAAGCTGGTTTGATTCGTAGGCCGCGCCGCGGTTGATGATCGCTTCGATATTGGCGGCGTTGGTTATGGCCGGATCGATCGTGCGCACGTCGCGCATGAAGGCCACATAGATGGAGGCCGTCTCTGAAATCCCGCTGTTCAGCGCCAGGGCAGGCGGCGGCGGCGGGGGGGGAGGCGGCGGAGGCGGCTCAGGCTCAGGGGTCTCGCAACTGGCGAGCACCAGGGCGGAGAAGGCGGCGGCCAGGCTGAGGCCACGACGAGGAAAGGCCAGCTGCATCATGCGATCCCTAAACACTGGACGCGTGACGCCCCCCAGGAACGGCGTCCGAATACCAATCCCCTTATATCGCCCCCGATTTGGTTTTTCGACCGTTAATCGAACAGCTTGGAGACAGACTCCTCATTGGCGATACGCCTGATGGCTTCGCCGATCAGCGGCGCCACGCTGACCTGTCGAATCTGGCCGCAGTTGTTCACCTCAAGCGGTTGCTCGATGGAGTTGGTGATCACCAGTTCCTTCAGAACCGAGGATTCCACGCGATTGACCGCCGGGCCGGACAGCACGCCGTGGCTGATGTAGGCGGACACCTCGGTGGCGCCCTTCTGGATCAGGGCCTCGGCCGCATTGACCAGGGTGCCGCCGGAATCGACGATGTCGTCGAACAGAATGCATCGGCGGCCTTCCACGTCGCCGATGATGTTCATGACCTCGCTCTCGCCCGCCTTGGGACGGCGCTTGTCGACGATGGCCAGGTCCGCATCCAGCCGCTTGGCTAGAGACCGGGCCCGCACCACGCCCCCGACGTCGGGCGAAACGATCATCAGATCCGAGGTCTTGTCGTAGTTTTCTCGAATGTCCTGCGCCAGAACCGGCGTGGCCAGCAGATTGTCCGTCGGGATGTCGAAGAAGCCCTGAATCTGCCCGGCGTGCAGATCCATGGTCAGAACCCGGTCGGCGCCGGCCCGCGTGATCAGATTGGCCACCAGCTTGGCCGAGATGGGCGTGCGACCGCCGGTCTTCCGATCCTGACGGGCATAGCCGAAATAAGGCATGACCGCCGTGATCCGCCGCGCCGAGGCCCGGACGAGGGCGTCGGTGATGATCAGCAGCTCCATCAGATTGTCGTTAGCCGGATAGCTGGTCGACTGGATGATGAAGACGTCCTCGCCGCGCACGTTCTCGTCAATGACGGCGAAAACCTCGTTGTCGGCGAAGCGCTTGACCTGGGCCCGGGTGAGCGGGCCGTCCAGGTGATCGGCGATGGCCTGGGCGAGGGTGCGGTTGGAGTTTCCCGCCAGCAGCTTCATGGGCTGTCATCCTTTCGCCGTCATCGGCACGATTACTCGTCGCGCCTTCTACCAGCCGGGACGCGGGTAGCAACCCGGACACGGCGCATTGGCGCGAACAAAACGCTGGTGTAGAAGCGCCGGACTGTCTTTTCAGCGGCCGCCTGGGGCGGTCGCAGCCACGTGAGGTCGGATTTTGCTGCTCAGGACACCGCATACCGCATTCAAGCGCCGCGCCGGCGCGCTGGCCGTCGCCCTGGCCGCGGTCACCGCCCTGAGCGCCTGCGCCGGTCGCGAAAACCGGCCCCGTCTGGTCTACGAAGAGCGTCCGGTCGACGCCCTGTACAATGCGGGTTTTCAGCGGCTGGAGCGTGAGCGCTGGCTGGACGCCGTGGCCTATTTCCAGGAGGTGGAGCGCCAGCACCCCTATTCGGAATGGTCGCGCCGGGCGATCCTGATGCAGATGTACGCCTTTTACCGGCAGGGTCGGTATCAGGACGCCATCGCCGCCGCGGACCGGTTCATCCAGCTTTATCCCGGCAGCCCCTCGGCCTCTTACGCCTTCTATATGAAGGGCGTCTGTTATTTCGAACAGATCGTTGATGTGGGCCGGGACCAGGCCGCGACCGGACAGGCGCTGATCGCCCTGCGCGATGTGGATCGCCGCTATCCCGACACGCCCTATGCGGCCGACGCCCGCATCAAGATCGACATGGTCAACGACCAGCTGGCGGGCAAGGAAATGGCGATCGGCCGCTGGTACCAGCGTCAGCAGCAGCCCCTCGCGGCCATCAACCGCTATCGCACGGTGATCGACAACGAGGAATTCCAGCGCACCTCCCACACGCCGGAGGCGCTGTATCGTCTGGTCGAGCTGTACCTGACCCTGGGTCTGGACGAGGAAGCCACCCGCAACGGCGCGGTGCTGGGCCACAATTATCCCGGCAGCCGCTGGTATCAGGACGCCTATGTCCTGCTGACCAACGACGGTCAGCGGCTGGATGTGGAGCCTGAGGGCGAGCGCGAAGGCTGGCTGGGCCGTCTCATTCCCGGTTGATCGCAACCGCCGCGAATCTGCTAGTCGGGGGAGGGGACGTTCGCGTCCCGTTCCACTGATGGCCGCCTGAGGGCGCCGGACGGAGTGTCATGCTCTCAAGCCTGTCGATTCGCGACGTGGTGCTGGTCGAGGCGCTGGACCTGGAGATCAGGGACGGCCTGACCGTGCTGACGGGCGAGACCGGGGCGGGCAAATCCATCATTCTGGACGCCCTGGGCCTGGCCCTGGGCGGGCGGGGCGATGCAGGGCTGGTGCGCAGCGGCGCGAAACAGGCCGTGGCCACGGCGGTGTTCAGCGCGCCGGATGATCCGTCCTTCCTCGACATGCTGACCGAGCGCGGATTCGAGGCGGCGCCGGGCGAGGACCTGATCCTGCGCCGCGCCTTGACCGCCGACGGCCGCAGCCGGGCGTGGATCAACGATCAGCCGGCGGGCGTCACCGCCCTGCGCGAGATCGGCGCCCATCTGGTGGAGGTGCACGGCCAGCACGAGACGGTCGGCCTGCTGGACCCCAAGACCCACCGGGGCATGCTGGACGTCTATGGCGGGCTGTCAGCGGAGCGCGGCGCGGTGGCGGCGGCCCATGACCGGTTGAAGGCGGCTGATGCGGCGCTGGCGGCCCTGCGGGCCGAGGCGGAGACGGCGCGGGCGCGCTTCGAGGAGCTGAGCGAATCCCTGGCCGAGCTGGACCGGCTGGACCCGCGCGAGGGCGAGGAAGCCGATCTGGCGGGCGAGCGGGCCATTCTGGGCGCGGCGGAAAAGGCGCTGGCGGACCTGGCCTCGGCGCGGGATTCGCTGGGCGGGGATACGCTGTCGCAGAAACTGGCCCAGGCTTTCCGGGCCGTGGAGCATGCGCGGACGCGGGCGGTGCAGTCGGGCGCCGGCGAGGATCATCCGGTGATCACCCGGCTGGCGGCGGCGGGCGAGGCCATCGACCGGGCGCTGGTGGAGGCTGTCGAGGCCGTGGCGGCGGTGGACGCGGCGGCGGACGCCTTCGAGTTCGAGCCCGGCAAGCTGGACAAGGCCGAGGAGCGCCTGTTCGCCCTGCGCGCGGCGGCCCGCAAGCTGAACGTGACCGTGGACGCCCTGCCGGCGCAGCGGATTCGGTTCCGCGAGCAATTGCGCCTGATCGAGGACGGCGCCGAAGCCCTGAAGGCGGCCGAGGCGGAATCGGCGGCGGCGTGGACGGCTTATGATGAGACGGCGGCTGTGCTGACCGCGGCGCGGCGGGCGGCGGGCGACCGGCTGGCCGCGGCGGTTCAGGCCGAGCTGGCGCCGCTGAAGCTGGAGCGGGCGCAGTTCCGGGTGACTCTGGAGCCGCTGCCGGAAGACCGGCGGGGCCGCGAGGGGCCGGAGGCGGTGCGGTTCGAGGTGGCCACCAACGCCGGGACCGCCTTCGGCCCGCTGGACGCCATCGCGTCAGGGGGCGAGCTGGCGCGCTTCGCCCTGGCCATGAAGGCGGCCCTGGCCGAGCGCGGGGGCGGGGTCCAGCCGGTGATGATCTTCGACGAGGTGGACCAGGGCGTCGGCGGCGCCGTGGCCGAGGCCGTGGGCCTGCGCCTCAAGCGTCTGGCCGACGGCGCCCAGGTCCTGGTCGTGACCCACAGCCCCCAGGTCGCCGCCAAGGGCCACGCCCACTGGAAGGTCCGCAAGGCCGAGGTGGCGGGCGAGACCCGCACCTCGGTGGACACGCTGACGGATCAGGCCCGGCAGGAAGAGATCGCGCGCATGCTGGCGGGGGCGGAGATTACGGATGCGGCGCGGGCGGCGGCGCGGGAGTTGATTGGATAGCGGCCCACACCGAAGGCGGAAAAATAGCGCGAATTCTCTCCAGACGTTCGGCTGCTGCGACCGGGTCCTCGGGAGGTATCTGCTGGATCAAGGCACCCCGCTGGTAGTCGAGACGGGAAACCGGGTCAGGGTAATGATAGCTGACAACGCATGGTCGACAACTCTTCTTGTCGATGAGAACAGATGAGCCGTGATTGATTAAGTGGGCGCTGAATTCGTCAGTTGCCTGCACAAGAACCGAAGAACCCTGATCAAAAATGTCGAAGCCGCGATCTGGCTGAAAGGGGTAGTGATAAGGCGCAGCGGATGCTGCCGCCTTCGCTACGGCGACATAATCGCATTGTTTGACGGCTGGTCCGGTACAGCCGGGAGAAGCATGATTTGCGCCGACCAGCAAAGTCAGGCCGGCGAGTACTGCAAATACTGAGAATGCGCTGAACCCCAAAAGCGACTTATCGTCTGCTGGCAGCATCCGACCCTCCGACCCCCGTTCAGCGAAATCAGTAAACAACAGCCCGCTCGTGTCAAAGCGGGTGCTTTTCCTACCCCTCCACATACTCCACCCGATGCCGCCCGTGCAGTTGCCGCACATAGGGCAGGGGGCGGTTCGGCGCGGTCAGACGCGCGGCGGCTTCGGTCAGGACGAAGCGGGTGATGGCGGGCAGGTCGGGACGGCATCGTCCGACCGCTGCAGACCGGCGATCACCACCTGGATGACGGGCTCGGGCCAGTGCTCGAAATTCGCCATTCCGGGCGGCACCGTGCAGACGGCTGTCTCATCAGGCCCTCGCGCCTGGCCACCGACATAGCGCACGACGAAGCCGGTGTACCTGAGGCCTTCGTCTTGGTTGTTCTCGACCTTTAGCAGCGAACCCACATCCTGTCGGGCGTGCAGGCCGAACCTCAACGTGCCAGGAGGCGCTCCGTTGGGATGCTCGCGTGATCCCGACGGGGGCAGCACGTCCTGAACCTCGATCCGGTCGACCTGAATGAGATCATAGGTCCCGTCAGCATTGCGACGCAGGGTGGCGCGTTCGCCCGCCGCGACGTTCAGGGTTCCCTGCACATAGCTGGACCGGCGCCCGGCGAACTGTTGGGGGGTCTCGGGGTGAGGAACCTGGGCGTTCTGAAGGACCAAGCCAGCCATGAGGGCGGTCAGCAGCATGTTTGCCTCCGTTTATCCTGAGCAAGTCAGCGGATGCCACGAGCCATGGCGTCCACCCGTTGATCACCAGCGTCTACGTCGGCAATGGAGCCGGGAACCTCTCTCGCCAGAGCCTGGCAGCGGCTTTGCAGTCGAGGCAGCATCTGGCGCAAGTGACGACGGGCCTGTCGAGGGGTCACACCCTCAGCATTCATAATGATCCCGATCTCGGCTCGCTCGAGCTCACGCCCACGGTCGTAGGCGCTCATTCGCTGATCGGCCGTCCAGCCCGCATCGGTGGAACGCCGCTCGAAATCTTCCGCAAGGCTTTGTCCGACAGCCAGATCCACCGTGTAGTAGGGCGCGCAGACGGCGAACAGTGTCGAGTATCTGCCGAGACGTTCGCCCTCCGCTGCCAAGTCGTCCACCGGACCCGGCTGCAAAGCAATCATCATGAAAAGCGAAAGCAACATCTCGTCATTGTCCGGGTTTGCTGTGCGCGGTGCAAGCTTGGCCCATGCGTCTAGGCCAGATACTCCACCCGGTGCCGCCCGTGCAGTTGGCGGACATAGGGCAGGGGGCGATCCGGGGCGGTCAGGCGTTCGGCGGCTTCGGTCAGGACGAAGCGGGTGATGGCGGGCAGGTCCAGGGCGCGGGCCTCGTCCATGGGGATCCAGGCCACCTTGTCCAGCTCCTCCGTCGGGCGCGCGGCGGGGACGTCCAACAGGGCGTCGGCCGAGGCCATGAAGAAGCGGGCGTCGAAGCGGCGGGTGCGGCCCGGCGGGGTGATGGCGCGGGCGATGTAGGTCAGGGCCGACAGGTCGGGCAGGGCGCCCACGGCGCGGAAGCCGCGCCAGGGCCCGGCTATCGATGCGGGCGGGGCGGCGCGGGCCAGACGCAGGCCGGTCTCCTCGAAGGTCTCGCGGATGGCGGTCAGGGCCAGGGCGCGGGCCCGGCGGGCGTGCATCTCGCGGGCCAGCAGCGCCTGTGAGGGTTTCGGCAGGTCGCCTGTCGCCTCGACGCGGAAGTCGGACGGATCAATCCGGCCGCCCGGAAACACCCATTTGGAGGCCATGAACACATGCCCGGCCGCGCGGCGGCCCATCAGCACCTCGGTGCGTCCGGCGGCGGTCCGCGTCACGATCAGGGTCGCCGCATCCTTTGGCCGCATGCGCGCGCCGGTATGGGGGGCGTCCTTCAGATCCTGGGCGGCGTCAAAGGGTTCAGTCGTATCGCGCACCATTGAGGATTAGCACGTTCAGATCGCGCGTGGGTGTGTAGTTCGTCTGGCGCACCTCGAACTGCGTCGGGCTGATGCGCGTCACGCCCTCGGCGCAGAAGGACACCAGATTGTCGGTGGAGCCCTTGTCCACCACCAGCCGGAAATCCCGGATCGGCCCGGACCAGTTGGCGCCCGTGACCAGCACATAGTCCAGCCAGGTCTCAGAATAGTGCAGGCCGGACGCCCAGCCGCGCCGGGCCGCGGCCACCAGGGCGTCGTCGGTGCAGTAGCGGTCCTCATAATCGCTTCCCGGGTTGCCGCTGCCCACGGGGTTGCCGACGGTGGTGACCGTGGTGGCCCCGACGGCCGGGGCGTAGATGTGGCGGATCTCCAATTCCTCCCCGGGCGGGAAGTACTGGGTCCAGTAGTGTGTGGTCTTGAGCGTCCACTCGGGCCAGGCCCATCGGTCCCCCTCGGCGCCGCCCAGACTGATGAGGCCTTCGGCCGCCAGTTCGTCGCGCACGGTTTCAGGCAGGGCCTGAAGCGCGTCCAGGGTGTCCTGACCGTACGGATTGAGCGGCACGCCCAGCGCCGCCAGCCGCGCGGTGACGTCCACGCCCTCGACCACGGCCTTCTGCTCCACCTCGGTATGCACCGCGTAGCCGTCCACCCAGGTGATGAAGGGCAGGATGCGCTCCGGCTCGTCCAGCACGCCGCCGGTGTCGCCCACATAGCCGGGCTCGATGTCCGGCATGGGGAAGGCGACGATGGTCTCGATGCCGTCTGCGGTATGATTCAGGAAGCGGTAGGTGACGCGCACCTCTGACGCCGACAGATAGAGGTCCTCGGACAGCATGGTGATGCCGTCGGTCGTCTCCAGAACCAGCCCGCCTGCCTGCATGGACGCCACGCTGTCATTGGCGGCGGCGGGCGCGGCCAGCAGGGCCAGCGCAGCCATGGCGGCGGTGATGGATCGGCGCATCGTCAAACCCTCCCCGAGATCAGATGACGACGTTATCCCGGTGTGGCTGCGAGCGGAACCCTAGCGCCGCTTACCTTTTCTGACGCCTTTCAGACCCCCGGAGGGCGGTTTGGGCCCGCCCGGGCGCTTCACGCCCCGCTTGGGCCGGTCGTCGCCGCCCCGTCCGCGCACGCCCAGACGGGGGGCCTGGACGTTGGGATCGCGGGGTTCGGGCTCGCTGACCATCTCGAACACCAGGCCGCCGGTGATGGGGGTGGCCTCCACCAGCTTCACCTCCACCTCGCGGCCCAGACGCCAGCGCTTGCCGGAGCGGTCGCCCACCAGGGCGTGGGCGCGGTCGTCGTGGACGAAATATTCGTCGCCCAGTTGCGAGATGGGCACGATGCCGTCGGCGCCGGTCTCCTGCAGGCGCACGAACAGGCCGAACCGGGTCACCCCGCTGATGCGCCCGGCGAAGGTCGCGCCGACGTGCTCCTCGAGGAAGGCGGCCACATAGCGGTCGGTCGCCTCCCGCTCGGCGGCCATGGAGCGGCGCTCGGTGGCGGTGATGTGCTCGGCGATGGCCTGCAACTCGGTGGCTTCGGAATCGGTCAGCCCGTCGTCCCCCAGCTTCAGCGCCCTGATCAGGGCCCGGTGCACGATCAGGTCCGCATAGCGCCGGATGGGCGAGGTGAAGTGGGCGTAGCGGTCCAGGTTCAGCCCGAAGTGGCCGATGTTCTCCGGCGAATAGATGGCCTGCATCTGGCTGCGCAGCACCACCTCGTTGACGATTTCGGCGTGGGGGCTCTCGCGGGTCTCGTCCAGCAGGCGGTTGAAACGCTTGGTGGTGGGCGCCTCGCCCTTGGTCCAGGGCATGCCGATGGTCTGCAGGAAGTCGGCCAGGTTGAAGATCTTCTCCTGACTGGGCGTGTCGTGGACCCTGTAGATCAGGGGCGTCTTCTTCTGCTCCAGCGTCTCGGCGGCGCAGACGTTGGCCTGGACCATCATCTCCTCGATCAGGCGGTGGGCCGGGATGGAGACGCGGGCCTGAATGCCCGACACCTCGCCGTCCTTGTCGAACAGGATGCGGCGCTCGCTGCTTTCGATGGCCAGAGGACTGCGGCGTTCGCGGCCCTTCAGCATGGCGGCGTAGGCGTTCCACAGGGGATAGAGGATGGGCTCCATCAGCGGGCCGGTCAGGTCGGCCGTCTCGCCCTCGGCCTTGCCGTCGATGGCGTCCTGGGCCTGCTCATAGGCCAGCTTGGCGTGAGACCGCATCAGCCCGCGCACGAAGCGGTGCGACAGCTTCCGGCCGTCCTTCGAGAAAACCATGCGCACGGCCAGGCAGGCGCGGTTCTCGCCCTGCTTCAGGCTGCACAGCCCCGCCGACAGGTGCTCGGGCAGCATGGGCTCGACCCGGTCGGGGAAATAGGTGGAGTTGCCCTTGTCCCGCGCCGTGCGGTCCAGAGCCGAGCCGGGGCGCACATAGGCGGCCACATCGGCGATGGCGACCCAGACGATCCAGCCGCCCTCGTTCTTCGGATCGTCATCCTTCTCGGCGAACACCGCGTCGTCGTGGTCGCGGGCGTCCATGGGGTCGATGGTGATGAAGGGGATGGCGCGCAGATCCTCGCGGCCCTTCAGGGTCGGCGCCTCGGCGGCCTGGGCCTCGTCGTCCACCGCATCGGGGAAGCCCGTGGGCACCCCGTGGGCGTGGATGGCCAGCAGGGAGGCGGCGCGGGGATCGTCCTCGCGGCCCACGATCTCCAGCACCTTGCCCTGTTTCGGACCGTGGCGGCGTTCCGACCGCTCCAGCGCCGCAAGCACCAGATCGCCGTCGCGCAGGGGCTCGGCCTCCAGCTTCGACAGCACCAGGAAATCCTTGGCCTTTCGGTCCACCGGCTCGATGCGGGTCTCGCGGCCGCCCTTGCGCACCACGCCCAGAAGCCGGTGGGCGCTCTGGCCCAGCTTCTTGATCATGCGGGCGGTCCACTGGTCGCCGTCCTTCTCGAACTTGGCCAGCATGCGGTCGCCCAGACCCGGCGCGGCGCCGCGCTCGCTGTCGCCCGGCAGCAACAGGGCCAGCGGCGCGTCCTCGCCGCCCTTGGTCAGGCGCACGAACAGGTCGCCGTCCGCGTCGCGCTCCACCACGTCGGCCACGCCGACCGGGGGCATGGCGCCGGCTTCCGCAAAGCCCTTGCGGCCGCGCTTGCCCAGCTGCCCCTCGGCCTCCAGTTCCTTCAGCATCTCGCGCAGGGCCCGGCGCTCCACGCCCTTCAGGCCGAAGGCGCGGGCGATGTCGGCCTTCTCGGCCTCGCCCGCCTCGCGCAGGAATTGCAGCAGGGTGTCTTTATCGGGAAGGCCGGCGGGCCGGCGAGGGGATTTGGCCATGGTCCCTCTGTAGCGCGGGAATCGCGTTTAGGCACACGCATTGACCCGCGCCGCTTGACGCGGCGGCGCCGCCCGATCAGCTTCCGGGCCAAAATCCCGTTCAGGAGTTCATCAGCGCATGTCGCTACCGGAAACGCCCGTCCTCACCCATCCCGCCGGGTCGGTGCTCGATCTTATCGGCCAGACGCCGATGATGGAGGTCACCCGCATCGACACCGGCAAGTGCCGGCTGTTCCTCAAGCTGGAGAGCCAGAACCCCGGCGGCTCCATCAAGGACCGTATCGCCCTGGCCATGATCGAGGCGGCCGAGAAGGAGGGATTCCTCAAGCCCGGCGGCACCATCGTGGAGGCCACGGCGGGCAATACGGGTCTGGCCCTGACGCTGGTCGGCACGCAGAAGGGCTACAAGATCCTGCTGGTCATTCCCGACAAGATGTCGCGCGAAAAGATCCAGCATCTCAGGGCCATGGGCGCGGATGTTCGCCTGACGCGTTCGGATGTGCCGCACGGCCACCCCGAGTACTACACAGACATGGCCGAGCGCCTGGCCCAGCAGCTGCCGGGCGGCTTCTACGTCAACCAATTCGCCAACAAGGCCAACTCCGAGGCGCACCGCCTCAGCACCGGGCCGGAAATCTGGGAGCAGATGGGCCACGACGTGGACGCGGTGGTTTGCGGCATCGGCTCGGGCGGCACCATCACCGGAATCGGTCAGTTCCTGCATTCCGTCTCGCCGAAGACGGAGATGATCCTGGCGGACCCCGTGGGTTCGGTGCTGGCGGGCCTCGTCAATGAGGGTGTGCCCAGCCCCGAAGGCAGTTTCGCGGTGGAAGGCATCGGCCAGAATTTCGTGCCGCACACCACCGACATGAACGAGATCGCCAAGGCGTATTCCATCCCGGATGCCGAGGCCATCGCTGCGGCGCGGGAGTTGCTGCTGAAGGAAGGCGTCCTGGGGGGGTCGTCTTCGGGCACCTTGCTGGCTGCGGCGCTGCGCTATTGCCGCGAACAGACCGAGCCCAAGCGGGTGGTCAGCTTCGTTTGCGACACCGGCGCCAAATACCTGTCCAAGGTCTATAACGACGCCTGGCTGGCCGATCAGGGCCTGACCGAGCGCGAGCTGCACGGCGACCTGTCGGACGTCATCACCCGCAAGTACGAAGAGGGCGCGGTGGTCTCCATCGGCGCCGACGACACCCTGGACACCGCCTTCAAGCGCATGCGGGGCGCCGACGTGTCCCAGCTGCCGGTGATCGTGGACGGGCGGCTGGTGGGCATTCTGGACGAAAGCGACATCATCCATGTGCTGAACACCGACGAGATCACCCGCGAGGCCCGCTTCAAGAAGACCGCGGGCGAGGTGATGATCCGCGATCTGGACACCCTGCAGGTGGGCGAGCCGCTGGACGCCCTGATCCCCATCTTCGACCGGGACCGGGTGGCCATCGTGCTGGACGGCGAGAAATTCGTCGGCCTGATCACCCGCACCGACCTGATCAATCACCTCAGCCTGAATCGGTGAGATGCTGAGCCGGCGCGCCATGGTCGCGGGCGTAACCGGAGCGGCCATCTGCCGTGACCGGACCGCGGCCCAGACGTCGTTGGACGGCATTGAGCTCGTGACCTACGACAGCGCCTGGGCGCCGATCAACGCCGTGCTGTTCCGTCCGGCTCCGGGCGCGAGGGAACGGGACTTGTCCGGAAAAGGTCTTGTCCTGCTGCACGGGTCGGGCGGCGCCCAGGACGATGTGCGTCTGTTCACGCCGGGAGCGCTTGCCCTGGCGGCGCGGGGCTGCACATGCCTCATGCCCAACTACTATGATGCGACGCCGGGGCAGCGGCGGTCCAGCGAGGTCGCCGCGCGCCGTTGGCGCCGGGCCATTCGGGACGGCGCCCTGTGGCTGGCGAACCAGCCCGGTTTGGATTCGGACGCTGTGGCGGGGCTGGGATTCTCCAGAGGGGCGGGCCTGGGCCTGAATGTGGCTCTGGCTGACGGCGGGCTATCCGCCTTCATCGCCGTCGCCGGCGGCGCCGTGCCGGAAAGGATCACCCACCGTCCACCGGTGCTGATGGTCTTCGCCGAGGATGATCCGGTGGTTCCGGCCCGGCGTGTCCGGGCCGCC
>NZ_JBLGCI010000011.1:0-90579 GCF_047617075.1 Brevundimonas sp.
GCGCCGGCGGAGGCGGCGGGGGCGGAGGCGGCGGGGGAGGCGGCGGCGGGGGAGGCGGCGGCGGCGGGGGCGGAGGCGGCGGGGGAGCCGCGACCGGACCGAACGCATAGCGCAGACCCACGGTCAGGGTGTGGCTGAAGTCATAGTCGCCTTCGAACGAACCCAGCGCCGGGGCGCCGACCGTCGTGCTGTCCCAGCTGGTTTCGCCGGTCAGGTAACGATAGGTCAGGTCGACATTGGTGCGCTCACCCAGAGCCCACGCCACGCCGGCCAGAGCCTGGAACGCCATTTCGACAGTGTCGTCGCTCACCGAGAGAGCGGCCGTGCGATCGCCGCGCAGCGCGCCGACAGCTTCGGCTTCAACCCAGTTGGCGCCGACGCCCGCGCCCAGGAACGGGCGAGCCCGCCAGCTGGTGTCGCCGAAGTCGTAGATGGCGTTGAGGAACAGGGTCCGCGAGTTGATGTCGCCCTCGGGCGAGAAGCAGGGGCCGGTCGCGGGCTGGAAGTTGCAGAGGCCCGACGGAACCGCATCGTTGGGCCGACGGACGCGGCCGATGTCACCCGGGCGATAGCCCAGTTCCATCTCGACGCGCCAGTTCGGGTTCAGACGATAGCCGAGACGCGCAAAGGCGGCCCAATCCTCGTTGACTTCCCAGTTCCACGCCGGGCCGGCGTCGGAACGGGTGTTGATGTCATTTTCCAGAAAATGACCGCCGATGTCGCCGGCGATGTACCAGCCATCCGGCTCGGCCGACGCGCTGGTCGCCGCAAATGCGAGCGCAGCAGCGGCGCCCGTCGCCATCACGAAATTCTTGAAGCGCATGGGTGCTAGCCCTCTCCGCAGTTTCCTCGGCGGTCCTGCCGCCCCGCAATCCTCATAACAGCCTTGTTTCAGCAGGTCGATAGCGCCGAACGCAGGTTCGGGTCGGCAAGGGCGAAACCGTGGCCGTTATGCGACAGCAGGTTGCGGAGGAGCCGAAAACGCCCCTTGATCGTTAAGAACCGACACCAATGGTGACCGCTGCGCGACTTTACGATCGCGAATCGACAGCCTTATGACAAGGCCGACTTCCCGGGACGACAGGACGTTTCCATGAGCATCGCCTTTATCGACCTTCAGGCCCAGCGGGCGCGGATCGCCGAGCGGATCGACGAGGCCGTGCGCAAGGTCATTGACGGCGGCGCCTATGTCATGGGCCCGGAAGTGCGCGCCTTTGAACAGCAGATGGCGGATTTTGGCGAGGCGCGACACGCCATTTCCTGCGCCAACGGCACGGACGCCCTGGCCCTGCCGCTGATGGCGTGGGGCGTCGGCGAAGGGGACGCCGTCTTCTGCCCCTCGTTCACCTTCGCGGCCACCGCCGAGATCATTCCCTGGTTCGACGCCACCGCTGTGTTCGTGGATATCGACCCTGCAACCTACAATATGTCGCCGGATCACCTTGAGGCCGCGATCGAGGCCGTGAAGGCCGAGGGCAGGCTGACGCCCAAGGTGGTGATCGCCGTGGATCTGTTTGGTCAGCCGGCTGACTATCCTCGCATCGCCGCGATCGCTCGCAAACACGGTCTGAAACTGATCGCCGACACGGCCCAGGGGTTCGGCTGCACTCTTGAGGGCAAGCATCCCGTTTCTTGGGCCGACGTGGCCACCACCAGCTTCTTTCCCGCCAAGCCGCTGGGCTGTTACGGCGACGGCGGCGCGGTGCTGACCAATGACGACGATCTGGCGCAGTTGCTGGACTCGCTGCGTGTTCACGGAAAGGCCGTGGCCAGGGATCTCGAGGGCCGATCCTTCGAACACGACCCCAAATATCTGAACATGCGGGTGGGCATGAACTCGCGCCTGGACACGATCCAGGCCGCGATCCTGATCGAGAAGCTGGCCATCTTCGCCGACGAGATCGAGCGCAGGAACCGGATCGCCGAGCGCTATAATCGCCTGCTGGAGCCTTACGTCAGCGCAGTCCCGCGCGTGATCGACGGAGGAGTCTCTGTCTGGGCGCAGTACACCATCGAGCATGAGGATCGTGACGGGCTGGCCGCGCACCTGAAAACACAGGGCGTGCCCACGGCGGTCTATTATCCCATCCCCATGCATCGCCAGCCGGCCTATGGGGGACACCCGGTGGGACCGGGCGGATTGCCGGTGACGGAGGCCAAGGCCGAGCGTGTCCTCAGCCTGCCCATGCATGCCTGGCTGGAGGAAGACACGCAGGATCGTATCGTTCAGGCGGTTGCGAGCTTCGGCCGCTGAGACGCGCGATCTATCGCGGCGCGCGCTTGGCGAGAATCCGCTGCAGCGTCCGGCGGTGCATGCCCAGGCGTCGCGCGGTTTCCGAGACATTGTGGTCGCACAGCTCGTAGACGCGCTGGATATGCTCCCAGCGCACCCGGTCTGCGGACATGGGATTGTCGGGCGGCTCGGGGGCGTCGCCCTCCTCGCTCATCAGGGCCTTGACCACGTCGTCGGCGTCGGCGGGCTTTGACAGATAGTCCACGGCGCCGGCCTTGACCGCCGCCACGGCGGTGGCGATGGCGCCGTAGCCTGTCAGCATGACCATGCGGGCGTCGTCCCGGCGAGCGCGAATGGCCTCGACGATCTTCAGGCCGTTGCCGTCCTCCAGCCGCATGTCCAGCACGGCGAAGGCGGGAAGGCCGGCGCGCAGGGCCTCCTGCGCCTCGGCGATTGAACTGACGGTCGTCACTTGAAAGCCGCGCGATTCCAGCGCCCGGCCCAGACGCGTTCTCAGCGCCTGATCGTCGTCCAGCAACAGCAGGGACTTGTCCTCGAGGGCGGCGATGCGGTCTTCCAGACTGGCCATGGTTTCAAATACTCCTGAGTCTTCAAGTCGGATGCGATACGGCCAAGGTCAAGTCGGATCCACTTCCAGCGCCGAACGCGGCCAGCGCACCGTGACCCGCGCGCCGCCGGTTTCGCCCGTCCCCGCCGAGACCCTTGCGCCGGTTCTTTCCAGCAGCGTACGGGCGATGAAGAAGCCCAGCCCCATGCCGCCGCCCACACCCGCCCCAAGCGCCTGCTTGCCCTTGCGCGATCGTCCCAGGGGCCGGCTGGTCACATAGGGTTCGCCCAGGCGGGCCAGGATGTCAGGCGCGAAGCCGGGGCCGTCGTCGGAAACTGTCACCTCGACGTATCGGGCGTCCACACGGGCGACCACCGCCACCCGCTCGGCGGCGAAATCGGCGGCGTTCTCCACAATGGCTGACAGACCGTGGACGATCTCCGGCAGACGGCGCACGTGGGGCGCGTCGGCTTCCTCCACCCCTTCGATATGGCAGTCCATGTCCAGATCGATGCCCCTGTGCGGCTGGACCACTTCCTCGAGCAGAGCCTTGAGGCCCACCTCGGCGTAGATGGCGTCGCCGTCCTCCGGCCGCTGGGACAGGCGCTTCAGGATTTCGCGGCAGCGGTCGGCCTGCTGGATCAGCAACCGCGCGTCTTCGGCGATGGCGGGGTCGCCGCTCTTGCGATTGGCGGCGCGCAGCATCTCCTTGGCCACCACCTGGATGGTGGCCAGCGGCGTGCCCAGTTCATGGGCGGCGGCCGCGGCCAGCCCGCCCAGAGCCGCCAACCGTTGCTCGCGCTCCAGAACCTGCTGGGTGGCGGCCAGGGCCAGGGCCAGACGATCCGCGTCCTCCGCCACCCGCCAGGCGTATCCGGCGGTGAACAGCACGCCCACCCCGACGGCCAGCCCCATGCCCACCTTGTAGAGCGGCGGCAGGCTCAGGGTCGTTCCCTCGCTCCACGGCAGCGGTAGAGACCATAGAAACAAAGCGCCCGTGCAGATCAGGGCGAGGCCGCCCAGCATCATGGCCTTGCGCGACGGCAGGGCGGCGGCGGCCACGGTCACCGGGGCCACCAGCAGCAGGCAGAACGGATTCTCCAGCCCGCCCGTCAGACCCAGCAACACGGCCAGCTGGACAATGTCGAAGCCCAGCTGGGCGGTGGTCTCGCGCCCGGCGGAGCGGCGGCCCTCGATGGTCTGGAGCCGCGCCATGGCGGTCATGTTCATCAGCGCGCTGGCCAGGATGACCACCAGACAGGCGCCGATGGGCAGGCCCAGATCCAGCACCAGGGACGCGGTGAGGACCGCCACCGTCTGACCGGCCACGGCCAGCCAGCGCAGGATGATCAGGGTGCGCAGCTCCAGTCCGCGCACCAGCCGCGGCAGGGCGGCGGCGTCCGGCGGTTCAGACTGCGGCGACGGGTCGGCTTGGGGCTGGCTCACGCGCCCTCTATAGACCGGGGCGACGCCTTCGTCTCGTCAGGGAGCCCACGCATAATGCCGCGCAAGTCCATCCTTCTGTTCGCCGGCGCCTGCATCGCCATCGCCGCCGCCTTGGCCGTGGTCACGGTCGTCGTGGTGAATGGTCGTCAGCAGTCAGAGGCCGTGTCCACCGGCACGGCGGAAGTGGGCGGACCGTTCGAACTGGTGGACCAGACCGGCCAGCCGGTGGACGAGTCCATCCTTGAGGGTCAGTGGACCGCCGTCTTCTTCGGCTTCACCCATTGCCCGGACTATTGCCCCACCACGCTGCAGTCGCTGAAGGCGACCCGGGCCGCCATGGGCGAGCGGGGCGAGGATCTGGAGATCGTCTTCATCTCGGTGGACCCGGAGCGGGACACGCCGGAGTTCCTGGGCGATTATCTGCAGACCAGCAGCTTTCCCGAGGGCGTGACGGGCCTGACCGGAACGCCGGAACAGGTGGCCCAGGCGGCCCGCGCCTATCGCGCCTTCTTCGAGAAGGTGGGCGACGGTCCCGGCTACACCATGAACCACACCCTGACCGTCTATCTGATGGGGCCGGACGGACAGTTCCGCAGCGCCCTGACCCACGACCTGGCGCCGGACGACGCCGCTCAGGTCATCCTGAACGCCATGGAGCGGGGCTGAGCCGTCAAGCCCGCAGGGTCGCCCCGGTCTTTCCGGCGGCGGCCACCACCTTGGCCGACAGGGCGTCGATGTCCTTGTCGGTCAGGGTCGTTTCGCGGGGCTGGATGACCACTTCGATGGCCACGGACTTGCGTCCTTCGCCCGCGCCCTGGCCGCGATAGACGTCGAACACGCGCACGTCCTGGATCAGGGCCTTGTCGGCGCCGGCCACGGCACGGGTCAGGTCGCCCGCCGCCACCGCCTCATCCACCACGAAGGCGAAGTCACGGGTCAGCGGCATCAGGGTCGGCAGGTCCGCGGGGCCGCGCGACTTGCCCGCCGTCTTCGCGGCGCGCGGCTCGGGCACGGATTCCAGCACGATTTCGAAGCCCAGCATCGGACCGTCCGCGTCCAGCGCCTTGAGCACGCGCGGATGCAGGGCGCCGAAGTGGGCGATCACGGTCTTGGGGCCCAACTGCAGCCGGGCCGAGCGGCCCGGGTGCCACCACTCGGGGTTCTGACCCTGGGCCAGTTGCATCGACGCGACCGGCGCGCCCAGTTCGTCCAGCAAGGCCAGCAGATCGGCCTTCAACGCGAGCAGGGCGTCCTCGCCCGCACCCGACCAATGGCGGGAGCCGTGCGGCGCGATCAGGCCGGCGATCACCGTGCGCTGGTCGTCCGGGCCGTCGCCCAGATAGATGGGCCCGATCTCGAACAGGGCCACATCTGGATGGCCGCGCGCGGCGTTGCGCGCCGCCGCCTCGATCAGGTTCGGCAGGATCGCGGGCCGCATGCAGTCCAGATCCGAGGCGATGGGGTTCTCCAGCACCAGACGCTCGTCACCGCCGCCGAACAGGGCGGCCTTGTCCCGGCGCGTGAAGGACCAGGTCAGGGCCTCCGCATAGCCCATGGCGGCCAGGGCGCGGCGGGCGATCCGCACCCGCTTCTGGCGCGGGTCCAGCACGCCGGACGCGGCGCGGGCGACCTCGGGCAGAGGGGTTGTCGGCAACTGGTCATAGCCGACAATGCGGGCCACTTCCTCCACCAGATCGGCCGGGCCTTCCACATCGCGGCGCCAGGACGGCGGAGTCACGCGCACGGTGACGCCGTGGCCCTCAACCTCGAAGCCCAGACGGCACAGCACCTCCACTACGCCCTCGCGGCCGATGGCCAGGCCCGACAGGCGGCACACCTGCTCCGGATCGAAATCAAAGGCGGCGGGGCCGGCGGGCGCCTCGCCTGCCACGGTGACGTCCGACGCCTCGCCGCCGCACATGTCCAGGATCAGGGCCGTAGCCAGCTCCAGACCGGGAACCACAAAGGCCGGGTCCACGCCCCGCGCGAACCGGTACTGTGCGTCCGAACTGATGGTCAGCAAACGGCCCGTCTGGGCCGTGGCCAGCGGGTCGAACCAGGCGCTTTCGATGAAGACGTCGGTGGTGGCCTCGTCACAGCCGGTGGATTCCCCGCCCATGACGCCGCCCAGGCCAATGGGACGCTCGCCGTCCGCGTCGGCGATGACGCACATGCCGGGTTGGGCAGCATAGGTCTTGCCGTCCAGGGCGATCAGATGCTCGGGCTCGCCTGAGCCGCTTGCCGCCTGACCATGGCGGGCCACGATCACATCGCCCGACAGCTTGGCCACGTCATAGACGTGCAGCGGCCGCGCCCGGTCGTAGGAGAGCAGGTTGGTGACATCCACCAGGGCGTTGATGGGGCGCAGGCCGATGGCCTTGAGCCGATCCCGCAGCCACCGAGGCGACGGGCCGTTCTTCACGCCCCGGATCACACGCCCGGCGAAGATGGGACACAGCTCCGGCGCCTCGATGCGAATGGCGACGGGGCACGGGAAGGCGCCCTTCACCGGCTCGGGCGTGCGGTCGATGAAGCGGCCCAGGCCCGTGGCGGCCAGATCGCGCGCGATGCCGGACACGCCCAGCCAGTCAGGCCGGTTCGGCGTCACCTCGAAATCGATCACTGGTTCGGCGGCGAAGACCTCTGCCGCCGGCGTTCCGACGGCCCAGGTTTCGGGCAGGTCCAGAATGCCGTCGCTGTCGCCCGCCTGCTCCAGCTCGGCGGCGGAACACAGCATGCCATTGGAAACCACGCCGCGCACCGGCTTCTCAACCAGCGTCACGTCGAGGCCCGGCACATAGGCGCCGATGGGCGCATAGATGGTGACCAGCCCCGCCCGCGCATTGGGCGCGCCGCAGACGATTTCCTTCATGCCGTCCACGGTCTCGACCTGACAGACCTGCAGCCGGTCGGCGTTGGGATGGCGCTCGGCCGACATGATGCGGGCCACGCTGAACGGCGCCAGGGCGGCGGCGGAGTCCAGCACCTCCTCCACCTCCAGCCCGGCCATGGTCATGGCGTCAGCGACGGCGGCCACACCGGCGTCGGTTTCCAGATGCTCCTTCAGCCAGGACAGGGTGAACTTCACGCCTTGGCTCCATCACCGGCCCGCGCGCTGATCAGCGTCCGTTCCATGTCTTCCAGGAATTCCGGAGCGCCGGTGAAGCCGATGTGCGCGAACTTGCATCGAACAAATTGGCAATTGGACATGCCGACCACGCCGGCGACGGAATCGCCCAGCGGTTTCAGCAGCAGGGTGCGCGGATTTCCGGCCACACCCATGTTGCAGCCGTCGAAATGGGTGCCCGCCATGACCACCATCACCGCCGGTCCTTCGATGAGGCAGTCCGTGAAGGTCTTGCCGTCGATGACCCTCTCGCCGGCGTTGAGGTGCTGAACCGCCAGCATGGGCAGCCATACGGCTTCCCGTTCAAAGGTCGTGCGCGCGACAAGAGCGCGTCCCGCCGCTTCTTCCGCGCTGATGGTCGCAGTGTCAGTCTTGTCGGTCATATCGTGTCCAGTAACTCAGCTGAGGCCCGAAGCGGGATTCGGCGCGACGAAGGGCGAGAAGCCGTAGTGGGCGAGCCAGCGCGTGTCGGCCTCGAACATGGGCCGCAGGTCGGTGATGCCGTATTTCAGCATGGCCAGGCGATCGACGCCCATGCCGAAGGCGAAGCCCTGCCATTCGTCGGGATCGAGGCCGCAATTCCGCAGGACGTTGGGATGCACCATGCCGCAGCCCAGGATCTCCATCCAGTCGTCGCCCTCGTTCAGCTTCAGCGTTCCGCCAGACCGGTCGCAACGGATATCCATCTCGGCCGACGGCTCGGTGAAGGGGAAGTGGTGCGGGCGGAACCGGGCGTGAACGCCGGACAGCTCGAAATACCGCGCCACGAAGGTCTCCAGCGTCCACTTCAGGTGCCCCATGTGAATGGCGCGGTCGATCACCAGACCCTCCACCTGATGGAACATGGGCGTGTGGGTGGCGTCGGAATCCTTCCGGAAGGTGCGGCCCGGGGCGATGATGCGGATGGGCGGCTTTTCGCTCATCATGGTGCGCACCTGCACCGGGCTTGTGTGGGTGCGCAGCACCTTGCGCTCGCCGGTTTCGGGATCGGCTTTCAGGAAGAATGTGTCGTGCAGTTCCCGCGCCGGATGCTTGGGCGGAAAGTTCAGGGCGGTGAAGTTGTGGAAATCGTCCTCGATGTCCGGGCCTTCGGCCACCGCGAACCCCATCTCGGCGAAGACCGCGATGATCTCGTCCATGGCCTGCATGGTGGGGTGCACCCCGCCCTTGCGGCGCGGCCGGGCGGGCAGGGTCAGGTCGATCCTCTCGGCCAGCAGGCGAGCGTCCAGCTCCGCGGCTTCCAGCTCGGCCTTGCGGGCGGCCAGGGCGGCGCTGACCCGGTCGCGCAGACCGTTGATCTTCGGGCCCTGCTCGCGACGCTCGTCAGGGCTCAAGGCGCCCATACCCTTCAGCAGGCCCGAGATGGAGCCGGACTTGCCCAGGGCGGCGACACGGATGTCCTCGAGACCCGTCACGCTCTCGGCGGCGCCGATGGCGTTGATCAGGTCCAGTTCCAGTTGGTTCAGGTCGGTCATGACTGCGACCGTCTAGCCGTTGAGAACGCGGGCGGAAACCCCACCTCACCAGCCCTTGTGGCATTTCAGTGCGCCAAGATCAGATCCGGCTGACGGAACGCTCCGTCTGCTGACATAACTCCATGAAGATGTTGCAAAATCTTCTAAAACGGCAAAGCTGTCATTAATCGCTAGCCACCTAAGCCCTTCTCGTCAGTAGGAGTTGGGGCATGGCCCGGATCAAGGATTTCGTGGTGAGCGCCGCGCCCGTGGCGCCGGACGTCAGCGGCTCGGCCGTATTTGACCGGTTCCAGGACGAGCCGAACACCCTGGCTATAGCGGTGGTGGACGCCGACCTGCGGCCCGTCGGACTGGTCGAGCGCAACGCCTTCACCTTGAAGATGGCTGCCGAGTTCGGCCGCGCCCTCTACGCCCGGCGACCCATTTCGGTGTTGATGGATGCCGCTCCCCTGATCCTTCAAGGGGACACGGAGGCGGAAGAGCTGTTTCGCACGGTGGACGCCGCAGGGCTCAGCGGCTTGCTGGGCGGCTTCATCGTCACCGAAGGCGGGCGCTATCTGGGCGTCGGCTCAGGCGTTCAGGTGCTTCAGGCCGCCGGAACCCTGGCCCGCCGCCGCGCCGACGAAATGGCCGCCCTCGCCCGCGATCTGGCCAAGGCCGAGGCTGAGGCCCGGGCCTCCAGTCGCGCCAAGTCCGAATTTCTGGCGGTCATGAGCCACGAAATCCGTACGCCCCTGAACGGCGTGCTGGGCGTCGCCGCCCTGATGGAGCGCCAACTGGAGCAGGAATCCTTGCGTCCCCACGTGCGCACCATCCTGGATTCGGGCGCAAACCTTCTGCGCCTGCTGACGGACGCCCTCGACATGTCGCGGGCCGAGGCGGGCATGCTGAGCCTCGAGCCAGCCCCCATGAAACTGTCAGACCTGGCCGACGATCTGCAGGCTTTGTGGCGCGCCCGCGCGGAGGAGAAAGGCCTGACTCTGGCCATCACCACAGACATCGCGGGCGAGGACTGGGTCGAGGCGGATGAGACGCGGCTGAAGCAGCTGCTGAACAACCTGATCGGCAACGCCATCAAATTCACGCCAGAAGGCCGCGTAGAGGCCCGGATCGAGGCCCGGCGGGACGGTGGGCTTGTCCGTCTCGCGGCCTGCATCGACGACAGCGGGCCCGGCGTGCCGCCGAACAGGCTGGAGACCGTTTTCCAGCCCTTCAACACCGGTGACGCGAACCGGCAGGGCGCAGGGGCCGGACTGGGCCTGGCCATATGCCGACAGATCGTGGAGCGCATGGGCGGCTCCATCTTGGCGGACACCTCGCCTCTGGGCGGCGCGCGGTTCCGGTTCGATCTCACGCTCAAGCCGGCGACTCCGGAGGCCCGCGCCGCCAGGCGGGCTTTGGTCGAGCCGACGCCGCACGAGACCCTGCACGTCCTGGTGGCGGACGACCACCCCGCCAACCGCTTCCTGGCGGGCAAGCTGCTGGAGATGTTCGGCTGCACCCACGACGCGGTTCAGAATGGCGCCGAGGCGCTAGAGGCCGCGCGGAACGGCGCCCACGATCTGATCCTGATGGACATCAAGATGCCGGTCATGGACGGTGTCGCTGCGACCCGCGCCATCCGGGCCCTGGGCGACGAGCGGGCAAGTCTGCCCATCTTGGCCCTGACCGCCAATGCGGATGAGCGCGACGCCGCCGCCTATCTGGCCGCCGGCATGGACGGCGTCGTCCAGAAGCCCATCGAACCCGACGTGCTGCTGAACGCCATACGCCGTGCGGTGGGCGACCGGATGCGGGCGGCGGCCTGAACGAAAAGAGCCCCCCGGCAGGGCCGAGGGGCTCTTTCAACGCTATGCGCGCGAAGATTACGCCAGAGCGGCGCGAACCTTCTCAGCGACGGCCTTGAAACCGGCCTCATCAGCGGCGATGGCGGCCAGAACCTTGCGGTCCAGCTCGATGCCCGCCTTGCCCAGGCCGTGCATGAACTGGCTGTAGGTGAAGCCCTCGGCGCGAGCCGCGGCGTTGATGCGCTGGATCCATAGGGCGCGGAACGAACGCTTCTTGGTGCGGCGGTCGCGGTAGGCGTACTGCCCGGCGCGGTCCACGGCGGCCTTGGCCGTGCGGATGGTGTTCTTGCGGCGGCCGTAGAAGCCCTTGGCCTGCTTCAGAACCTTCTTGTGCTTGGCGTGGGACGTTACGCCCCTTTTGACGCGAGCCATATTTCTATTCCCTTCGGGATGTCCCTACCGCTCGGCCCGCGGGGCCTCGCTGCTTGAGGGACATGTTTTCAAACTGATGCTGTTGGAGATCGAGGTTCGTGCCGACGCCGATCAGGCGTAGGGCATGTAGGACTTGATCTTCTTGGCGTCCGCGTCGGCCATGACCTTGGTGCCGCGGTTCTGGCGGATGTACTTGGAATTGTGGCTGATCAGGCGGTGACGCTTGCCCGCCACGCCGGCCTTGACCTTTCCAGTCGCCGTCAGTTTGAAGCGCTTCTTGGCGCCCGACTTCGTCTTCAGTTTCGGCATTTTCACTCTCTTTATTTAGTGGGCTACCGCCCTTTGGGCTACTTGAGCCCGCGAGACGGAGCGCTGTTTAAGAACCGCCCAGGCATGCCTGTTCGCCCGGCGGCTCGATACGCGAAGGCGCGGCTCATACGTTATGGCGCCCGCGATGGCAAGGGCGGGATGCCCCGGCTTCAACGCGCCGGGTTGTGCGTCTCCAGAAAACGCACCGTCTCGTTGAGCATGCGCTGCCGGGTCTCCGCCCGCGACAGCCAGTGATCCTCTCCATCCAGGCGGATCAGTTCATAGGGCCGCCCGGCCTGCTCCAGCGCTTCGGCCATGATGCGGCTCTGGTCATAGGGCACGACCGTGTCATCCCAGCCGTGCAGCAGCAGAATGGGCGCGTCGGCCTCCGCCGCCCTGAATGCCGGAGAGCGGTCATCCAGCGAACGATCGCCGAGCCGTTCAGCGCCCATGAAGCGGTTCCAGTATCGTACGACCGGGCTGTCCCGACGGCCGGCCTGGGACGCGGACCACTGGACCATGGTCCGCAGATCAGAGACGCCCGCCACGGACACGGCGCAGCGATAGACGCCAGGATCCAGCGTGGGCCCTGCAAGGGCGGCGTACCCGCCGTAGCTTGCGCCCACGATGCACACGCGCTGCGGATCGATGATTCCCTCCGCGGCCAGGTGGCGCACGCCGTCAGACAGGTCCGTCTGCATTCGCAGGCCCCACTCGCCATAGCCGGCCTCCAGATGGTCGTCCCCCAGTCCGGCGGAACCGCGGAAATTCGGCTGGAGCACCGCATAGCCGCGCGACGCCAGTCCCTGCGCCCACCAGTCGAAACCCATCACGTCCCGCGCCGCCGGGCCGCCGTGCGGCAGCACCACCAGAGGCAGGCCGCGCGGCTCGGTGACGCCTGGCGGCAGGGTCAGGTAGCCGGGAATTTCCATGCCGTCCGAGGCTTCGTACCGGACGACCCGCACAGCGCCGACGAGGTCGGCGTTGAGGTCGGGATAGGCGTAGCCGATCACCTGGGCGGAGCCCGCCTCAAGATCAATCAGATGGTAGGTTCCGGAATCGCCCGACCCGTTGGTGAAAATCACGATCCGGGACAGGTCATCGGACCAGGACCTCAGCGTCACGACCAGTCCCGGATAGGCGTTGTCGATCGCCCGCCAGATTACGGCCATGCGTGCGTCGAGGAATTCGTAATCCTGCCCTTCATCGGTGATGACGCCTGCTCCGGCGAGCAGTCCGGACGTCGGATGGCTGACGGTGAAATCCGGGTCGAAAGCGAACGGAAGGCTCGTCCAGGAACCGGATTCCAGATCGACCTCATAAAGACCAGCCTCACCGTCTTCGGGGGCGGCGTAGATGACCACGGTCTGTTCGGTGCGGCCGAGGCCCGCCAGAGACGGCGTGTCGATCGGCGCGGTCGTTTCCCACACGGTTCGCCAGAAGCCGCCGCGTTTGGCCTGCAGGCTCCAGGTGGACGAGCGGACCTCGTAGCGGGTGCGCGCCACCGCCTCGCCGGCGGCGTTGAGGACGTAGCCTCCCGTGTCCGGTTCGCCGTCTTCGACCTGCTGGCCCCGGCCGGTCTCGGGATCGATCCGGTAGAGATAGGCCCGCGCCGGGGGCCTGAGCGGAACGACCCTCGTATAGACAGCCGCATCATCCCCCGTCCCGCGAATGATCGTGGAGCCGGTCAGCTTGGTGAAGAACCCGCCGTCCAGCCCCGTCAGAAGGTTGCGCACCTCCCGCGTGGGGATGTGATAGATCTGGGCGTCAGCCAGCTCCTGGCGCCGGATGCCCAGGGCGGCGCCCGACTGGGTGGCGGTCGTCGTCAGAAGAACGCGGTCCGAGCCGATCCAGTCCAGGCCTCTCACCTTGGTGTCGCCGGCCCGCACGCCGCCGATCACGGCCATGCCGTCAAGCTCATGGATCAGCAGGCTGCGCTCCTCGCCGACCACGGCGATATGGGCGAGGCGGGAGCCGTCCGGTGAAAGCTGGACCGACTCCATGGCCGGCATCCGGCCGAAGACCTCCAGCGGGGCCGTCCCGGTGTCCTGGGCGGCGGCCAGACCAACGTGTCCAAGGAAAGTGACGGCCAGCGCCGCGACCAAGGCGTACAACTTTTTCACGAAAACCCCCGTCCTCTTGAAAGGACAATAGGCATCGTGCCGGAGGGGGAATCAATCCGCAGACGCGTGCGGGAACGCGGCGTTCAGGCGAACCGGCGATGAACCCGACGCAAAAACGCCCCGGCGCGAGCCGGGGCGTCTGAAGTCTTGCTTCGCCGTGTCAGCGGGGCGCCAGGATCATGATCATCTGGCGGCCTTCCATGCGCGGGGCGTATTCCACCTTGGCGATATCGTCGAAGTCCTCCTGCACCTTTTGCAGCAGCTTCATGCCCAGTTCGGGGTGCGCCATCTCGCGACCGCGGAAGCGCAGGGTCACCTTGACCTTGTCGCCCTCGCCGAAGAACCGGTGCATGGCCTTGGCCTTCACCTCATAGTCGTGGGTGTCGATATTGGGCCGCAGCTTGATTTCCTTGAGCTCCACAACCTTCTGACGCTTGCGGGCCTCGGCCTTCTTTTTCTGTTCCTGGAAACGGAATTTGCCGTAGTCCATGATCTTGCAGACGGGCGGATCGGCGTTCGGCACGATCTCCACCAGATCCAGCCCCACCTCTTCGGCGGCCTCGAGGGCGGAGGACGTGGGCATGACGCCCTGCTTCTCGCCATCCTGATCGATCAGCAGCACCCGCGGAACGCGGATGTCATGGTTCATACGGGGCCCGTCTTTCACGGGCGGCGCTTGCATGGGACGGCGAATGGGCGTCGTTTCCTTATGTGGTCAACAGATGCATGGGTGAGCGCGCGACCGCGCGGTCGCGTTCCCTCCACGCCGGATATATGACCTCGAAGGCCCGCACAATCAAGCGGGACAAGCCTTTCAAAGCCCGCGGAGGCCTCATGCGCTACGACACCCTTCGCCGACCGGACGGCGAACAGATGGCCTTCCACAGCCTCGACGGGGCGGGGCCCACGGTCCTGTGGGTCGGCGGTTTCCGGTCGGATATGGAGGGGACAAAGGCGATCGCCCTTGAACAGGCGGCGCACGAGCGGGGCTGGGCCTATCTGCGCTACGACCATTTCGCCCATGGCGCCTCGTCCGGGGACTGGAAGGCGGCGACGGTGGGGCGCTGGCGCGAGGACGCCATCGCCATGATCGACTCGCTCAAGGGGCCTGTGTTGCCGGTGGGGTCGTCAATGGGCGGGTGGGTTGCGCTGCTGGCGGCGCTGGCCAGACCCGAAAAGCTGGCGGGGCTGGTTCTGGTTGCGCCTGCGCCCGATTTCACCGAGCGGCTGATGTGGCCGTCGTTGCCGGACCACATTCGCCAGGCCATCCTGCGCGACGGCGAGGCCGAGATGCCCGATGAGGGCCTGGGCCCGTATGTGCTGACCCGCGCCATGTTCGAGGAGGCGCGGAACTGGCTGCTGCTGGACGGCCCCATCCGTCTTGCGGCGCCGGTGCACATTCTTCAGGGCAAGCAGGACGAACCGGTGCCGTGGCGGCACGCCCTGGCGCTGGCGGAGCGGATCGACGGTCCCGACGTGCGGCTGGATCTGATCACAGACGGGGATCACCGATTGTCGAGGCCTGCTGATCTGACGCGGCTGATCGATGCGGTGTCGCGGTTGCGGGACGGCGCCTGACCAGCACCCATGCCCGGGCGACTGTCGCGCTTGACCCGCCCGGGCCGACGGCGGGATCGAGACCTCAGGCCGCCGCGCAGTTCTTGCGGATGAACTCGGTCTGCAGGGGCATGTAGTCGGCGGAGGTGCGCATGACGCGGCGGATTTCCTCGAGGCGGGCGCGGGTTTCGTCCAGGCTCAGGACGTCGGCGACGGGATCGTAGCCGCGGGCCTTGAGGCCCTGGCCCACCATGACGGCCATCCAGCTGGTGTCGTTGAACAGCTCGTCATTCTCGCGGAAGATCCGGCCGTAGCCTTCGAACAGGCGGTATTTCTCCTTGAGGCTGTCGGGCACGTCCATGGTGCGGCAGCGGTCCCAGAACGGCGTGTCGTCCCGTTCGGTCAGGTGATAGTGCAGAATGATGAAGTCGCGGACCTGCTCGGTCTCGAGCTGTGTCATGCGGTTGAAGCGCTCGCGGTCGGCGGGCTCGAAGCGCTTGTCCGGGAACATCTGCATCAGCTTGGCGATGCCGCTCTGGATCAGGTGAATGCTGGTGGACTCCAGCGGCTCGATGAAGCCGGACGCCAGGCCGATGGCCACCACGTTCTTGACCCAGGCCTCTTTGCGCCGCCCGGTGACGAAGCGCAGGAAGCGCGGGTCCGCCAGGGCCTTGCCGTCCAGGTTCGACAGCAGGGTGTGGGCGGCCTGCTCGTCGGTGATGTGATTGCTGGAATAGACGTAGCCGTTGCCGGTGCGGTGCTGCAGCGGAATGCGCCACTGCCAGCCGGCCTCCCGCGCGGTGGAGCGGGTGTAGGGGGTGAAGTCAGCCACGCTTTCGCAAGGCACGGCGGCGGCCCGGTCGCAGGGCAGCCAGCGGGTCCAGTCCTCGTAACCGGCCTTGAGGGTCTGTTCGATCAGCAGGCCCCGGAAGCCGGAGCAGTCGATGAACAGCTCGCCCTCGATGCGCTCGCCGCTTTCCAGTTTCACCGCCTGGATGAAGCCGTCCTCGCCGCGCTGCTCCACATCGACCACCTTGCCCTCGCGGCGCACGACCCCGCGGGTCTCGGCGAACTCGCGCAGGAATCGGGCGTAAAGCCCGGCGTCGAAGTGGAAGGCGTAGGCGATCTTCGACAGGGGCGAGCGCCCGGCGTCGATGGCGCGCATGAAGCGGTTATCGGCCGCCGCCACGGCCTGCAGCGAATAGTCCTCCAGCCGGTGCGGGTCGCCCGCCAGATGCAGCCGCTGCCAGTAGGCGTGAAAGGACACCCCCTCCATGTCCACGCCGAACGGACCGAAGGGGTGGAAATAGGTGTGGCCCTTTCTGCCCCAGTCCACGAACTGGATGCCCAGTTTGAACGAGCCCTGGGTCTTGCGGACGAATTCATTCTCATCCAGCCCCAGCATGCGGTTGTAGATGCCGATCTGGGGGATGGTGGCCTCGCCCACACCGACGATGCCGATGTCGTCGGACTCCACCAGGGTGATGTCGGCGAAATCGCGACCCAGCAGCTTGGCCATGGCGGCGGCGGTCATCCAGCCGGCCGTGCCGCCGCCCACGATGACGATCTTGCGGATTCGGTGGGGATTGAGCTCGGTCATGGGGCCTCAGGCAGGGACGGCTTCGGGTTCGGGCGCGGCGCAGTGGCGGGCCAGGAAATCGGCGTGATCGGGCAGGCTTTCGGCGGCGGCGCGGACGGTGGTGCGCAGCTCCTCCATGGCCCGGGCCACGTCATCCTCGGGAAGGGAATCCACGAGGGGGTCGTAGCGCTGCGGCATCACGTTCTGGCCGATCAGCACGGCCATCCAGCTGGACTCGGCGAACAGTTCGTCCTCGTGACGGAAGAAGCGGCCGGCGCCCCGGAACAGGTCCAGCTTGTGTTGCAGGGAGTCGGGAATCTGCATGGTGCGCACGTGGTCCCACAGGTCCAGACCGGTGCGCTCATTGGCGTGGTAATGCAGGATGATGAAGTCGCGGATCTGCTCGATCTGGACATTGGTCAGGCGGTTGTATTCATCGATGGCCACCGGGTCGAAACCGTGGTGCGGGAACAGGGCCAGCAGCTTGGTGATTCCCGCCTGGATCATGTGAATGCTGGTGGATTCCAGCGGCTCCAGAAATCCTGAGGCGAGGCCCAGGGCGACGCAGTTCTTGACCCAGGCCCTCCTGCGGCGCCCGGCCCGGAAGCTGAGTTTCCAGGGGTCGGTCATGGCCTTGCCGTCCAGATTGGCCATGAGGGTGTCGGCGGCCTGATCGTCGGAGATGTGGGCGCTGGAATAGACATAGCCCGTGCCCACCCGGTGCTGGAGCGGAATGCGCCATTGCCAGCCGGCGTCGCGGGCGGTGGACCGGGTGAAAGGCGAGATCGCATTGTCGTTCAGGGACTGGACCGCCACGGCGCGGTCGCAGGGCAGCCAGTGGTTCCAGTCCTCGAATCCGGCCTTGAGCGTCTGTTCGATCAACAGGCCCCTGAAGCCGGTGCAGTCGATGAACAGCTCCCCCTCCACGCGGCGGCCGTCCTCCAGCACAATGGCGTCGATGAAGCCGTCCTCGGGGCGCTGCGCCACCGAGACCACCTTGCCCTCCTGACGCACCACGCCGCGCGCCTCGGCGTAGTCGCGCAGGAAACGGGCGTAGCGAGCGGCGTCGAAATGATAGGCCCAGGCCATGCGGGTCATGGGCGAGCGGTGCTGGGGCGCCACGGCGCCGAAGCGGTTCATGCGCGCGGCCACGTCGCACAGATTGTAATCGCCGAATTCGGCGGCGCGGCCCTCGCGCCGCATCTTGAGCCAGAACTGGTGAAATTTCACCGCGTTGATGTCGGCGCCGAAGGGGCCGAACGGGTGCAGATAGGTGTGGCCCGGACGGGTCCAGTCCACGAACTCGATGGCCAGCTTGTAGGATCCGCGGGTGGCCTGAAGAAAGGCGCGCTCGTCCAGGCCCAGCATCTCGTTGAAAGTGCGGATCGGCGGGATCGTCGCCTCGCCCACGCCCACCGTCCTGATGGCGTCGGACTCCACCAGTGTGACGGTGGTGACGCCGTTCCTGATGAGGCGCGACAGGGCGGCGGCGGCCATCCAGCCGGCGGTGCCGCCGCCGACGATGACGACGTTGCGGATCAGGTCCGGCTGGATCATGGGGCGGAGCTCCAGGGCGGCAGGGCAGCGGCGGTGCGGGCGGCCAGATCGCGGATGCGGTCAGCGCGGGCGGTCAGCTTGGCGGGGTCCAGCGCCTCGGCCAGCGGGTCGATGCAGCGGGGCCGGACGCCCGAGCCCAGCAGGGCGGCGGCGAGGAAGCCGGGGGTGAAGGGCTCGTGTTCGCGGCGGCTGACCCGGCCCCGGGCCTCGAACAGGGCAAGGCGGTGGGTGGCGGCTTCGGTCGGGACCGCGCCCTGACCGCGCAGCATCATCAGGGCGAAGTCCCGGTCGGCCTCGACCTCGGCGGTCATCAGCCGGTTGAACTCGCGCGCCTCAACGGCGTGATCGGCCGCGGCGGGCCACAGGCGGGGCAGATGATGCGCCGCGCGGTGGATCAGGTGCAGACTCCCTGCACTCAGCGTCGGCAGGACCTGGGCGGCGGCGCCGACGGTGATGACGTTGCGGTCCCAGAAGCGCTCGCGGCGGCCGGGCTGAAACGGGACGCCGTCGCCGCCCCGGGTCAAACGCGCCGTGACCATTCGGCCGGGCAGGGGGGCGGCGCGCTCGAGGCTGCCGTTGGTGGCGCGGAAGGTGAGATAGAGCGGCGGTCGGGCGTCGGGGCTCGTCGCGACGTGAAGCCGGTCGAACGGGAGATCGCCGGACCACGACTGGAAGGGCGTGTCGGTCAGGACCGCGGCCGGGCCCGAAGCGTCGATGAACAGGTCGCCGACGACGCGCGCGCCGTCCGCGAGGATGACGGCGGCGAGGGCGCCGGACGGGGCGCGCTCCACCGACGCGGCCCAGCCTTCGACGACCGTCACCCCGGCCTTCTGGGCATGGCGGCGCAGGAGAGCTGTATAGGCGGCGGCGTCCAGACTGAGCCCGTGGTCAAGGGTCGACAGGAAGGATGCCGGATCGCGCGAAGGCGGGGCGTAGCGGCGCTCGCGCGCGAGCTGGGCGGACAGGGAATGGTCGGCCAGCGCATCCAGACGGCCCAGCCGGGCCAGTTGCTGGTGGAAGGCGACCGAGAAGGCGTCGGCGCCGGTCTGGCCGGACGGAACGAAGGCGGGGCCATCACTCCAACCCTCGAGCGACAGGCCAAACAGCGGCACGGCGATGGCCATGATTTCCGCTTCACTCACCCCTGCGCGGGCGTGGTGGGCGCGGGCGGCGGCAGGGGCGGTCAAGGCCGGTCCGAAAGGATCGACGTCATCCGGCGACGGCTGCGCGATCACCGTCACGCGGGCAGGCGCCTGACGGGCGAGGGTCAGGGCCATGATCCAGGCGGCGGGGCCGTCGCCGACGATGACGGTTTCTGTGGTCATGCTCAGGCCTCGGCCATGACGGCGGCGCGGGCGGCGGCCAGGACGTCAGCGTGGCGAGGCTGGCGCTCGGCCAGGGCGGTGATGCCGCGGCGCTGATGGTCCAGATCGGCGCGCACGGCGGCGGGGTCCAGATGGTTCAGGCGGGGATCCCAGCGGCGAGGCGTGATGTGCTGGCCCGTGTAAACCGCGACCCAGCTGGGATGCAGAAAGACGCCGTGCTCATAGGCGGCGACCACGCCACGCTCGCGGAACAGCTCCATCTTTGAGGCCAGGGAATCGGGGATGGCCATGGTGCGGCAGTGGTTCCAGAATTCGGAATCGTCACGTTCGGTGGCGTGGTAGTGCAGCACCAGAAAGTCGCGGATGCGCTCGTACTCCATGTCCATGGTCCGGTTGAACTCGGCGGCGTCGGCCGGGTCCCAGTCACCGGTGGGAAACACGTCCAGCAGATAGCCGATGGCGGCCTGGATCAGGTGGATGGAGGTAGACTCCAGCGGTTCGAGAAAACCGGACGACAGGCCGATGGCGACGCAGTTGCGGTTCCACTGCAGCTTGCGCTTTCCGGTGAGGAACCGCAGCCGGTTGGGCGGGGCCAGGGCGGCGCCCTCCAGCTGCTCCAGAAGCATGGTCTCGGCCGTGTCGTCGTCCAGAAAGGCGCTGCAATAGACGTGGCCGTTGCCGACGCGGTGCTGGAGCGGGATACGCCACATCCAGCCGGCCGTCTGCGCGGTGGCGCGGGTCGCGGGAGGGAAGGCGCCGCCGTGCGCGCAGGGCAGGGCGACGGCCCGGTCGCACGGCAGCCATCGGCTCCAGTCGTGATAGCCGGTCTTCATGGCCTGCTCGATCACCAGCCCCCGGAAGCCGGAGCAGTCGATGACCAGGTCCGCGGCGATGCGTTCGCCGCTCTCGAGCGTCACATGGGTGACGAAGCCGGTCTCGCCGTGAAGGGCCACGTCGGCGATGCGGCCCTCGGTGCGCACGACGCCCCGCGCCTCGGAATAGCGGCGCAGGTAGGCTGCGTAGAGGGAGGCGTCGAACTGGTACGCGTAGGAGAAGGCCGACAGGGGCGAGGCGGCGTCGTCGGAGGGGTGGGTGAAGCGCTCGCGCCGCACCATGGCGACGGGCAGGCTGTAATCCTCGAGCGCGCTGGGCGCGCCGGCGCGGGTCCATAGGTGGTGGAACAGCTCGGCTTCGTGGGCGGCGGGATCCGCCCCGTAGGCGCCGAACGGATGGACGTAGCTGTCGCCAAGCCGACCCCAGTCGCGGAACTCGATGCCCAGCTTGAAAGTGGCCTGGGTGCGGGACAGGAAGTCCGCCTCGTCGATGCCGAGGCGCGCGTTGAAGGCGCGGATATGGGGAATGGTGGACTCGCCCACGCCCACTGTGCCGATGGTCTCGGACTCCACCAGACGGATCGTCAGGGGCAGCCCTTTGAGGGTTTCGGACAAGGCGGCGGCAGTCATCCAGCCGGCAGTTCCACCGCCAACGATGAGCACGCGACCGATGCATTTGTCAGACATGGTGTTGCGCTCTCCCCACAGCGCCTTCGCGCCATCTAGAGGCAGAAAAAAGGCGCCGTCAATGCCGCTTGCCTGGCGCGAGAAGTCGAACAAGGCCATGTTTTTCAAGGTGGTTGGGGGTTTCGCGAGGCGTGCTCAGCGCAAGTGTGGCGGAAGTGGACACCTGTTTCCGTCAGGGAAAGGAGGGCTTGCGGAAGGGAAAAAGCTGGTCTACCAATCTATTAATCAGACATTTTGCGCTGCTGGATTTTGGTAGCGCTAACAAAAGAAAATGCTGGGGAGGAAATCGGGTGCATACTTCAAGAACAATACGGGCGGAATCCGTCCGATACGGAGCCGGGCTGAAGGCCGGAGCCTCCATCGCGGCCATCGCCGCGGTCATGGCTGCGACGCCGGCCCTTGCGCAGGATGCGCCGCCGGACGACGAGGCCGTCGAGGTCGAGGAAGTCGTCATCACCGGCATCCGCGCCAGCCTGCGCAGTTCGCAGGACATCAAGCAGAACGCGGAAGTCTTCGTGGACTCCATCACCGCCGAGGACATCGGCGCCCTGCCGGACCGCAGCGTGACCGAGGCCCTGCAGCGTGTGCCGGGCGTGTCCATCGACCGCTTCCGCGCCGGTGTGGACCCTGACCACTTCTCCATCGAGGGATCGGGCGTCGTCGTGCGCGGCCTGACCTGGGTGCGCAGCGAGCTGAACGGCCGCGACACCTTCAGCGCCACCAACGGCCGTGTGCTGAGCTTCGCCGACGTGCCCGCCGAGTTGATGGGCGGGGTGGACGTCTTCAAGAACCCGTCCGCCGACATGGTCGAGGGCGGCATTTCGGGCACCATCAACCTGCGCACCCGCACCCCGTTCGACTCGCCAGGCCGCGTCCTGGCCGGCTCGGTCGAGGGCAGCTATGGCGACTTCGCCGAGGAATGGACCCCGACCGTGTCGCTGCTCTACAGCGACCGCTGGGACACCGAGGCCGGCGAGTTCGGCCTGCTGCTCAATGCGGTGAATTCGGAACTGACCGCGCGCAGCGACGGCCAGCAGATTTCCAACTATGCGCCCCGCACGCTCTACAGCAACGGCGACGTGGTCGGACCGGCCGGCACGGAGGTCGCGGACGTCTGGTTCCCGCGCGGCGCCGCCTTCCGCAGTCAGATCTTCGAGCGCGAGCGCACCGGCTATGCGGCGGCCGGCCAGTGGCGCAGTCCGGACCGGACCATGGAGGCCACGGCCCAGTTCCTGCGGTCGGACTCGACCCAGGCGTGGACCGAGCACGCCATGGAGATCGCCACCGACAACGTGTCCAACAACGGCGACTCCCAGGCGCTTCAGGGCACCACCCTGGAGTTCGGGCCGGACGGCCTGTTCACCAACGGCATCATCACCGGCCAGACCGGCTGGCGGGACGACCAGAACGGCGCCGATCCCCGCACGCCCATCTGGGGGCTGCAGAGCAACAATATCCGCCGCGATGTCGACCAGACGTATGTGACGACGGACATCGGTCTGAACTTCAAGTGGACGCCGAACGAACGTCTGCGCGTCAATGTTGATTACCAGCACGTGGATTCGACGGTCGACGTGATCGACGCCGGTCTGTGGAACTCGACCTTCCAATATGCCGACATCCAGATGCGAGGCGACGACATTCCGATCGTCACCTTCCTGACACCGGATCGTCGGGCTCCGGACGGCAGCATCTGCACCGGACCGGCCACGAACAACTGCCCGACCTACGGGGTCAGCCCGAACGACAGCCTGTCCAACCCCTACAACACCTTCTCACGCTCGGCGATGGACCACATCGAGCAGAGCGAGGGCACGCTGGACGCGTTCAGGGTCGATGTGGACTACGCGTTCTTCGACATGCCGATCCTGGAATCCGTGCGCTTCGGCGTGCGACGGTCGGAGCGGGACCAGACCACCCGGTTCACCACCTACAACTGGGGTGTGATCAGCGAGATCTGGGGCGGCGGCGGACCTGTCTGGCTCGATGAATCCGCCAACGGCGATCCGACAACCGGCGGCGGCGTCAACCCTGCCGACTTCCACCAGCCCTTCGCCTTCGACAACTTCATGCAGGGTGATGCGCCGAACCCGACGGGCGGGCAGCCGAGGCTGTTCTACGGCTCCAACATCGTTGAAAACTATCAGGACTACGTCGATTACGCCTTGTTGATGGGCGACGAGTGGCGTGAGCGGCTGGTCAACGGATGCCCCCAGAACTGGGTGCCGCTGGCCATGCGATGCGGCGTCAACCCGGGCACGCCGTTCCTGCCGCAGGAGATCAACCCGGTTCAGGAGAACACCAACGCGGCCTATGCCATGTTGCGGTTCCGGGGCGACCTGCAGAACGGCGTTGAACTGAGCGGCAATGTGGGCATCCGCTATGTGGATATGGAACGCAGCGCCGAAGGCGTTCGCGCCTTCACCCAGCAGACCTTCTCAACCGAAGCCGAATGCACCGCCCCCCTGCCAGTCGGCGAGGAACGGACGGCGTTCTGCACGCTGGACCCGGCGGTGCGCCAGGACGCGCGAGACTTCGCCAACGGGGCGACGTTCGAGGACAACGCCGAAACCTCGTTGGACTACTGGCTGCCCAGCGTGAACGTGCTGGCGCGGATGCAGAACGGTCTTCAGTTCCGTTTCGGCGTGTCACGGGCGATCACGCTTCCCGACATCGGCCTGACCCGCAACTACTACAACGTAGCGCTGTCTGTGCTGGACGATGACATCATCGATGGACGTCCCACGGGTCGGTTCGGCGTCGGCAACGCGTACCTGCGTCCGATCGACTCGGTAAACTTTGACGCTTCCGCCGAATGGTACTTCGATGACGTGGGTTCGATCACCCTGTCGCTGTTCTACAAGCGCCTCAAGGACGTGATCACCAACGGGATCGTCCGGACCGAGTTCACCAACAACGGCGCCACATTCGACGCTGTGGTGACCCAGCCGGTCAACTCCGACGAGACGGGCTCGGTGCAGGGCTTCGAACTGGCGTATCAGCAGATTTACGACTTCCTGCCGGCGCCGTGGGACGGCCTGGGTGTGAACGCCAACTACACCTATGTGGACTCAGAAGGGGTCAGCCAGAGCACCCTGTCATCCACCGACCCGGATGTTGCGTCAGGCCGGGTGGCGAATATCGACACCGGTCTGCTGCCGCTGCAGGGGCTGTCAGAGCACACGGCCAACTTCGCGGCGTTCTACGAAAAGGGCCCGCTGTCGCTTCGCCTGGCCTATGCCTACCGTTCGGACTTCGTGGTGACGGTGCGCGACGTGATCGTGCCGTTCGCCCCGATCATCCAGGAGGGCGGCGGTCAGCTGGACGGCTCGGCCTTCTACACCATCAACGACAACTTCAGGATCGGGGTGCAGGCGGTCAATCTGACCAATGAAGTCACCCGCACCAGCCAGGTTCTGAACAACGATCTCCTGACGGCCGGACGATCCTGGTTCATGAATGATCGTCGCTTCACCGTGGTGCTGCGCGCGACTTTCTAGGAGCTGATCGGTCGACTTGGGGGCGGATCCGCCGGTTCGCCGGAGGCCGCCCCCTTTTTCTTTTCCGCCGTCCGCGTGATGTGTCCGTGGCGGTGTCGGAGTACGGGTCATGACGGCCGCCGAGTTGAGCGTCGTATTCTTTCTGCAGCTGGCCGTGATCCTGGCCGCGTGCCGGGTCGTGGGCTGGGCCGCGAAGCGCTGGCTGGGCCAGCCGCAGGTGGTGGGCGAGATGATCGCCGGGGTGATCCTGGGGCCGTCGCTGTTCGGCCTGCTGACGCCCGAAATCCAGGGCCTGCTGTTTCCCGAGGAGTCCCGGGACGTCCTGTATGTGGGCGCCCAGCTGGGTGTAGGCCTGTACATGTTCCTGGTGGGGCTGGGGTTCCGCACGGACCATTTTCTCAGTCAGGCCAAGAGCGCCGCGGCGGTGTCCTTCGCCGGGACGGCCGCCCCGTTCCTGCTGGCGGTGCTGATCACGCCCTGGCTGCTGAACACGCCGGGCCTGTTCAGCGAGCGGGCAACCACGGTCCAGGCCATGCTGTTCATGGGCGCGGCCATTTCCATCACCGCCTTTCCCATGCTGGCGCGGATCATCCATGAGCGCGGCCTGTCGGGCACGCCGCTGGGGACGCTGTCCCTGTCGGCCGGCGCCATCGGCGACGCGGGCGCCTGGATCATTCTGGCCATCGTGCTGGCCAGCTTCGGCGCGGGCGCGGGCATGGCCGTCACGGCGGTGGGCGGGGCGGCCCTGTTTGTGGTCTTCATGACCACCATCGGGCGGCGCCTGCTGGCGCGCCTTGGTGATCGGGCCCAGCGGGACGGCGGGGTCGGGCCAGGCCTGATGGCCGTGACCCTGATGCTGTTCGCCCTGTCCGCCTTCGCCATGGACGCCATCGGCATTCACGCGGTGTTCGGCGGCTTCCTGCTGGGCGCCGTCATGCCCAAGGGGCTGTTCGCCGAACAGGTGCGCAAGCAGCTTGAGCCGTTCACGGTGGTGGTGCTTCTGCCGTTGTTCTTCACCTATTCCGGCCTGAACACCCAGCTGACGGCGGTGGACAGCTGGCCGCTGCTGGTCATCGCCTTGGCGGTGCTGGCAGGCTCGGTGCTGGCCAAGTTCGGCGCCTGCTGGGCGGCGGCGCGACTGACCGGCCAGGACAACGCCACGGCACTGGGCATCGGCGCCCTGATGAATGCGCGGGGCCTGATGGAGCTGATCATCATCAACATCGGGCTGCAGCGCGGCCTGATCGGCCCGGCCCTGTTCTCCATTCTGGTGCTGATGGCCATCGCCACCACCCTGATGGCCTCGCCCCTGTTTGAGCGCGTCTATGGCCGCAGTGCCCGGGCGCGCGGCGAACTGGGCCGTCTGACTGACCCTGAACCCGACGCGCCTCCCGGCGCTGCAAGCGTAAGAGAGACATCATGATGAACCGTCGTCAGGCCCTCAGCCTGTCCGCCGCTGGTCTGCTGGCCGCCTGTCAAAGCGTTCCGGCGAGGGGGGCGGCCCTTCCGACGCCGTCCCTGCATCAGCTGGCCCGTGAAAAGGGCCTGCGCTTCGGCAGCGCGGTGGGCGCGGGGCGACCGGGCACGGTGACCGCGTCGTTCGACGATCCGCTCTATCGCGAAATCCTCGCCCACGAGTGCGGCGTGCTGGTGCACGAGAACGAGTTGAAGTGGTACGTGCTGCGCCCCGATGTGAACACCTACGACTATGCGCGGGCGGACCGGATCATGGACTTCGCCGCCCGGCACGGCATGGACGTGCGGGGCCACACCCTGGTCTGGCATCACCCCCAGTGGTTCCCGGAGTGGATCGAGACCCACGACTACGGCGCGCGCCCGGCGGCCGAGGCCGAGCGTCTGGTGGTGGAGCACATCAACGCCATCGTCGGCCGGTACGGTGATCGGATCGATTCCTGGGACGTGGTCAACGAGACGGTGGACCCGGCCACGGGCGGCCTGCGGCGCACGGCCCTGTCGCAGCATCTGGGCGATCAGGAGATCGTGGACCTGGCCTTCCACACGGCGCGGGCGGCGGCCCCGAACGCCCAGCTGGTCTATAACGACTACATGAGCTGGGAGGCCGGCCACGAGACGCACCAGGCGGGCGTGTTGCGGCTGCTGGAAGGCATGAAAGCGCGGGGCGTGCCCATCGACGCCCTGGGCGTGCAGAGCCACATCGGTTCGGGCAACAGCGACGATTCCGTCGGCTTCGACACGGCCCGGGAGGCCAACTGGCGCCGCTTCATGGACGAGGTGACGGGCATGGGCCTGGACATCGTCATCAGCGAGTTCGACGTGCACGACAAGAACCTGCCGGCGGACATCGCCTCGCGGGATCAGGCCATGGCCGAGCTGGCGCGGCGGTATCTGGACCTGATGCTCAGCTATCCCCAGACCAAGGACGTTCTGGCCTGGGGGATGATGGATTCCTATTCCTGGCTGCAGGAGAACTGGCCGCGCGCCGACGGCATCGCCAAGCGGCCGACACCCTATGACGCGAACCATCAGCCCAAGCCGCTGCGTCAGGCCATCGCCGACGCCTTCATGGCGGCCCCAGCGCGCTAGCCTTCTGTTCCGAGTCCCCATGCCCATCATCACCGCCGCCCGCACCATCGTCACCTGTCCCGGGCGCAATTTCGTCACCCTGAAGATCGAGACCGACGCCGGGATCAGCGGCGTGGGCGACGCCACCCTGAACGGGCGCGAACTGGCGGTGGACGCCTATCTGGCCGAGCACGTCATTCCCTGCCTGATCGGCAAGGACGCGCACCGCATCGAGGACATCTGGCAGTATCTGTACCGGGGCGCCTACTGGCGGCGCGGGCCGGTGACCATGACCGCTATCGCGGCGGTGGACATGGCGCTGTGGGACATCAAGGCCAAGGTGGCGGGGCTGCCGCTGTATCAGCTGCTGGGCGGCGCGTGCCGCGAGGGCGTGATGGTCTATGGCCACGCCAACGGCGAGACGGTGGACGAGACCGTGGCCCAGGCGGCGGACTATGTGGCCAAGGGCTACAAGGCGGTGCGTCTGCAGACCGCCGTGCCGGGGGTGAAGGGGACCTACGGCGTCTCGAAAGACAAGATGTTCTATGAGCCCGCCGACGCGGCCCTGCCGACGGAAACCCAGTGGGCGACCGAGCCCTATCTGAGGACCGCGCCGCAGCTGTTTGACGCGGCGCGCGAGGCGCTGGGTTGTGACGTGCATCTGCTGCACGACGTGCACCACCGACTGACGCCCATCGAGGCGGGACGGCTGGGCAAGGATCTGGAGCCTTACCGTCTGTTCTGGATGGAGGATGCGGTCGCGGCCGAGAACCAGGCCGGGTTCCGGCTGATCCGCCAGCACACCACCACCCCGCTGGCGGTGGGCGAGGTCTTCAACTCCATCTGGGACTGCAAGACCCTGATCGAGGAGCAGCTGATCGACTACATCCGCGCCACGGTGGTTCATGCGGGCGGGATCACCCACCTGCGGCGGATCGCGGCCCTGGCGGACCTCTACAAGGTGCGCACCGGGTGCCACGGGGCCACGGACCTGTCGCCGGTGGCCATGGCGGCGGCCCTGCATTTCGACCTGTCGATCCCGAACTTCGGCATCCAGGAATACATGCGCCACACCGCCGAGACGGATGCGGTGTTCCCCCATGCCTACAGCTTCGAAAGCGGCATGATGCATCCGGGCGAGGCGCCGGGTCTGGGCGTGGATATCGACGAGGTTTTGGCGGCGCAGCACCCATACCGCCCCGCCTGTCTGCCGATCGCACGCCTTCCGGACGGGTCCATGACCGACTGGTGAGACGCGCCCTGCGATGACGCCGGCGCCGTGCGCGCGGGCAAGGAGGAAGCATGACCCACGCCGTGGCTGACACGCCGCCAGGGCCCCCGCGCGCGCCCGGTCGAGGCAAGCGATACCGCTGGGTCATCTGCGCCCTGCTCTTCTTCGCCATCACCATCAACTACATCGACCGGTTGGTGTTCGGCGTGCTCAAGCCGGTGCTGGAGGTGGAGTTCGGCTGGAGCGAGACTGACTACGCCGACATCGTGTTCTGGTTTCAGGCGGCCTACGCCATCGGCCTGCTGGTGGTCGGACGGTTGATGGACCGGGTGGGGGCGCGCTGGGGCATGGGCCTGGCCATCGGCTTCTGGAGTCTGGCGGCGACCGTGCACGCCGGCGCGTCGTCGGTGATGCAGTTCGCCATGGCCCGTTTCGCCCTCGGCCTCGGCGAGGCCGGGGGCTTTCCCGGCGCCATCAAGGCGGTGTCCGAGTGGTTCCCCAAGCGGGAGCGGGCGCTGGCCACCGGCATCTTCAACGCCGGGTCCAATGTGGGCGCCCTGCTGACGCCCATCATTGTGCCGATCCTGGTGCTGGCCTTCGGCTGGCGCGCCGCCTTTATCGTCACGGGGCTGAGCGGTCTGGCGCTGATGGCGGTGTGGTTCGTCGTCTATCGCCGGCCGCAGGAGCATCCGAAGGTGAGCGCCGAGGAACTGGCGTGGATCGAGAGCGACGCGCCCGACGACGCGGGCGGGCGGATGACCTGGCTGCAGGCCCTGAAGCGGCGCGAGGCCTGGGCCTTCATCGTCGGCAAGTTCCTTACCGATCCGGTGTGGTGGCTGTTCCTGTTCTGGCTGCCCGACTTCTTCGCCAAGACCTATGACCTCAACCTTCTGACGTTCGGGCCGCCGCTGGTGGCGGTCTATCTGCTGGCCGACGTGGGCAGCGTGGGCGGCGGCTGGCTGTCGTCACGGTTGATCCAGCGAGGCTGGTCGGTGAACCGGGGCCGCAAGACCGCCATGCTGATCTGCGCCCTGTGCGTGACGCCCATCTCGATGGCTGTGTTCGCGGACAATCTGTTGGCTGCGGTGGCTGTGATCGGTCTGGCGGCGGCGGCGCACCAGGGTTGGTCGGCCAATCTGTTCACCCTGGTGTCCGACACCTTCCCGCGCCGGGCCGTGGGTACCGTGGTCGGGCTGGGCGGATTCGCCGGCGCCGTGGGCGGCATGTTCATCGCCAAGGTGGCCGGCTGGACCCTGGAGACCACCGGCAGCTACGTGCCCCTGCTGGCCTTCGCCAGCGTGACCTATCTGCTGGCGCTGGGAATCATCCATCTGCTGACGCCCAAGCTGAAGACGGTTCAGCCCGTCTGATCACAGGGCTTTCTCCGCCGGAGAATCCGCGCGACCATCCCCGCGAGCAATCGGGGGATGGTCCATGTGGGTGCTTCTGGGGATCGCGGTCGTGGTGGCCGGGTTCGTGCTGCGGCTCAATCCGCTGCTGGTGATCCTGGCCGCGGCCCTGACCACGGGCGTGGCCGGCGGGCTGGGTCTGGTGGAGACGGTCGAGGCGTTCGGGGCGGCGTTCAACGACAACCGCTACATCTCCATCGTCTGGCTGGTGCTGCCGGTGATCGGACTGCTGGAGCGGTCGGGATTGCAGGAGCAGGCGCGCATCCTGATCGGCAAGGTGCGCGGGGCCACCACGGGGCGTCTGCTGCTGGGCTATTTCGTGGCCCGCCAGATCACCGCCGCCCTGGGCCAGACCAAGCTGGGCGGGCATCCCCAAATGGTGCGGCCCCTGATCGCGCCCATGGCCGAGGCGGCGTCGGAGACGCGGCACGGGCCCCTGCCGGACGCCGTGCGGTTCCGTATCCGCGCCCATTCGGCGGCGGCGGACAACATCGCGCTTTTCTTCGGCGAGGACATCTTCATCGCCATCGCCTCGATCCTGCTGATCAAGGGCTTTCTTGAGCAGAACGGCATCATCGTACAGCCGCTGGAGCTGTCGGTGTGGGCCATTCCGACGGCCATCGTGGCGCTGCTGATCCACGGCACGCGGCTGGTCCTGCTGGACCGGCGGATCGCGGCGGAGGTGGCCAATGCGCCGCCCGCGCGCTCAAGCAGCCCGACGGGCGGTAGCGCCACTAAGGATGAGGATGTGGTCGAGGAGGCGGGCCGATGATCACGCTTCAGTGGATCTACATTCTGGCGGGCGCGGTGTTTGTCGCTTTCTCGGTGCTGAGCGCGGGGGATCGCGAGAACCCGAAGCGGTTCAAGAACACCGCCTTCTGGGGCCTGCTGGCCGTCAGCTTCCTGTTTGGCGGTTATTTCAGCGACCTGATGAACGGCCTGCTGGTGATCGGCCTGGTGCTGCTGGCGGGCATCGGCGGGCTGGGGCAGGGCAAGCCGCGCACCACCTCGCCGGAGGAGCGGGCGGACGCCGCCGTCAAATTCGGCAACCGGCTGTTCATTCCGGCCATGATCATTCCGGTGACCGCGCTTCTGGGCACCCTGTGGCTGGCCAAGGTGGAGATCGGCGGAACGCCCCTGTTCGACCCGCGCGATCCGACCCTGATCGCCCTGGGGCTGGGGGTCGTGCTGGCCATCGGCGTGGGCATGGCCATGCTGAAGCCGCCCATCATGGCGCCGCTGCAGGAAGGGCGGCGGCTGATGGACGCGGTGGGCTGGGCCGCCATTCTGCCCCAGATGCTGGCGGCGCTGGGCGCGGTCTTCGCCCTGGCGGGTGTGGGCGAGGTGGTGGGCGGGCTAATCGCCGACGTCATCCCCATGAACGCCAGCCTGATCGCGGTGGTCGCCTATTGCGTGGGCATGGCCCTGTTCACCGTCATCATGGGCAACGCCTTCGCCGCCTTTCCGGTGATGACCGCAGCGGTGGGGCTGCCGTTCGTGGTGTTCCAGTTCGGCGGCAACCCGGCCATCGTCTGCGCCATCGGCATGCTGGCGGGCTTCTGCGGCACGCTGATGACGCCCATGGCGGCGAACTTCAATGTGGTGCCGGCGAACCTGCTGGAGCTGCCCGACCGCAACGCCGCCCTGAACGGGGTCATCCGGGCCCAGATCCCCACCGCCCTGATGATGCTGGTGGCCAACATCGTACTCATGCAGTTCCTGGCGTTCCGCTTCTGATGACCAAACTGACCCCCGACATCGCCGCCCTGTACGCCCGCACCGCCCTGGGCCATGTGACGCGCGAATATCCCAACAAGATGGATCATGTGCTGGCGGGGCCGCAGGATGTGCAGGGGCCGCGTGCGCTGCACCCGATCTTCTTCGGCAGCTTCGACTGGCACTCGTGCGTGCACGGCTGGTGGACCCTGTTCACCGTGCTGCGGCTCTATCCCGAAATGGATGAGGCGGCGGACATCCGGGCGCTGGCGGACGCGCTGTTCACTGAGGCCAATGTGGAGGCCGAGCGCGCCTATCTGGACCGGCCGACCAGCCGGGGGTTCGAGCGGCCCTACGGCTGGGGCTGGCTGCTGGGGCTGGCGGCGGAGCTGGACCGGCATCAGACGGACGACGGGCGGCGATGGGCGGCGACGCTGAAGCCGCTTGCCCAAGCCTTTCGGGACCGGTTCATGGCCTATCTGCCGCTGGCCACCTACCCGGTGCGGGTCGGGACCCACTACAACACCGCCTTCGCCCTCAGCCTCGCGATGGAGTGGGGCGACGTCGAGCTGAACGCCCTGATCCGCCGCAAGGCCGCCGAATGGCACGGCGAGGACCGGGCCTGTCAGGCGTGGGAGCCGTCGCAGGACGAGTTCCTGTCGCCGGCCCTGATGGAGGCGGAGTTCATGCGGCGAGCCATGGCGCCGGACGCCTTCGCCGTGTGGCTGGACGGCTTCCTTCCCGGACTGGCGGCGGGCGCGCCCAAGACCCTGTTCACCCCCGCCAGCGTCAGCGACCGCACCGACGGCAAGATCGCGCATCTGGACGGACTGAACCTTTCGCGCGCATGGTGCTGGCGCGGGATCGCCGGGACGCTGGAGCCCGGCGACCCGCGCCGCGCCGTCGTCCTCAAGGCCGCCGACGACCACCTGGCCGTCAGCCTGCCGCAGGTGACGGGCGACTATATGGGCGAGCACTGGCTGGCCAGTTTCGCCCTTCTGGCCTTGCGGGCCGGACACTAACGGGAGGAGGACCCCATGCGCCTGAAGGCGATGATCGCGGCCAGTGTTCTGGCCTTGAATGTTAGCGCTAACGCATTTGCGCAAGAAGCACAGGAGGCGCCGGTTCCGCCGGTGCGGCTGAGCCAGGTCGGTTTCGAAACTGACGGCCGCAAGATCGCGGTGGCGGCCAGCGAGGCGACGACGCCGCTGGACTGGCGGGTGGTGGATGCCTCCGGCGCCGTGGCGGCGTCGGGGAGCAGCGAGCCGTTCGGCATGGACGACGCCTCGGGCCAAGCGGTGCACCGCATCGACTTCAGCGGCGTGACGGCTGCGGGCGAGGGCTACCGCCTGATCGTCGGGGAGATGGAGAGCCGTCCGTTCACGATCAGCGAGCGGCCCTGGGCCGGACTGGCGGCGGATGCGGCCAGCTATTTCTATCAGAACCGTAGCGGCATCGAGATTGCGGCGGCCCACGTGGAGCGGCCCGATCTGGCGCGCCCGGCTGCCCATGTGGACGAAACCCTGACGTGCTTCTCGGGCGAGGACATGAACGGGAATGTCTGGCCGGGGTGCGACTACTCCCTGAACGTCGGCGGCGGCTGGTACGACGCGGGGGATCACGGGAAGTATGTGGTCAACGGGGGCATCGCCCTGTGGACCTTGCTGAACGCTCACGAGCGGTTCGGGATGACCACCTTCGCGGACGGCGCCCTGGCCTTGCCCGAGGCAGGCAACGGCGTAGGCGACCTGCTGGACGAGGCGCGCTGGCAGATGGAGTTCATGCTGGCCATGCAGGTTCCTGACGGCGCCCGGCTGAGCGTGCCCGTGGGCCGGTTCGAACGCGGCGCGGCCCTGACCTTCACCGGGATCGACGCGGGCGGCATGGCGCACCACAAGGCCCACGACGTGCGCTGGACCGCCCTGCCCATGGCGCCGCACGACGATCCGGAGAAGCGCTTCCTCTATGCGCCGTCCACCGCCGCGACCCTGAATCTGGCGGCGACGGCGGCCCGGTGCGCGAGGGTCTGGCGCGAGGTGGACCCGGCCTTCTCGGCGCGCTGCCTGACCGCCGCCCGGCGCGCCTTTGCGGCCGCCGAGCGGAATCCGGAGGTCTACGCCGTCGGCTCATTCCACGGCGGTGGAAACTACGGCGACGAGGACGTCGGGGACGAGTTCTACTGGGCGGCGGCGGAGCTCTACGCCGCTACGGGTGAGCAGGCCTTTGCCGACCGTCTGCGGTCTTCGCTCCACTTCCCGGACGGACAAGGCGCAGCGGGCAACATCGCCTGGCCCGCCACGGCGAGCCTCGGGACCCTCACTTTGGCCTCGGTCGAGACGGGATTGAGCGATGAGGAAGGGAGTCACGTCCGCGCCGCGCTGATCGCCGCCGCCGACGGCTATCTCACGATCCGCGACGCGGAAGGGTTCGCCGTGCCGTTTGGAGAAGGGGATTACAACTGGGGCTCCAACGGAGACTTCCTGAACCGGGCCATGATCCTGGCCGTCGCCCATGACCTGACCGGTCAGGCGCGGTACCGCGAAGGCGTGGTGGACGTGATGGACTATGTGCTGGGCCGCAATGTGCTGGACCGGTCCTATGTCAGCGGCTGGGGCGCGCGGCCAATGATGAACCCCCACCACCGGTTCTGGGCGCACATGGCCGACCCGGCCTGGCCGCTGCCGCCGGCGGGCGCCCTGTCGGGCGGCGCGAACAGCCGCGCCATGACCGACCCGGTGGCCGAGGCGATGCAGGGCTCATGTGCGCCCCAGGCCTGCTGGGCCGACCACTTCGAGTCCTATGCCATGAACGAGGTGGCCATCAACTGGAACGCCCCGCTGGCGTGGGTGGCCGCCTGGCTGGATCAGTGAGCAGCCCGTCCTGATCGTCAGGACGGGCACACTGCGTCGCCCTCATTGGAGGCCAGCCGCACGTTTTCGAAGCTGATGGCGAAGGCGGATTCGGTGCTGAGGCCGAACGGTTCGGACACCTCGGACACATTCGCCCCGGCGTCACGCAGGCAGGACAGGCGGACCTTGATTTCGCGCCATTCGCCGATGGGCGCCTCGCCAAAAACGCCGGTCATGTCGATCCTGCCTTCGTCCAGCGTCAGGAACACAGGGCCCGTAGGCGCCGCGTCCACGCGGTAGCGGAAGCCGATGGCCATTTCGCCGTTTGTCTGGCGGGTCAGGTCCACCGGGGCGGCCGAGATATTGGCTACGCCGCCGTCGCTGGAGAACACCAGCGCCCGGGCCGATTCCTGGGCCGAGCCGTCGGCGGAGCGCACGGTCACGCCGTCGCGCGGGCTGGCGCCGGAAGCTTCCTGACCCAGCCGCCGCTCGCCGCCTGCGTCGCGCAGGGCCAGCGACCAGGGCGGGGTGAACCGGCCGTCTGTGAAGTAGCGGTCGGGGTTGGCGGCCGCCCCGGTGACCCCCGACTCCTCGCTGAGCTCCGGGACCTCGCCTGGCTGGGCGTAGGACAGGCCGTGGCCATAGGCGAACAGCGGATCATAGTCGGGATCGCCCGCGTTCAATGGCCCCTGCACCGCCGTGCGCGGCCAGGAGAAGGACAGGGTTCCGGTGAAGTCGTGGCGGGGCGCACCCTCCGCGTCGCCGATCAGCACGTCGGCGATTCCACCGCCCTCCGTGCCCGGCAGCCAGGCGGCCACGAAGGCGTCCGAGGCGTTGATCTCCGGATTGGTCCACATTGGCCGGCCCGACAGGAACACCGAGACGGTGGGGATGCCCTGGGCCTGCAGCGCGCGCAGGGTCTCCAGCGGCTCTTCGGGCACGAAGTCCAGATGCTCCACGTCGCCCTGGAACTCGGCGTAGGGCGTCTCGCCGAAGACGACGATGGCCACGTCGGGGCGAGTGTCGAATGATCCGTCCGCCGACAGGGTGGCCGCGCCGCCCGCCTCGCTCACGGCCTCCTCAATGCCTTCCCAGATGGACTGGCCGTTGGGGAAGTGTTCGCGCCGGTTGCCCGTGCCCTGCCAGGTGAGGGTCCAGCCCCCGGCCGCCTGACCGATGTCGTGGGCGGCCGCGCCGGCCACCAGCACATTGGCGTTCGCACGGATCGGCAGGACGCCGTCGTTCTTGAGCAGCACCAGCGACTGGCGCACCGCGTCGCGGGCCACGGCGCGGTGCTCGTCCGAACCCAGATGCTGGAACTGGCCTTCCAGCGCGCGGCTGGCCGGGCCTTCGGGCTCGAACAGGCCCAGCTTGACCTTCACGCGCAGTATGCGGCGCACGGCCTCGTCCAGCCGCGCCATGCCGATCTCGCCGGAGCGGGCCTGCTCCAGGGTGTTCTGGTACAGGGCGCGCCAGCTGTCGGGCGCCATGAACATGTCGATGCCCGCGTTGAAAGCGGCGGCGCAGCTTTCGTTGGAACAACCGGGGATCTGGCCGTGGGCGTTCCAGTCGGAGACCACAAAGCCGTCGAAGCCCAGAGGCCCGCGCAGCACGTCGGTCAGGATGGTGGGGTTGCCGGTGTGCTTGGCGCCGTTCCAGCTGGAGAAGCTGGCCATAACCGTCAGGATGCCGGCGTCGATGGAGGGCGGATAGCCCGCCGCGTGGATGTCGATCAGTTCGCGTTCGGTGATCCGGGCGTCGCCCTGGTCCGCGCCGTTCAGTGTGCCGCCGTCGGCTAGCCAGTGCTTGGCCGATCCGGCGATCCGTCCGGCCGCCAGCGGCTGTCCGGACTCCAGTTCCCCCTGCAGACCCAGGGTCACGGCGCCCGCATAGGACGCCACGATCTCGGGATGCTCGCCGTAACCTTCATAGGCGCGGCCCCAGCGGTCGTCCCGGGGCACGGCCACGGTGGGGCCGAAGGTCCAGTCGGCGCCCGTCACCGCCACCTCCAGCGCCGTGACCTCGGCGATGCGGCGGATCAGCTCGGGATTGCGCGCGGCGCCCAGGCCAATGTTGTGCGGAAAGAGGGTGGCCCCGACGACATTGTTGTGGCCGTGCACCGCGTCGATGCCGAAGATCAGCGGAATGGCCGTCCCGCCGCGCGCCGCCGCGGCCTCGCGGAACGCCACCGCCATATCCAGCCAGGCTTGCGGCGAGGCGTAGGCGTCGCCGCCCGGCTCGGAGTTGCCGCCCGCCAGGATCGAGCCCAGCGGATAGGTGGCCAGGTCTTCCGGCGTCATGGCCGAAACGTCCGCCTGAATGGTCTGGCCGACCTTCTCCTCCAGCGTCATGCGGCTCATCAACTCGGTGATGAAGGCCTCGGTCGCCGCGTCGGTGATGGCGTCCGGCGTCGCGCTGGTCGGCCAGATGGCCGGATCGGCGCGAGCGTCGTCAGGCAGGGGGATGTCCGCGCCGGACGGAACCGGGTCGGGCAGATCGACCGACTGGGCCGAGGCGCAGGCGGCGGCGGACAGGGCCAGGACGGCCGTGGTCGCGGTCAGGAAACGGCGGCTGTGGATCATCAGGACCTCCCCAGGACTGACATATCGTTTTCGTTCGTGCGCGTTGTTAAGCCGCATCACGATAGCGCTACCATCATTCATGTTGAATGCGGATACGGCAAACCTTCTTTTCATCGAAGACGGATCTGTCGGCTCCTTGGCGCCGGGAAATGCCTGTGAAATGGTAGCGATAACAAAAGGCGTCCCAAGGCGCTGATAATCGCCGCTGGGGCGACGGGAGGACGACCATGACGCGGGCCCTGCTCGCCGCGATGATCGCGGCCGCTCTGTTCCTGACCAACGCCGCCGGGGCGGCGAAGGCCGAGGACGGCTATGACCTGTGGCTGCGCTATCCGGCGGTGGAGGCGGGGGCGGCGGCGGATTACCGGGTGGCGGCGACCCAGCTGGTGGTCGCCGGGGAGTCTGCGAGCCTCGGTGTGGCGACGGACGAGCTGGAGCGCGGGTTGTCGGGGCTGCTGTCCGCGACCCCGGACCGGGCGGACGCGGTCAGTCGCGACGGGGCGGTGCTGGTGGGACGCGCGGAGGATGCGGCCATCGCGGCGCTGGGGCTGGACCTGTCGGGGCTGGGCGCCGAGGGCTATGTGATCCGCAGCTTGGAGGTGGACGGGCATGCGGCGACGGTGATCGCGGGCGGCGGGGACGCGGGGACGCTGTACGGGACGTTCCACTTCCTGCGCCTGATCCAGACGCGGCAGACGCTGACGGCGCTGAATATCCGCGAGGCGCCGGCGGTGGACCTGCGCCTGCTGAACCACTGGGACAATCTGGACCGGACGGTGGAGCGGGGATACGCGGGGCAATCCCTCTGGGACTGGCACAAGCTGCCGGACCATCTGGACCCGCGCTACACCGACTACGCACGCGCCAACGCCTCCATCGGGATCAACGGGACGGTCATCAACAACGTCAACACCGATGCGCTGAGCCTGACGGGGCCTTGGCTGGAAAAGGCGGCGGCGCTGGCGGATCTGTTCCGGCCGTACGGCATCCGGGTCTATCTGTCGGCGCGGTTCTCGGCGCCGGTGGAAATTGGCGGCCTGGACACGGCCGACCCGCTGGATCCGCGCGTGCAGGCCTGGTGGCGGGCCAAGGCCGATGAAATCTACGCCCTGATCCCCGACTTCGGCGGCTTTCTGGTCAAGGCCAATTCCGAGGGCCAGCCGGGGCCGCAGGATTACGGGCGCAGCCATGCGGATGGGGCCAACATGCTGGCCGATGCGGTGGCGCCCCACGGCGGCGTCGTCATGTGGCGGGCCTTCGTCTATTCGGATGCGGAGCCCACCGACCGGGCCATGCAGGCGTACGACGAGTTCGTCCCGCTGGACGGCCAGTTCCGGGACAACGTCATCATCCAGGTGAAGAACGGCCCCATCGATTTCCAGCCCCGCGAGCCGTTCCACCCGCTGTTCGGGGCGACGCCTGAAACGCCGCTGATGATGGAGTTCCAGATCACCAAGGAATACCTCGGCTTCGCCACCCACCTGGCCTATCTGGGGCCGTTGTATGAAGAGGTGCTGGACGCCGACACCCATGTGCGCGGGCCGGGGTCCACGGTGGCGCATGTGGTGGACGGCTCGCTGTTCGGCCACCGGCTGACCGGCATGGCGGGGGTGGCCAACACCGGCAGCGACCGCAACTGGTCCGGCTCCCAGTTCGATCAGGCCAACTGGTATGTGTTCGGGCGGCTGGCGTGGGATCCGGGACTGGGCGCCGAGGCGATCGCCCGCGAGTGGGCGGCCATGACCTTCACGCCCGATCCCGCCTTCGTGGAGCCGGTGGTTGAGATGATGATGGGCTCGCGCGAGGCGGTGGTGGACTACATGACGCCGCTGGGTCTGAACCACCTGATGGCCACGGGACACCACTACGGGCCGGGGCCGTGGGTGGACGACCTGCCGAGGGCGGACTGGAACCCCACCTATTTCCACCGGGCCGACGCGGACGGCATCGGTTTTGACCGTACCGCATCCGGCAGCGATGCAGTGAGCCAGTACGCACCCGAGGTCGCGGCGGGCTTCGCGGACCCTGAAAGGATCGATGAGCGCTTGCTGCTGTGGTTCCACCATCTGCCGTGGGACCATCCGATGCCGTCTGGATGGCCCCTGTGGGATGAGCTGGTGGCGCGTTACGACCGGGGCGTGGCGGCAACGGGCGAGATGCGCCGGACCTGGGCCGGGCTGGCCGATCATGTGGACGCGCGGCGTCATTCCGAGGTGGCAGACTTCCTGGCCATTCAGGAGGATGAGGCGCGGTGGTGGCGGGACTCCTCCATCGCCTGGTGGCGCAGCCTGAACGGCCTGCCCATGCCCGAAGGTCACGCGCCGCCGGCGCATGATCTGGCGCACTACGAGCGCCTGAGCTTTCCTCACGCGCCGGGACACTGGGACTGAGGTCAGGCCTTTCCGTAGCCGCCGCCGCCGGGCGTCTTGATGACGAAGACGTCGCCGGGCTCCATTTCGGCGAGGGCGGTTGAGGCCAGGTCTTCGGTGCGGCCGCCCTTGCGTTCGATGCGGTTGACGCCGGTGGCGCCCGGTTCGCCGCCGTTCACGCCGAAGGGCGCGACGCGGCGGTGGTTGGACAGGATCGAGGCGGTCATGGGCGCCAGGAACCGCATGCGGCGCACGGTCCCGTCGCCGCCCCGGTGCGCGCCGTCGCCGCCTGAGCCGCGCTGGATGGAGAATTCCTCCAGCAGCACGGGGAAGCGGCTTTCCAGCACCTCGGGGTCGGTCAGGCGGCTGTTGGTCATGTGGGTCTGGACGGCGGCCGTCCCGTCGAAGTCCGGCCCGGCGCCGGAGCCCCCGGCGATGGTCTCGTAGTACTGGCGCGCGTCGTCGCCGAAGGTGAAATTGTTCATGGTGCCCTGGCTGGCGGCCAGTACGCCCAGGGCGCCGTACAGCGTGTCCACCACGGCCTGGCTGGTCTCCACGTTTCCGGCCACCACGGCGGCGGGGTGGCGCGGGTTCAGCATGGAGCCTTCGGGCACGATCAGTTCGATGGGCTTGAGGCAGCCTTCGTTCAGGGGAATGGCGTCGTCCACCAGGGTGCGGAAGACGTACAGGACCGCCGCGCGGGTGATGGACAGGGGCGCGTTGAAATTGGTCGGGCGCTGGCCGCTGGTGCCGGTGAAGTCGACGGTCGCACGGCGTTCGGCGGGGTCAATGTTGATGGCCACGCGGATGACCGCGCCGTCGTCCATTTCATAGTCGAAGGCGCCAGGTTTCAGGGCGGCGATGGCGCGGCGCACGGCCGCCTCGGCGTTGTCCTGCACGTGACCCATGTAGGCGGCGACCACCTCGCGGCCGAACTCGTCCACCATGCGGATCAGCTCGTCGGCGCCGCGGGTGCAGGCGGCGACCTGGGCCATCAGGTCGGCCAGGTTCTGGTCGACGTTGCGGGACGGATAGCGGCCCGAGGCGAACAGGGCTCGGGTCTCGGCATCGCGCAGCTTTCCTTCATCGATCAGCAGGAAGTCGTCGATCAGCACGCCTTCCTCATCCACCGTCGTGGAGTTCGGCGGCATGGAGCCGGGGGTGGTTCCGCCCACGTCGGCGTGGTGGCCGCGCGCGGCGACGAAGAAGGCGGGGGTGTCGTCGCCCTCCAGAAACACCGGCATGATGACGGTGATGTCGGGCAGATGGGTGCCGCCGTTGTAGGGGGCGTTGAGCATATAGACGTCGCCGCGCCGCATGCCCCTTCCATCCGTGCGCTGGCGGATCACGGTGCGGATGCTTTCGCCCATGGAGCCCAGATGCACGGGGATGTGCGGGGCGTTGGCGATCAGGGCGCCGCCCGCGTCGAACACGGCGCAGGAGAAGTCCAGCCGCTCCTTGATGTTCACCGAATAGGCGGTGGCGCGCAGGGCCTCGCCCATCTGTTCGGCGCAGGCCATGAAGCGGCTGTTGAACACCTCCAGCAGGATGGGATCGGCCTCGGTCCCCAGGGCCGTGCGGGCGGGCAGGGGGACGACGCGTTTCAGGATCAGGTTGGCGTGGGCGTCCACCGTGGCGCGCCAGCCGGGCTCCAGCACCGTGGTGCCCGTGTCCTCCAGAATGATGGCGGGACCGTCCACGGCGGCGTCGGCGTCCAGATGCTCGCGGCGCCAGACCGGCGCCTCATGATCAGCGCCCGCCATGCGGACAGGGACGCGGGCGACCGGCTCGGCGGCGGTCGCGGCGGGCGGGGCCAGATCGCCGGCGCCCTGATCGGAGGCGGCGACGGCCTCGACCTCAAGCGTCTCCACCACCAGCGGCTTGCCCTCGGCCACGAAGCCGAAGCGGCGGCGGTGGGCGGCCCCGAAGGCGGCGGTCATGGCGTCGGCCGGGCCGAAGGCTACCGTCAGGGGCGTATCTGTTCCCGCGTATTTGATCTCGGCGCGGGGCAGGGTCTGCAGCGCCGATTCCGCAAAGTCCTGGGCGGTCAGCTCGGCGCGGGCGGCGGCGTCCAGATCAGCCACGCGCGCGGCCAGATCGGCGTCATGGTCGGGCGACAGTGGCAGGGCGGCGGTGGCCTGACGGATGGCGCGCACCTCGGCCAGACCCATGCCGTAGGCCGACAGCACGCCCGCGAAGGGGTGCAGCATCACCGTGGTCATGCCGAGCGCATCGGCCACCAGACAGGCGTGCTGGCCCCCCGCTCCGCCGAAGCAGTTCAGCGCATAGCCGGTGACGTCGTGGCCCCGGCTGATGGAGATGGCCTTGATGGCCTCGGCCATGTTCTGGACGGCGATGGCGACGAAGCCTTCGGCCAGATCGGCGGGGGCGAGGTCGCGGCCGGTCTCGGCCTTCACTTGATCGGACAGGGCGGCGAAGCGTTCGCGCACCACCTCGGCGTCCAGTGGTTGGTCCGCCTCGGGGCCGAACACGGCGGGGAAGAACTCGGGCCGCAGCTTGCCCAGCATGACGTTGCAGTCGGTCACGGTCAGAGGGCCGCCCCGGCGATAGGCGGCCGGTCCCGGCACGGCGCCGGCGGATTCCGGGCCCGCACGCATGCGGCCGCCCTCGAACCGGCAGATGGAGCCGCCGCCCGCCGCCACCGTGTGGATCGACAGCATGGGCGCGCGCAGCCGGACCCCGGCCACCACGGCGTCGGAGGTGCGCTCGTATTCACCGGAGAAATGGGAGACATCGGTGGAGGTGCCGCCCATGTCGAAGCCGATGACGCGGTCGAAGCCGGCCTGACGCGCGGTCTCGGCCATGCCCACCACGCCGCCCGCGGGGCCGGACAGGATGGCATCCTTGCCGCGGAAGGCGTCCGCCGCCGTCAGGCCGCCGGAGGACTGCATGAACAGCAGCGGGGCGTCGGGGCCCAGATCGGCGCCGACCCGGTCCACATAGGCGGCCAGCACCGGCGACAGATAGGCGTCGGCCACGGTGGTGTCGCCGCGCCCGATCAGCTTGATGAGGGCGCCCACCTCGTGGCTGACCGAGACCTGGGTGAAGCCGATCTCGCGCGCGATTTCGGCCACGCGCGTCTCATGATCGGTGAAGCGCCAGCCGTGGATCAGCACGATGGCCACGGCGCGGAAACCTTCGGCGTGGGTGGCGGTCAGGTCGGCGCGGATCTTCGCCTCGTCCAGCGGACGATCTACGGCGCCGTCCACGGTCAGGCGCTCGTCGACCTCGACCACATGGTCGTACAGCTGGTCGTTCAGTTTGATGTGGCGGGCGAAGATGTCCGGGCGGCTCTGCCAGCCGATCCGCAGGGCGTCGCCGAAGCCGCGCGTGATGGCCAGCACGGTGGGCTGGCCCTTGCGCTCCAGCAGGGCGTTGGTGGCCACGGTGGTGCCCATGCGCACGGCGTCCACCTGGCCTGCGGGCACGGGGCCGGGCGCCGCGTCCAGAATGCGGCGCACGCCCTCGGTGGCGGCGTCGGCGTAGCGCTCGGGGTTGTCGGACAGCAGCTTGGCGGTGGTCAGGGCGCCGTCCGGCGCGCGAGCGACGATGTCGGTGAAGGTGCCGCCCCGGTCGATCCAGAAGCGCCAGCCGCTCATGCCGCCACCTCCTTCATGGACACGGACGGGTCGGCCAGTCTGGCGCGGTCCACTGGGGTGGCTTTGGCGATCAGCTGCTTGCCCATCATGAACTCGGGCGGGGCGTTGACGGCCTCCACTGCGCGGACCCGATCGCCCTTCAGATGGAACACGGCGAACTTGGCCGCAGCCGGATCGCCGCGCACCAACACGTCGTCGGCCTCGAAGGGCAGGCCCGCGATCTGCAGTTTCACATCATACTGGTCGGACCAGAACCACGGCGTTTCCGGCGCGGGGTCAGGGCGGCCGGTGACGAAGGCGGCGACCTGTTTGGCCTGCTCCAGCGCATTGGGCACGCTTTCCAGACGGAACGAGCGGTCCTCGTAGAGGGGCAGGGGACGGTACGTCACATCGCCGATGGCGAAGATGGCGGGATCGGCGGTGCGAGTGTGATGATCCACCACGACTCCGTTCTCGCAGGGGATGCCCGCCGCGCGCGCCAGTTCGTCATTGGCGATGCCCCCGACGCCCACCAGCGCCACGTCGCAGGGTATGACGCGGCCGTCCTCCAGCCGCACGCCGGTGAGGACGCCGTCCGCATCCTCGAAGCCCGAGACGGCGGCGTTCAGCTCCACTGATACGCCGTGGCTGCGATGCAGATCCTGAAAGAACTCCGACAGAGGGCCGCAGGCGACCCGGGCCAGACAGCGGGATTCGCGCTCGATGATCACGGCCTCGGCGCCCAGGGCCCGCGCAGAGGCGGCGGCCTCCAGCCCCACATAGCCGCCGCCGACCACGGCCAGCCGCGCGCCGGGCTTCAGCACCGCCTTCAGAGCCTCGGCGTCGGCGAAGGTGCGCAGGGCGAGAACGCCCGGCAGGTCGGCGCCGGGAATCTCGAGGCGGCGGGCCCGCGAGCCGGTGGCCAGGATCAAGACGTCGTAGGGAACGGCCGATCTATCGTTGAGCGTCACGGTTCTGGCCGCGCGGTCGATGGCGGCCGCGGCGGTTTCGGTGCGCAGCTCGACAGTGTTCTCGGCGTACCAGGAGGCGGGGCGCAGCTGGACCGCCTCGATATCCGCCTCGCCCTTCAGCCAGGCCTTGGACAGGGGCGGACGCTGATAGGGAATGGCCGCCTCGTCGCCGATCAGGACGATGGGACCCTCATGCCCATACTGGCGCAGGAACGCCGCCGCCGAGCCGCCCGCATGGCCCGCGCCGACGATGACGATGCGGGCGTCGGCGGGATGGGCGGCGGTGTCGGTCATGGAGCATCCTTGCTGGGCGTTCGTCCGACATATGGCATCGACGGCGGGTCAGGCCAGCCCCGGGCATGCAACCTTGCGGACGGGCGGGCCGTAGCTTTGTTGACTGCGAAGAGGAGTCCGCCGTGAAATTCCCGTCCCGAAGGTCCATCGTCGCCGCCCTGGCCGGGCCGCTGGTGCTCGCGGCCTGTTCACCCGCTGACAGCGCCGAGGGCGCGGTTGTCGCCCAGACGCCGGCCGGCATGGAGACGGCGATCTTCGCCGGAGGATGCTTCTGGTCCGTGGAGCATCATTTCGAGCAGATTCCCGGCGTGGTCGAGGCCGTGTCCGGCTTCACCGGCGGGCGGGTCAGCAATCCCGGCTATCTCCAGGTGGTGCGCGGCGGCACTGGCCATGTGGAGGCCGTGCAGGTCACCTACGATCCCGAGCGGGTCAGTTATCGCCAACTGGTGGACGGCTTCTGGCGCAGCATCGACCCCACGGACCCGGCCGGGCAGTTCTGTGATCGCGGTTCCAGCTATGTGACGGCGGTGTTCGCGACGCCCGATCAGCGGGAAGCGGCCGAGGCGTCGCGGCGCGCGGCCCGGGCGGCGTTGGGCAATCCGGCGGTCTTCACGCCCGTGCGCGCGGCCCAGCGCTTCTGGCCGGCGGAGCGCACCCATCAGGATTACGCACGGCGCAATCCCGGGGCTTATCAGGCCTATGTGCGCGGCTGTCGCCGGGTCCAGGCCCTGCGCCGGGTATGGGGCGACGCCTGACCGCCGGGATCAGCCAACCACCCTTTGCGGACTGTGGTCAGGCCGACCTAAGCCCGTTTCAGCGAGGCCTTGGCGGCCGCTTCCACCGGAAGCACCTCCACGAACTGCTTGAGGGCGGTGGTCCAGTTCTCCAGCAGCCGGCGCGCCTTGGGCGAGCCGGTTTCGAGCGCATGTCGTTCGACTAGAGCCTTCAGCGCATCCGCCGACGCGCCCACCACCGGGCCCAGCACGACGGAGTCCGCATTGACGTGGGCCGCCAGATCGCCGTCCTCGTCCAGCACATGGACCCGCCCGCCGGACATGCCCGCCGCGAAGTTCCAGCCGACCCGGCCCAGGATCACCACCGCGCCGCCGGTCATGTACTCACAGCCATGGGCGCCGCAGCCCTCGATCACCGCCGTGGCGCCGGAGTTCCGGACCCCGAAGCGCTCGCCCGCCATGCCTGCCGCGTACAGGGCGCCGGAGGTGGCGCCGTACAGGCAGGTGTTGCCGACTATGGCCTGGCGCTCCATCCACTGGGTGGGGCGCACCACGATCTCGGCGCCGGACAGGCCCTTGCCCACATAGTCGTTGGCCTCGCCGTCCAGCTCGATCTTGAGCCCTTTCATGCCCCAGGCGGCCAGCGACTGGCCGGCCGAGCCGCGCAGCTTCAGGGTCAGGTGCCCGTCGGGCAGGTCCGAGCCGTATTTGCGCACGATGTGGCTTGAGGTGCGCGTGCCGATGGCCCGCTGCACATTGCGGACCGAATAGGTCAGTTGCATCTTCTCCCGCCGCTCCAGGAAGGGCGCCGCGTCGCGCACGATCTGGGCGTCCAGGGTGTCCGGCACGGGGTTGCGGCGGGCCTCGGGCCCGCGCCGGTCCTGCAATCCGCTGTCCACCCGCACAAGCAGCGGGTTCAGGTCCAGATCATCCAGCTCGGCGCCGCCGCGCGAGACCTGACGCAGCAGGTCGGTGCGGCCCACCGCCTCGTCCAGCGAACGCAGACCCAGCGAGGCCAGAACCTCGCGCGTCTCCTCGGCGATGAAGCTGAACAGATTGACCACCTTGTCCGCCGTGCCGGTGAACATGGCGCGCAGGCGCTCGTCCTGAACGCAGACGCCGACCGGGCAGGTATTGGAATGGCACTGGCGCACCATCAGACAGCCCACGGCGATGAGGCTGGCGGTGCCGATGCCGAACTCCTCGGCGCCCAGCAGGGCGGCGATGACCACGTCCCGGCCGGTGCGGATGCCGCCGTCGGTGCGCAGGCGCACGTGGTCGCGCAGGCCGTTCAGACCCAGCACCTGATGGGCCTCGGCCAGGCCCATCTCCCACGGCATGCCCGCGTGCTTGATGGAGCCCATGGCGGACGCGCCGGTGCCGCCGTTGTGGCCGGATATCAGGATGATGTCGGCTTTCGCTTTCGCCACGCCCGCCGCCACCGCGCCGATGCCGGCGGAGGAGACCAGCTTCACCGTCACCCGGGCCTCCGGGTTGATCTGCTTCAGGTCGTAGATGAGCTGGGCCAGATCCTCGATGGAATAGATGTCGTGGTGCGGCGGCGGGCTGATCAGACCCACGCCCGGCGTCGAATGGCGCATGCGGGCGATGAACTCGGTGACCTTGAAGCCGGGCAGCTGGCCGCCCTCGCCGGGCTTGGCGCCCTGGGCCACCTTGATCTCGATCTCGCGGCACTGGTTCAGATATTCGGCGGTGACGCCGAAGCGCCCCGAAGCCACCTGCTTGATGGCCGAGTTCGGGTTGTCGCCGTTGTTGCGCGGCTGATAGCGCTCCGGATCCTCGCCGCCTTCGCCCGAGACCGAGCGCGAACCGATGCGGTTCATGGCGATGTTCAGCGTCTCGTGGGCCTCGGGGGACAGTGCGCCCAGGCTCATGCCCGGGGTGACGAAGCGCTTGCGGATTTCGTTGACGCTCTCGACCTCGTCCAGCGGCGCGGGCCGGTCGGCCTCGCGGAAGTCCAGCAGGTCGCGCAGCGCAATGGACGGCAGCTCGCGGGCGCGGCGGGAATAGGCCTTGAAGCGCTTGTAGTCGCCGCGCGTGGTGGCGTCCTGCAGGCGGTGGATCATCTCTGCGTCCCAGCCGTGGGTCTCCTCCCCCGCGCGGATGCGGTGCGATCCGCCGATGCGCCGGGCCGGCCGGGGCGCCTCGAAGCCGCGCTTCGCCTTGCGCACCATCTGGGCCTCGATGCCCGCCAGGCCGACGCCGGAGATCCGTGAGACCATGCCGGGGAAGAACTCGTTGACCAGCGCCCGCGACAGGCCCAGCGCCTCGAACTCATAGCCGCCGCGATAGGCGGAGATGACCGAGATGCCCTTCTTGGCCAGGATCTTCATCAGGCCCGCCTCGACCGCCTTCTTGTAGTTCAGGCAGGCGTCGCGCAGCGTCAGGCCCGGATAGCGGCCCGCGTCCAGACGGTTCAGGAAGGTCTCCTGCGCCAGCCAGGCGTTGACCGCCGTGGCCCCGACACCCACCAGAACCGCAAAGGCGTGGGCGTCGATGGCCTCGGAGGTGCGCACCACGATGGAGACGAACGAGCGCAGGCCCTCGTCCACCAGCCGCGCATGAACCCCCGCCACGGCCAGGATCATGGGGATCAGCGGGCGGCCCGGGCCGATGTGTTCGTCGGTCAGCACGATCAGGGCGGCGCCGTCCCGGGCCGCCGCCACCGCCTCGTCACAGATGCGGTCCAGCGCCCGGCGCAGGGCCTCCCCCGGCTTGGCGCCCTCGTCTGGGGCAGGGAAGGTGCAGTCGATGTGGATGGTGGCGCCCGCGCCCACGGCCAGCAGCATGCGCTCGTACATGCCGGTGGTCAGGACCGGGGATTCCAGCACGAACACCCGCGTCTGGGTCTCGTCCTGGGCCAGGATGTTGCCCAGGTTCTTGAACCGGGTCTTCAGGCTCATGGCCCCCGCCTCGCGCAGGGAGTCGATGGGCGGATTGGTGACCTGGGCGAACTGCTGGCGGAAATAGTGGCTGAAGGGCCGGTCCTGATGGGACAGCACCGCGGGCGGGGTGTCGTCGCCCATGGAGCCCACCGCCTCCTTGCCGTCGGCGGCCATGGGGTCCAGCAGGCTCTCGATGTCCTCGTCGGTCCAGCCCACGGCGGCCTGGGCGCGGACCAGGGCCTCGCCGTCCAGACGGCGCGGCTCGTCACCGGGGCCGATCATGGGCTCCAGCTCCACCATGTTGTCCAGCCACTCGGCGTAGGGGTGATCCTCCGCCAGACGGTCGATGGTCTCGGCCTCGTCGTAGAAACGGCCCGCCTCCAGATCGACGCAGATCATGCGGCCGGGGCCGATGTGGCGGCGCTCGGCGATGCGCTCCTCGGCCACACCGGTCATGCCCGCCTCGGAGCCGCAGATCAGCAGGCCGTCGGTGGTGATGGCAGCGCGCAGGGGGCGCAGGCCATTGCGGTCCTTGCCCGCCACGACCCAGCGGCCGTCGGTGGCGCAGATGGCGGCCGGGCCGTCCCACGGCTCCATCACCGCATTGCAATAGGCGTAGAGCGCCTCGTGCTCGGGCTTCATCAGCCCGGGCAGGCGCGCCTCGGGGATCAGCAGGGCCTTCACCATGGGCGCGGGGCGTCCGGCGTGGACCAGCACCTCGAAGACGTTGTCCAGGGCGGCGGAGTCCGAGCCCGAGGCCTGGATCACCGGCTTGACCGTGGCGTCGTCGGCGCCGAACGCGTCAGCGGTCATGCGGATTTCGTGGCTGCGCATCCAGTTGGCGTTGCCGCGCAGGGTGTTGATCTCGCCGTTGTGGGCCAGCATGCGGAACGGCTGGGCCAGCCGCCATTCCGGGAAGGTGTTGGTGGAGTAGCGCTGGTGGAACAGCGCCACCGGCGCCTCCATGCGCGGGTCGGTCAGGTCCGGATAGAACTCGTCCAGCGCCTCGGCCAGCATCATCCCCTTGTAGATCACCGAGCGGGCCGAGAGGGAGCAGACATAGAACTCGGCCAGACCCTTGGCCTGGGCGCGCTTTTCGATGCGGCGGCGCAGCAGGAACAGGGCCCGCTCCAGCGCCTCGCCCTCCAGCCCCTCGGGGGGCGCCAGCATGATCTGTTCGATCTCGGGCCGGGTCGCGGCGGCGCGCTCGCCCAGCACCTCGATGCGGTGGGGCACCTGACGCCAGCCGTACAGATAGAACCCGGCCTTCAGAACCTCGCTCTCGACCAGGGTGCGGGCGCGCTCCTGCGCCCCCAGATCGGTGCGCGGCAGAAACACCTGGCCCACGGCGATGGGGCCGGGGCGGGGGGTGTGGCCGGTGTCGCGCACCTGGGCCTCGAAGAAGGCGCGCGGCATGCCGATCAGGATGCCGGCTCCGTCGCCGGACTTGCCGTCGGCGTCAACGGCGCCCCGGTGGAAGATGGCCTTCAGGGCCTTGAGCGCGAGTTCAACAACTTCTCGGCGCGGCTGGCCGTCCAGGGCGGCGACCAGACCCACGCCGCAGGCGTCACGCTCGGACGTGGGCTCATAGGCGTTCGCCGCCGCCAGGGCGTCGCGCTGGGCCTGATAGTGCTTGGGGTCGAACGTCATGCCGCAACGGAGTCCTGATTACGCAGCCACTGGTCGATCTCGGCGGCGGCGTCCTGTCCCTGCCGCACGGCCCACACCACGAGAGAGGCGCCGCGCACGATATCGCCCGCCGCGAACACGCCGGGCACGGTGGTGGCGAAGCCATGGGCGGCGACGCGCAGGGTCTTCCAGTCGGTCACCGCCAGATCGTCGGCGTCGAAGATGACAGGAAGGTTCTCCGGTTCAAAGCCCAGGGCCTGGATGATCAGATCGGCGGGCAGGTCGAACTCGCCGCCGGGCACTTCCTCGACCGTCCAGCGGCCATCCAGCGTCGGGGCCGACAGGGCCATGCGCGCCGCGCGCAGGCCGGTGACGCCGTCCGAGCCGCCCAGCACGGCCTTGGGCGCGGCCAGCCATTCGAAGCGGACGCCTTCCTCCTCGGCGTTGGTGGTCTCGCGGGCGCTGCCGGGCATGTTGTCCCGATCGCGGCGATAGACGCAGGTGACCGAGGTCGCGCCCTGGCGCACGGCGGTGCGCACGCAGTCCATGGCCGTGTCGCCGCCGCCGATCACCACCACCCGCTTGCCCTCGGCATTGAGGGGGCCGTCGTCGTAGGCGGCCACGGCGTCGCCGAAGCCCTTGCGGTTGGACGCGATCAGATAGTCCAGCGCCGCCACCACGCCGGTGGAGCCGCAGCCGGGCGCCGACAGCCGTCGGGCCTGATAGACGCCGGTGGCCACCAGCACCGCGTCGTGGGACGCGCGAAGGTCGTCGAAGGCGATGTCCTTGCCGATGTCGGTGTTGAGGCGGAATTCCACCCCGCCCTCGATCAGGCGGTCCACCCGGCGGGCGACCACATGCTTCTCCAGCTTGAAGCCGGGGATGCCGTAGGTCAGCAGGCCGCCGGCGCGGTCGTGGCGGTCGTAGATGGTGACGGCGTAGCCCGCGGAACGCAGACGGTCGGCGGCGGCGATACCAGCCGGCCCCGCGCCGATGATCCCGATGGAGCGGCCCAGTTCAGAGAGCGGACGGATGGGCGAGACCCAGCCGTTGTCGAACGCCTGGTCGCCCAGCCATTTCTCGACCGACCCGATGGTGACCGTCTCCCAGCCGGACTGTTCCAGGGTGCAGGCGCCTTCGCACAGGCGGTCCTGCGGACAGATGCGGCCGCAGATCTCGGGCATGGCGCTGGTGGCCTCGGACAACCGCCAGGCTTCCTCGACGCGGCCCTCGGAGGCGAGGCGCAGCCAGTCGGGGATGTTGTTCTGAAGCGGACAGCCGGACTGGCAGAAGGGCACGCCGCACTGGGCGCAGCGGCTGGACTGTTTCGTGCCTTCAGCGACCCGGAACGAGGCGTAGATCTCGTCGAAATCGCGTACGCGTTCAGACGCGGCGGTCTTCGCAGGACCGGCGTGCGGAACGGTCACGAACTTCTGGTTCGCGTCAGCCAAAACAAAACCCTCTCGCAAGTGCGGGCGAAGACCCTATGAGGAGAGGTCTTTTGACGCAATAAATTAGCCGCAAGCAAGCGGCGATCGCGTGAATTTGGCAACAATTGTGCTCCGACCACGGCAAAGCCTCTTGCGCATTTCGCAAATGCGTTAAACAGTTCGCACCTGCGGGATAACCAACCAGGGGGAATACCAGTGACCAAGATCTGGAACCGACTGCCCGGCTTTGTCGGGCTATGCATTCTTACAATGGCGTTGTTCTACGCCGGAGGCGCCTTCGCCGCCGTCACCGACGCGCCGGCTGAAGCCGTCGCCGCCATCACTGCCCAAGCCGAAGACACGGCCGCCGACGCCTCGGCGGCCGTTTCTGATTCCACCGCCGAGGAGGCCGCGCCGGCGCCCGAACTTCTAGACCACCAGGCCGTGGCCGAGATCGACGGTTCGGCCACCAGCTGGATCCTCACATCCACCGCCCTGGTGCTGCTGATGACCCTGCCCGGTCTGGCGCTGTTCTACGGCGGCATGGTGCGGCGCAAGAACGTCATCGCCACCATCACCCAGTCCGTGGGCGTGGCCGCCGTGGTCAGCATCTGCTGGTTCGTGGCGGGCTACAGCCTGGCCTTCGGGGTGGGTCAGCCGATCGCCGGCTTCAGCGGCGAGCAGGTCAACGCCGTGGTCGGCGGTCTGCAGGCCATGTTCCTGAACGGCGTCGGTATGGAGACGGCCTATGGGGCCGCGCCGGGCCTGCCGGAGTATCTCTGGATCGCCTTTCAGCTGACCTTCGCCATCATCACCCCGGCCCTGGTCACCGGAGCCTTCGCCGAGCGCATGAAGTATTCTGCGCTGCTGCTGTTCACGGCCCTGTGGACGCTCTTCATCTATTCGCCCATCTGTCACTGGGTGTGGGGCGGCGGCTTCCTGGGGGGCATGGGCGTGCTCGATTTCGCCGGCGGCGCGGTGGTTCACGTGAACTCCGGCGTGGCCGGTCTGGTCTGCGCCATCTTCCTGGGTCCGAGAAAGGGCTATGGCGTCGGTCCGATCGTGGCCCACAACCCCGTCCTGACCCTGATCGGCGCCAGCCTGCTGCTGGTGGGCTGGTTCGGCTTCAACGCCGGTTCGGCCTGGGCTGCGGACGCCATCGCCGGGGTGGCCGTGCTCAACACCCTGCTGGCCGCCATGGCCGCCTCGCTGAGCTGGAAGCTGATCGAGGTCATCGAGAAGCGCAAACCCTCGCTGATCGGGGTTCTGTCGGGTCTGGTGGCCGGTCTGGTCGCCATCACTCCGGCGGCCGGCTTCGTCGATCCCAAGGGCGCGGTCATCATCGGCTTGATCGCCGGACCGGTCTGCTACGCGGCCTCGGTCTGGATCAAGAAGCTGCTGCGCTACGACGACAGCCTGGACGTTTTCGGCATTCACGGCGCGGGCGGCCTGATCGGCGCGCTTCTGACCGGCGTGTTCGCCACCACCGCCATCAACAGCGTGTCGGAAGGCGCCAACGTCCCGACCCAGGCCCTGGGTCTGGCCTGGACCATCGCATGGAGCGCGGTGGGCACCTTCCTCATCCTGCTGATCTGCAAGTTCACCACGGGCCTTCGCGTGCGGCCCGAGGAGGAGGAGACCGGTCTGGACACCGTGATCCACGGCGAGGCGCTGGAGCACTAGCTTCATCGCCGCGCGCCCGTGGGGCGGAGGGGGACGGGAGAGCGGGATCGAGGGGGTTCCGCTCTCCCACCGCCCCGGGCGCGATCTGAAGGCTCAGAGCTTTCAATCACACCAAATGAAACGAGGGGATATCCAATGAAAACAGTGCTCGTATCCGTCTGCTCCGCCGCCGTCCTCGCCCTGGCGGGCGCGGCCTCGGCCCAGGACGTCAGCTTCAACCTCACCGCCACCTCCGACTACGTCTGGCGCGGCGTGAGCCAGTCCGACGAGAACTTCGCCATCCAGGGCGGCGCGGACTTCGAATCCGGAATCTTCTACGCCGGCGCCTGGGCGTCGTCGGTGGATTTCGGAGACGACACCGACGCCGAGATCGATTTCTACCTGGGCGTCGCCCCGTCGGCCGGCGGCTTCGACTGGGACTTCGGTGTCACCCACTACATGTACGCGGGTGATCCGGACGGCTCGGACTATGACTTCACCGAAGCGTCGGCAGCGGTGTCGCGCGCCATCGGCGCGGCGACCTATGGCCTGAAGCTGGCGTATTCTCCGGACTTTTTCGGGGCCGAGGACGACGCCACCTATCTGGAGGCCAATTTCGCCGTCGAACCCGCGCCGAAGTGGAGCGTGTCCGGCGCGGTGGGCCAGCAGTGGGTGGATTCAGGCGCTGATTATCTGGGCTGGAATCTGGGCGCCACATACGCCCTCAATGACGTGTTCGGTCTGGACCTTCGGTATCACGACACCGGACGGCACGAATGGGGCGATATCTTTGACAGCCGCGTGGTGGTGAGCCTGACCGCCGGCTTCTGAAGTTGCAGACGCCCGTCTGAATGAAGCGCCGTCCGGTTCGCCGGGCGGCGTTTTTCATCGGGGCGCCTTGCGTAAGTGTTATACAATAACATATGAGCGGGGCCATCGAAGGATCCCGCATGAATCCCCCAGCCGCTGACTCTCGTCTCGCCGCCCGTTCTCTGGGCGACATGGCCGCCATCGGCCTGTCCATCGCCTGCCTGGCCCACTGCCTGGCCCTGCCCGTGGCGGCGGCGTTTCTGCCTGTGCTGGGACTGGGTTCAGAGGCGACCTGGGCCCACTGGGCCTTCGTGGCCGTGGCGGCGCCGCTGTCCATCTGGACTCTGGCCTGGCCGCCGCGCGGGGCCCTGCGGCCTCTGCCCATGACGCTGGCGGCGCTCGGCCTGACGGCGCTGGTTCTGGGCGCGGCCGAGTGGCCCAGCCATGATTGGGAGACGCCGATCACCGTGGGCGGCGCTCTTCTGCTGAGCGCCGCCCACGGGATCAATCTGCGGCGACGCCGTCACCGCTGTTGAGAACTACTCCTCGACAGCCCATCCGCCGGCCAGGGCCTTGAACAGGGTGATCTGGTTGCTGCTCACCTGAGCGTCTGACGCGGCCAGGGCGGCGTCGGCCTGGGCCAAGGTGCGCTGGGCGTCCAGAAGCGTCAGGAAACTGTCGGCGCCGGCGTCAAAACGCAGGCGCGACAGTCGCTCGGCGTCCGCCGCCCTGTCCCGCGCCGTGGTCAGGGCCGCGCGGCGGTCCAGCTCATTGGCGTAGGCCGACAGGGCCGTCTCCGTCTCTTGCAGCGCCACCAGCACCGTCTGGTCGAAATTGGCCAGGGCGATGTCGGTCCCGGCCTCGGCCTGGGCGATGCGGGCGCGGGTGGCGGCGATGTTGGGGAAGGACCAACTGATCAGCGGCCCGACGTTGAAGCGGAAGGCTGCGTCATCCCCCAGATCGGAGGCGTCGAACGCCGTGGCGCCCAGCGACCCGCCCAGCTGGATGGTCGGATAGAGCGAAGCGACCGCCACATTCACGCGGGCGGCGGCGGAGGCCAGCTCCCGCTCCGCCCGGCGCACGTCGGGGCGGCGCGCCAGCAGCGCCGCGCCGTCGCCCACAGGGATGGGCTGGGTCAACTGGGGCGGACGGGCGCAGTCGCGCGCGGCCTGGCTGGCCTCGGCGGGGGTGACGCCGGTCAGGGTGGACAGACGGAACAGGGCCGCGTCCCGCTGGGCCCGCAGGGGCGGCAGGGTGGCGCGGGTGGACTGCAGGGCGGCGTCCGCCCGGGCGGTGTCCAGACCCGTGCCCCGGCCCAGATCCAGCAGGCGCTGTGTCAGGTCAGCCGTTTCCTGCTGCAGGCCGATGGTGCGTTCGGCCACGGCGATCTGGGCGTTGGCGGAACAGGCGTCGGCATAGGCGCGGGCCGCCTCGGCGGCCACCGTGACCTGCACCACCTCCAGCGCGGCCTGGGCCGCGTCCGCGTCGGCGCGGGCGGCGCGGATGGCCGACCCGACCCGTCCGAACAGGTCGATCTCATAGGCCACGTCCAGACCCACGTCATAGGTCTCGCCCTCGTCCAGCGCTTCGGTCGCGTCCGGATTGACGGTGTAGGCGGACTGGCGGCCATACTGGCCCGAGGCGCCCACGGTGGTGGACGGCAGCCGGGCGGAGCGGGTCTCGCTCAGCGACGCGCGCACCAGCCGCAGATTGGCGGCGGCGGCCTCAAGCTCGTTGTTCTCCGTCAGGGCCTGAAGAACCAGACCGTCCAGCACGGGATCATTGTACAGACGCCACCAGTCGCTGCGGGCCTCGGCGGGGCTGACCTGCGCGGTCAGCCCCTGGCCGATGAAGGCGCCCGAAGCCGGGGAAGGGAGGGTGGCTTCGGGCGCCCCTGGCCCCACCGCGCACGCCGACAGGAGAGCCGTTGCGCAGGCGGCGGAGAGGAAACGGGTGGAAGTGGACAGACGGGGTCTCATCAGTGGTCTCCGGTCCGGCCGGCGGCAGGCGCCGGCGCGTCAGGATCATAGGGGTCGTGGGGCGGCGCGCCGTAGCTGGTCGGCAGGTCGCGGTCCTTCTCCGGGGCCTTGGGCAGCTTGCCGGCGATCCAGCGAGAGATGACGTAGAACACCGGCGTGAAGATCAGGCCGAAGAACGTCACCCCGACCATGCCGAACACCACCGCCACGCCCAGGGCCTGACGCATCTCCGCGCCCGGTCCCGTGGCGATGGCCAGGGGCAGCACGCCGAAGATGAAGGCGAACGACGTCATCAGGATGGGCCGCAGGCGGGTGCGCGCGGCGCGGACGGCGGCGTCCCAGCGGTTGAGCCCGTCGTCCTCTTCGGCCTGTTTGGCGAACTCCACGATCAGGATGGCGTTCTTGGCCGCAAGAGCGATCAGAACCACCAGGCCCACCTGGGTCAGGATGTTGTTGTCCATCCCGTTCAGATTGACCCCGATCATGGCCGCCAGAATGCACATGGGCACGATCAGGATGACCGCCAGCGGCAGGGTGAAGGCCTCGTACTGGGCCGCCAGCACCAGGAACACGAACACCACGGCCATCAGGAAGATCAGTGTCGAGGACGAGCCCGACTGTTGCTCCTGGAAGGCCAGGCCGGTCCATTCATAGCTGAACCCGTCCGGCAGGGCCTCGGCGGCCAGCGCCTCCATCGCAGCCAGCGCCTGCCCGGACGACACGCCCGGCGCCGCCTGGCCCTGAAGCTCGGAGGCCGGGAACATGTTGTAGCGCACCACGCGCGCCGCACCGGAATCGTCCCTCAGTGTCGCCACCGAACCGATGGGCACCATGGCCCCGGACGATGAGCGCGTCTGCAGGTTGGCGATGTCCGAGATGTCGTCCCGATAGGCCGGCTCCGCCTGGGCCGTGACGCGGAAGGTGCGGCCCAGATAGTTGAAGTCGTTGATGTAGGACGAGCCCAGATAGACGCCCAGCGTGCTGTACACATCGGCGGGCTGGACCCCCATCATCAGGGCGCGGTCGCGGTCCACGTCGGCCTGAATGCGCGGCGTGCCGGTGTTGTACAGGCTGAAGACCTGCTGCACCTCTTCGGGAACCTGGGCGGCGGCGCCCATCATGGCGAAGGTGGCCCCCTCCAGCGCCTTGTAGCCGGCGCCGGAACGGTCCTGGATCATCATGACGAAGCCGTTGCCGTTGCCCAGACCCTGCACCGCGGGCGGCGCGATCATGAAGATCTGCGCTTCCTCGATGGCGCCGGCGGCCATGGACAGCTGTCCGGCCAGGGCCGTGGCCGTCAGTTCGGGCGCCGAGCGCTCCTCGTGGTCAGCCAGACGGATGAACATGGTCGCCGCGTTGGAGCCCGCCGAGAAGCTGGTGCCGTCCAGACCGGCGAAGGCGGCCACGTCGATGACGCCCTCGGTCGAGCCGACGATCTCCACCGCCCGGTTCATGGCGGCCTCGGTGCGGTCCAGCGACGAGCCGGGCGGCAACTGCACCACGCCGATCAGAAAGCCCTGATCCTGCTCGGGAATGAAGCCGGTGGGCGTGTCCATCAGCCGCCACCCGGTCAGGGCCAGCAGACCCACATAGATGATCAGCACGATCGACACGGTGCGCACCAGCCGCGCGGTCAGGCGGCCATAACGGTCCGACAGCCAGTCAAAGCCCTGATTGAACTTGGCGCCCGCCATGCCGAGGTAGTGGAACCCCGTGCCGATGGGGCCGCGCTTGCGGGCGTTCGCATCGTGGGCCTTGTGCGGCTTGAGCAGCAGGGCCGCCAGCGCCGGGGACAGGGTCAACGACACCAGCAGGGAGATCACGGTGGCCCCGGCGATGGTGACGGCGAACTGGCGATAGAAGATGCCCGGGATGCCCGCCACAAAGGCCGTCGGCACGAACACCGCGATCAGCACCAGACCGATGGCGATCAGGGCGCCCGACACCTCGCGCATGGACTTGTAGGCGGCCTCGCGCGGGGTCAGGCCCTCGCGGATATAGCGCTCCACGTTCTCCACCACGATGATGGCGTCATCCACCACGATGCCCACCGCCAGCACCAGGGCGAACAGGGACAGGGAGTTGATGGAGAAGCCCAGCGCCAGCTGGATGGCGAAGGTGCCGACCAGGGCCACGGGAATGGCGATGATGGGGATGATCGCCGCGCGCCAGGTCTGCAGGAACACCAGCACCACGATCATGACCAGGAAGATGGCCTCAACCAGGGTGTGCTGAACGGCCTCGACCGAGGACTCCACGTATTCGGTCGGGTTGTAGGGGATGGAATAGGTCATACCCGGCGGGAAATCGCCGGACAGGGCCTCGACCTCCTCCAGCACCGCATGGGCGGTGTTCAGGGCGTTGGCGCCCGGCTGCTGGACGATGGCCATGGCCACGCCTCGCTCGCCGGAGAAGTAGCCCCGGATGCCGTAATCCTGCGACCCCAGCTCGACCCGCGCCACGTCGCGGACCCGGGTGATCCGGCCCTCGGCGTCGGTCTTGATGACCACATCGGCGAACTGCTCGGGATCGGACAGGCGGCTTTCCACCTGAACCGGCAGCTGGAAGGCGGAAGCGTTATCCGTATAGGGCGGCTGGCCGATGGCCCCGGCGGCGGCCTGGGTGTTCTGGCCGCGCAGGGCGTTCACGATTTCCGGCGCGGTCAGGTTGCGCGCCGCAGCCTTGGCCGGGTCGATCCAGATGCGCATGGAATAGTTGCCGCCGCCGAAAATCTGGACCTGGCCCACGCCCTCGATACGCAGCATGCGGTCCCGCAGCGTCGAGTTGGCGTAGTTGCCCATGTAGTCCACGTCGAGGCTCTCGTCCGGCGACGTCAGGGCGATCAGCAGCAGGAAGTCGGTGGCCTGTTTGTTCACCGTCACGCCGATCTGGCGCACCTGTTCGGGCAGGCGCGGCTCGGCCAGGGCGACCCGGTTCTGGACCAGCACCTGGGCCGCATCCAGATCGGTGCCCGGCTGGAAGGTGACGGTCACCGCCACCACCCCGTCGGAGGTGGACGAGGAGGACATGTAGAGCATGTTCTCGACGCCGTTCACCTCCTGCTCGATGGGCGCGGCGACGGTCTCGGCGAGGGTCTCCGCCGAGGCGCCGGGATAGGCGGCCTGGATGGCGATGGTGGGCGGCGCAATCTCCGGATACTGCGACAGGGGCAGCAGCGGATAGGCGAAGGCGCCGATCAGGGTGATGACCACCGATATCACGATCGCGAAGATCGGCCGGTCGATGAAGAAGCGTGAGAAATTCATGGCGTGGAGCCTGTTCCGATCAGTCGGCGATGGTCGCAGTGGACGCCGCCTGGGCGGTGGTCACCGGCTGCGACTCTTCACGCGGCTCGATGGTGATTTCGGTGTTCTGGGGCGTCACCGGCTGACCGGGCTGGGCCCGCTGCAGGCCGTTCACGATGACCCGGTCGTCGGGCGCCAGGCCGGCGCGCACCACGCGCAGGCCGTCCACCGTCGGGCCCAGCTGGACGGGCTTGCCCGCCACCACGCCGTCGGCGCCGACCACATAGACCAGACGGCGCGGGCCGTCGGTGACGATGGCCGTCTCGGGCACCAGCAGCGCCTGATAGGAACCCGACCCCGCCACGCGGGCGTGACCGAACATGCCCGGCGTCAGGAAGCCGTCGGCGTTGTTCACCACCGCGCGCAGGCGAATGGTGCCCGACGCCGTGTCGATGGCGTTGTCGGTGAAGTCCAGCGTGCCGGACCAGCGATAGTCGCCCTCGTCCTGCAGACGGATTCGCACCGGGGTCTCCCCGCCGGTGCGGGCGTCGCGCTGATACTTCAGCAGCAGGGCCTCGGACCCTTCGAAGGTGAAGTGAATCGGTCCGCCCGACACAATGGTGGTCAGAACGTCGGCGGCCGACGAACCCCCGGCCACCAGATTGCCCACGTCCACCCGGCGGTCCGACACGCGCCCGGACGAGGGGGCGGTGACGCGGGTGAACTCCAGATCCAGCTGACGGGCGCGGACGCTGGCCTGAGCGCTGGCCAGGGCGGCCTCCGCCTGGGCGACAGCGGCGCGGGCGCTGTCGAACTCGGCCTGGGACACCGCTTGCGCTTCCAGCAGTCCCTCGGCGCGTTCGAACTCGGCGCGGGCCAGGTTCAACTGGGCTTCAGCCTGGGTCACCGAGGCGCGCGCGGCGGCCAGGGCGGCCTGGGCCGGGCGCGGATCAAGCGTGAACAGCAGCTGGCCGCGGCGGACCTGCTGGCCATCGCGGAAGTGCACCGCCTGAATGTAGCCGCCGACGCGGGCGCGCACATCCACGGTCTGGACCGCTTCGAAGCGACCGACGAACTCGTCCCAGTCGGTGACCTGGCGGGCGAGGGGCACGGCTACGGAAACGGGCGCGGCGGCCGGCGGGGCCTGACCCTCGGCGGGGTCTCCACAGCCGGAAAGGACGAGCAACGCAAAAGCGCTCGCGGCGAGCACGCGGTACGGTCGCATGGGGGTCTTCTCCTGTCGGGACGGAACGCGTAAGCGATGGGGAGATCGCCGCGAGTCAACGTCTGATGACTTATTGCTCGCGATGGACTATGTTTGTCAACAGCCGTTGACTTAAAAAACGGCAACGCTTGTACCCGAGTAGCGGAGATTGGTTCTGACCGACTGTTGCGCAAGACCCCGAAACGCCGCCAACACGCGAGCGCGCATTCTGGACTCCGCGCGCGAGCTGTTCACTCACCAGGGCTATGACGAAGTCGGCATGCGGGACATCGGCCGGGCGGCCGGCGTCGATGCGGCCCTGGTGTCCCGTTATTTCGGCTCCAAGGAGGACCTGTTCGCTGAGGTTCTGGACTCGTGCGGCAGCGCCAAGGACTGGTTCGAGGGCGATCGCGCCGACTTCGGCCGCGAGCTGGCCTATGAGCTGGTCTATGACCCGCCCGAAATGGATGAGTGCAAGCTGGACGGCCTGCTCATCATGCTGCGCTCCACCGGATCGCCCAAGGCTGCGGAGATCATCCGCAAGTCGACGTACGAAAGATTCTACGCCCCGTTCATCAAATGGCTGGGCGGCGAGGACGCCGAGGTGCGCTCCCGCATGGTGCTGGGCGTTCTGATGGGCATGGCGCTGAGCCGCGACATGGCCGGCGGCTATGGCCTGTCGGAAGAAGACACCGCCCGGCTGTGCGAGCGTCTGGCCGTGCTGTTCCAGAACTGCATCGATGGCGATTGCTGACCGGCCGGATCACAAGCCTCTGCGGTTAGATTTGCCGTTGGTTGGCGGCTTTGATCGTCAGATTGGAAAATTATTCCCAATCAGTGTTGCGCCGCACTGCGAAATGATGTCTCTTGGTTTCATCGCAGACCAAGGCTGACGACGTGAACAACCGCGCGCCCATTGCAGGACAGACCCGGACGGCCACCGCCGCCGTGCGTCCGCATGCGGCCGTCGACGCCCTGCAAACCCTTACCCTGATTACCGTACTGGTGCTCGTGCTTCTTGGAAGTGCGGGGCTGCACGCGACCTGAACTCAAACCTCAGGACCGCTCGCACAGCCCCGCTTCCACCGGAAGCGGGGTTTTTTGTGTTTGGGCGGTCCGGATCAACCGGAACCGATGACGCAAGATTTTTCCAGCAAGACGCCTCAAGCCAACCGCCGTAGCGCGGCGGTGACGCGCGGCCCGAACCGGGCGGCGGCGCGCAGCTATCTGCGGGCTGCGGGCATGGACGACGCCGATTTCGAGCGGCCCATGATCGCGGTGGTCAACACCTGGTCGTCGGTGACGCCGTGCAACATGCATCTGGACCGGCTGGCCGAGGATGTGCGCCGGGGCATCCGCGAGGCGGGCGGCTGGCCGGTGGATTTCAACACCATCGTCGTCACCGACGGCATCAGCATGGGCACGCCGGGCATGAAGGCGTCCCTGATCAGCCGCGAGGTGGTGGCCGACTCCATCGAGCTGGCGGTGCAGGGGCACCAACTGGACGGCGTCGTCTGCATCGTCGGTTGCGACAAGACCATTCCAGCCGCCGCCATGGCGCTGGCCCGCATGGATATCCCCGGCCTGGTCTACTACGGCGGCACCATCATGCCGGGCCGGATCGGCGAGAAGGAAATCTCCGTCCAGGAAATCTTCGAGGCCATCGGCGCCCACGGCGCCGGCGCGCTGGATGACGCGGGGCTGAAGGCGGTGGAGGTGGCGGCTTGTCCCGGCGCCGGCGCCTGCGGCGGCCAGTTCACCGCCAACACCATGGCCATGGCCCTGAGCGTCATGGGCCTGTCGCCCATGGGCGCCAACGACGTCCCTGCCGTGCACCCCGACAAGGGCGAGCAGGGCGAGCGCTGCGGTCGTCTGGCGGTGGAGCTGACTGTCAAGGGGATCAGCGCGCGGGAGTTCATCACGCCCCGGTCGCTGATGAACGCGGCGGTGGCGGTGTCAGCCTCGGGCGGATCGACCAATGCGGTGCTGCACCTGACCGCCATCGCGGCGGAGGCCGGCGTGCCGTTCGGGGTCGAGGATTGCCATTTCGCCTGCGAGACCACCCCGGTCATCTGCGACCTGAAGCCGGGCGGCCAGTTCCTAGCCCACCACCTGTTCGTGGCCGGCGGCACCCGGCTGGTGACCCAGCGGCTGGCGTGGTCGGGCAAGATCGCCGATGCGCCCACCGTCTCGGGCCGCTCGCTGTTTGAGGAAGCCGCCGAGGCCGAGGAAGCGCCGGGCCAGAAGGTCATCACCGACTTCGACCGCCCGGTCATGGCGCGCGGCAGCTATGCGGTCATCTACGGCGACCTGGCCCCCGAGGGCGCGGTGATCAAGCTGACCGGCCACAAGGTCGACCGCTTCGAGGGACCGGCCAAGGTGTTCGACCGCGAGGAGGACGCCTTCGAGGCGGTCCAGTCCGGCGCGGCGGGCGAGGGCGACGTCATCATCATCCGCCACGAAGGCCCGCGCGGCGGGCCGGGCATGCGCGAGATGCTGCAGGTCACCGCCGCCCTGAAGGGCCGCAAGATCGAGAACGTGGCCCTGATCACCGACGGCCGGTTCTCGGGCGCGTCCTACGGTTTCGTGGCCGGGCATGTGTCCCCCGAAGCGGCCGTCGGCGGACCCATCGCACGGGTCCGGGACGGCGACCGGGTCACCATCGACGTCGCGGGTCGCCGCATCGACGTGGACGCCGACCTGAGCGCCCGTCCGCCCTCGACGCCCGAGCGCGAGGCCCCGGTGGGCGTGTTCGCCAAATACGCCGTCCTGGCGGCCTCCGCCTCGCAAGGCGCGGTCACCATCCCCAATCCGCCGCCGGCGCGCACCGCCGATTCCTTCCAGGGCCGGCCCAGCGCCGCCCGCACCCAGACCGCTCACGAGGACGCCTGATGCCCATCACCATCTACACCAACGACGACATTCGCCCCGGCGTCATCGCAGGCCAGCGCATCGCCATCATCGGCTATGGCAGCCAGGGCCGCGCCCATGCCCAGAACCTGAAGGACTCCGGCCATGACGTGATCGTCGGTGTCCGCGAAGGCGGCAAGGGCTGGAAGAACGCGACCACGGACGGCGTGCCGACCGCCGAGCCGGCCGAGGCGGTCAAGGGCGCCGACATCATCGCCATCCTGACCCCGGACATGATCCAGGGCGAGGTCTATCGCGACATCATCGAGCCGAACGCCAAGCCGGGGTCGGCCATCCTGTTCGCCCACGGCTTCTCGATCATCTACGACCGGGTCACGCCGCGCGAGGACATGGACGTGATCCTGGTGGCGCCCAAGGGGCCCGGCGATCTGGTCCGCCGCGAGTACGCGCGCGGCCGCGGCGTGCCCAGCCTGTTCGCCATCGAGCGGGACGCCACGGGCAAGGCGCGGGACCGGGCCATGGGCTACGCCAAGGGCATCGGCGGGGCCACCGGGGGGCTGCTGGAAACCAGCTTCCGCGAGGAGACCGAGACCGACCTGTTCGGCGAACAGGCCGTGCTGTGCGGCGGCGCCAAGGAGCTGGTCATGTCCGGGTTCAACACCCTGGTCGAGGCCGGATACCAGCCCGAGATCGCGTATTTCGAATGCCTGCACGAGCTGAAGCTGATCGTTGACCTGTTCTACGAGGGCGGCGTCACCAAGATGCACGAGTTCATCTCCGAGACCGCCAAATACGGCGCCGTCGCCTCGGGCCCGCGCGTGGTCAACGACGAGACTCGCGCCCGCATGAAGGAGATCCTGAAGGACATCCAGTCGGGCCAGTTCGCCCGCCAGTGGATCGCCGAGAACGACGCCGGAAAGGGCCAGTACGAGGCCTGGCTGAAGGCCGACTACGCGCATCCCATCGAACAGACCGGCGCCCGCCTGCGCGAACGCATGGCCTGGCTGCACGCCGCCAAACCTGAAGCGGCCTGAAGCCAGAGGATCGCTGAAAGCATCGCCATGACCGCCGCCGCCCTGAAACAGACCGCCGCCGCCGCCCCCCAAGAGGCCGGGATGACGGGCGCGCGCCTGCTCGTCTCCAGCCTGGAGGCGATGGGCGTGGATGTGCTGTTCGGCTATCCGGGCGGGGCGATCATGCCGGTCTATGACGCCCTGACCGGCTCGTCCCTGCGCCACATTCTGGTGCGCCATGAGCAGGGCGCCGCCTTCGCCGCCGACGCCTATGCCCGGGCGTCCGGCAAGGTCGGGGTGTGCATGGCCACCTCGGGTCCCGGCGCCACCAATCTGATCACCGGCATCGCCAACGCCATGATGGATTCGGTGCCGATGGTCTGCATCACCGGCAATGTGGCCACCGGCCTGATGGGCACGGACTCGTTCCAGGAGATCGACATCCTGGGCTGCACCCTGCCCATCGTGAAGCACAGCTGGATCGTGCGCGACGCCGCCCACATCCCCTCGGTGGTGGCCGAGGCGTTCCGGGTGGCGAAGGAGGGCCGGCCCGGTCCGGTCCTGATCGACCTGCCCAAGGACATCCAGTTCGCCGAGGTGGCCCAGCCCTTCGCCGCGCCGATCTTCAACGACCCGGTGGAGGCGGCGGACCATGCCGCCATCCGCGAGGCCGAGGCCGCCATCCGCACCGCCGAGCGCCCGGTCCTGTACGTGGGCGGGGGGATCAAGATCGCCGGGGCGGTGGATGAACTGCGCGCCTTCTTCGCGCGTACCGGCATCCCGGCGGTGGCCACGCTGAACGCCCTGGGCACGATTCCCACGGGCGCCAGCGGCTTCCTGGGCATGATCGGCATGCACGGCGCCCGCGCGGCGAACGAGGCGGTGCAGGAATCCGATCTGCTGGTGGTGCTGGGCGCGCGGTTTGATGACCGGGCCACGGGCAAGCTGGCCGAGTTCGCGCCCCACGCCCGCATCGTCCACTACGACATCGACCCGGCGGAAATCTCCAAGCTGCGCGCGGCGACCGTGGCGGTGGTCGGCGACCTGACGGCGAGCCTGGCGGCCACCGATCCGGGACCGCTGGCGATCGATCCGTGGATCATGCGCTGCATGGCCCGGGCCCAGCGCCACGCCCCCCGCTATGACGCGCCGGGCGAGGGCGTCTATGCGCCGGCCCTGCTGAAGGAGCTGTCCGAGCGCGCGGGTGACGATTTCGTGGCCGCCTGTGACGTGGGCCAGCACCAGATGTGGGCGGCCCAGCATTGCCGGTTCTCGCGGCCCGAGGCGCATCTGACCTCGGGCGGTCTGGGGGCCATGGGCTTCGGCCTGCCCGCCGGTCTGGGCGCCAAGCTGGCGCGCCCGGACGCCCAGGTGGTGACCATCGCCGGGGACGGCGGCTTCATGATGAACATCCAGGAGCTGGCCACCCTGCGCCGCTACGGCGTGCCCCTGAAGATCGTCCTGCTGGACAACGCCTCGCTGGGCCTGGTGCGCCAGTGGCAGTCCCTGTTCTTCGGGGAGAACTATTCCGAGGTCGATCTGTCGGACAACCCGGATTTCGTGGCGGTGGCCCAGGCCTTCGGAGTCGAGGCCTTCCGAATTAGCCGGCGCGAGGAGGTCTCCGCCGGGATCCAGCGCCTGCTGGACGCGCCCGGCCCCTGCCTCGCGCATGTGGTGATCGATCCGAAACAGAACGTCTGGCCGCTGGTGCCGCCGGGCAAGTCAAACGCAGAAATGATGGAGGGCGCCTAGATGAGCGACACCATTCACATCCACATCGACCGGGCCGACGGCTCGCTGCAACGTCTCATCGGGCTGGTGGAGCGCCGGGGTTTTCATATCGACGGCCTGACCTTGACCGATGAAGGGATCATGCGCCGCGCCGCCATCACGGTACGCGGGCGTGACGACACCCGTTGTTCCCAGATCCTGCGCCGCCAGATTGATCGACTGATCGGCGTCAGCCGCATCGACGCGGCCGTCATGCAGTCGGAGGCCGCGTGATGGCTGACGTATCAAGACCCGTATCGCGCACTGCCGAGCTGGCGGCCTCGGACCCCAACCGCGTCATCGTGTTCGACACGACCATGCGCGACGGCGAACAGGCGCCCGGTTTCTCCATGACCGCCCAGGGCAAGCTGCGCATGGCCGCCGCCCTGCGGGACCTGGGCGTCGATGTGATCGAGTCCGGTTTCGCCGCCGCCTCGCCCGGTGACGAGGAAGCCATGCGCCGCGTGGCCGGGGAGATCGAGGGGCCGGTGTTCTGCTCGCTGTCCCGGTCCACCGAGGCGGACATCAATGCGGCCTACCGCGCCCTGTCGCCCGCGCCGAAGACCCACCGCCGCTGCCACATCTTCCTGGGGACCAGCCCCATCCACCGATCGGCCAAGCTGCGCATGAGCACCGACGAGGTGCTGGCCGCCGCCGTGCGTTCGGTGGCCTACGCCCGCACCCTGTTTGACGACGTGGAGTTCTCCGCCGAGGACGCCTTCCGCACCGAGCCGGCGTTTCTGGCCGAGGTGATGGAGGCCGCCGCCGACGCCGGCGCCCAGACCCTGAACGTGCCGGACACCGTGGGCTACGCCACGCCGGACGAGGTGCTGGCCCGCTATGCGGACCTGATCGCGCGCATCCGCCCGAAGCATCCGAACGCCGTCTTCTCGGCCCACTGCCACGACGATCTGGGGCTGGCCGTGGCCAACTCCCTGGCGGCGGTGGAGGCCGGGGCGCGTCAGGTGGAAGGGGCCATCAACGGCATCGGCGAGCGGGCGGGCAACGCCTCGCTGGAGGAAGTCATCATGGCCCTGCGCACCCGCGCGGACCGCTATGACGTGACCACCGGGGTGGACTGCCGCCATCTGGTGCGCACCAGCCGCCTGCTGTGCGAGATCACCGAGAGCCCGGTGGTGCGCAACAAGGCCATCGTGGGCATCAACGCCTTCGCCCACGAGGCCGGCATTCACCAGCACGGCATGATGGCCGACGCGCGCACCTACGAGATCATGCGTCCCGAGGACGTGGGCTTCGAGGGCAGCTTCTTCGTGCTGGGCAAACACTCGGGCCGCCACGCGGTGGCCAAGCGCGCCGCCGTGCTGGGCCACGACCTGACCGGAGGCGTGCTGGCCGAGGTGTTCGCCGGCTTCAAGCGCCGCGCCGACGAGATCGGCGAGATCAACGACACGGAGCTGACGGCCATCATCGCCGCCGCCGCCGACCGACAGGAAAGACCCGCCTATGCCGCCGCTGGCTGACTACATCTGGATGAACGGCGAGATGACGCCCTGGGCCGACGCGAAGGTCCATGTGATGAGCCACGCCCTGCACTACGGCACCTCGGTGTTCGAAGGGATACGGGTCTATGACACGCCCGACGGCCCGCGCGGGTTTCGCCTGACCGACCATGTGCGCCGCCTGTTCGACAGCGCGCGCATCTATCACTTCGCGCTGCCCTACACCGAGGCCGAGGTGCTGGACGCCTGCAAGGCCGTCGTGCGCGCCAACGGCCTGAAGGGCGCCTATCTGCGGCCCATCGCCTTTCTGGGCGAGTGCGGCATGGGGGTGACCCCGGCCAGGCCGCAGGTGGACGTGACCATCGCCGCCTTTCCCTGGGGCGCCTATCTGGGCGACGAAGCGCTGGAGAAAGGCGTGGACGCCTGCGTCTCGTCCTGGCAGCGCGCGGCGCCCAACACGGTGCCGACCGGGGCCAAGGCGGGAGGCAACTATCTGTCGTCCTATCTGATCGGGCGCGAGGCGCGGGTCGGCGGCTTTGGCGAGGGCATCGGGCTGGGCGTGGACGGGCGCCTGTCCGAAGGCGCCGGCGAGAACCTGTTCATCGTACGCGAGGGCCGCATCCTGACCCCCACGGCGGCGTCCTCGATCCTGATGGGCATCACCCGCGACACGGTCATGCAACTGGCCCGCGATCAGGGCCTCGAGGTTGTGGAGCAGAGCCTGCCGCGCGAGATGCTGTACCTGGCCGACGAGATCTTCATGACCGGCACGGCGGCGGAGATCACGCCGGTGCGCTCGGTGGACGGGATCGCCACGCGCGCGAACGGACCGGGCCCGGTGACCAAGGCGCTGAACGCGGCCTTCCGGGGCCTGTTCACCGGCGACACGCCGGACCGCCACGGCTGGCTGGAGCCGATCTACGAAGGCGCGGCTACGGAGAAGGCGGTGGAATATGCCTGAGCCCCGCACTCTGTATGAAAAGGTCTGGGACCGGCACGTGGTCTCGCCCGAGACGGCGGAGACGCCCGCGGTTCTGTATGTGGACCTGCATCTGGTGCACGAGGTGACGAGCCCGCAGGCCTTCGCCGAGATCGAGCGGCGGGGCCTGAAGGTGCGCCGCCCGGACCGCACCTTCGCCACCCTGGACCACTCGACCCCGACCCTGCCGGCCGGTCCGGACGGAGAGCGGCCCTACTACACCCCCGCAAGCAAGGCGCAGGTGGAGACGCTGGAGCGGAACTGTGCGCGCCATGGCGTGTCTCTGGCCGGATGGGATTCGGATCAGCGGGGCGTGGTGCATGTGATGGGGCCAGAACTGGGCCTGACCCAGCCGGGCATGACCGTGGTCTGCGGCGACAGCCACACGGCCACCCACGGCGCCTTCGGGGCGCTGGCCTTCGGCATCGGCACCTCCGAGGTGGGCCATGTGCTGGCCACCCAGTGCCTGTTGCAGCGCAAGGCGAAAACCCTGCGCGTGACCGTGGATGGAGCGCTGGCGCCGGGTGTGTCTGGCAAGGACGTGGCCCTGGCGGTGATCGCCGCCCTGGGGTTCGGCGGGGGCACGGGCTACGTCATCGAATATGCGGGCGAGGTCATCCGGTCGCTGGACATGGAAGGGCGCATGACCCTGTGCAACATGTCCATCGAGGCGGGCGCCCGGGCGGGCATGATCGCCCCGGATCAGGCGACCGTCGAGTGGCTGCGCGGTCGTCGTCATGCGCCGCAGGGCGAGGCGTTCGAGCGAGCGGCGGCGGACTGGCTGAGCCTGGCGTCGGACCCCGGCGCGGTGTTCGACAAGGAAGTCCGGCTGGACGGCGCCGCCATCCGGCCCATGGCCACCTGGGGCACCACGCCGGATGCGGGAGCGGCCATCGGCGCGCCCACGCCTGAACCCAGATCCGACAACGACCGCAAGGCGCTGGCCTATATGGGCTTTGAGGCCGGGCGAGCGACCACCGACTATCCGGTGGACGTGGTGTTCATCGGCAGCTGCACCAACGGGCGTCTGCCCGACCTGCGCGCCGCCGCCGACATATTGCGCGGCCGCCGGGTCAAGGCGGGGGTGCGGGTGCTGGTGGTGCCGGGCTCCGAGGCCGTGCGCCGTGACGCTGAGGCGGAGGGCCTGCACACGGTGTTCACAGAGGCGGGGGCCGAATGGCGCATCCCCGGCTGCTCCATGTGTCTGGCCATGAACGGCGACATGGTGGGACCGGGCCAGCTGGCGGTGTCCACCTCCAACCGCAATTTCGAAGGGCGTCAGGGACCGGGCGCGCGCACCATCCTGGCCAGCCCGGCCACCGCCGCCGCCAGCGCGGTCATGGGCGTGCTGACCGACCCGCGGGTGTTCATGGGGGAGGCTGCGCCCCTCAAGCAGGCGAGCGCCGCGCGCGAGCCGGTAGGGGAAATGTGATGCCTGAGCCCTTGAAGACGCTGACTTCCGGTACGGTCGTGTTCACCCAGTCCAACATCGACACGGACCAGATCATTCCGGGCCGGTTCCTGACCACCACCACCCGCGCGGGGCTGGGCGCGCACGCCTTCCACGACTGGCGCTATGAGGCGGACGGCGCGGTCAAGCCCGAGGCGGTGCTGAACCGCATCGATCCCACCGCGAACCGCATCCTGATCGCGGGGGACAATTTCGCCTGCGGCTCGTCGCGGGAGCACGCGCCCTGGGCCCTGCTGGATTATGGCTTCCGGGCGGTGGTCTCCACCTCCATCGCCGACATCTTCACCTCCAACGCCCTGAAGAACGGCCTCTTGCCCATCGTGGTCAGCCAGGCGGTGTGGGACGATCTGGCCGCCCATCCGGACCAGCCGGTGACCATCGACCTTGAGGCCCAAACCATCCGCCGGGGCAACGCCGAACCGACGCCCTTCCGGGTGGAAGCCTTCGCCCGCCAGTGCCTTCTGGACGGAGTGGACGCCATGGGCTGGCTGACCGCCCGACTGCCCGACATCGAAGCCTTTGAACGCCGACAACAGGAAACCGCGTAATGCCCCCCTTTCAGGAACACTCCATCGTCGTTCTGCCCGGAGACGGGGTCGGCCCCGAGGTGGCGGCGGTCGCCCGCGACGTGCTGGACTGCATCGGCGACTTCTACGGCCATCGCTTCAACTATCAGGAGCACCTGATCGGCGGCGCGGCCATCGATGCGACCGGCGAGCCCCTGCCGGATGAAACCCGCGACGCCTGCATGGCCGCCGACGCGGTGCTGCTGGGCGCCGTGGGCGGACCCAAGTGGGACAGCGGCAAGCGACGCCCCGAAGAGGGCCTGCTGGGAATCCGCAAGGCCATGGGCCTGTACGCCAACCTGCGGCCCTTGCAGGTTTCGCCGGTGCTGGCCCACCGCTCGCCCCTGAAGAAGGAGATCGTCGAGGGCGTGGACCTGATCGTGTTCCGGGAACTGACCGGCGGCATCTATTTCGGCGAAAAGACCCGCACCAAGACCTCGGCGTCTGACCTGTGCGTCTATTCGGTGGAGGAGATCGAGCGGGTGGCCCGCGCCGCTTTCCAGACCGCCCGGCAGCGGCGGGGCAAGGTTACGTCGGTGGACAAGGCCAACGTCATGGAGACCAGCCGCCTGTGGCGCGAGGTGGTCACCCGCGTCCACGCGGAGGAATACCCCGACATCACCCTGGAGCACGCCCTGGTGGACTCCATGGCCATGCACCTGATCCGCAAGCCGCGCGAGTATGACGTGATCCTGACCGAGAACATGTTCGGCGACATCCTGTCGGACGAGATCTCGGTGCTGGGCGGGTCCATCGGCCTGCTGCCGTCGGCCTCGCTGGGGACCGAGGGGCCGGGGCTGTTCGAGCCCATCCACGGCTCGGCGCCGGACATCGCCGGTCAGGACAAGGCCAATCCCGTAGGCATGGTTCTGTCCTCCGCCCTGATGCTGCGCCACTCCCTGAAGCTGGAGGACGAGGCCGACGCCATCGAGGCGGCGGTGGCGGCGGTGCTGGCGTCCGGCGCCGTGACCACGGACCTGGGCGGAGAGCTGGGTTGCCGCGCGGCGGGCGAAGCCATCTGTGACGCCATTCGCGCCATCCACTGGGCCGCCGCCCACCGGGTCCAGATGCACTGGGCCTGAGACATCCCGGTTTCGCGCCCCGCCCCACGGGATCGCGAAGGCGTCACGCATCGTCGCCCCCAATGCCGATGCGTGGTGGTGAAGCCCCTGCCGGTTCCCTGAGCCGCCGGCAGGGGTTTCTTTATTGGGGCCCTATCGCTCGCCGCGCGGCGGCTCGCTGCTTGAGGGCGTTATGCTGACCCTATGCTTGCGTCGCGGACGCTCGCGGCTTGAGGGCGTTGCTGGGCCCTAGCCTTTGTTACGCGGCGGTGTCGCGGGAGGCGAGGCTGGTTTCGAAATCCATGAAGATGTCGATCAGTTCCTCCACCGAAACGCGTGGCGCGCCGGGGGCGAAGCGGAAATTCCAGAAGCTGACGATGTGACGCACGGCGCCGACCTGCTCTCCCAGACGGGTGAACATGCGCGGGGCGTCCAGCAGGAACTCGCGAAAGGCGGTGGGGCGACCGTCCTGGGTCAGGCTGGCGTAAGCGCGGTCATAGACCTTCAACGCCTCGATCGCCGTCTCGCAGGTGCTGAGGATCTTGCGCCTCAGAACCTGACGACCGCGCTCGATATAGAGGCGGGACTCCGTGTCCAGCGGCCCGGCAGGCTGCATCGTGGCGATGGCGTCGGCCACGGCGCGCGCTTCCTTCAGCACCGTGGCGGCAGACCATTTGTAGTAGAGGAACCCTTTCCAGCAGAACACGCCCTCGGCGTACTGCTCGGGCGCCAGCTGGAGCGTGTCGCCCAAGGGCTGCATGGCGGCGCCGTCGTTGTTGGACAGGATCTTGGAGACCAGATTGGCGGTGGCCCGGGCCTGACCGCGCGAGGCCTCGGTCTTCATGCTCATGGCCACCAGAGGCGCGATCTGGGATTCCACGAAGCCGAACATGCGCTTCATGTCGCCTTCGGTCAGTTCGAAATAGCACCGGGCCACGTCCAGACCCCCGCGCTTGACCTGCTCACGCAGCAGGAACGGATCCAGCGACGGCAACTGATCGATCAGTCGCAGGGTCTCCAGATCCTGGTCGACCACGGAGACGCCGAAATACTCGCGCAGGGCCCGGTCGAAATTGCGCTGGCCGATGAAGATGAACCGCCCGCCCAGGCGCAGGTCGTCCAGATCCAGCGGCAGGATGACCTTGGTGGCGGACTGGCGCCAGGTGTGGAACAAGTCCACCTCGTCCCGTCGCAGCCGATGCTTGATGATCAGCCCCTGATTCAGCGCGGGGGTCTGGAACAGCGGTTTATCGCGCCACTCGTCCGTGCGGCCATGGCGGCGCCAGACGGCCAGCAGATTCAGCACCCGCGAGGTAGAGCCGAATGCCTGAAGGTTGGCCAGATTTCGGATGGAACGGTCGCTCATCGCCGCTCGTCCTGCCGGTGTTTGACCGGTCCGGCAAGCGGGTTATCGCTGTTCGGCGATGAGGCGGTCGGCAAGGGCGGCGGTCAGGTGGCCGTCGGGCGTCAGGCCGTTGGCCTGCTGCCATCCGCGCAGGGCGCGGCGGGTGCCCGAGCCGACGATGCCGTCGATTCCGCCCGGATCGAAACCAGCGGCGGCCAGAGCCCTCTGGGCGCCCAGGCGCTGGTCTCGCGACAGGGGCGCCTCGTCCGGCCAGGCGGCGACCAAACCAGGCCGGCCCGCGATGCCGTCGGCGGTCATGCCGATGGCCAGGGCGTAGGCCACCGAGTTGTTGTAGCGGCGGATCACATAGTGGTTGGGCAGGGCCAGGAAGGCCGGGCCATTGGCGCCTTGCGGCAAAAGGATGGTCGCGCCTTCGGCCTGTTCGGCCGCGCTGGGGGCGCCGCCGCGCGCCAGCACCACGCCGCGCTGGGCCCAGTAGGACCACGGCTGGCGCTCGCCCTCGGCCAGGGCGTAGTCGAAGCCCTGGGGCAGGGTCACTTCATAATGCCAGCGCTGGTCGCGCTTCCAACCCGCGTCCTCCAGCAGGTGGGCGGCCGACGTCAGGGCGTCGGCTGAAGAACCCCAGATGTCCACGACGCCGTCGCCGTCGCCGTCCACGGCCAGACGGCGATAGTTGTCGGGCATGAACTGGCTCTGGCCCATGGCGCCGGCCCAGGATCCCTTCAGCCGTTCGCGGGGCGCGCGACCCTCGACGATGATGGTCAGGGCTTCCTTGAGCTGACCTTCGGCCCAGTCGCGGCGGCGGCCGTCGTGGGCGAGGGTGGCCAGGGAGCGGATCACGTCGTGGTCGCCCTGAACCTGGCCGAAGGCGCTTTCCTGGGCCCAGATGCCCACCAGAACCTCACGCGGCACGCCGTAGCGTTGCTCGGCGGCGGCGGGTGCGGACATCAGGCGATCACGGCCCTCGGCGATGCGCTGGGCGCTGACGGCGTTCTGCACATAGGCGCCGACCGGGCGGCTGAACTCGGGCTGGTTGCCGTCCAGACGCACCACGCTGGGGTCGGGCGACAGGCCGGCCAGCTCGCGCTCGAAAGCGGCGCGGTTGGCCCCGCCATGACGGGCCAGGAAGCCCTGCTTCCAGCCCTCGAAGGACTGATCCTCGTAGGGAACCGGCTGGATCGCGGCGGCTGATGTCGCCACCGCCGTCGCCGACGCAGCCTCTGCTGGTCCGCCGCGCGGGGGCTCCGGGATCAGGGGTGCGCAGGCGGCCGTCAGGCCAATGAGGACAAGGCGAATTTTCATCATGCCAGCCTACCGCGTCCCGCCTGTCACTCGCAATCACAAGCGCGCGAAAGGAGAGCACGGTTCCGCCGTACTTTCGCCTCCTGGCGGACACGGATCAGGGGGCGACGCTTGGGCTCTGTTAACCGGCGCGTGCCATCAATGCCGCCGCCTCGATGCGGCCTGGTGGCGGAGAGGATACGCGGCGGACCGCAAATCCGCAGACCCTCCGTTCGAATCGGAGGCCAGGCCTCCATATTTTCGCCCTAACGCTCGGCTCGCGGAGCCTCGCTTGTTGAGGGCAGTCATTCTTGCCCTATCGCTCGCTGCTTGATGGCGCTTTCCCGTTGACAGGGCAGGGGCGGCTGACCTATAGGCCCGTCTCCCCGCCGCAGGTCCGCTTGCGGCGTTTCATTTTGTATCGCGCCCGAGATCGCCTTGCGGCGCGCTCCGAAGGATAGAGACCATGAAGGTCCGTAGCTCGCTGAAGTCGCTGAAGTCGCGCCACCGTGACTGCAAGATCGTGCGCCGCAAGGGCGTCGTCTATGTGATCAACAAGACCGACCCGCGCTTCAAGGCGAAGCAGGGCTAAGGCTTTCTAGCGCCCTATCGCTCGCGTCGCGGGCGCTCTCCGCTTGAGGGCGCGTCGGGCACGTTGAGCGGCGGAATGATCCACAGGCCATGGACGTTTGTCCGTGGCCTTTTTCGCGTGCGCCGTTGAGCCGGCGCCGCCTCGACGGTAACTCCCGTGGTAACCACTCGAACGCGCTCAGGCCGCGAGGGACCGCGTCCCGAGCGATGGCGCACCGACACAAACCGCGCTCAAGCAGCGAGGGACCGCGTCCCGAGCGATAGCGCCTAAAAAGGACTTCCCATGGCCGACGACGCCGCCTTCGCCAACCCCGACGTCCTGAACGCCTCGGCTCAGGGCCGCCTGCGCACCATCATTGAGCGCCTGGAGCGTCTGGAGGAGGACAAGCAGGCGATCATGGGCGACATGAAGGAGGTCTTCGCCGAGGCCAAGGGCGAGGGTTATGACGTGAAGACCCTGCGCAAGGTCATCCGCATCCGCAAGCTGGACAAGGCCAAGCGCCAGGAGGAAGAGGCCATTCTGGACCTCTATCTCTCCGCCCTCGGCGAGATCTGAGCTGAAGCGGTCCGGTTTCGGACGCAAGGACGGCGGACTGCGCTCAAGCAGCCCGAAGGGCGGTAGAGCGGCAAACATGCGCTCAAGCAGCCCGAAGGGCGGTAGCGCGCTAAAAAAGAGCTCAAGCAGCCCGAAGGGCGGTAACGCGCAAAAGGACTCGCCTTACGAGGCGGCGAAGAAGGCCGCACAGCGATCCGCGCTCAACGCCCTGAAGCGCGCCCGCCGCGCCGCCGACAAGGCCGGGGTGCAGCTGTCCGACTGGGAGGATGAATTCCTCGGCTCCGTTTCCGACCGGGTGAAGACCTATGGCCGCGCCTTCGGCGATCCCGAAAAGGGCGCGCCGGGCCAGTCATTGTCGGCCATGCAGGCGCGCAAGCTGAAAGAGATCACGAAGAAGGCCAAGGGAGAGGGGAAGGGCTGATAGCCTTCCCCTCCTCAGGTCAGAACAGGATCTTTCTGAACGTCAGGCTGACGGTGCGCCCCTCCGGATCAAGGAAGTCGGGCTGGTAGTTCAGGGGGGTGGTTCCGTCGCTGGCGACCACCTGGGTGTCGGAGTCGAACAGGTTCGAGACCCGCAGATTGAGGCGCGACCCCTCCAGCCACGGCCAGCGCGCCACCAGACCCTCGCGGGCGCCCAGGTCCATGAAGGCGTTGACGTTCACCGTGGCGCGGTCGTCAAAGATCAGGTCCGGGCCGGTTCCGCCGTTGACCTCGGTGCCCTCACGCCAGGTGGCGTTGACGAACACGCCCATGCCGTCCTTGAACACGCCGCCCTGGGCCTGAATCTGGTGGCGGGGGCTGCCGCCGCCGGCGTCGGTAGCGTCGCCGTTCAGCAGGTCCAGCACGGGCAGGCCGGGGGCGATCAGGATTTCGTCCTGGATGCGCCAGGTGTGGAACAGCGAGATGTTGAAGCGGCCCTGGCCGGGCTGCATGCCGCCCCGGCCGCCGCCGCGGCCCCCACCGCCGCGCATGCGACCGCCGCCACCGGGGGGCGGTCCGTCCGCACGGGGACCGCGCGCGCCGCCGCCTTCGCCGCGCTGGCCGCGCCCACCCTGTCGGGGTTCATCCGGCTGACCGAAGGTGCGCGAGAAGGTGAAGCCGGTGCGCAGATCCTGGCGCTCCACCTCGGCGAAATTGATCGGCCGGGCGTCGATGGCCAGCAGGGTTCCATCGCCGTCGCGGGTGAAGCGGTCCGGCAGGGCGTTTTCCAGCGCAGCGGTCACGGCGGGGAATCCGTTGACCTCGTTCTCGATGCGGGTGCCGGTCCAGGTGGACCTGATGCGCAGGTTCTCGTCCTCCAGCGGCTGCCAGTTGACGCCCGCGCTCCAGACCGAACGGTTCGCGGCGTTCAGATCGGGATTGCCGCCTGTGGTGCGGGTGACCAGCACCGTTTCGCCGGTGGAGAAGTCGAACACCGCCGTGTTGGGCGTGGCGATGACCGGATCATTCAGCTGGGCGATGCTGGGCGCCTGATCCTGACGCGTGTGGCCCAGCGAGAAGGACAGCCGCTCGCGCGGGCTCCAGTTGACATTGAGGCCCAGGGTGTCGAGGCCGCCGAAGTCCGACACGTCCTCGTAGCCGGCGTTCAGATTGAGGGCCAGGTCGCCCAGCAGGGATGGGTTCTCGTCGTCCATCTCGAACAGGGGAATGTCGAAGCTGGTCTGGGCGTTCAGGCGGTCGCGGGACAGTTCGCGCTCGGTCTCAATGCCAGAGCGCAGGGACCATGACTCAAGCGTCTGGCGGTCGGCGCCGAGGGTGAAGGTGGAGCGCAGGTCGCCGGCGGGCAGCTCGGTCAGCGGGCCGTTGAAGACCGCCTCGGCGCTGTAGCGGCTCGAGACCGAGTTCGCCAGATCGTCGGGCAGGCGGTTGAAATCGGCCCCGGTCAGTGGGCCGAAGGGGGCGGCGGTGAGGTCGCCCGCGTCCAGCCGGTCCTGATAGGCCTCGGTGGAGAAGCCCCGGCCGGTGAAGGTGTCGGTCTCGTTGCGGGTGTATTCGCCGTTCACGCTCCAGCGCCAGTCGTCGCCGATGAAGCCGTCGAGCAGAACGCCCAGTTCCCCCTGAAGGCTGTCGGTGCGCGACGACAGGGCCTCGGGCGCGTCCAGAAAGCGGTACAGGGTCACGTCGTCGGAGAAGGGCGATCCGCCGACGCCCGAGGGCACGGTCAGGGCCAGCCCGGGCAGACCATTGAAGCGCTCGCTGCTGGAATCCTGGAGCTCTGCGCTGAGGGTGGCCTGAATGTCGCCGGGCAGGCCCCGCTTGAGGGTGGCGGAGATCTCGGTCTGTTCGGATTCAGGCTGAAGGGTGCGCCAGTCGCGCAAGGCCCCGACGCGGGCCGGGCCGTAGGCATCCGCGAAATCGGCCAGGCTGGTTCCCGATCCGGGAACCGGGGCGAGGGTGGCGGTCTCGCCGACGAGGCCTGAGAACACCGGGTCGATCTCGTCGCCGAACATGGGCGCGGTGACGTTGCCGATCAGGTCATATGGGGTGGAGCCGGGCTCGCGCACGATGTCGCGCTCCGTCTCGAACAGGGCGGTGTCGCGCTCGTGCTCGATATCGAAGGACCAGCGGTTGTCGCCATCGATGCGTAGAATGTCGGCCTCGACCTCATAGCCCGAGCGGCCTCCGGCGGTGGGGCCGCGAACCTCCACCTCGGTGGTCACCGAGCGGAAGGGATCCTTGAGAATGAAGTTCACCACCCGCTGGTCGGCGCGATAGCCGAACTGCAGCGCCACTTCCTCGGGCAGAACCTGAACTCGCTCAATAGCCTCGGACGGCAGGCCGCGAATCTCGCGGAAGCCGGAGATGCGACGACCGTTGACCAGGAACACCGGCGGGCCGCCACGCGAGCTGGCGGTGACCGGCTCTAGGAATTCCAGCAGCTGGGAGATGTCCGAGGCTCCGTAGGCCTGGATGTCGGCAGCCTCCAGCTCCAGCTCGGGCGGTATGTCGGTATCCACGTCGCCCCGGCGGCGAGCGGCGGTGATGACCACCTCTGAGACGGACGTGACGCCGTCCTCGTCGGTCCAGGCGTCCTCACCCGGCGGGTCCTGAACCGCGATCGAGCCCTGGGGCACGTCGGCGGATTGAATGAGCAGCGCGGCCAGCCCGGTCAGGGCGGTGGTCGAGAGAGACATGGGCGTATCCGGTCTGGGGAGGCGCGGGGGGCGGGCTTCTTGGCAGAGCCTTTGTCCGACGCCCCCGTCGTTCACTGAACCGTCTAACGCGCAGTCACGACATTTCCGTCGCGGTTGTTTTCGATAATCGCTTTGTCGTCATGGCTGTGGCCCGCAAGCCGCACTCAGCCGGCCTGTTTCAGCACGTCCTCGAGGCCCTGTTCGCGGACTTTTCGATAAAGCGTGGAGCGTCCGATGCCGAGGCGTCGGGCGATCTCGGACATGTGGCCGGCATAGACCTCGATGGCGTGCTGGATCAGGTCGCGCTCGATGTCTTCCAGCGTGCGCAGGTGGCCCTTGTCGTCGATGATGCGCACCGGCGCGTCGGGCAGGGCCAGGTCGGACAGGGCATGCTCGGCGCGGGGCGCGTCAGGCGCGGCGTCCGCCTCCGGCATGGGCGCGGCGACGCCGGAAATGGCGGGGAAGTCGTGCGGCTGCAGCCACGGGCCGTCGGCCAGGACGATGGCGCGGTACACTGCGTTTTCCAGCTGACGCACGTTGCCGGGCCACTCGAAGGCGGTCAGCAGGGCCAGGGTGTCGGGCGCGGCGCCGGCCACCCGCTTGCCTTCCTCGGCGTTGAAGCGAGCGATGAAGTGGTCGATCAGGGCCGGGATGTCCTCGCGCCGGGCGCGCAGGGCGGGGGCCTCGATGGGGAAGACGTTGAGGCGATAGAACAGGTCTTCCCTGAACATGCCGGCCTTCACATGGGCCTCCGGGTCGCGGTTGGTGGCCGAGACGATGCGCACGTCCACCTTGACCGGGCGCTTGGCGCCCACCGGGTCGATCTCGCTTTCCTGCAGCGCGCGCAGCAGCTTGACCTGCATGTCCAGCGGCAGTTCGCCGATCTCGTCCAGGAACAGGGTGCCGCCGTCGGCCTCGCGGAACTTGCCCAGGGTCTTGTCCACCGCGCCGGTGAAGGCGCCCTTCTCGTGGCCGAACAGGATGGATTCGATCAGGTTGGCCGGCAGGGCGCCGCAGTTCACCGCCACGAAGGGCTTGCCGGCGCGGTCGCTGGCGCCGTGCAGGGCGCGGGCGATGACTTCCTTGCCGACGCCGCTTTCGCCGGTGATCAGGACGGGAATGTTGGATTTCGCCGCGCGGGCGCCCAGCGACTTGACCATGCGCATGGGGGCGCTGTCGCCCACCAGATCGTCGAAGGAGGTGCGGCCCGAGACCTGACGCTTCACCCGGCCCACCTCGGCGACCAGATCGCCCATCTGCAGGGCGTTGCGGATGGAGATGAGGATGCGTTCGGGGCTGGCGGGCTTGACGAAGAAGTCCTGGGCGCCGGCCTGCATGGCCTTGACCACGGTGTCGATGCCGCCGGATGCCGTCAGGATGATCACCGGGGCGCGCACGCCCGCGGTGCGCATCTCGGCCAGGGTCTCCATGCCCGACAGGCCGGGCATGACCATGTCCAGCAGGACCACGTCGGCGCCGCCGCCCTTGGTCATGCGGTCGATGGCCTCGCCGCCGTTTTCGGCGTGGACGACGTTGTAGCCTTCGCGGTCCAGAACCGCCTGCACCAGCCTGCGCTGGGTCGGGTCGTCATCGACGACCAGCACCGTCTTGGCCATGGGAGCCACCCTTCATCATCAACCGCACGGCCGGTCCTCATTGATCGGGACTGGCTCGTTTCGGGACGGTTTTAGGCCGAAGGGGGTGAAGATCGGGTTTAAGCGGGGCAGTCCGTGTTCGGCGTCAGGGGGACACGCGTATCCCCGACGCTCAGGTCCGGCAGGGGCGAGGGCGCAAACGTCAGCCCCTCCCGCAGCAGGTCACGCGCGTCGTGCCCGCGTGGAGCGCAGAGGTTGACGTTGTAGCCGCCGATCTCGCGCCAGCCGTCGTCGGCTTGCTGATAGACCGCCAGCCGATGCGCGTTGGCCACGAGCCATTCTATCTGTCCGTCGCCGTCCAGATCGCTGGCGGCGGCGAGGCAGTCGCCCTCGTTCCGGCACGTTGCTCGCAGGTCGCCTGGAGCCGCGGTCAGGAAGCCGTCGGGCACAGAGTCGGAGCCGGGCACGACGTCGATCGTCCGCTCCGGCTCCGGCTGATCGACCATGTAGCGGTTCTCCGCCGCTTTCGCCTCACCGGCCCGGCGGGCGATTTCGGGATTGTCGGAGGCGACCAGACGATCCAGCGCCTGCAAGCCCGAACGGCCCGCGTCGAAGCGCAGGAAGGCGTAGTCGAACGCCTCGGCCGACACCCGGCCGGTCTCGAGCCGGCGCATCTGGTCGGCGACAGAGAGGCGGGCCGGGTCGGCGAGGGGGGTGAACAGGGCCAGGATGGCGGCGACGGCGACCACGCCGCCGATGACGTTGGTGCGCTCCAGCGGGCGCATCCACGGGCCCGGCTTCACGGCGGCGAAGGCGTAGCCCACGGCGTGGACGGCGCCCACCAGCACGCAGGCGGCGGCGATGATGCGTTCGGGCGTCAGGCCGTGCTGGCCGATGCGCAGGGCTATGCCCCACAACGCCAGGCCGATCAGGGGAACCAGCAGTATCCCCGCGATCCGCGCCGCCCACCGCAGCACCACATTGGGCGCGCTGCCAGGCTCGCCGTCCTGATAGGCGGCGTTGATGAGGATGATCAGGGCCGCCGCCGCCGACAGCATCAGGCTCGTGCCATAGCCCTCGTCCCACAACCGGCCGACGCCCGCGAAGGGCAGGACCAGAATGAAGGCGGCGGTGATCAGCGCCATCACCGGCATCAGCCAGGACAGCAGCATCAGGGCCACGGTCCGCACGCCCCGGATCAGGCCGTCCTTCACATCGGTCAGGTGGACGGCGGCGGAAAAGGCCAGGGTGGTGACGGGGATGGAGAACCATTCCTGACCCAGCAGCTCGCGCAGGAAATCCAGCCCGATGACGCTGAACAGCCCGGCGCCCAGGAACAGGAGCAGCCAGAAGGCGCCGGTGAAGGCGACCGACAGGGCCAACTGCACCCCCGCCTTCCACGCCGTGTCGAAATAGGCGGGATAAGGCGCGAGCCACCGCCGCGCCCGGTCGGCGGGCAGGATCAGGTGGTGCGCGATGAACAGCATGACCGCCGAGGCCGCGAAGACGACGGGCGAGGCCAGGGGCTCGTTGAGGCCATTGGGCCGCACGCCCCAGATCACGCTCCACCAGCCCATGAGCGCCAGAAGCGCCGCCGCCGTCAAACCCCAGATCACGAGGGTCCGAAGCCGCATCCGGCCGACGGCGCCCAGCAGGACGACGGGCAGCCAGGCGAAGATCAGCACCAGCGGCGCGAACAGGCCGGGGACGGTGGCGGGCCACGACCGGTGTTCAATCGCGAGATAGAGCCCCAGCAGGGCCGCGCCCTGAATCAGGCCGATGGCCAGACGGATCCAGCCCAGGCGCCGGTGGTCCGGCTCGCGGTCCGCGGTCTCGTTGGCGCCGAAGATGGTCATGACGTCGTCCTCGTCTTTCGGGCGCATGTGGCCTGAAATCGGATCGAAGCGGAAGGGGATTGACGCGAACGCGGTTGCGCCGCGCCGTCCGCGACCCCACACCTTGAGCCATGAACGCCCCCTTCAAGCCCGATGTGGCCCCGAACGAAGCCCCCCTCTGGGACCTGTCAGACCTCTACGCCTCGCCTGCGGACGATCGGGTGGCGGCGGATCTGGAGGCCGGCCGCAAGGCGGTGGCCGAGCTGAACGCGCTGGAAGGCCAGCTTGAGGCCGCGCGGGCTGATGCGGCGACGCTGGGCCAGCGGCTCGACAAGGCGATCACGGCCTATGAACAGGCGTCCAACCATCTGGGCGCGCTGGGGGCCTACGCCTTTCTGGCCGCGTCCACCAACCGCGAGGACGGCGCCGCGCAGGGGTTCGAGGCGGACATCCGCCAGAAGGTGACCACCATCGCCGCCGAGACCCTGTGGCTGACGCTGGAGATCAACCGTCTGGAGGAGGCCGAGATCGAGGCGGCGCTGAGCGCCCACGAAGGCGCCGCGCGCTGGCGGCCGTGGCTGCGCCGGGTGCGGGCCAACAAGCCCCACGAGCTGTCGCCCGAGCTGGAGCGGTTCATCGCCGAGCGCATGCCCGCCGCCATGCAGTGGCCGCGCCTGTTCGACGAGACCCTGGCCGCCCTGCGGGTGAAGGCCGGCAAGGACGAACTGACCCTTGCCGAGGCGCTGAACCGGCTGTCTGATCCCAAGGCGGACCGGCGCAAGGCGGCGGCCGAGGGGCTGAACGACGCCCTGGCCGCGAAGGCGTCCACCATGTCGCTGGTGCTGAACACCGTGGCCCAGGAAAAGGCGCTGGAGGACCGCTGGCGCAAATTCTCGTACCCGGCCCAGTCCAAGCATCTGATGAACGAGGTGGACGGCGAGGCGGTGGACGCCATGGCCGATGCGGTGGCCGAGGCCTATCCGCGCCTGTCGCACCGCTATTATGCGCTGAAGGCCAAGGCCATGGGCCTGAAGCAGCTGAACCAGTGGGACCGAAACGCGCCCATCGAGACCACCGCCCCGCGCGGCTTCGACTGGGGTCAGGGGCGGGCCATGGTGCTGGACAGCTTCAATGATCTGGGCGCCGAGTTCGGCGACCGGGCCAAGGCCTTCTTCGATAATCCGTGGATCGACGGGCGGGCGCGGGCGGGCAAGCAGTCCGGCGCCTATGCGCACCCGGTGACGGCGGACCGGCACCCCTATGTGTTCCTGAACTGGATGGGCGAGCGGCGCGACGTGCTGACCCTGGCCCACGAACTGGGCCACGGGGTGCACCAGACCTTGGCGGCGGATCAGGGCACCCTTCTGGCCGACACGCCCCTGACCCTGGCCGAGACGGCGTCCATCTTCGCCGAGGGCCTGACATTCGATCGGCTGCTGGCCACGGCGCCGGAGACGGAAAAGCGCGGCCTGCTGGCCGGGCGCATCGAGGACGGGCTGAACACCGTGGTGCGCCAGATCGCCTTCCACCGCTTCGAGACGCGCTTCCACGACGAGCGGGCGCAGGGCGAGGTGTCTGTCGCCCGCATCGGCGAGATCTGGATGGAGGAGATGGGCGCCAGCCTGGGCCCGGCGGTCAAGCTCAACGATGGATACGAGCACTGGTGGGCCTATGTGAGCCACTTCGTGCACTCGCCCTTCTATGTTTACGCCTATGCGTTCGGGGACCTGCTGGTGGCCGCCCTGATGGAGAAGCGGCGCGAGGATCCGGACGGCTTCGCGCCGCTGTACCGCGAGTTGCTGGCCGGGGGCGGGACAAAGACCTACGTCGAGGCGCTCAAGCCCTTCGGCCTGAACCCGCGCGACCCGGCGTTCTGGGCCGTGGGCTGCCGGCGGCTGGAGCGTCTGATCGACGAGTTCGAGGCGGTGGCGTGACGACACACCGCGCTTGAGCCGCGCGCCGCCCTCGGTATAAGGGCCTCCAGATTCTCGTTTGCCTTCGAAAGATCATCGCATGGCCGCCGACACGCACGAAGCCGATCACGACGCCGAAGCCTATCTGAAGGGCTCGCAGGAAATCAGCGAGCAGGTGGCCACCTGGCATCTGTTCAACTTCCTGACCAAGTGGGGCTCGCTGGCCGTTGCGGTGGCTGTGCTGTTCTTCACCATGTGGTTCATGCCTAACGGCGGCTTCTTCCCCGCCCTGATCGCCGCGGTGGTGCTGGCCGTCGCCGGCTGGTGGTTCCTGCGCAGCAAGCCTGCTGATCACTAACAGTTTTTCTGGCCGGCCCGACCTTTACGGGCCTTTCTGAAACGTCCTACGGTCCACTGCTCTGAAACAACAGGCAGGGGGATTCGCTTGGCCGTCGCCATAGCCGTGACGCGCGAACGCCGTGAAGGCGAACCGCGCACCGCCGCAACACCGGATACGGTGAAGAAGCTGACCGCGCTCGGCGCCTCGGTGCTGGTCGAGGCCGGCGCCGGTCTGGGCTCGTCCATTCCCGACGCCGACTATGAGGCCGCAGGCGCCAAGGTCTCCAAGGACTCCGGCGCGGTGTTGTCCAAGGCGGACATCCTGCTGAAGGTGCGCGGCCCCACGGCGCAGGAAATCAGCGCGCTCAAGCCCGGCGCCATCGTGGTGGCCCTGCTGGACGCGTACCGCGAGAAAGACACGGTTCAGGCGCTGGCCAAGGCGAACGTCACCGCCTTCGCCATGGAGTTCGTGCCCCGGATCAGCCGGGCCCAGGTGATGGACGCCCTGTCGTCCCAGGCCAATCTGGCCGGATACCGGGCGGTGATCGAGGCGGCCCACACATACGGCCGCGCCTTTCCCATGATGATGACGGCGGCGGGCACGGTCGCGCCGGCCAAGGTGTTCGTCATGGGCGCGGGCGTGGCGGGGCTGCAGGCCATCGCCACGGCGCGGCGTCTGGGCGCGGTGGTCAGCGCCACCGACGTTCGCCCCGCCGCCAAGGAGCAGGTGGAGAGCCTGGGCGCCAAATTCGTGGCGGTGGAGGACGAGGAGTTCAAGGCCGCCGAGACCGCGGGCGGCTACGCCAAACAGATGTCGGCGGAGTATCAGGCCAAGCAGGCCGAGCTGACCGCCACCCACATCACCAAACAGGACGTGGTCATCACCACCGCCCTGATCCCCGGCCGCCCTGCGCCCCGGCTGATCTCGGCCGCCCATGTGGCCTCCATGAAGCCCGGTTCGGTGCTGGTGGACCTGGCGGTGGAGGCGGGCGGCAATGTGGAGGGCTCCAAGCCCGGCGAGGTTGTGAAGACCGCGGGCGGCGTCAGCATCGTCGGCTGGTCCAACCTGCCCGGCCGCATCGCGGCGGACGCCTCGTCGCTCTATGCCAAGAACCTTCTGGCCTTCACCGGACTGCTGGTGAAGGACGAGGTGCTGGCCCTGGACCTGGAGGACGAGATCCTCAAGGCCGCCGTCGTCACCCACGGCGGGGCCGTGGTGCATGAGGGGGTGAAGGGGTGAAGAGGTTTTGGACGCTTCTTGAGGTCGTGATCTATGGACTCGTCCTGTTGCTGTTCCTCGACAACCTCTGGACGCCCCTGCTGGAGGCTTATCCAACGCCGAGCCTCAAAGGGCTTCTGGAGCAACAGCAAGCGGGCCTGCTGACCGGCGCTGCTTTCGGTCTTTTGATCGCCAGCCTCGCCTATCGTTTTTCCCGCCCAGCCAGGAAGGTCGAGCGCACGGTCAACCGCTGGCAGGAACCCACGGGGCCGGGACCGGAAGCCTCGCCCATGGACGCGATCCGATTCTTTCCGGGCCATACGCTCGTTTGCGCCTTGCTTGTGGTCGCTGCGCTCGTGGCGTTCTGGATGCACCCCGGCGCTGCCATGTTGCTTCTTGTCGGCGCGCTCATGGCGGCGGTCACGCTCGCCCGCCGGCTGGGACTGGAACCCCAGGACGACCCGGCCGCGCCGCATAATCAACAGAGGACTCGATAGATGGAACACGTCGATCCCACCGTCTTCCGCCTGGCCATCTTCGTGCTGGCGATCTTCGTCGGCTACTATGTGGTCTGGAGCGTGACGCCGGCGCTGCATACGCCGCTGATGGCGGTCACCAACGCCATTTCCTCGGTCATCATCGTGGGCGGGCTGATCGCCGCGGCGGCCGTGTCGGAGGCGTCCGGCGTCAATGGCTGGATCGCCAAGGGCGCCGGCGTGGCGGCCGTGACACTGGCCAGCGTCAACATCTTCGGCGGCTTCATGGTCACACGGCGCATGCTGGCCATGTACCGGAAGAAGGAAAAGAAGGCTTGACCGGCGACGCGGCCCAGGTGGCCGCGACGGGCTCGTGGGTCGCCACGGGTCTGGGCGTCGGCCTGTGGATCTATGGCTGGCTGGGTCAGAAGAATCCCATCGCCAAGATGCGGTTTCACGACGCCGGCATGGTGCTGGTGTTCTCGTCCATCATCGTGCGGGTGCTGATCCAGGAGCGGGCCATGACGTGGTTCGACTGGCTGCTGGTGGTGGTGGCGCCTTTGTTCATCGCCGCCGCCCTGTGGCGGCTGAAGCGAACCGGTCAGATGACGAATTCGGAGGATCAATGAGAGTTGCGTTGTTCATCACGGTGCTGGCCATCGCCGGCGCAGCCCAGGCCCAGAGCACCCGCCAGACCGGCGAGGGCTATGAAGGCGCGCACTTCGCCGTGGCCGCTCCGGGCGGCGCCAGCTGGACCCTGAACTGCGGGTTCCCGTCGCACCAGATTCCGGGCACGGGGCCGGTGAACCGCTTTGATCTGGACGGCGAGGGCCGCGCGGCCGGACGTTTGCCCACCTACCGGGCGTGGTGCAGCCTGACCAAGACGGGCGGCGAGGGGCCGGTGGGCTTCGCCCTGGTCAAGGACGGAACGCCCACCGCCGCCGGAACCAACGACCCCGCCGAACCGGCGCGGGTGGAAATCTACTGAGACGAATGAGGGGGACGCCGTCATGAACGCATCCATCGCAGCCCTGGCCTATCTGGCGGCCGGCGTCCTGTTCATCCTGTCCCTGCGCGGGCTGTCGAGCCCGGAGACCAGCCGCCGGGGCAACACCTTCGGCATGGTGGGCATGGGGCTGGCCATCGGCGTGACCCTGCTGACCCTGTGGGGGACGCAGGCGCTGGACGGGCTGACGCTGGCGCTGATCGCGGGCGGCGTCGTGGTCGGCGGCGGGCTGGGCGCGGTGATCGCCCGGCGTGTGCCCATGACCTCCATGCCGCAGCTGGTGGCGGCGTTCCACAGCCTGGTGGGCATGGCCGCCTGTCTGGTGGCGGTGGGTGCGGTCTATGCGCCCGTGGCCTTCGGCATCGACGACGGGGCGGGGGGCATCAAGACCCTGTCCATCATCGAGCTGGGGCTGGGCCTGGCCATCGGCGCCATCACCTTCACCGGCTCGGTGATCGCCTTCGCCAAGCTGAACGGCAACATGTCGGGCGCGCCGATCCTGCTGCCCGCGCGGCACCTGATCAACATCGGGCTGGCGGCGGGGCTGGTGGTCCTGATCGGCGTGCTGATCGCCACGGGCGGCACGGCGGTGTGGGCCTTCTGGGGCGTGTTCGTGATCGCGCTGATCCTGGGCGCGACCCTGATCATCCCCATCGGCGGGGCGGACATGCCGGTGGTTGTGTCCATGCTGAACAGCTACTCCGGCTGGGCGGCGGCGGCGCTGGGCTTCACGCTGGAAAACATCGCCCTGATCATCACCGGCGCCCTGGTGGGCAGCTCCGGCGCGATCCTCAGTTACATCATGTGCAAGGGCATGAACCGCAGCTTCATCAGCGTCATCCTGGGCGGCTTCGGCGGTGATACGGCGGCGGCCGGCGCCGGCCATGTGGAGACGCGACCGGTCAAGCAGGGCTCGGCCGACGACGCGGCCTTCATCATGAAGAACGCGTCCAAGGTCATCATCGTGCCCGGCTACGGCATGGCCGTGGCCCAGGCCCAGCACGCCCTGCGCGAAATGGCCGACAAGCTGAAGGAGGAGGGCGTGGAGGTGAAATACGCCATCCACCCCGTGGCCGGCCGCATGCCGGGGCACATGAACGTGCTGCTGGCCGAGGCCAACGTGCCCTATGACGAGGTGTTCGAGCTGGAGGACATCAACAGCGAGTTCTCGAGCTGCGACGTGGCCTTCGTCATCGGCGCCAACGACGTGACCAACCCGGCCGCCAAGACCGATCCGGCCAGCCCCATCTTCGGCATGCCCATCCTGGACGTGGAGAAGGCCGGCACGGTGCTGTTCGTCAAGCGCGGCATGTCGGCGGGCTACGCCGGGGTCGAGAACGAGCTGTTCTTCCGCGACAACACCATGATGCTGTTCGCCGACGCCAAGAAGATGGTGGAAGGGATCGTGAAGGGGCTGTGACCCCCCGGTCACGCGTTTGATCGCATAACCGTGCTATCGCCTCCGTTCGGGAGGGGGCGACGTGCTTCAGGACTGGCTGAAACTGAGCGACGCCGAGTGGGCGGTGTGGACGCGTGCGCCGTCGGCTGACGTGGTGTGGGCGTTCGGGGTGCTCGCGGCGGTGATCGTGGCCGGGCTGGCGTTGTTCGCCTGGGGCGCGTCGAGGAGGCGATGGAAACCGGTGCTGGCCGGGCTGGTGCTGACGGTTCCGGCCGCCATGCTGACGGCGGTGTTCCTGGAGACGGCGGTCGAGGCGCGAGGCGCTCATGCCTGGTGCGCGGTCGAGGGGCGCGCGGCGGCGGCGGGGCGAAGCGCCTGTACGGGCGGGGACGGCGAGCCGGTCACCCTGGCGCGGGTCATCCCCCAAGATGACGGCTTTCCGCGCATCCAATACTACTGGACGGCCAGCGGGCTTTGCGAGGCGCGGGTCGACCATCGGTGCCGCGCAGCGGCCAGTCCGGCGGATCGCGTGCCGACGCCGGGCATGGCGAGGGTGGGGCACGCCGAGCCGGGGGCCTGACCGGGGTCGAGGCCGAGGCGCGCGCCGTGGGTTTCGGTGCTGTGAAGCGCCCTGGACACCGAAGGGCAATCGACTGGGTTGACCGTCGCGCCCAAGAGCAATGACGGGCGTAAAACTGCGCAGTCCTGTTCTGTAGCGCGACTTTGGCCTTTTCCTACCCGCCTGACGTGAATAGCGTAGCTTTCATCGGTGAGGCGGAGGGCCGTGAGGGCTCTTCTCAGGCGGTCGGCGACTCTCCGTGCTGATGGGGGATACGATGCCGTGGCATGAGACAAACACCTCGATGGTGATCGAGGAAGGCGAAGTCCGTCGGTATGTGAGCACCGTTGACGATGACCCATATATCGCCATCTGGCTGGAGCCCCCCCTTCACGTGTACGGCGGCCCGCCACCGTATCCGCCGGCCACGCCGTCGGGCCCTTATCCGTCACTGACCAACTACGGTTCCCTGGAACTGGTCACCAGCAATCAAACGCTTTCCTTTCTGATCGCATTCAGGCCGATGCCCGCATCATCTGAGGGCACGGTGATCCATAATGCCGGTCTGATGCGCATCGAAGCACAGGACGGGGGCGCCATTGGAATCAGCGGCACGAACTATCACTCATTCCGCTTCGAGAATCTCGGCGAGTTAATTGTCAGAGCAGAGGGCGACGCGACGGGATTCAGGAGTCTCAGCGGGGACATTGTGAATCATGGCCTGATCGACGTTCAAGGCGATCTCACCGCCGGGATCAGCACCCTGATGAGCTCCACCATACACAATACGGGGGACATCCTCGTCGCCGGTTCCCACACCAGCGTTGCGGTCGCGCTCAACTATGGCGACAGCAGCCTGTACAATTCGGGAGTGATCCGGGCTGAAAAGCTGGATGGCAGCCCAAATGCCATGGCTATCGCAATGGCTCCCCTCAGCGGCGTCACCTCCATCGTCAACGAAGGGGAGATTACTGGTTATTTCGCCATCAAAAGTGCGGGTAAAAGCGACAAGGCGATCCTGGATATTCTTAACCGGGGGCAGATGAATGGGGATGTCGTACTTGAGGGCGAGACAATCGACACCCCAATCAACGAGGGTGTCATTGATGGCTTCGTGTACATGGACGCTGGCGACGACACATATGATGGTCAACTCGGCGAGATATCGGGACAGGTCGACGGCGGCGCGGGTGACGACGTCCTCCTTGGCGGGGCGGGCTCGGAAACGTTTTACGGCGGTGACGGAAATGACCATCTCGACGGCGGGGCCGCGGCCAACCTGATTTACGGAGGCAACGGAAACGACACCCTGATCAGCGGCGCCGGTGACGAGCTGCTCCACGGCGGCTCTCACCTGGATCTTGCAAGTTACGAAAACAGTCTTTCAGGGGTGACCGTCGATCTGCGGGTTTCGGTCGCTCAGAATACTGGCGGGGGTGGTCTCGATACCCTGTTGTCTGTCGAAAATCTGCGGGGTAGCGAGTTCAACGACGTCCTGCGAGGCAAAGCCTACTTTGCTGAAAATCCCGCCGTGCTGTTCAAACCGGAAACCTTGCGGAACAATTCCTTCAGCGACGCGGTCGATGTCTCCAACCTGTTCGGGATCGTGGAAAACCTGGACATCGAAAACTCGACCACGATCCCGCATGTATCGATTTCGGCGGAAACGAGCGGCAAGTCAGAGTATTTTCGCTTCGTTGTAAACGAGGCGGGAGCGGTCGGTGTTTTCGATATCGACCGTGTATTTGGAGGAGCTGACCTAAACCTCACGATTTACGACGCTGAGGGCAACGCTGTCACTCAGAACGATAACTGGATTGTCGACCCAGGTAGCTCCGCGTCACGGGATCCGTTCATAGAACACACGTTTTCCCAGCCAGGTGTTTACTACGTGGTTGTCAACACTGGTTACCCGCTCGGATTGATAACCGGGACAAAGTATACGCTTCAGATTTCGCTTTCAGACGCTCCCATCGTGTCGGATGAGCTGCGCGGTTCGCGTCTAGAGGGCGGCGGCGGTGATGACACCGTTATCGGCGATATTGGAGACGACGTTCTGGATGGCGGAACCGGCAACGACACCCTGATCGGCGGCTTGGGCGACGACATCATGATGGGCGGGGCCGGCGCCGACACCTATCATGTGGACAGCGCCGATGACGTGGTCATCGAGCGCGGCGGCGAGGGCTACGACCTGGTCCATTCCACCGTCAGCTTCGACCTGAACGGACAGTCCATCGAGGCCGCCACGCTGCTGGGCGACCGCAACGTGAACCTGATCGGCAATGCGGCCCACAATATCCTCACCGGCAACAGCGGCGCCAACGTCATCAACGGGGGCGGCGGCATCGACACCATGGCCGGCGGCGCGGGCGACGACATCTACCATGTGGACCATGCCCGGGACGTGGTCATCGA
>NZ_JBLGCI010000012.1:0-87273 GCF_047617075.1 Brevundimonas sp.
CCCGCTGCGCGGCCCCCCTCCCCCAGGGGGGGAGGATCATAACGACTCCAGCCGCTTCAGCGCCGCCAGCATCTTCGCCTTGCCCGCCTCGGCGGCGGCCAGTTTCTCGCGCTGCTCGTCCACTACCTCGGGGGCGGCGCGGGCGACGAAGTTCGGGTTGCCCAGCTTCTTGTTCACATGGCCGATGTCGGACTCGAAGTCGGCCACCGCCTTTTCCAGCCGCGCGCGCTCGGCGGCCAGATCGATCAGGTCGGCCAGCGCCAGGGCGGCGGTGGTGGACCCCGACACGAAGGTGACGGCGCCCGCCGGCGCCGCGTCCGCCGTCTGAACCGCCGAGACGCGGGCCAGGGTGAGCAGCAGATCGCGATGACGCTCCACGCGGGCGGCGGTCTGGCCGTCGGGCGCCACGATGGTCAGGGGCGGCTTGGCCGAGGGCGGCACGTTCATCTCGCCGCGCAGGGCCCGCACCTCGGTGACCAGATCCACCAGCCAGCCGATCTCGGTCTCGGCGTCCGCGTCCACGAAAGCGTCGGGGAAGGCGGGCCATTCGGCGCCCATGACCAGACCCTCGCCTCCCAGCTGTTCCCACAGCTCCTCGGTGATGAAGGGCATGACCGGGTGCAGCAGCTTGATGGTCTGGTCCAGGGTCCAGGCGGTCATGGCCCGGGTCTCGGCCTTGGCGGCCTCGTCGGCGCCGCCGAACACCGGCTTGGCCAGCTCCAGATACCAGTCGCAGAACACGTTCCAGATGAAGCGGTACAGGGCGCCCGCCGCGTCATCGAACCGGCCGCCCTCGATGGCGTCCGCCACCTGCCGCTCGGCCTTGACCAGCTCGCCTCGGATCCAGCGGTTGATGGTCTGCTCCACCGTCGCCGGATCGAAGCCCTCGACCCGCGCCGCCTCGTTCATCTGGGCGAAGCGGGCGGCGTTCCACAGCTTGGTCCCGAAGTTGCGATAGCCCTCGATCCGCTGTTCCGACAGCTTGATGTCGCGGGTCCCCGACAGGATCGCCATGGTGAAACGCAGCGGGTCGGCGCCCAGCCGGTCGATGATGGTCAGGGGATCGATGACGTTGCCCTTGGACTTGGCCATCTTCTGACCCTTCTCGTCCCGGACCAGGCCGTTGATGATGACGCGCCGGAACGGAACCTCGTCCATGAAATGCAGGCCCATCATCATCATCCGGGCGACCCAGAAGAAGATGATGTCCGCCGCCGTGACCAGATCGGAGGTGGGATAGAACCGCTCCAGGTCCTCGGTCTTCTCCGGCCAGCCCATGGTCGAGAACGGCCACAGGGCCGACGAGAACCAGGTGTCCAGCACATCCTCGTCGCGGGTCAGGGCGGTCTCGGCGCCGTAGTGTTCGCGCGCGGCGGCGCGGGCGTCGTCCTCGGTCTCGGCCACGAAGATTTCGCCGTCCGGGCCGTACCAGGCCGGGATCTGGTGACCCCACCACAGCTGGCGCGAGATGCACCAGGGCTCGATGTTGCGCAGCCACTCGAAATAGATCTTGGAATAGCTGGCGGGCTCGAACGTCGTGTCGCCTTGCTCCACCGCCTTGATGGCCGGCTGAGCCAGGGTCTTGGCGTCAACGTACCACTGGTCCGTCAGCCACGGCTCGATCACCACGCCCGAGCGGTCGCCGTGCGGGACCACGTGCTTCGTCTTCTCGACCGCCTTCAGCCAGCCATCTTCCTCGGCGCGGGCGACGATGGCCTTGCGGGCCTCGAAGCGGTCCATGCCCTCGTACTCGGCGGGCACGTCCGGCGTGTCGGCGGCGGTGATGCGCGCCTGCGAGTCCATGATGTTGAGGGCGGCCAGACCGGCCCGCTTGCCCACGCCGAAATCGTTGAAGTCATGGGCCGGGGTGATCTTCACCGCGCCGGAGCCCTTGGTCGGGTCGGCGTAGTCGTCGGCGACGATAGGGATGCGCCGGCCGGTGATCGGCAGGATCACCGACTTGCCCACCAGCCCGGCATACCGCTCATCGTCCGGGTGCACCGCCACGCCGGTGTCGCCCAGCATGGTCTCCGGCCGCGTGGTGGCGACCACGATGTAGCCGCGCGTCTCCCATTCCGTCGCCTTGCCGTCCTCGTCGAAGGCGACCGGATGCTCATAGGTGACGCCGTCGGCCAGCGGATAGGCGAAGTGCCAATAGGCGCCCTCCATCTCCTTCTGCTCGACCTCCAGGTCAGAGATGGCGGTCTGGAAATGGGGGTCCCAGTTCACCAGCCGCTTGTCGCGGTAGATCAGGCCGTCCTTGTGCAGTTGCACGAACACCTTGCGCACCGCCGCGTTCAGGCCCTCGTCCAGGGTGAACCGCTCGCGGCTCCAGTCGCACGAGGCGCCCAGGCGGCGCAGTTGGCGCACGATGTTGCCGCCGCTCTCGGCCTTCCATTCCCAGACCTTTTCGATGAAAGCCTCGCGGCCCATGTCGCGGCGGCCCACATTACCTTCGGCGGCCAGCTTGCGCTCCACCACCATCTGGGTGGCGATGCCCGCGTGGTCGGTGCCCGGCAGCCACAGCACCGCCTTGCCCCGCATCCGGTGATAGCGGGCCAGAATGTCCTGAAGCGTGTTGTTCAGCGCATGGCCGATGTGCAGCGAGCCGGTCACGTTGGGCGGCGGAATGACGATCGAATAGGCGTCCGCCGCGCCGTCGGTGGCGGCGCGGTCGCGCGGCGCAAATAGACCGCTGGCTTCCCACTGGGCGTAGTGGCGCGGTTCGGCGGCCTTGGGGTCGAAGGTCTTCTCAAGCATCGCGTGATCGTTTCGTCGGAAAGAAAAAGGCGGCCCCGTCGGAGCCGCCTTCCGTAGATAGTCTGATGAAAGCCGAAGGGCTAGCGGCCGCCCTGGCGTGAGATGCGCTCCACCTCGGCGCGTACCTCGCGCTCGACGATGCCGGGCAGGTTCGCATCCAGCCAGTCCTTCAGCATCGGGCGCAGCAGTTCGCGCACGATGTCCTCCAGCGAGCGGGCGTCGGCCGGGGTGCGCGCGGCGGCGGTCAGGCCCGCGAAGGCCGAGGCGGCCGCGCCGGCGGCGGCCGCGCTGACCAGCGGATCGGCCGGCTGTGCGGCCACGGGCGCCGGCTGCGGCGCGGGAGCGGGTTCCGGCTCGGGGAAAGGTTCGGGCTCGGGCGCGGGGGCCGGAGCGGAGACCTCGATGTCGCCGATGCTCTCCTCGGCGGCGGGGGCCTGATAGGGCTCAGTCAGCTCCAGCACCTCTTCCTCCTCCTCGGCCTGAGCAGCCGGTTCGGGGGCGTCAGCCTGCGGTTCGGGCTGGGGCTCCGGCTCGGGTTCCGGCGCGGGGGCTTCCTCGGCCTGAACAGGCATGGGCTCGGGTTCCGGCTCGGACGGCGCAGCCTCGGCGGCGGCCCCGTCGGCCGGGACGTCGTCCTCGGAGATGATCCGCCGGATGGAGGCGAGAATCTCCTCCATGGTCGGTTCCTGGGCGGACTGATCGGTCATGGCGAATCCCCGAAGCGGACGGTCACAATCTTCAAGCGTCAAAGGAGCGCGCGCTGTTCAGCGCGCCTGCCCCCTTGCCCTTGTCGTCGCACTTAGCCGTTCCGGAATCAACGCTCGTTTTCGCCGGTCGGGTGAATTGCCCCGCCTATTCAGACGGCGCCGTGCGGACGATTTCGGACTTCAGCTGCTGGTCAATCGGAGCGTCCACCTGATCATTGGCCGGCATGATCGAGGGCGCGGCGATGCGGTCGATGGCCTCGATTGCGCCGTCCCACGGCAGGCCGCCGCGATTGCGCACCCGCTGGAAGTTCGCCGAAGCATCGTAGGGATCCAGCGACGGCACCAGGTTCGCACCCTCCAGCCGGCCCATGGCGGCCAGAAGCGCGGCCTGGGCCACATATTCGTTGCGCCGCGCGGTGACCAGATTCACTTCGGCCGAGCGCAGCTCCAGCTCCTGATTCAACACGTCCAGGGTAGTGCGCAGGCCCACCTGGGCCTCCTGCCGTACGCCCTCGGCGGCGATGCGGGCTGCGCGGACGGCTTCCTCTCCGGCCTGAAGGGAGGACTGAGCCGACACCATTTGCGCATAGGCGGCGCTGACGGAGCGCAGCACCTCGCGGCGCTCGCCCTCCACGCCGATCTGAGCCACGTTTGCTTCTTCCAGCGCCTGGGCCACCCGCGAGCGGTTCAGCCCGCCGGTGAACAGCGGCACGGTCAGATTGGCGGTGACGTTCAGGCTGGTGCGCTCGAAGGGGTCGAACTCGTCCAGGGCGCTGGACCCGCCATAGCTGGCGTTCAGGCCGACGGACGGCAGATATTCGCTGCGGGCGGCGGCCACACGGGCCTCAGCGCCGCGCAGACGGTACTCGGACGCGATCAGGGTGGGGTTCTCAACCAGTCCCGTATCCAGAGCGACGTCGAAATCGGCCGGCACGCCCGGCAGGGGCGGCGGCGCTTCAAGGTCGGTGGGCGCCTGGCCGATCACGGCCGCATAGGCGGCGCGGCTGACCGACAGCTGGGCCTGGGCGGCGGCCAGATCGGACTCCGACTGCGCCAGGCGCGCCTCGGCCTGGGCCACGTCGGTGCGGGTGATCTCGCCCACTTCGAAACGGGCGCTGGCTTCTTCAAGCTGGCGGCGCAGGACGCCCAGATTGTCCTGACGGATGCGCAGAACCTCCATGTCCCGCTGCACGTCCACATAGGCCTGGATCACGCCCTGCAGCACCGATTGCTCGACGGCGCGCAGGTCCTCGCGCCCGGCCATCACCGCCGCCTCGGCGGCATTGATTCCGTGGGCCAGGCGGCCACCGGAATAGAGCACCTGGGACAGGCCCACGCTGACGCTGCCCGAGTCGGTCTCGCGCGCGGCGCCGCCGCTGGAGAAGGCCGCGCCGGGAATGGTGGCCGTGGCGTCCGGGATGCCGTCGCCGTCCGTGTCGATGGGGACGGGAATGTCAGGGATCGCGCCGCCCGACGTCTCGCCGTAGTTGCGCGTGTAGGCGGCGCCCACCGAGGCGTCGATGCTGGGACGCAGGCCCGAGCGCGCCTGGACATAGGTTTCGTCCAGCGCCCGCTGCTGGGCCCGCTGCGCCAGCAGGGTCGGATTGGTCTGGTAGGCCAGGGCGATGGCGTCCTGCAGCGAGTCCGCAGAAACCGGCCCGGCCAGCGCCGTCATCAGGGCCAGAGCGGCGGCGGAAGCCAGCGCGCGGGTACGTCTCACCATGACCAGTCCTCAATAGCTCTCGGGCGCGTGTTCCACCCTGTCAGGCTGGTTTGCGGAATGCCCGCCGTTCACGCCAGTTAAGTTTTTTTCACGCGGAACGGGTTTCAGTCCGTCGCACGGTCGATTCAGAAGTTGAAAGCCGGCTCGGGCGTTATGCCGTCCAGCATCGGCGGCGACCCGTCGAACAGCTCGCGTCGTGAGAAACCGTCACGGCCACGCACATACAGCACGCCGCGACCAGCCGCGCCCTTGCGCTCCACCACCGCCAGACGCCCGCCGACGGCCAGGGCGTCCAGCCAGGCCTGGGGCCGCGTGGCCACGGCGCCTTCGCTGATGATGATGTCGTAGCCCTCGCCCTGCGGCTGGTCGAACGGCGCGACGACGGTCTCGACACCCGCGTCCGACAGGGCGGGGGCGACCACGTCCAGCACCGCCTGATCCGCTTCCTGGGCCGTCACCGTCGCGCCAAGCCGGGCCAGCACGGCGCCGGCGTAGGGCGCGGCGATGGCCAGGGCCGTCTCGCCCGGCCGGGCCTCGACCGCGCTGAGCAGCTTGGCGACCTCGCGCGGCAGCATCAGCACACGGCCGTTCGCGATCTCGCATTCCGCTTCCGCATAGGCCGAGAACGCCCGGTCCGGCGCACAGAAGCGCTCGCGCGGCACGGCCAGCAGCGCGGCCTGAAGCGTGCGGTCGGTCACGTCGTTCACGCGGACCTGGGAATCCACCATCATCTTGCGGGCGGCGACGAAGTCCATGGCAGCTCGAATCCTGAACGGCCCGAAGGCCGGAAAACCTGCGCGCCTTATAGGTCCGCCCGCCCCGGCCCGGCAAGGCCGCCCGGCCCTGCTCATGGTGAACGCCGAAAACGCGCGTTGCGGCGGTGCGGACGATCTGATAGCGAACGCCCTCGCTCAAGCGACGGCCCCTTTGACGGGGCCCCGGCGGCCTGATGGCGGAGTGGTTACGCAGCGGACTGCAAATCCGTGTACGCCGGTTCGATTCCGGCTCAGGCCTCCAAACACATCCTTCTTCTCTTTGACTCTCGCAGCCACGCCGACGGCGAGGCGTGCCGCAACTAGGCGTTGACCACGCTCCTGCACCAGGCGTAGCGTAACATCGTTACGGGAGTGGGCCGATGAGAGCGATCTGCGTCTTGAGCCTGGCCGCCGCCCTGCTGGGCGGATGCGCCCACATCGGCCCTGCGGTCACCGCCTTCAACGAGGGTGATCTCTCGGCGCCGATGCGTGTGGATACGGTGGAATGCCTGCGCCAGCTGGCCCGGCCGACGGATGTACAAGATGTGGGCGCGTCGTGCGCCGCCGACTCGCACTACGTCGCCGTGCGCGTTCAGGCTGATGAATTGCAGCGCCATTACAGCCAGCGGGCCCGGCGTCAGCAGATCTTCATGGATACGAGCGCGGGCCTGACCGCCTTCGGGGCGGCGGGCGCCCTTGAGGGCGGCCTCACCGCCTCCACCCGCGAGGCCTGGGCCATCGCCGCCTTCGTTCCCGTTGTTGTGGACGAATTCAACGCCTACGAGCCGACGCGCGAACTGTATCACGGCGGCGCCCTGGCCCTGCAGCTGATCAGCCGGCGCTATGATCGCCTGTTTCGCGCGCTGGAACTGATGGAGAATTCCGAAGTCGCGTTCAATTGCACGACCCTGGGCCAAACCGTGGGGCGGATTCACGCCTGGCCCGCGCGGAATGAACAAAGAGCCGATGACCCCGGCGACGTTATCCTCGCCGAAGCCGACCGGATCCTCGCCGACTGTCAGCGGCTGGAACAGCGGGCCGGGGCGCTGACCTACCTCGTCGACCATATGGGCACGCTGCGGGACCAGCTTGCTCGGGATTATGCGGCGGACGTCCTGCGGCTGGATCACGCCCTGCTCGCAAAGGACCGGGAGCTCCGCTACACGGCGGGCGAAACTCTGAGCGCAATCGCCGCCAGCCCCTTTCGCGCCATCGACGGCCTGCTGACCGGCGAGGACAGCCGCAACGCCATCAACAGCATACGGACCCAGATCACCTTTTCGGGGTTGAACCTTGATCTGGCGACCATGCCGCTGCCTCAGCCGCCGGCGTCGCCCGGCGCGCCCGCCGTCTTGTCCAGCGCCGTGGCGGCGCGGTCCCTGAGCAGTTCCACCCCGGCCAATGTCGCGACCGAGGTTCGCGCGCTGAGGGCGCAGCTGGAGGTTCTGAGAGGTCAGGAGCAACGGCTGGCCTTTCTGTACGGCATAGCCGGCGACCTACTCTCGGCGTCTCGCGCCGATCATCTCCGCTTTTCCTACGACCCCGCCACGCGCACCACGACTGTGCGGCTGGAGCCAAGGCCGACGCCCCCGACCGGGACCATGAGTCTCGATTCCGCAGCGACGCCCGTGTCCTGAAGGCTGACGGGGCCCACCACCTCGGGACGTCGCCTCATCCAAACCGCATCTGGTGCAGGGCCACCGCGCTGGTGGCGGCCACATTCAGGGAATCGAAGCCGCCCGCCATGGGGATGGCCACGGTGCTGCAGCGGGCCATGACGGCGGGCGAAAGGCCCGGCCCCTCGGCGCCGAGGATCAGCGCCGCCCGGCCGCCCGGGCGCACATCCGACAGGCGCTCGCCGCCCAACGGGCTCAGCGCCAGCAGGGAGAAGCCGGCCGTCTCCAGCGCGTCGATCATGGCCAGCGGCTCGACGCCCGCAACGAAGGGCGTGCGAAGAGCCGCGCCCACCGAGACACGGATGGCCTTTCGATACAGCGGGTCACAGCAATGGGCGTCCAGCAGCACGCCGTGGGCGCCGAAGGCCGCCGCGTTGCGGAAGATCCCGCCCATGTTGTCGTGATTGCCCACACCGCACACCGCCACCACCAGGGCGTCCTCGGGCGCGGCGTTCAGCAGGTCGGCAAGCTCCGGTTCGGCGGGCTTTTCGCCCAGGGCCAGAATGCCCCGGTGAATGGGGAATCCGGCGACGGCGTCTATGACCGCCTGCCCGGCCGCATAGACCGGCGCGTTCAAGCGTTCGAGCACCGGCCGCAGGGTCTCGACGCGCTGCTCGGCGATCAGGGCCGAGACGGCGCGACAGCGGGATTGGGGCGAGGCCAGCACGTTCAGCACCACCGCCCCCTCGGCCACGAACAGGCCCCGGCGGCCGGTCAGGTCGCGTTCTTTTATGTGGCGATAGCCCGCCACGCGCGGGTCGGCGGGATCGTGAATCGGAATGGGCGTCATGGTTTACCCGGCATTAACCAAATCACCCGAAGGAGGAAGCGTCTTCTCTTTCGGAGACACCCACCATCACCGAACTGCTTTCAGCCCGGCTTCATCGCCGGGCTTTTTTCTTGCGCGGAGGGGGCCCGGCCGACGCCGTCTAGCACCGACGCCGACCGGGGCCGAGGCTAGCGAAGGACCGCCAGCACGAGCGTCGCCGCCGCCACGACCCAGAGGGTGGTGAAGAAGTGACGGTGGATGAAAAGCAGAACACGTCCGCCCATCGAAATGCTCGTTCATGACACTGGCGGCCGCATGCCGCCTCGGACCCAACATGGCTTCGCTCCAGGCGCGAAAAAGAGGCGCGCCGAACGCAAGTGCGTGAACAGGCCGTGAACTGTCGTGAGGGCCCGGCGAGGGGCGATGGCTCCGCGGGTAGGATTCGAACCTACGACCAGCCGATTAACAGTCGGCTGCTCTACCACTGAGCTACCGCGGAACAGTTCGCTCGGGAGGCGCGGCTATAGCAGCGTGTTCACGGACGATGCAAGCCGCGTGACGGCGGAAAATGTCAGGGCGCCGAAGGGGTGTCGGAACCGGCGGGCGGATCAAACACCCAGGTGGCCTGACCGGCCCCGCCGGGCGTGGGCCAGTCGATGCGCAGGGCCCCGCCCTCACGCCGCGCACGTGCGTCGCCGGACGGGGCGGCCAGGGTCAGCGAAATCTCCTGCTCCCCTGTGGGGCCCCGGGCGCGCAAACGGTGGGGGCCGGGCGACACGGCGGCGAAGCGCGCCTGAATCCAGCCCTGCTCGTCCCCTTGCACCGTCTGGGGCGGCCCGCCGTTCAGATCGACCTGAACGGGCTGACCCGGCATGACTCGTCCGCCGACAAGCAGGCCGCCGCCATCATAGTCCGCCGTCGCCAGAAGCCCGGCGGGGCCCACGGGACGGGCGGCGGCGCCTGCGCGCAGGATGACCGCCGACGCCTGGCCGGCCGAAACCGCCAGCCATTGGCCGGTGCGCGCCTCCTGGGCGCCGCGGGCCACATCGATGCGCCACAGCGTCAGGTTCGCCCCTAAGACCAGACGAATGGCGAAGGCGCCCTGATCATCCGCCGACGCCGCGGCCGCCAGCCCCGTCCGGTCGGTCAGGACGATCCGCTGGCCCGGCTCGGCACGACCGGAAACGATCACCGCCCCGTCGGCGAACTCTGCGGCGTCGAACAGGGGCGGGGCCATCCACGCCGAGGTCGCGGCGGCGGCGCTGGCGGCGGGGGCCTGCGGATCATCGGGGGTGCACGCCGTGATCAGCAGCGCGGCGCCCAAAGTCGCAATCAGCCGTTTCATCCGTTCATCCCCGCCTGTATGGCTTGGTGATAGCGTGACGGGTCCGTCCTGTCCCGTCCCACCCCCTTTTTCGCCAGATTGATCATGCCCCAAGGCCCCCTGCCCCACGACCTGAAGCCCGTTCGTTCCGTCTGTCTGTTCTGCGGTTCGTCGGATCGGGCCGACCCTGAATACATCGTCTGGGCGCAGGAGCTGGGCAAGGCCCTGGCCGCCGAAGGCATGCGGCTGGTCTATGGCGGCGGCGGGGTCGGCCTGATGGGCGCGGCGGCGCGAGCGGCGCACGAGGCCGGCGGCGACGTGCTGGGCATCATGCCGCTGTTCCTGCGCAGCCGCGAGCGGCTGTTCGAGGAGGTCGAGACCCTGATGACCCCCTCCATGCACCAGCGCAAACAGCTGATGTACGACGAGTCCGACGCCTTCGTTGTGGCGCCGGGCGGCGTGGGGACCCTGGAGGAAGTGGTGGAGATCCTGTCGTGGAAGCGGCTGGACCTGCACGACAAGCCGGTGATCTTCCTGAACCAGGGCGGGTTCTGGGACAGTCTGTTCGCCCTGATGCGCCACACGGTGGATGAAGGCATGACGCCGGCGTCCTTCATGGACGCCTGGGAGGTCTGCGACACCGTGGACGACGTGATGGCGGCGCTGAAGCGCGCACATGAGGCGCCTCGATTGCGCCATGATCGTCGATAACTTATCAACGATCATTATCGTGGCCGACGCAGGTTGCGATTGACAACTCGCCTTGACAGTTTCGTTTGAAGACTGACACATGGCGCCGTGGGGCGCGACGCGCGCCCCGATATCATCGGAGACCTCCCCATGCGTGCTCTCATCGCCGTCGCCGCCCTGGCCCTCGCCGTTCCGGCCATGGCCCAGACCGCCGCCACCAGCCTGACCCTGGCCGACGCCTCCACCGCCCCGTCGGGCCGCGTCATCATCGACGGCGCCAGCTGGACCTGCGACGAAACCGGCGCCTGCGAGGCGCGCGGCGGTAACAGCCAGCCCGCCGATCGCGCCTGCCGCCGCGTGGTGGCGCGTCTGGGCGCCGTCACCGCCTTTTCGTGGAAGGGCCAGGCCCTGAACGAGCAGGAAATCGCCGCCTGCAACGCCTCGGCGGGCTGAGCCTGCTTCCGCCCGCCCCGCGGCCCATGGCGGCCGGGGGACGGGCGGACCTCCACACACTCGCGCACGTCCTGAAGCGGGTGAGGGTTTGAAGGAATCCGCGCCCGGCGCTAGGGATGCGGCCCTTCCCCTCGATTTCCGCCAGACTGAGCGCCATGCACGACATTCGAGCCATCCGTGAGAACCCCGACGCCTATGTGGCGGGCTGGTCCGCGCGGGGGGTGGATGACGCGTCCTCAGTGGTGGCGCGGATTCTGGAGCTGGACCGCGACCTGCGCGCCGCCCAGACCGAGGGGCAGGAAGCGCTGGCGGGGCGCAATGCAGCCTCGAAAGCCATCGGCGCGGCCATGGGCAAGGGCGACAAGGCCGAGGCCGATCGCCTGAAGGCCGAGGTGGAGACCTTCAAGGGCGTCATCGCCGGGGCGGGCGAGCGCGAGGCGAAGGTCGGCGCCGAGCTGCGCGACCTGCTGGCGGGTCTGAAGAATCTGGCCGCCGCCGACGTGCCCGACGGCGAGGACGAGGCGGGGAACGTCGAACAGAAGACCTGGGGCGAACCGCGCCGGACCGGTCCCGCCAAGGACCACGCTGATCTGGGCGAGGCGCTGGGGATGCTGGATTTCGAGGCGGCGGCCAAGATGTCGGGCGCCCGGTTTGCGGTCATCAAGGGCGGTCTGGCCCGGCTGGAGCGCGCCATCGGCCAGTTCATGCTGGACATGCAGACGGACAAGCACGGGTATCAGGAAGTGAACCCGCCCTATCTTGTGCGCGACGAGGCGATGTTCGGGACGGGGCAGTTGCCGAAGTTCAAGGACGACCTGTTCGCGTCGTTCGCGATGGCACCTGTAAGCTTGGAAAGCTGGCTTCACAGCGGCCTTTACGCTGAAGATGCCCCCGATTGGGAAGGCCTCCGTGAGGCGGTTGAAAAATTCCTAACAACCAATGCCGCTGATGATGGCACCTACGCTGACTACGACCACTACCTAAATCATTTTCGGGGCGTGGTCCTCAACGCCATGAAGGCACAAGACGTTCGCAGTCGCTGGTGGATGATCCCCACCGCCGAAGTGTCCCTGACAAATCTGGTCCGTCAGCAAATCCTGTCCGAAGACGACCTCGCCACGCCCATGCGCCTCACGGCCCTGACGCCGTGCTTCCGGGCCGAGGCGGGGTCGGCGGGGCGGGATACGCGCGGGCTGATCCGCCAGCACCAGTTCAGCAAGGTGGAGATGGTCTCCATCACCCGGCCCGAGGACTCGGGCGCCGAGCACGAGCGCATGACGGCTTGCGCCGAGGCGGTGCTGGAGGCGCTGGGCCTGCCCTATCGCCGCATGCTGCTGTGCAAGGGCGACATGGGCTTTTCGGCCATGAAGACCTTTGATCTGGAAGTCTGGCTGCCCAGCCAGGGCACGTTCCGCGAGATCAGCTCCTGCTCCAACTGCGGCGACTTCCAGGCCCGCCGCATGGACGCGCGCTTCAAGCGGGCCGGCGAGAAGAAGACCGAGTTCGTCCACACCCTGAACGGCTCGGGCCTCGCGGTGGGCCGGACGCTGGTGGCGGTGATGGAGAATTATCAGGACGAGGACGGCCGGATCGCCGTGCCGGACGTGCTGCGGCCGTACATGGGGGGGATGACGCATGTGGGCGCCTGATCCCCTCTCCTATGGGGAGAGGGACGGCTCCACGCACGGAAACGCGAAGCGGTTCCGTCCTCGCGTGGAGGGTGAGGGGGTTCGGTGCGAGCCTTCTGGCCGCTTAACCCCTCATCCCCCGCGCAAGGACCTCCGCGCTGCGCGCTCCGGTGCGCGGGTTCCCCCTTCTCCCAATGGGAGAAGGTTCCAGGTGGTGCGGGAGAAGGACGCGGCATGAGAATCCTCCTCACCAACGACGACGGCATCGAGGCCGAGGGTCTCGCTTCGCTGGAGCGCATCGCCCGCGAACTGTCCGACGACGTCTGGACCGTCGCGCCGGCGGTGGAGCAGTCGGGCAAGGGGCGGGGGATCACTCTGACCGAGCCGCTGCGGGTCAATCGGGTCAATGATCGCCGCTTTTCCGTGACGGGCACGCCGACGGACTGCGTGGTTCTGGCGGTCAACGACCTGATGGCGGACCACCGGCCCGATCTGGTGCTGTCCGGCGTCAATCGCGGGCACAATGTGGGCGAGGACTGTTCGTACTCCGGCACGGTGGCGGGGGCGTTGCAGGGCATGGCCTTTGGCATCCGATCCATCGCGCTCAGCCAGAGCCTTGAACGCTTCCACGACGAGGTGACGGCCCACTGGGAGACCGCCGAGGCCTTCGCCCCGGCCATCATCAACCGGCTGCTGGATCAGGAATGGCGCGAGGGGGTGGTGATGAACCTGAACTTCCCGGCCCTGCCGCCCGAGTTGGTCAAGCAGGTGGAGGTGACGCGCCAGGGGTTCCGCGACATCGGCGAGATGCACGCGGTGCGGCGCACCGACCTGCGCGGGCGCGACTACTACTGGATGAGCTTCCGGGGGACCAAGCAGGAGCACGCCGAGGGCACCGACCTGCGCGCCATGGACGAGGGCCGCATCTCGGTCACGCCCCTGCACATCGACCTGACCCACCGCGAAAGCGTGCACGACCTGAAAGGCATCTTGGGCGGCGCCCCGCCGAAGACGGTGGAGAAGGCGGCGGAATGAGGGACGACCGCGCCGGACGGCTGATCCTGAGCCTGCGCCAGCAGGGGGTCACGGACCCCCGCGTGCTGGCGGCCATGGAATCGGTGGACCGCGCGGTGTTCGTGCATGAGCGCTTTCTGGATCAGGCGTGGGAGGATCAGGCCCTGCCCATCGACTGCGCCCAGACCATCAGCCAGCCCTATGTGGTGGGCCTGATGACCCAGGCCCTGAACGTCGGCCCCCGCCACCGGGTGCTGGAGATCGGCACGGGCAGCGGATACCAGTGCGCGGTGCTGAGCCGGCTGGCCCGGTTCGTCTATTCGGTGGAGCGGTACAAGAGCCTGCTGAAGGAGGCGGAGGGCAAGCTGAAGGCGCTGGGCGTCGACAATGTCTTCACCCGACACGGCGACGGCGGCGAGGGCTGGCCGGAACAGGCGCCGTTCGACCGCATCATGGTGACGGCGGCCTCGCCCCACGAACCCAAGGATCTGCTGCGTCAGCTGAAGCCCGGCGGGGTGCTGGTGGCTCCGGTGGGGCGCGGCTCGGTGCAGATGCTGAACCGATACACCGCCGACGAGGACGGCGCCTTCAGCCGCGAAAGCCTGCTGGAGGTGCGCTTCGTACCGCTGGTGGAGGGCGTGGCGAAGGAAGGCTAGGCGCGCTCCTACCGGTGCTCGCGCGTGTGGAAGATGCGGGAGACCAGAACCACATCACCGTAAATCCTGTAGCGGATGGCGTAACCCGCCTGGCCGAAACGAACGACGTACACTCGACCTTTGCTCGTCGGCGCGCCACTTCGCGGGAAGGCCGCCAGCAGATCGAAAGCAGCGGATAGAACCTCCACGGCCCTGACGGCGGCTTTGGGACTCTCACTATCGAGAAAGGCGATCAGCCGACGCTGGTCGGCCCTGGCCGAGGGTGAAAACTCGACGCGATGGCTCAAGCCTTGAACCTGGCGCGGACCGCTTCGCGCAGACCGCCCATGAACTCTTCGACGGAGATGGACTCACCGGTTCGCTCGTATTCCGCAAATCGACGCTCATCCTCGGTCCAGTCATCCTGCATCGCCTGTTCCAGCGCCTGAAGGAGATAGGTCTCCGGATCGACGCCGGACGCCTCGGCCGCCGCCTTCAGGCGCCGGGCCTGATCCTCGTTCAGGTGGATGTCGAAACCATCGGCCATGGCATACGATACTCCACGGCTGGAAACGCCGCAATGTTCCCATATTGTTCTTGCTGAATCACGCAGATTGATCCCCATATAGGGCGGCTGCGTATCTCTTTCGCCTGAACCTTCCCCGCATCTGACGGCTTATTCCCTCGCATGACCGACAAGCACGATTTCATCCGCGTTCGCGGCGCCCGCGAGCACAATCTCAAGGGCGTGGACGTGGACATTCCGCGCGGCCAGCTGGTGGTGCTGACGGGCCTGTCCGGCTCGGGCAAGTCGTCGCTGGCGTTCGACACCATCTATGCGGAAGGTCAGCGGCGCTATGTGGAGAGCCTGTCGGCCTATGCGCGCCAGTTCCTGGAGCTGATGGGCAAGCCGGACGTGGACCTGATCGAGGGCCTGAGCCCGGCCATCTCCATCGAACAAAAGACCACCTCCAAGAACCCCCGCTCCACCGTCGGCACGGTGACGGAGATCCATGACTACATGCGCCTGCTGTGGGCGCGGGTGGGCGTGCCCTATTCGCCGGCCACCGGCCTGCCTATCGAAAGCCAGACCGTCAGCCAGATGGTGGACAAGCTGACCGCCCTGCCCGAGGGCGAGCGGCTGTATCTGCTGGCCCCCGTGGTGCGCGGCCGCAAGGGCGAGTACCGCAAGGAGCTGGCCGAGTGGCAGCGCCAGGGCTACCAGCGGGTCAAGATCGACGGCGTCTTCCACGCCATCGAGGACGCGCCGACGCTGGACAAGAAGTTCAAGCACGACATCGACATCGTGGTGGACCGGCTGGTCACCAAAAACGGGCTGGAAAGCCGCTACGCCGACAGCATCCAGACCGCGCTGAATCTTGCCGACGGCCTGGCCACGGCGGAATGGGCGGATGTGAAGGATGGCGAGACGGAGCCGCGCCGGATCATCTTCTCGGAGCGTTTCGCCTGTCCGGTGTCCGGTTTCACCATCAGCGAGATCGAACCCAGGCTGTTCTCGTTCAACAACCCCTTCGGCGCCTGTCCCGCCTGTGACGGGCTGGGGGTCAAGCTGGCGTTCGACGCCGATCTGGTGGTGCCCGATCGCGACAAGACCTTGCACAAGGGCGCGGTGGCGCCGTGGTCCCGAGGACAGTCGCCGCTGTACACCCAGACGCTGCAGTCGCTGTCGCGGCACTTCGGCTTTTCCATGGATGTGGCTTGGCGCGACCTGCCGCAGCAGGCCCAGGACGTGATCCTGAAAGGCACGAAGGAGAAGGTGAAGTTCACCTATGACGACAACGCCCGCAAATACGAGGTTGCCAAGGCGTTTGAGGGCGTGGTGCCGAACCTCGAACGGCGCTGGCGCGAGACGGACTCGGCCTGGGTGCGCGAGGAGCTGGGCCGCTACCAATCCGAGACGCCGTGCGAGGCGTGCGGCGGCAAGCGCCTGAAGCCCGAAGCGCTGGCGGTGAAGGTGGGCGGCGAGGACATCGCCGACATCTCGGCCCTGTCCATCTCCAAGGCGCACCTGTGGTTCACGACGCTGGACGACAGCCTGACCGACAAGCAGATGGAGATCGCCCGGCGGATTTTGAAAGAGATCAACGACCGCCTCGGCTTCCTGAACAATGTGGGGCTGGATTATCTGAACCTGTCGCGCGCCTCGGCCACCCTGTCCGGCGGCGAAAGCCAGCGCATCCGTCTGGCGTCACAGATCGGCTCGGGCCTGACCGGGGTCCTGTACGTGCTGGACGAGCCGTCCATCGGTCTGCACCAGCGGGACAACACACGGCTGCTGGAAAGCCTGCGCGGCCTGCGCGATCTGGGCAACTCCGTGCTTGTGGTCGAGCACGATGAAGAGGCCATCATGACCGCCGACCATGTGATCGACATGGGCCCGGCGGCGGGGGTGCACGGCGGAGAGGTCTGCGCCGAGGGCACCCCGGCCGAGATCATGGCCAACGGCCGGAGCCTGACCGCCAAATATCTGACCGGCGAACGCGAGATCGAGCTGCCGCCCGAGGGCCGCCGCCCGATCAACCGCAAGAAGATGCTGAAGATCAGCGGCGCCACCGGCAACAATCTGAAGAACGTCACCGGCGAGATTCCCGTCGGCGTGTTCACCTGCATCACCGGGGTGTCCGGCGGCGGCAAGTCCACCTTCACCATCGAGACGCTTTACAAGGCCGCAGCCCGGCGGCTGCACAACGCCAGTGACGCCCCCGCCCATTTCGACCGCATCGAGGGGCTGGAGCATTTCGACAAGGTCATCGACATCGACCAGAGCCCCATCGGGCGCACGCCGCGCTCGAATCCGGCCACCTACACCGGCGCCTTCGGGCCCATCCGCGACTGGTACGCGGGCCTGCCGGAGTCCAAGGCGCGCGGCTATGGCCCCGGCCGGTTCAGCTTCAATGTGAAGGGCGGGCGTTGCGAGGCGTGTCAGGGCGACGGCCTGATCAAGATCGAGATGCACTTCCTGCCGGACGTCTACGTCACCTGCGACGTCTGCAAGGGCAAACGCTACAATCGCGAAACCCTGGAGATCGTGTTCAAAGGCAAGTCCATCTCGGACGTGCTGGACATGACGGTGGAAGAGGCGGCGAACTTCTTCAAGGCCGTGCCGCCCATCCGCGACCGGATGCAGACGCTGGAGCGGGTCGGCCTGGGCTACGTCAAGGTGGGCCAGCCCGCCACCACGCTTTCAGGCGGCGAGGCCCAGCGGGTCAAGCTGTCCAAGGAGCTGTCGAAGCGGGCCACCGGCAAGACCCTGTACATCCTGGACGAACCCACCACCGGCCTGCATTTCGAGGACACACGCAAGCTGCTGGAGGTGCTGCAGGAGCTGGTGGAGCACGGCAACACCATCGTGGTGATCGAGCACAATCTCGACGTCATCAAGGTGGCTGACTGGCTGCTGGACTTCGGGCCCGAGGGCGGCGACGGCGGCGGCGAGATCGTGGCCAAGGGCACCCCCGAACAGGTCGCGGCCGATCCCAGGAGCTGGACCGGCAAGTACCTCAAGGAAATGCTCGACCGCCACGAGACGCGGCGGCTGGCCCGGGTCAAGGCGGCGGTCGAAGCCGTCGCCCCGGCAAAGAAAAAGGCCCGCGCCAAGGCGCGGGCCTGATCCGGTTCATGACCTGAAGGTGCAGGTCAGTTGTTCATCTCGGTGAGGGTCAAGCTGTACGGACCTTCGTCCCAGCGGCCGTAGCTGCTGGCCAGCACCACGTACTGTCCGTTGGACGGCGGCGTGAACATGAGGCGCGAATTGCTGCCCAGCCCGCCGTCGTCATCCTGGTCCAGAACCATGACGCCGAGAGGATTCGAAGGCGACTCATCCACGTCGGTTCCCACCAGAAGCACCGTGTCGAAATCGGCCGAGGTCATCTGGATCATCACCGTCTCACCGGCGCGGCCTCTGAAAGTATAGCGGTCATAGCGGCGGCTTTCGGACTGGGAGTCGTTCTCCTCAAGCACCGCCTCGACCGTCTGGCCGTCGCGCAGGGTCTGGCCGCCGCCGCCGAGCGAGCCGAGCCCCGCAATCGCGCCCTGAACCACCGGCACGATCACGAAGAACAGCAGCAGCAGCGCCACGATCCCGGCCGCGATCAGGCCGACCATGCGCATGGTCTTCTGGTCCGACTTCACCTTGCCGATGGCGCTCTGGACGCCTGAGGTGTCGATGCCGGAAAAGGCGCTGAGCGCCGGATAGATGTCGGCTGCCTTGCCCTCCTCGCTCGACTCAAAGTCAACAGCTGCGCCCACGCGAGGGACGGTCTCGCCCTTCCAGTCCGCCCTGGTGAATTTGTATCGGCGGCTATCCTCTCCGTTGATGACGCCCTCGCCGCTCTCGGCTGAAAACCCGAGTACAGTGCCCTTCATGCCCTATCTCCCTAACGCACAAGCCCTTCCCTGAAGCTTGTGCATACCGGCGTGGGCGCGAAGATGCAATTTCACGTTCGATGACCCGCGTCGCCAGAATTGAAACGGGCCGCCGCTCCTTCCGGAACGACGGCCCGCCTGCAATGGCCGGATCGGTTTAAGACCTACAGCGACGGCGTCGGCTCAACGGCCACCGGCTCGGCGCCGCCGCGAATGTCGCGATAGGCGGCGGCGTAGGGGGCCATGAAGATTGCCAGGCTGAGCGCCGAGATGATGCTGTTGCTGATCACATAGATGGCGATAGCCGGCCCCATGGCGCTCATGATCTGGCCGATGTCGGCGCCTTCCATGGCCGCCAGCTCACTGATGTTTCCGGTGAAGAACATCAGCGGCAGGATGATGATCGAGGCCAGGATCGAAACGACGATGGCCATGACGATGACGATCAGGGTCATGCCGATCAGGCCCCACACGCGGCCCTTGGTGACGCCCCAGGAATCGAAGATGGCGAACTTCTTCTCGGCCACCGTGATCGGCAGGGCCAGGCTGAAGCGCACCGCCAGCCAGATGAAGACCACCACAGCCGCGAGGATCAGCACGAAGGCGATCAGCCCGCCCGCGTCACCGGCCGCAGCGGCGCCAAGTCCCGCCAGTACGCCCGCGATGCCGAAGACCACGACGCCGGCGATCCCGGCCAGCACCGACAGCACCAGGGTCACCACGAAGACCCGGACCTCGTCCATGCCCAGACGCATATAACCGAAGCCCTTCTCTGCGGGGTGCAACACAACCCGCAAGGCTGCGGTGTACAACACCGCGCTGAACACCAGCGACAGCGGCAGGATCCACGCCATGCCCGCATAGGCGGCGAACATGGGCTCCAGATCGGCCGGGCTCGGATTGGTGACGCCCTGAAGGTCCGTCGCCGCCGCCATCAGGGCGATGAACGACCCGCCGACCAGCGCGAACGTCAAGGCGGTGAACAGGATATAGGCCGCCGCCCAGATCAGTATGGTCATGGGGGTGCGCCGCGCGACGCGGAACCCCTCGAATGCGCACTCAGTCGCTGAAAACGCCATGGTCTTAGCCCTCCCGTGAAGCCCCAAACAGACTCGAACTCTACCCCGAAACGCCTGACGGCGTCATGACGATTCCGGATGAGTCTCGTTCTCTAACGTCCGCAGCTGGCGATAGGCGCTGGCCCAGGGGGCGTAGGCCACCGCCGTGGCCGCGCCCGTCCCGGCGAAAATGAACAGCAGCGCCAGGCCGAATCCGATCATCAGCCGCGCATCCCACGTCAGGCTCCAGGTCTCGGCGTCGGCGAACGCAGCCCAGTCGATGCCCGCCAGACCGACGGACAGGGCGGCCAGGGCGATCACCGGTACGAATACGATGAAGCAAAGGATCGCGCTGATCACGCCCATGACCGCCAGCTTGAACGAACTGCCGCGCGCCATGCGCCAGCCCTCCTCGAAGGCCAGACTTTTCTTATCGACGCTGGCGACCGAGATCAGACCGGTCCGCGCCCAGGCCCACAGGAACAGCCCGAAGCCCACCACGCCCAGAACGGTCCAGATCAGCGGCTGAATCTCCGGCGCTGCGCCCCTGAAGGCGACGCCCACAAGGGCCCCGAGCAGCAGCACCAGAAGCATCAGCATGCCCAGGCCGATCCAGATAGCGATCTGCACCACGATGTAACAGAACTCGGCCGATCCGAGGCGCAGGCCCGCCCATCCGCTGGTGCGCGGCCAGAGGATCAGCCGGATCACCGCCACCCCGATCAGAGCCTGAACGATGAGGCTCAGCGCGTTGGACAACATCGACCAGCCCTGCATCTGCAGGAAGGCGTCGATCGCCTCGGCATCCGACACATCCGGCGCTGCGCCCGGCTCCATCCACGATCCGCCCATGAACGGCGCCAGAGCCAGGATGCCGGCGATTCCCGGCAGATACAGCAGCACGCCCCACAACAGCACCGCCAGCGGCCGCTTCGCGATCATCACGAAGCCGGACCCCAGAGCCTCGCCCATTGAAAAGGTCTTCATGTCGCCCCCCGTTTCCCCGTCACAACGCTAGAGCCTAAAGCGCGAGAAGGCTAGAACCCCCGACATGAGCACATCCCCCTCCCCTGTACACGTCATCGGCGGCGGCTTGGCCGGGTCTGAAGCAGCCTGGCAGATCGCCAATGCAGGCGTCCCTGTCATCCTGCATGAAATGCGCGGCGTGCCCGGCGTGAAGACCGACGCGCACCACACCGACGGGCTCGCCGAACTGGTCTGTTCCAACTCATTCCGGTCCGACGACTGGGAATACAACGCCGTGGGCCTGCTGCACGCCGAGATGCGGGCGCTGGACTCGGTCATCATGGCCTGCGGCGACGCCAATCAGGTGCCGGCGGGCGGAGCGCTGGCGGTGGACCGGGACGGCTTCTCGGACGCGGTGACGGCGAAGCTGTCCGCCCATCCGCTGATCACCATCGTGCGTGAAGAAATCGCGGGCCTGCCGCCGGAGGACTGGGACAACGTGATCGTGGCGACCGGGCCGCTGACCTCGCCCGCCCTGGCCGATGCGATCCTGACGACCACGGGCGAGGAATCCCTCAGCTTCTTCGACGCCATCGCGCCCATCGTCCATGCAGAGAGCATCGATTTCGACATCGCCTGGCGCCAGTCGCGTTATGACAAGGCGGGGCCGGGCGGCGACGCGGCGGCCTATGTGAACTGCCCCATGGACAAGGCCCAGTACGACGCCTTCATCGACGCCCTGATCGAAGGCCCCAAGACCGAGTTCAAGGAATGGGAGAACGTCCCCTATTTCGACGGCTGCCTGCCCATCGAGGTTATGGCCGAGCGGGGCCGCGAGACCCTGCGTCACGGCCCCATGAAGCCGGTGGGGCTGACCAATCCGCGCGATCCCATGGTCAAGGCCCACGCCATCGTCCAGCTGCGCCAGGACAATGCGCTGGGCACTCTGTTCAACATGGTGGGCTTCCAGACCAAGCTGAAATACGGCGCCCAGACCGACATCTTCCGCATGATCCCCGGCCTGCAGAACGCCCAGTTCGCACGGCTGGGCGGGCTGCACCGCAACACCTTCCTGAACAGCCCGAAGCTGCTGGATCGCCAGCTGCGCCTGAAGGCCATGCCACGCCTGCGTTTCGCCGGTCAGGTGACGGGGGTGGAGGGCTATGTGGAGTCCGCCGCCATGGGCCTGCTGACCGGCCGCCTCGCCGCCGCCCAGGCGCTGGGCCGCGACCTGGCCCCGCCCCCGCCCGAGACCGCCATGGGCGCCCTGGTGGAGCACATCACCGGCGGGCACATGGAAGGCTCCAAGTTCCAGCCCATGAACATCAACTATGGCCTGCTGCCGCCACTGGAGGCGCCGCGCGTGGACGCCGAGGGCAGGAAGATTCCGCCCAAGGATCGCGGTCGGGCCAAGAAACGGTTGATGAGCGTGCGGGCGCTGGAGGCGATGAAGGCGTGGCGGGATGCGGCCTGATGGCGGCGCCTGAAAGCGACCTCGGGCGCCTGATCGAGCGCCGCGTCACCCTGATCCACCGCCTCGACCTGATCGCGAAGGGCGCGCAGATCACATACGACGACGGCGCACCGGTCGACATGGCCTCCGAGAAGGCGCGGCTGGAGGCGGAGGTGACCCGACTCGACCGCAAGATCCTCGCCCTTCAACCGCCTGCGGGCCGGGCGTGAACGTCCGGAACAGATCATGATCCTGGACCCCGTCCGCGCCGCCATCCGCCGCCGGATCAGTGACGTCTTCAATGACGCCGAAAAGGGCGAGCGGCCGGTCCTGCGGCGGGCCGATGCGTTGTTCCCGCCGGACTCCGTGGCGTGGCGCGTGAACGGCGACGTGGTCACCATGATGATCGGCGGGGTGTCCGGCCTGCTGCTTCAGATGCTGCATCCGGCGGTGCTGGCGGGGGTGTGGGATCACTCCGACTTTCGCGCCGACATGCACGGCCGCCTCCGGCGCACGGCCAAATTCATCGCCGTCACCACCTATGACCACGCCGAGGCGGGGCAGGCCGCCATCGACAAGGTCAACCGCATCCACAGGAAGCTGGGCGGCGTGCTGCCGGACGGGACGGCCTATCGCGTCAGCGACCCGGCGCTGCTGGCCTGGGTGCATGTGACCGAGACCATCAGCTTTCTGGACGCCTGGATCCGCTACGCCGAGCCCGCCATGCCGCGCGCGGATCAGGACGCCTATTTCGACGAGATGGCCCGCGTGGGTCAGGCGCTGGGCGCCGATCCCCTGCCCCGGACACGGGCCGAGGCCGAGGCCGTGATCCAGTCCTTCCGGCCCGCCCTGCGCGCCGACGCCCGCACCCGCGAGGTGGCGGACATGGTGATGCGCCAGCGCATCGGCGCACCGGCTGTGGACGCCGCCGCCGGGGTCATCATGCAGGCGGGGTTCGATCTGCTGCCGCCTTGGGCCCAGACCATGCACGGCCAGCGCCCGCCCCTGCCGCGACCGGTGGTGCGCGCCGGCGCCCTGACCACCGCCCGCTTCATCCGCTGGGCCTTCGACGGCTCGCCCAACCGGCGGACTCACGGGCGCGACGTCACCACGTTCGAGCGTCCCGCCGGTTCCTGACGGCGGCGCGCGGGACGCTTTGCAGGCGGCGCGACCCGCAATAGGGTGAGAAATCTTCGGTTTTCGGGGTCGTCCCATGATCGCCTGGCTCGCCGCCCTCGCCCTTCTGTCGCCCGCGCCGGAGGCCGACGACGGCCCGTGGCGTCAGCTGATCGACTTCAACCCGACGGCGGAACAACCGGACGGAACGTCCCTGTTCCTGCTGGAGGCGGACATGCTGCCCCAGGGGACGCCCCGCAGCTGGGACACCCGCACCGCCCGCCATGTGTGGGTCAACCACGGGGCGGTGGTGGGTAGTCAGGCCTGGACCGTCATCGACAGCGCCTTTGACTGCGCGGGCGGCGCGGTCACGCAGACGGTGCGCGCCTACGACGCCGGGGGGCGCTTGCTGGGTCAGGCCGAGCCGAACGAGGACAGCCATCCCGTCCCCCACTCGGCCGAGCACATGGTGTGGGACGCCGTCTGCATGGGCTCCCCCTATCTGTACGACAAGCCGGTGGTCTCCACCTTGGCCGACGCCACCGCCGACGCGGCCACGGGTGACGGCCTGACCGAGCCGGCCGATCAACTGCAATGGGACGTGGACTACGACGGACAGCCGGACATCATCCGCATCCACATGCGGCCCCACAGCATGCGCCACGATGTGGAGTTCATCCTGGCCAAGGACCCCACCCGCCCCATCAATGTGATCACCGCCGAACAGCCGCCCACCGGGCCGCTGGTGGAGCGCCGCATCCGGCCGCTGGAGCGGGACCGCTATCTGACCGCCTGCGCCATGGATCAGGGCGTGGACGTTACGCCGTGCGAGGCCGGCTATCGGTTCGTCCAGCGCGGCGTGGAGGTGGTGACCGAAGGCCACCCGACCATCATCGTATGGCTGGTGAACGGCGAGCCCCACGTGGCCCGCCTGCCCATGGCGGACTAGACTCTTCCCCTGAGCACGGCCCAGGTCAGGCGCAGTCGCTTCAGCGGCTCCGGCGCCGCGTGGTCAATGAGGGCGGCGTGGGCGACGGCGGGGAAGGCCTTGGGCGGCAGGGCTTTCAGGGCGGCGTTGGCCTCGGGACACAGTGCGCGGGCTTCGTCCGCCCGGCCGGTCTGGGACAGGGCCCGCAGGCGGGCTGCGGGCGCCACGGCCGCCTCATGGCCGGGGCCGGCGAGGATGCGCGCCGCGCTCTGCATGGGGCCCACATAAAAGGCGTCCAGATCGTGGGGCTCGTCGTGGACGCGGCCGATGTGGGCCCTGATCAGGCCGTCGAACGGCGCGCGGTCCAGGCCGTGGCGGACGGCGGCGGCGGCGAGCGCCTCCAGCACCGGATGACCCTTGCGCGGCTCGCCGGCGAAGACGCCGTCCATCTGGTCGGCCCACCAGGTGAAGCGCATCTCGGCCAGCAGCGGCTGGGTCACCTTGGACGGTATCCCCATCAGCTCCGCCTCGAAGGCATAGAGCGCGATCAGGTCCGCGCGCAGCTCCGGGTCCGCCACGAAGCGGCTGGACAGCCAGCGGTCCGGGTCCGCCGCGCGCACCTGGGCGTCCAGCTGGTCGCGGCGGTCGATCATGGGGACGTCAGGGCTTGGAGGCCATGCCCAGCTTGATCGGCGTGGCGTCGTCCTCGTCCTCAGTCCCGCGCTTGGCGCCCCACAGCAGGATCAGCGGCGCGGCGATGTAGATGGACGAATAGGTGCCGATGATGACGCCGAAGATCATGGCCCAAGCGAAGTCCGCCAGCACCGCCCCGCCCAGCAGGGCGATGGCCAGCAGACCCAGGATGGTGGTCAGGCCGGTCATGATGGTTCGCGACAGGGTCTCGTTCAGCGACAGGTCGATCACCTCGCCCAGCGGCATGCGCTTGTACTTGCGCAGGTTCTCCCGCAGGCGGTCGCACACCACCACGGTGTCGTTCATGGAATAGCCGATGATGGTCAGGATGGCGGCCACGCTGACCAGGGTGAACTCCATGCCGGTGATGGCGAACAGGCCGAAGGTCAGGATCACGTCGTGCAGCAGGCCAATCAGGGCGCCGACGCCGAAGGTCCACTGGAAGCGGAACCAGATGTAGGCCAGCATCATCAGCATAGCCACGCCCAGGGCCATGACCCCGTTGGTCAGCAGTTCCTGAGACACCTGGCCGCTGACGGCCTCGGTGCGGGTGACTTCGATGGAGGGCTGGACGTCGGTCAGCGTGGCCTGAACCTCGCGCAGCACCGTGCCGGGGTCGCCCTCCGGCGTCTGGAAGCGGATCAGGGCGTCACTGGGGGAGCCGAAGGCCTGAACCTGAACATCGCGCAGTTCCATGGCGTTCAGACCATCGCGGATACCGGTGATATCCGCAGCCTCCGGCGCGGCGGTGATCTCGACCACCAGACCGCCCGAGAAATCCACGCCGCAGTTCAGACCGCCGCAGGGCGGGGTCAGGGGCCACAGGGTGAAGAAGATGGACGCGATCACCGCGATCACCGACAGCCCGCCCATGATCGGCGCGTATTTGACGAACTTCAGGTTCGTCTTGTCGGGGAGCAGCTTGATGAAGGGCCAGAATTTCATGGGTCCGCTCACGCGATGGGAAGTTTCTTGGCGCGGGTCATCCGCAGCCAGATGGCCACGCCGATCTGGGTCACCAGAACGGCGGTGAAGACCGAGGTGAACACGCCGATCGACAGCGTCCAGGCGAAGCCCCGCACCGGCCCGGCCCCGAACTGGAACATGATCAGGGCCGCGCCCAGGGTCGTGATGTTGGCGTCCAGAATGGTGGACATGGCGCGGCTGAAGCCGCTGTCAGCAGCGGCGATGGCGGACCGCCCCGCCCTCGCCTCTTCACGCATGCGCTCATAGATCAGGACGTTGGCGTCCACGGCCATGGCCAGGGTCAGGATCAGACCCGCGATGCCCGGCAGGGTCAGGGTGGCGCCGGTCAGGGACATGGCCGCGATGATCAGCATGCCGTTGATCAGCATGGCCAGAACGCTGATGCCGCCGAACACGAGGCCATAGGCGATGACCATGAAGCCGACCACCAGCAGGAAGCCGATGATGGTGGCCTTCATGCCCGCCTCGACCGCGTCGGCGCCCAGGCCGGCGCCCACCGTGCGGCGCTCCTCGACCGTCAGGGGCGCCGGCAGGGCGCCGCCGTTCAGCAGATTCACAAGCTCGGACGCCTCGGTGATGGTGAACTGGCCGGTGATCTGTCCGGATCCGGTGGTGATGGGGCTGATGATGTTGGGCGCCGAGATGACCTGGCCGTCCAGGATGATGGCGAAGCGGCGGCCCACATTGTTGGCGGTGGCCTCGCCGAAACGGCGCGCGCCCTGACCGTCGAAGCGGAAGTCGATGGCCGGACGGCCCGACTGATCCGAACCCACGCTGGCGCGGGTCAGGTTCTCACCGGACACCAGCACACGGCGCTTGATCAGTAGCGGCTGGCCGAACTCGTCCTGCATCAGAACGGCGTCCGGCGGCACGCGGCCCGCGATGGCCTCCTGAACCGAGTTTTCGTGGTCCACCATCTGGAAGGTCAGCTGGGCGGTCTGGCCGATGACGCGCTCCAGCGCCTCGGGATCGCTCTCGCCCGGGGCCTGGACCACGATACGGTCCGTGCCCTGGCGGGTGATGGAGGGCTCGCGGGTGCCCAGGCTGTCGATGCGGCGGCGCACCACCTCGATGGACTGATCCACCGCGGTGGCGCCCATGGCGCTGAGCGCCTGATCGGTGAAGGCGACGCGGATGCGGTTGTTGGTCTGGCGCGTAACGGCGACGTCGGCCACGCCGGTGGAAGTGGGGCGGGCCAGGTCTTGCAAGGCCGACAGGGCCGCGTCGAACCGGGCCGGGTCGGTGATGGTGATCAGGAAGCCGCCGTCCTGACGCTCCAGATTCGAGAAGGCGATGCGCTGCTCATTCAGGATGACGCGCATGTCCTCCACAAGGCCGTTGACGCGGGCGGTGCGGACCTCGTCAACGTCCACCTCCAGCATCAGATAGGATCCGCCCTGCAGGTCCAGACCCAGGTTCAGGATGCCCGAGGGCACGAAGCCGGGCAGCGCCTCGCGCTGGGCCGGGGTCAGAAGGTTCGGGAAGGCGAACAGGGCCGACAGCAACACCGCCGCCGCCACCACATAGACCTTCCAGCGAGAAAGCTGAATCATCGAACGAAACCCCGGACCGGCCTGGTCTTACTTCTTGTCGTTAGCGGCGATTTCGGTGCGGTTGCGCACCTCGGCGATCATGGTCTTGACCACCCGCACGTTCACGCCCTGCGAAATCTCGACCATGGCTTCCTGGTCCTCGACGCGGGTGACCTTGCCGATCATGCCGTTGGACAGCACCACCGTGTCGCCGCGCTTCACGCCCGCCACCATGGCCTGGTGCGCCTTCATGCGCTTCTGCTGCGGACGGATCAGCAGGAACCAGAACAGCACGAAGATCAGCACGAACGGCAGGAACTGGATCAGCGTCGCGGTCAGACCGCCTCCAGCGGCGGCGGCGCCGGCGGTCGAGGCGTAGGCGGGGGTGGCGAACATGGTGTCTCCAAAGGTCGTGCGCGGGCGTCCGCGACGCCCCGTCAGAAATAGGGGCGGAACCTAGGGGCGCCGGACGACCTTTGCAACGCGACAGATGGGCAGCGTCTCCCTCCCCGTTCGGGTAGGGCGGTCGGCGCGCAGCGTTGGCCGGGTGGGGAGGGCTCGGCGATACGAGCATTCCTTGGATGCGCTGCCGTTCGGCGCGCGGCGCCTCACTGTTTGAGCGCGGCCTTGCCGAGCCGCCCCCACCCGCTTCGCCTTACGGCTCAGCCCCCTCCCCGAACGGGGAGGGAAAGTTTCAGCGTGGCAACAGTGTCACCGGGTCCACGGCCACCGGCTGGCCGCCGCGCATGTGGCGGATTTCAAAGGCGATGGAGGGTCGGCCGTCACCGGCGGTCAGGCCCACTGTACCGATCTCCTGGCCCTGACGCACCTCGTCGCCGAACGCGACCGTGGCCGAGCCCAGATGGGCGTAAACCGTGCGCCAGCCGTCCCGGTGGATGATGATGACCGCCAGACCGAGGCCCGGCTGGTCCGAGCCCACATAGCCCACGCGCCCGGCAGAGGCCGCAGCCACCGGCGCCCCGGCCACGGCGCCGATGTGGATGCCGTTGTTCCGTTCGCTGACCCCCACCTGGCCGAAGGGTCGGACGATCTCGCCGCGCACGGGCCAGACGAACATGCCTTGTCCGGTGGAGGTCTCCACCGGCGGGGGAGCCGCCGGATTGCCGGAGGGCGGCGGCGGCGGCGGCGGGGCGGCGCCGGTGTCGGGCACCAGCACCCCGCGCGGCGACGGGCCGGTGGCGTAAGGGTCCGGGCCGGTGTCCACCGCGCTGTCCGGCAGGATCAGCCCGCGTCCAGCCGAGATGTCCGCTCGCGGCGCCAGGCCGTTCAGATCGATCAGCAGCTGGACCGGCGTCTGGAAGCGGCGCGCCACGCCGGAAATGGTGTCTCCGGGCTGGATCACATAGGTGGCGCCGGGGCTGACGGGACCAGGCTGGGCAGGCGCGACAGGCGTATCGCCGGGGCGCTGGTCCGGCAGGTAATCGGGCTGCGGTTGCGGCTGGCCGGTCGGCGGCAGGGGCTGGGCCTCGATGGGCTCATAGGGCGCCGGCGTCGGCTCATACGCATCGGCGTCCGCTTCCGGCTCGGACTGCGGCGCCGGAATTTGCGGCTGGGGCTCGCCCCAGGGCGATTGCTGCGCGGGCGCGCCGGTCGTGGGTCGGGTCGGATAGCGCGGCTCCGACGGATATGACGCACAGGCCGCCAGCGTCGCCGCCGCCCCCGCGATCATCAGCGCCCTGCGCGCCAGACTGGTCCAGCCGGTCATCCCCGCCCTCATCATCATTTCGAATCGTTCCGTTCTCGCGGCCCCGCGTCGCGGGCATCCAACAGCCGGAAAGGTGCTATTTTGCGGCGAAAGGGTTAACGGCGCCAAGTGCTCATGGCGATCTCGGCCCAATCGTCGATTACGCCGGCGACCATGGTCTCGCCGGCGCAACATAGCGTTCGCCGGGCCCCAGGATGACACCGTTGCTCGACGCCACGCCCAGCTCCAGGCTCGCCGCGATTCTCTCGGCCCGCGCGATGACGTGCGCGGCGGCGACCGGGGGGCACAGCTCGCGTGCGGTGTCGCGGAACAGCTCCAACCACCGGTCAAAGTGCCGCGCGTCGATGGGCAGGGGCAGGTGCTTCGGCATGGGCCGCCCCTGATAGACGCCCGTGGACAGCGCCACCGACGACCAGAACAGCTTCATCTGATGCAGGTGCGCCCCCCAGTCCTCGACGCGCGCCGCAAAGATCGGCCCGATCAGGGCGTCGTCGCGCACCCGGGCGTAGAACCCCTCGACAAGCGCGTCGATCATGGCCTCGTCGATGCCCGTCTCGGCCCGCAGCCGCGCGGTGGCGGCCTCGCGCCGGGCGCGGTGTTCGGCTTCGGTCTGGGCGGGGCGAGTCATTCAGGAAAGATAGGGTCGAGGCCCGCCCTATGCGACCGCTTGCAGCGCCACGCCCGCCGCGACCGCGCCGGTCAGCACGGCCATGATCCCCAGCTTGAAACGGATCAGGGCGATGGCTGCGACAGCGGCGAGGATCAGGGCCACGGGCTGGAAGCCCGACAGCAACGGCAGGATCATGTCGAGCGACCCGGTCTGAACCCGCCGGGTCTGGTCGAACAGCACGTGCAGGGCGAACCATAGGCCCAGGTTGGCGATCACTCCGACCACGGCGGCCGTCACGCCGGACAGCGCGGCCTGCAGCCGCCGCGCATGCTCCAGCCGCTCGATCCACGGCGCCAGGGCGAAGATCCAGAGGAAGCACGGCGCAAAGGTCATCCAGGTGCCCAGCCCGGCGCCGATGATCCCCGCCAGCAGCGGCGTGAACGGCTCGGGAAAGCGGAAGGCCGCGAGGAAGCCGACGAACTGGGTGACGAGAATCAGAGGGCCGGGCGTGGTCTCGGCCAGGCCGAGGCCGTCGGCCATCTGGCCCGCGTCCAGCCAGCCGTGAGTCTGCACCGCCTCCTGCGCCATATAGGCCAGCACCGCATAGGCGCCGCCGAAGGTGACCACCGCCAGCTTCGAGAAGAAGGCGGCGATGTCCATCAGCACGTGGTCGGGGCCCAGCAGCAGCAGGATGGCCAGAGCCGGCGCGGCCCAGATCGCGCCCCAGACGGCGACAGAACGAGCCGTGCGCCAGGCCATGTCGCGCTTTCGCGGCCGGGTTTCGGCGTCTGGCGTGGGCGCCGCTACGGGAGCCGCCGCGAACAGGGCCCCGATCAGCGCCGCGCCGAGGATCACCGCGGGAAAGGGCGCGTTGAACAGGAACAGCAGCCCGAACGCCGCCAGCGCCAGCCCGCGCTTGAGCCCTGTGTCCAGCGCCCGCCCCGCCAGCCGCAGCAGGGCCTGGGCGATGATGGCCAGCACCGCCGCCTTCACGCCGAAGAACGCGCCCTGAACCCAGGTCAGATCAGCCGCATAGGCGTACAGGATCGACAGGCCCAGAATGACCGCCGCGCCCGGCAGCACGAACAGCCCGCCCGCGATCAGCCCTCCGGCCACGCCATGCAGGCGCCAGCCCACATAGGTCGCCAGTTGCTGGGCCTCGGGCCCTGGCAGAAGGGTGCAGAAATTCAGCGCCCGCAGATACTGGCCCTCGTCCAGCCACTTGCGCTCATCCACCACCACCCGGTGCATCAGGGCGATCTGGCCCGCAGGCCCGCCGAAGCTGATCAACCCGACACGGCCGAACGCCCTGACGAGGTCATGAAGCGGAACCTGACTTGGCGAACCGGACATTTCGTTCCTATATTGCAGGCTTCGGTCCTCAGAAGGAGACACAACCATGATCAGCGCGCTGGAAATCGGTTTCGCCCTTTCCGCCCTCTCGCTGGTCATCGGCTATGTCGCGCTTCGCCCCAAACCTATCCCCGTCCGCGTACGTGACGCTCGACAGCGTCGCCGCCCGAACGCCTGACGGAACCACCCTTTTCGACAATCTGAGTCTGGCCTTCGGCCGTGAGCGCACCGGTCTGGTGGGCAAGAACGGCGTGGGCAAGTCCACCCTGCTGCGCCTGATCGCCGGGGCGCAGCTGCCCGCCGAAGGCGCGGTGACGCGCGCCGGGACAATCGGCGCGCTGGATCAGAGGCATGACCCGGAGCCGGGCGAGACGATCGCCGACACCCTGGGCGTCGCTGGGCCGCTTGCTGTGCTTCGGCGGGTGCTGGCGGGCGAAGGCTCGGTCACGGACGTGGGCGAGGCGGACTGGACGCTGGAAGAGCGGCTGAGCGATGCGCTGGGTCAGGTCGGCCTGTCGGGTCTCCACCTTCATCGTCTGACCGCCGGCCTCAGCGGCGGCGAGCAGACCCGCCTGCGGCTGGCGGGCCTGCTGCTGGTCCGACCCGACCTCATTCTGCTGGACGAACCCACCAACCACCTGGACGCCGAGGGCCGCGCCCTGATCGCCGGGGTGCTGGAGCGATGGGAGGGCGGCGCGGTGGTGGTCAGCCATGACCGCGATTTATTGGGCCGCGTGGACCGCATCGTCGAACTGTCCAGCCTGGGCGCGGCGACCTACGGCGGAAACTGGGCGCTATACGCCGAACGCAAGGCCGCCGAGCAAGAGGCGGCGGAACGCACCCTGGCGACAGCCGAAACCGAAGCTGCCCGTGCGGCCGCCGACGCCCGGCGCCGCACCGAGGCCCAGGCCCGCCGCGACCGGGCCGGGCGCCGGAAGGCCATGAAGGGCGACATGCCGAAGATCCTGCTGGGCATGCGCGCCGAGAGCGCCGAGAACTCCGCCGCCCGCAACAACCGTCTGGCGACGCGGGAGTCCGCCCGGGTGGAAGCCGATCTGGCGGCGGCCCGCGAGCGAGTGGAACTGACGCGCGGGCTGTCTATCCCCATGCCGTCCACCGGTCTGGCGTCCGGCAAGACGGTGCTGGATATGGAAGATGTCCGTTTCGCCTTTGGGGTTCCAGACATGGCCCTCGGCCCCGTCTCCCTGCGTGTCACCGGGCCCGAGCGGATGGCGATCACAGGCCCCAACGGCGCGGGCAAGACGACCTTTCTGAAGCTGATGGCGGGGGTGCTCGAGCCGACGTCGGGCGCCGTGCGCCGCCCCGTCCGCGCCGCCCTGCTGGATCAGGACGCGGCCATCCTGAGACCCGACGAAACCCTGATCGAGGTATGGCTGCGGCTGAACCCGGAAAGTTCGCCCAATGACGCCCACGCCGCTCTGGCCCGGTTCCTGTTCCGGAATGTGGAGGCCCGGCGGGTCGTCAGGACGTTGTCAGGCGGAGAGCGCCTGCGCGCGGCCCTGGCCTGCGTCATGACCGGGGCCCGACCCCCGCAACTGCTGATTCTCGACGAGCCCACCAATCATCTGGACCTGGACTCCGTCGCGGCGGTGGAGGCGGCGCTGACCGCCTATGACGGCGCCCTGGTGGTGGTCAGCCATGATCCGGTGTTTCTCGATCATATGGGGATAACCCGGACCCTGACCTTGCCCGACCTGCGGCGCGAGGGGTCATTTGCCCATCCATGAGGGACGGTGAAATCTTCGGGCGCGCGCTGGGGGTCATCTTGATCTTCGCAGGCGCTGGGCCGCTCATCGGCGGGTTCGTTTTCGGCATAATCTGGATCGTGCAGGTTCTTCTGAACCCGGCCGAGCCGTGGCGCGCGGAGTATCTGACCACGCCGATCTATGCCGCCCTGCTGGGGTATCTGGCGGGGTTCTTGCCTGCGCTCGCAACCGGCGTGGCGGCGGCAGGCTTGTCGCCGCGCCTTGGGGACCGGCCCTGGATCGCGATCGTGCCCTTGCTCGGCGCTGCGGCCAGCGCGGCGAGTCTCATTTTCCTGAACAGCGGCTATCCGACCAGTCAGCCGGACACGTGGGATGTGGCGGGCATCACGCTGATCGGCGCCGTCTCGTCGCTCGCCTGCTGCCTGATGGCTACGCCTCTGCGGCCCCGGCGCCGTCGGAGCTCTGACTAGCCCCAGCCCTCCGTGACGCCGATGCGCCGGGCCGCAGGCTTCGACACCCGCATGCGGGGCTCCTTCTCCGGACGCCCATAAAGGTAGCCCTGGGCGTAGTTGACCCCCAGTTCGCGAAGCGCTTCGGCCACAGGCTCCGTCTCGACCATTTCGCCGATGGTGGCGATGCCCAGCGCGTTGCACAGCTCAACCAGATGCCGGACCACGGTGTTGTCCTTGCCGCCGTCCGCCAGGGTCGTCACGAAGCCGCCGTCAATCTTGACGATGTCCACAGACAGGGACCGCAGATAGTCAAAGGAGGCGCTGCCGGCGCCGAAGTCGTCGATGCAGACCTGAATTCCGGCTTCGCGCAGCCGCGCCAGCCGCCGATCCGCCGCCGCCAGGTCGTTTAGCGCCGCGGTCTCCGTGACTTCGACCATCAAACGCTTGCGCAGGTCGGGACGGTCGCCTGTCATGGCAAGGAGCCGATCCACGTAATCGTCCGAGGCCAGGGACGCCGCCGACACGTTCACGGCGATGCGGATCAGGCCGAAGCCGGGACTGTTCAGCTTGCGCACCGCCTTGTCCGCCACGGCCTTGTCCAGATCCGTGACCATGGCCAGTTCCTCGGCCATCCGGATCGCCCCGGCGGGACTGGCGCCCTCGGTGAAACGGGTCAGGGCCTCGAAGTGGTGCACGGCGCCTGTCCCGAGGTCCACAATCGGCTGATAGTGAAGATCGAAGGCGCGCTCCGCTATGATCGTCCGCAGGCGCTCGCCGTCCTTCATGGTCCGCATCAGGGCTGTGGCGAAGGTCATCTGCGGCTCGCCGTCGACGCCCTTCCTGAGGAAACCGTCCAGCGCCATGCGCAGCGCGCGCAGTGTCGGCAGGGGGTCCGGCGTGTGCGGCACCGGCGCGGACACGGTTTTCGGTGTGACATCGGCGCCGTGCCGCTCCATCAACCGTTCGAGATCGCCGTTCAGCTCGTCGATCCGTGGCGGCTGACCCAGCAGTGCATAGCGCTCATCGCTGAGACGGGCGGCGCTGGCGCCGTTCCACGAGGCGGACTGAAGCAGTTGCGACAGGGCGTCCATCAACGCCTCCCCCTCGGGCCCGGCCTTGTGCGCGTCGACCCCGGGGAGGTCCACAAAGGTGAAGGACAGCGCGCTGCGTTGCTGGACGGTCAAACCCTCCATGGCGGCGCGCACCTGTTGCATGAGGCCCTGACCGTCGGCCAGGGGCGGCGGCGGCGCGCCGGTCTCGGGCTTGGGCATCGCTGCGGGTTTGCCGCGATAGGTCAGGGCGCAGGACAGACGCGGCGCCAACTCGGGCAGCCCGAACAGCTTGAGTTCCGCATCGCGAACCTTGGCGGCGCCCCAGCGAACCTTGACCGGGACCGTGTCCCGGCCGGGACTGCGGCGGGCCATCGCCTCCAGCACCTCGGCGCGAGAAGCCGGCGCCATCATGTCCGCCAGCGAAGCGCCCTTGATCGATTCGGGGTCAGCCCCGTCCGGCGCGGCGCCCAGAGCCAGCAAGATACGACCGTCCGCGTCGACCTCCAGAAGAAGGTCCGCGGAAGCGAAGGCCATGCCAAGGAGGCTGCGGGTCAGCGACATGGCGCCATCATCCCCGACAGCCGTAAATTTCCCGCCAATGCAGTCGGTTAACAGATGAACGCGTTCAGGCCGTCCGGTTCAGGGTCACCGCCCGGCCGTCGGTCGCCGCCGCGACCCCGCCGGCGCCGTAACCCGCGCCCTGGGCCCGCGCGGCGGCCACTTCGCGGGCGATGGTCTGGACAAGCCCCTCGGTGATGGTCTTGGCGGCTTCCAGCGCGCGGTTGTGTCGGGCCAGCACAGCTTCGAAGGCCTGGGTCGCGGCGATCAGGGCATCGCGCTCGGCGAGGGGCACGCCCTCCAGCAGCCGGGGGTCGGCCTTCACCCGCGCCGTCTCACGGCGATAGAGGTTGGCCATGTCCTGGGTCTCAGCCACCCCGGGGGCCACGTCCTGCGGCCGGCGGGCTTCAAAGCAGCGGGTCTCCTCAGCCAGACGCTCGGTCAGGCGGTTTGTGAGGTCAGTCAGGCGGCGGGCGTGTTCGGCGGCGCTCATGCGGCGTCTCCTTCGCTGGGGGCGGTGGACTGTCCGGCCTGCATGCGGATCATCTCGGCCATGACCTGATCGGCCAGTCCGATCCCGCCGGAACGGCTGATCTGCTTGCCCATTTCGTCGATCATGAAGCCGCGCCAGGTCTCTTCCGCATGCCCGCCGCCGAAGGGCGCCTCGGTGGACAGGCCCTCGAACATGGGGCGCAGCATCTGGGCCAGAAAGCCGGCCTCGAAGTCCTGGGCCGTCTGGCGAATGCGGGCCTGATCGGCGCCGGAGATGGCCGCCAGGGAAGGGGCGCCGCGCAGCATGTCGACGGAAGGAGCCGTGGGGGTCATCACATCACCTCGATTTCGGCCTGCAGGGCGCCCGCCGCGCGGATGGCCTGCAGGATGGAGATCATGTCCCGGGGGCTGACCCCCAGGGCGTTCAGTCCGTTGACCAGGGTGGACAGGGAGGTGTCGCCGCCAACGATGCGCATCTGGGTGCCCAGGTCCTCCTCGATGGTCACCTCGGTGTCGGGCAGGACCACGGTGTCGCCCCCGGCGAAGGGTTCCGGCTGGCTGGCGAAGGGGCGTTCCTGGATGGAGACGGTCAGGTTGCCCTGGGCGATGGCTACGGTGGAGACCCGGACCGCGTCGCCCATGACGATCACCCCGTTGACCTCGTCGATGATGACCCGCGCGGGGGTGTCCACATTGACCGGCAGATTCTCGATGCGGCTGATAAAGCCGGCGGCGCCCAGCTGGGGCGGCGGGCGCAGGGTGATGACCGCGCCGTTGTCGGCGAACGCTGTACCCGGATAGGCCAGGTTGATGGCCTGGGCCACGCGCTGGGCGGTGGTGAAGTCGGGGTTGCGCAGGTTCAGCCGCAGCTCGCTCATGGAGGCGAGGGAGAAGCCGGTCTCCAGTTCGACGCTGGCGCCGCCCGCGATCCGCCCGGCCGTGGGCACGCCGCGCGTGACCGACGAGCCCGAGGCGCCGCCCGCCGAGATCGAGCCGGTCTGCACCGTGCCCTGGGCCACCGCATAGACCTGGCCGTCCGCGCCTTGCAGGCTGGTGACCAGCAGGGTGCCGCCCAGCAGGCTCTTGGCGTCGCCCATGGCCGAGACGTTGATGTCGATGCGCGAGCCCGCTGTGGCGAAGGACGGCAGATCGGCGGTGACCATGACCGCCGCGATGTTCTTGGTGTTGGCGTTGGCGTCGCGGATGTTGACGCCCAGTCGCTCCATCATCGCCTCCAGCGACTGGCGCGTCATGGGCGAGTTGCGCAGGGAATCCCCGGTGCCGTTCAGGCCCACCACCAAGCCGTAGCCCACCAGCTGGTTGGTGCGGACCCCCTCGACCGAGGCGATGTCCTTGATGCGGGACTGGGCCAGGACAGGCGCGCTCCAGCCGACGGCCACGGCGGCGAGGGCGGCGATAGCGATGCGGACGATCAGGCGCATGGGTGAATTCCGATACTGTTCGCCCGGCGCGATGCCAGATGCATGCCACCGGAAAATCCAGTGAAAACAACGAATTTGAGGCCGGAACTTCCGCCCGCCGGGCAAATGCTGCCGGGCCGTTAACCAAACAGTGACGCGAACCCCCCGATGGTGCCCCCATATTCCCGCGCCATGTTTCAGGAGCGCCGATTCATGAAGGTCACCGGTCCCTCGGGCACGACCTCCACCCCGTCCAGCCGCCCGTCCCGCACCTCTGGCGGAGGCTTCAGCCTGCCGTCCGGCGGTCCGTCCGCCGCCGGCGCCGCGTCCGCCGCATCGGCGACCGGCGGTGTGTCCGGAGTCTCGGCCCTGATGGCGCTGCAAGGGGTTGAGGACGCCACGGAACGCCGCCGCCGGGCCATGCGCCGAGGCGGCGGTCTGCTGGACCGGCTGGATGAGCTGAAACTGATGATGCTGGCCGGACAGGACGGCGTGGGAGTGCTGAACAACCTGGCCCGCGCGGTGCGCGAAGAGCGTCCCGACAGCGCCGATCCCGGCCTGAACGCGGTGCTGGATCAGATCGATCTGCGGGCTGCGGTGGAGCTGGCCAAGGCGGACATGCGCCGCGGCACCTGAAATACCCGTCGAAAATTCAGTGATTTCGCTTGAGGCGTGGCGATTTTCGCCCGGTCGATGAATTTTCCATCACGGATGCGAGAACGCCGTTGCGGCGACTCGTCGCGGGCCATATACGTCCACTCGCTTCGCAGGGGGGCGCTCGGAGCGAGCGTGAGTTTGTGATGACCGCAACCGCAGTGGTGACCAAGGATCAGCCGGCCTACCGGCCGTCCGACGACGAACCGTTCATGAACGAACGGCAGCTGGCCTATTTCAAGCAGAAGCTGATGGACTGGAAGGATGACATCCTTCGCGAGTCAAAGGGCACTGTGGTGAACCTCAAGGCCGAGACCGAGAACCATCCCGATCTGGTGGACCGGGCGTCTTCGGAATCCGACCGGGCTCTGGAGCTGCGCACCCGCGACCGCCAGCGCAAGCTGATCTCCAAGATCGATGAGGCCCTGCGCCGGATCGAGGACGGCTCGTACGGCTATTGCGAGGAGACGGGCGAGCCCATCGGCCTGGGTCGTCTGGAAGCCCGACCCACCGCGACCCTGAGCGTCGAGGCCCAAGAGCGTCACGAGCGCCGCGAGCGCGTCCACCGGGACGACTGACTTGCGCGCGCCGGGGCTGATCGCTGTCCTGGCCGTCCTGATCCTATCGCTGATGGGCGCCTCTGTCCGCGCCCAGACTCCGGATGACGCCGTCACCCCGCTGGATCACCTGCCCGCCCTGCGCGGCGACTATTTCCGCATCGAGTCCGACGCGACCGGGCGGCCCTACCACATCTATGTGCGCTATCCGGAGGGCTACGAGCCGGCGGCGGAGGTGCGCTATACCACCGTCTATCTGACCGACGGGGACTCCCTGTTCCCCATCCTGGCCGCCAATCACCTGTTCCTGCACTACGACGAGCAACTGCCCGAGGCGCTGGTGGTGGGCATCGCCTATGGCGGGTTCGAGCCGTCGGTGAACCGGCGCAACATCGACTTCCAGTCGCCCGGCGACGGCGTCGAACAGCCGGGCGCCGAGGCGTTCCAGCGATTCCTGAAATCCGAACTGATCCCCCGCATCGAGGCGAACTATCGATCGGACCCCGGCCGCCGTGTCCTGTTCGGCCAGTCGCGCGGCGGCGCCTTCGTGCTCTATTCCGCCGTCACGGACCCCGACCTGTTCTGGGGCCGCATCGCCAGTAATCCCTCGATCACGCCGGGAATAGAATCCCTTCTGGAACCCGCCGCCGAGGCGACGCGCGGCGATCTCGGGGTGGTGGTGACCAGCGGCACGCGTGACCGCGCCGATCTTCAAGCCGAGGCCGTTCAGTGGATGCAGCACTGGGAGAATCAATCCGAGAGGCCGTGGCGCCTGCATTCAGTGCGCATCGAAGACGGCACCCACGCCGCCAACGCGCCGGATGCTTACCGGGCGGGGATGCTGTGGCTGTTCGGGCAGGACGACGCGCCTTGACTTCCGCCCCCCGCTGACCGACCTGTGCGCCTTCTCTGCAAGGTCTGAATTCCATGTCCGTCAAGGTTCGTTTCGCGCCGTCCCCTACGGGACGTCTGCACGTGGGCAACGTGCGCACCGCACTGGTGAACTGGCTGTTCGCCAAGGGTCAGGGCGGCGCCTTCGTGCTGCGCATCGACGACACCGACCTGGAGCGTTCGACGAAGGAATTCGAGAGCGGAATCGAGACGGACCTGCAATGGCTCGGCCTGACCTGGGACGAACGCTACAACCAGTCCCAGCGCTTCGACCGCTATGAGGAGGCCGCCGCGCGGCTGAAGGCCTCGGGCCGCCTGTATCCCTGCTACGAGACGTCCGACGAACTGGACCGCCGCCGCAAGGTGCAGCTGTCGCGCGGCCTGCCGCCCATCTATGACCGCGCCGCCCTAGAGCTGACCGACGCGGACAAGGCGAAGCTGGAGGCCGAGGGCCGCCGCCCGCACTGGCGCTTCAAGCTGGAAGGCAAGCGCGTGTCATGGGAAGACCTGGCCCGCGGGCACGCCGAGGTGGACACCGCCTCCATGTCCGACCCCGTGCTGATCCGGGAGGATGGCCTGTTTCTCTACACCCTGCCGTCGGTGGTGGACGACATCGACATGAAGATCACCCATGTGATCCGGGGCGAGGACCACGTCACCAACACCGGCGCCCAGATCGAGATCTTCGAGGCGCTGGGCGCGAATGCGCCCGGCTTCGCGCACATGCCGCTGCTGGTGGGCGCGGACGGCGCGGCCCTGTCCAAGCGGCTGGGCTCGCTGTCCATCAGCGACATGCGCGACCAGGGCTATGAGCCCATCGCCATCACCAGCCACCTGGGCCGCATCGGCACATCTGATCCGCTGGAAGTGGCGGACTCGGTCGAGGCGCTGGGCCAGTCGTTCGCCTTCTCCAAGATGGGTCGCTCGCCGGCGCGCTATGACACCGCCGATCTGGACCGCCTGAACGCCCAGGCCCTGCACGGCGTCGCCTATGAGGACGCGCGTGCGCGTCTGGTCGCCATGGACTGTGATCTTGGGCAGGGGTTCTGGGACGCGGTGCGCCCGAACCTGGGCAAGTTCTCCGATGTGAAAGATCTGGCCCGGCTGGTGAACGGCCCGGTCACGCCCATCATCGCCGACCCGGCCTTCGCGGCGGCCGCGCTGGAGGTTCTCCCGGCCGAAATCAGCGCCGACAGCTGGAGCGCGTGGACCGGCGCGGTGAAGGACAAGACGGGCGCCAAGGGCAAGGCCCTTTTCATGCCCCTGCGTCAGGCCGTGACCGGCATGGAGCACGGCCCTGACATGGCCTCACTGCTGCCGCTGATCGACCGCGAGCGCATCGTGCGGCGGCTGAAGGGCGAAACCGCCTGAACCCGATCGGGCCGTCTCCCCGCAAGGGCGCAACCGCGCCTCTTCGGGACAAACCGAAGGTGGATATCTAGGCTGCGCGGCTGACCGCGAAATCGGCCAGGGCGGCCAGGGCGCGGCGCCAGTCTCCGTCCGGCAGCACGTCCAGCGCGGCCTTGGCCCGGTCGGCCCAGGCGGCGGCCTCGTCCAGGGTGGCGCTCAGCGCCCCGGTGGAGGCGATCAGTTCGCGGGCGCGGCGGAAGTCGTCTTCGCCCTGGTCCTGACGATCGATCGTGCGGGTCCAGAAGGCGGCCTCGGCGTCGCCGGTGCGCTCCATGGCGATCAGCAGGGGCAGCGTCACCTTGGCCTCTCGGAAATCGTCGCCGGCGTTCTTGCCCAGGGTTTCCGAGGCGCCGCCGTAGTCCAGCGCGTCGTCGGCCAGCTGGAACGCCACGCCCAGGGCCATGCCGTAGTCACGCAAGGCCGTGACCTGGGCGTCGGCGGCCCCGGCGCCCAGCGCCCCCGACTCGGCGGCGGCGGCGAACAGTTCGGCGGTCTTGGCCTGAATGATCTTGAGATAGGTGTCCCGGTCCAGGGTGATGTCGTGGGCGCGGGTCAGCTGCAGCACCTCACCCTCGGCGATGACCCCGGCGGCGCGGGCCAGCACGCCCAGGGCGCGCATGTTGTCGGTCTCCACCATCAGCTCGAAGGCGCGGGCGAACAGGAAGTCGCCGACCAGCACGCTGGACGCCGCGCCCCAGATCAGGTGGGCCGCCACCTTGCCCCGCCGCAGCTCGGACCCGTCCACCACATCGTCGTGCAGCAGGGTGGCGGTGTGGATGAACTCCACCGCCGCGGCCAGGCTGACCGCCGCCTCCACCGGCCCGCCCGTCGCCCGCGCCGCCGCCACGGTCAGCAAGGGCCGCAGGCGCTTGCCGCCCGCCGCCACCAGATGCTCGGCCAGCAGGGGAATGACCGGCACGTCGGACTGCATCCGCTCGATGATGAGGGCGTCCACGCGCCCCATGTCGGCCTCCGCCAGACGGATCAGGGCCTCCACGTCGCCTTTCGGGCGCCCGTCGGCGGCCGGGGCGGGCTTGGCGGAGGATGCGTCCAAGGGAGAGACTCTTTCCGTACGCGCCGGGCGATTCCGGCCTGTAAAATCGAGGCGCCGACTTGCCCCTTTTCGTCGCGGCGCACAATGGTGAGGGCGCATTGCGGGGTCAAGAAGCGTGAACGCCACACCCGAACAGATCGACGTCACCGAAAACGCCCTGCTGGACGGGCGCGTGCGGCTGCGCCAGCCCGCGCGCGGCTATCGCGCCGGCATGGACGCCGCCCTGCTGGCCGCCGCCTGCCCCGCCCTGCCCGGCCAGCAGGTGATGGAGGCGGGCTGCGGCGCGGGCGCCGTGCTGATGCAGATCGCCGCCCGGCGACCGGGCGTGAGGCTGGCGGGGCTGGAGCGGGACGCGGCCATGGCCGGGCTGGCGGCTGATAACGCGGCGCTGAACGGCTGGGCCGACCGGATCGACGTGCGTCAGGGCGACGTGGCCGCCGGGTTCCGCGCGCTGGGGCTGGCGCCCTTCGACTGGGCGGTCAGCAATCCGCCCTTCTTCGACGACCCCGGCGCCCTGCGCGCCCCTGCCCCCGGCAAGCGCGGCGCCTGGATGGCCGACGACGGACTGACGGCCTGGACCGGCTTCCTGCTCAAGGCGGTGAAGGAAGGCGGGCGCATCGTCATGATCCACCGCGCCGACCGGCTGGCGGACATTCTGGCCCTGCTGGGCGACAAGGCGGGCTCGTTCGCGGTGCGCCCCGTGCACCCTTATGCAGACGAACCGGCCAAGCGAGTGCTGGTGCACGCCGTCAAGACCGGCCGCGCGCCCCTGCGCCTGCTGCCGCCCCTGATCCTGCACGACCGCGAAGGCGGGAAGCACTCAGCCGAGGCGGAAGCGATCCTGCGGGGTGAGGCAGCGCTCGATTGGGGATGACATCCCCAATCCTCGTCACCCTCGGGCTTGTCCCGAGGGTCCATACGCTCCGGCCATGCAGAGCCAGACCTGAACGGTCCGCGTTTATGGATTCCCGGCACAAGGCCGGGAATGACGAGCAAGGAACGGGAGCTACGCCGCCTTGCGCTGCGCCTCTTTCGCGTCCCGCGCCGCATTGATGCGGGCTTCGGCGATGGCGTCGGCGATTTCGTGGGTGGGTCGCTGCTCCGCCTCGGAGCGCTCAAGCACCTCTTCCAGCGTCTGCATCAGCCGGTCCACCTTGCCCTCGACCCACTCGGGGTCATAGGAACCGCCGGTCTCGCGGGCGCGCATCTCGGAGGCTACATTGATGATGCCGCCGCCGTTGACCACGTAATCCGGCGCGTACAGCACGCCGCGGCGGAACAGCTCGTGGCCGATCTCCGGCGTGGCCAGCTGGTTGTTCGCCGCGCCCACCACCGCCTTGGCCGTGATGCGGTCCAGGGTCTTCTCATTCAGGGTCGCGCCCAGGGCGCAGGGGGCATAGATGTCCGCCTGCACATCATAGATGGCGTCCGGCGCCACGATCTCGGCGCCCGTGCGGGCCGCGACCTCTTCCAGCGCCTGGGTGTTGACGTCGGTGACGATCAGCTTCGCGCCGGCCTTGGCCAGCTTGTCGGCCAGATAGCCGCCCACATGGCCCACGCCCTGCACCGCTACGGTCAGGCCGGTGAGGTCGTCCTGCTTCCACAGGCGGCGCGCGGCCACCAGGGTGGAGCGGTAGACGCCCTCGGCGGTGACGGGGCTGGGGTCGCCCGAGCCCTCCTTGCCGCCGGACAGGCCGACCACATAAGAGGTTTCCTTGCGAGCCTCGGCGATGTCTTCCACCGAAACGCCCACGTCCTCGGCCGAATAATAGCAACCGCCCAGGGTGTTCAGGGCGCGGCCGAAGGCGCGGAACAGCTCCGGCGTCTTCTGGGTGCGGCTATCGCCCATGATGACCGACTTGCCGCCGCCCATGTCCAGATCGGCCACGGCGTTCTTGTAGCTCATGCCGCGCGACAGACGCAGAACGTCCTCCAGCGCCTCGGCCGCAGAACCGTAGTTCCACATGCGGCAGCCGCCCACCGCCGGGCCCCGCGCCGTGGAGTGCACCGCGACAATGGCCTTGAGGCCGGTTTTCTCGTCAAAGAAGGCGTGCACGCCTTCGTGTTGTGCGAAAGACGGCGAATCGAAAAGCGTCATGCCCTGAACTGAGCCTTCCCTGAGCAGATTTTTGTGCGCGCCAAATACGCCGCCTGCTCTTGCCCGGCAAGCATGACGGTTTCGAGGCGGCGTTATTCGGCCGGAAGCGGCGGGGCGCCCGAGGGAAACGACGCGGCGGGATCGCGCAGGAAGGTTTCCACATCCCCATAGACGGCCAGGGCCTGCCGGTCCCGGTTCAGCAGGTGCCAGCCGTTCTCGTAGAACGCCGTGCGCAGGTTCGGCGCGTCTCCTGCCCGCTCCAGCGCCAGGGCCATGGGGTCGGCCTCGATGATCTGATCGTTGGCCCCATAGAACAGAGCCGTGGGCGCGCGGGTGGCGCCCAGATCCCGGCTGGCGGTCTCCATCAAGTCCACCAGACCCGACAAGGTGTCGAACCGCGTGGCGAAGATCATGTCCGGGTCGCGGCCCATGCGTAGAAGCTCAACCAGATTGTCGGAGGCTCGGATGTCCCGCACCGCCCAGTCCGGCGGCTCCAGCGCGGTGGAGCCCATCAGGCGTGCAGCCGCCCAGAGGCTGGCGCGGTAGCTGAGCGGCTGGCTGGACCAGCCCCACACCGCCGGGGCCAGCAGGACGACGCGGTCGGCGGCGGGGGGACGGTCCGAGGCGAAGGCGGCCACGGCCACGGCGCCGCCCATGCTCTCGCCCGCCACGGCGATGACCGCGTCCGGGTGCCGCGCGCGGACCAGCGCGACTACCGTGCGCAGATCCTCGGTCATCAGGTCCTGCCCGGCCCAGACGCCGCGCCCCGGCGCCCGGCCGAAACCGCGCTGGTCATAGGCGTAGGTGGCGACGCCGCGCTCGGCCCAGTGGGCGCCGGCGAGATGAAACGAGGCCTTGTGGTCGTTCATGCCGTGCAGGGCCACCACCACCGCCCACGGCTCGCCCTCCGGCAGCCAGCGCAGCATGGGCAGGCGGGCCCCATCCTGAACCACGAAGGCGTCGGCCTCGATCGCGGGCCCGGTGAAGGTCGGGGAAGGGGTGAGCGGCTGCTGGACCGTCGGCGCGCAGGCGGCGAGCAGGAGGAGCAAGCCGAACGCGGCGCCCTTCTCCCATCGGGAGAAGGGGGAACCCGCGCATTTGAGCGCAGCGAAAATCCTGCGCGCGGGGGATGAGGGGTTACGGCGCCGGGGACGGTTCCACCGAACCCCCTCACCCTCCCGCCGCTTCGCGTCGGGCCCCTCTCTCTCCCCATGGGAGAGGGGCTGCACATTCAGGATTTTCATCATGCCAGCATACTCCGCACCCGCCCGCGCAGATACGGGACCACCTCGGCCTCGAACCACGGATTGCGCCGCAGCCAGGCGGTGTTGCGCCAGGACGGGTGCGGCAGGGGCAGGACGTCGGGCAGATACTCCCGCCACGCCGCCACCGTCTCCGTCATGGTCGGCTTCATTCGTTCGGCCAGCGCCCACGCCTGGGCGTGGCCGCCCACCAGCAGGGTCAGTTCCACATTTGGCAGGGCGTCCAGCAGACGGGGTCGCCACAGCTGGGCGCAGCGTTTGGGCGGCGGGTGGTCCCCGCCCCCGACCGCCGTGCCGGGATAGCAGAAAGCCTGGGCCGCCACGCCGATACGCGGATCGCCGTAGAAGGTCTCCGAATCCACGCCCATCCAGTCACGCAGCCGGTCGCCGGAGGCGTCGGTGAAGGGCGCGCCGCTCTCATGCACCCGCCGCCCCGGCGCCTGGCCGCAGATCAGCAGGCGCGTCTCCGGCGCCACCATGACCACCGGTCGGGGCTCGTGCGCCAGCTCGCCGGCGCAGGCGCGGCAGGCGCGGATCTCGGCGAGGACAGCGTTCAGGTCAGGCGGGGTCATCATCTCCAGGGGCGTCCGGCAGCTTCAGCCGGATAACGCCCTTGAAGGCGTTCGGATCGACCGGCTTGCCCTTCTTGGTGATGATCAGCCGGCCTTCGCGGGCCAGGCCCACGGCCACGCCGCGCACCTTGGGCAGCATGCGCTGCCACTGTTCGGGCTGCAGTTCCTTGGCCACGTCGGACGGCTCGATGGACTTTCCGGGCGCCAGCCGGTTCAGGTGATCGAAGATGGCGCTCTCGATTGGATCGGTCATCGGGCCTATATGCTGCGCTGCAAAAGATATTTCGAGTCGGAGATTGAGGATGGTCGAGAAGATCACGGTGAGCGAGGGCGAATTCGCCGGCTGGCAGACCTATGACCTGCACGGCACCTTCGACCAGGTGGTGGGCCCGTTCTATTTCAAGCCGGACCCCGACGGCCAGATGCGCTGCGCCTTCCGGGCCGAGCCCAAGCACATGAACGCGGGCGGGCGCATGCACGGCGGGTGCCTCATGACCTTCGCCGACATCGCCCTGTTCCAGACCGCCTATCAGGAGATGGAGGGCAAGTCGGGGGTGACGGTGCAGCTGGACTCCACCTTCATCGACGGCGCCCATGTGGGCGAACTGGTGGAGGCCACCGGCGAGGTGGTGCGCGCGGGCGGCTCGCTGATCTTCGTGCGCGGCCAGATCCAGACGGGCGGCCGCACCCTCATGACCTTCTCCGGCGTCATCAAGAAGTTCACGCCGAGGGCCTGAGGTCAGGCGCGCAGGATGGGCGCGCCGTAGCGAGGCAGGGTCCGGTCGCTCGTGACCATGACGACCTTTTCGCAGATCGCCTGGGCGACCAGCAGCCGGTCGAAAGGATCGCGGTGGATCAGTGGCAAACTCCTGACCGTCCAGGCATGCTCCGCCTTCACCTCGAGAATCTCGCAACCCTCTTCCACCACGGCTTCCAGCAGGTCGTAGGCGATCTGCAGCTTTCCGGTGGACAGTTTGATGGCCACCTCAAGGATTGAGACGGTGCTGACCATGAGGGTGTTGGAGGCGTCATCAATCGCATCCCGCGCGAGTGACGACAGCCTTTCCGGATCATCCAGCATCCACAGGATGACATTGGTGTCGAGCAGAAGCTTCACTCTTCCGCGAAGCCGCGCAAAGGCGGCTCATCCGCCTCATCGCCATAAAACAGCCGCTCGATCTCGGCGTTCGTCTCCGGGCTGTCCCAGTCGGGTGCGTATTTGATCTGCCCCCTTCGCGACCCGAGGATTCCCCGCCTGCCCTTCGGCTTGGCGATCTCGACAGGTTGCAGTCGCACCACCGGTTTACCCGCCTTGGCGATGATGACCTCCTCGCCGGCGACGGCGCGCTCGATCAGCTTCGACAGATTGGTCTTTGCGTCGTGGATGTTCGCGGTGACGGCCATCCAGATAAGCTAACCTGGCTAGGCCAACATTGTAAGCTTTGGTTGCATGACGCTCACAGCCCCGCCTTCGCCGCCGGGCGAGCGCGGCAGGCCTCCAGCCAGCGGTTGAAGTGCCCGTATTCTTCCGGCGGGCGGTACTTGATCAACCTTCCGAAATCCACACCCGTCGCCGCCACAATGTCGGCGATGGTGAAGCGGTCCGCGGCGATGAACTCCCGGTCAGCCAGACGGTGGTCCAGCGTCCTCATATAGCGCTCGGCGCCGTCGCGGTTGTAGGCGGCCACCTCGGGCTTGGGCTCTTCCAGCGCGGCCAGCGCCGGATGGGTGAAGCGCACCGTCAGCATCATGGGCGTGGACAGATACATCTCCACCCGGCGGGTCCACATCTCGATCTCCGCCTGCTCCCGCGGGTCCCGCCCGAACAGGTTCGGCTCGGGATGCAGCGCCTCCAGATAGCGGCAGATGGCGATGGATTCCGAGATGCAGGTCCCGTCGTCCAGCTCCAGCGCCGGCACGTGCGGCGCGCCCACCTTGGCGCGATACTCGGGCGTGCGGTGCTGACCGGAAAGCAGGTCCACCTGGACGATCTCGATGTCCTCAATGCCCTTTTCCGCCATCAGCCAGCGGACGCGGCGCGGGTTGGGCGCGCGTTGGGTGTCATAGAGCTTCATGGGTCGCCCTCCGGTTCGTTTCCTTTCGAAACCTAACCGGTGAAGATGCTGTCCGGCAAGGCGCCGACCACCGAGGTGGTGACCAGGGTCGCCAGGAATCCGGCCATCAGCGCCTTCCAGACCAGGCCCAGCACCATCTCGCGCCGCTCCGGGATCAGGATGGACAGGCCGGTGACCGAGATGCCCACCGAGCCGATGTTGGCGAAGCCGCACAGGGCATAGGTCATCAGTCGGCGGGTGCGCTCGCTGATCTCGCCGTCGGGGATGGCGCCCAGCTCGATGAAGGCCACGAACTCGGTCAGGGTCAGCTTGACCCCCAAGAGCCAGCCGGCGGTCCCCGCTTCGTTCCACTGCACCCCCGTGGCCCACGCCAGCGGCGCGAAGACGAAGCCCAGCAGGCGCTCCACCGTCACCGGCTCGCCCAACAGCCAGAAACCGCCGATCATCATGTTGATCAGGGTCATCAGCGCCACGAACACGATCAGGATGGCCGAGATGTTCAGCACCACCATCAGCCCATCGGCGGTGCCCTTTGAGATGGCGTCGATGGCGCTGTCGTATTTCAGGGCCGAGTCGTATTCGGCGTAGGCGCCGCCCTCCCCCGGCTTTTCCGGCACCAGTATGCGGGCCAGCAGCACGCCCGCCGGGGCGGAGACGATGGACGCCACCAGAACGTGGCCGGCCGCATTGGGCAGCACCGGCGCCAGAATGGTGGCGTAGGCCACCATGGTCGAGCCGGCCACGGTGGAGAAACCCACCGTCATCAGCAGGAAGATCTCCGACCGGGTCAGCTTGTCCAGATAGGCGCGGATGACGATGGGGCTCTCGATCATGCCCAGGAAGATGTTGGACGCCACCGCCAGGGCCGAGGCGCCGCCCAGCCCCATGGACTTCTGGAACAGCAGGCCGAAGCCCCGGGTGATCCACTTCAGGATCTTCCAGTGCCACAGCAGGGCCGACAGGGCCGAGATCACCAGGATCAGCGGCAGCACCTGAAAGGCGAACACGAACAGGGCGCCCTGGTTCTCCACCGAATAGGGCTGATCCCCGCCCGCCAGATAGCCGAAGATGAACTGGGCCCCGCGCCGGGTGGCGGCCGCCAGCCCCTCCACCGCGCCGGAAATCACCGCCAGCCCCACTTCGGCCCCCGGCACCCCGAACACGATCAGGATGATGGCCGTCTGAACCGCCACGGCGCCCAGCGCCAGCTTCCACGGAAAGGCCCGCCGGTTCTCCGACAACGCCCAGCAGAGGCCGATGATGACGGCCAGACCCAGCAGGCTCTGGAGATTCAGAAGGCTGAACATCGGCAAGGCTCCCCGCGCGCGTCCCTCCCTGTAGCGGCCGACGCGCGGGGTGCAAGCGGATCATGCGCCGGAGGGACGTTCCAGACCTGTCAGCCGGTCCAGACTCCAGGCGCCGGGACCTCGCGAGATCAGGTAAAGCATGGGACCTGCCCACATCAGATGGGCAGGCCACCCGGCGGGGATGACGAACAACTGGATCACCAGGGTCATGCCGAACAGGGCCAGGGCGGAAAACCGCGTGAACAGTCCCAGCACCAGCAGCAACGGAAACAGGTGCTCGGCCCAGGTGGCCAGATAGGCCGCGGTTTCCGGGGACAACAGCGGAACCCGGTATTCCTCGGCGAACAGGAAGAAGGTGGTGTCGGTCAAGGTGATGACCCCTTCCACCTTCGTTCGGCCAGAAATGAAGAAGACCGCCGCGACGCCAAGGCGCATGACGAGGGCCAGAAGGCTGTGCGGCGCCAGCGTTTCGAGACGGGCGTGCAGAGCGGAAAAGGAAAAGTTCAGTGTGCGCGCGGCGGCGGTCATGGGGTCTGCTCCGGTTGAGAATAAAGGACGCCCCAGGCCGTCAGCTCGGCCATGAGATCGGCGTAGTCCCGATGCGGATGCTCGATCAGCACGCGGGCCATGACGGCGCCGCGGGTCAGTCCACGGCGGATAGAGTCGAGCACGGTCCACTCGGCCTCGGTCAGCAGACGGGCGCGGACCCCGTCTTGCGGCCTGTGGATCAGGATGGCCTGCGTCTCCGGCGCCCAGCGCATGGCGGCGCCGGACTGATCGGGATAGCGGTGCGCCAGCCATAGGGCCGGAACGCTCCAGCCAAAGCGAAACAGGCGCGCCGAGGGATGAAGCGGGCCCGGCCCGTCGTCCGGCGCCAGATGGGCCTCGGTCCATGCGCGATCCAGCCGCGCCATCGGGGCCAGATAGGGCAGCGACTGCGCGGGCGGGAACGTGGTCAGGAAGGACGGAAAGGCCTCGCCGCAGGCCGCCAGCACGGCGTCGGCTTCGGGGTGCTGGCGCCCGAAGGCCCGGGCCGCCCCGGTGAACCATTCCTCACCGACGACCTGAACCACAGTGGGATAGTTGGCAGCCAGCGCCTCGATCCGGCCCCGCGTGGCGGTGTTGCGATAGACCGACAGCCCAGCCAGACCGCGCGCGTCCAGCGTCAGCCAGGGCGACAATCCGTCCGGCGGGCCGTCCAGGGCCCGGTGAAAGGCGTCATGGAAGTCAGACATGGATCACGCTCCGCTCCCGCGCGGCGCTCAACAGCCCATGCGCGCGGTCCCGCTCGGCCAGCAGATGATCGAAGGGCGGCAGGTCGGCGTCCCGTTCGATGAGGGTCGGCTTCGCCCCGACGCGCGCAATCAGCCGCGCGTAAAGGGCCCAGACATCCTCGGACACAGGCGCGGCGTGGCTGTCGATCAGCAGCGCCTCTCCCCACTGCGGATCAGGGGCGCACCCCGCCAGATGAACCTCTCCGATAAGCCCGGCGGGGACGGCATCCAGATACGCCACGGGGTCGAAGCCCAGATTGTGGGCGCTCACATGGACATTGTTCACGTCCAGCAGCAGGCCGCAGCCGGTGCGCCTGGCCAGCGCCGCAAGGAACTCGACCTCGTCCATCTCGTGGCCCGTCAGCGTCAGATAAAGCGACGGGTTCTCGATCAGCAGCCGGCGGCCCAGCACGTCCTGCGCCGCGTCCACATGGTCGCAGATGCGATCCAGCAGCGCCCGGGTCCGTGGGAAAGGCAGAAGATCGGGATGGTAGGCGCCCGCGTGACGGGACCAGGCCAGGTGTTCGGACACCACGAACGGCTCGAACCGGTCGATCAGCGCCCTGAGCGCCTTGAGGTGGACGGCGTCGGGTGGTTCGGCGCCGGCCAGCGACATCCCCACCCCGTGCAGGGACAGGGGATGCCGCTCGCGGATCGCCGCCAGCCAGCCCAGCCGCGGCCCGCCCTGGACCATGTAGTTCTCGGGATGAACCTCGAACCACAGACCGGGCGCCGGACAGGCCAGAGCCTCGCTGTAGTGCTGGGGCTTCAGGCCCAGTCCGGCGGTGGGGTGCATGGGCGGTCTCGCGGAATCAGCGGTTGATCGGCGTCAGTGAGCCGTTGCCGCGCGGCGTCTCGATGGAGGTGCAGGTGCCCTTGGCCACATACTTCCAGGCGTTGCCCTGCCAGTCGCGGGTCGAGGTGCCGGAGCAGCTGGTGCCCGGTCCGGCGGCGCAGTCGTTCTGGCCGGCGCGCGAAACGCCGTAGCAGCGTTCCATCTCGCCGCGCTGGGCGCCTTCGGCGGTCTGCCCGCCGGATTGGGCGGCGGCGACGCCGGCGCCGACGGTCATCAGGGCGGCGGCGCCGGTAAGGATAAGGGTACGGTTCATGGGGGTCTCCTTGGTGCGATCGGAACCGGGGCGGTCCGACATCACCGGGTTCGATCCCCGACCGCCGGAGGTTACGGCCGGCGTGAAAAAAATGTCGGCCTGCTTTTTTTCGGCTGCGGTGTAACCTTTGGTCTCGTCGGACGAACTCAGGACCAATCGTGGCCGAACGTGAAGTCCATCTGAGGCGGTTGATGCAGGCGGGTCTGGCGGGTGACGCCACGGCCTGGCGCAGCCTGTTGATGGACCTGCGGGCCCCCCTGCGGGCCTTCTTCCGGCGACGATTGTTCGACTGCGAGGCCGACGCCGAGGATCTGGTTCAGGAAACCCTGATCGCCATCCACGCCAAGCGCGCCACGTTTCAGCCGGACCAGAGCGTGGGGGCGTGGTGCTACGCCATCGCGCGCTACAAGCTGATCGATCATCTGCGTCGCCAGGGGCGGCGCGTCACCGTGCCGCTGGAGGACCATCAGGACGTGCTTTGGGCATCTGAAACCGCCGAGGAAGGCGTGGCGCGGCGCGACCTGTCGCGGGTCCTGTCCATCCTGCCCGCGCGCCAGCGCCGGTTGATCGAGGACGTGCGCCTGGCCGGCTTCAGCGTGGCCGAGGCCGCGCGCAGGAACGGCTTCACCGAGGGCGCGGCCAAGGTCAGCGTCCACCGGGCCATGAGGACCCTGACCGCCAGCGTGACCCCCCATGAAGACTGACGACCTGATCGACGCCCTGGGCGCCGGCGCCGAGCCGGTGCGGCCCGCGCGGCTCAACCTGGCCGCCCTGATGGTCGCCGCTGCGGCCGCCGTACTGGCGGTGCTGTTCCTGCTCGGCATGCGCCCGGATCTCGGCGCCGCCGTCCAGGGCCCCGCGTTCTGGGCCAAGGCCGCGTACACGGCCGCTCTGGCCGTGGCCGGCGGATGGCTGGTGGTGCGGCTGGGGCGCCCGGGCGCCTCGGCGCAGGCGCCGGCCCTGGCGCTGGCCGCGATCGTCGGCGCAGCCGTCCTGGCGGGCGCCGTGGAAATCCTGCTGTCTACGCCGGAGGCCCGGATGGAGGTCTGGCTGGGGGACACCTGGCGGTACTGCTCCGTCAACATCCTGAGGGTGTCCGTCTTCGCCGCCCCCTTCATCTGGCTGTCGGCGCGGGGGCTGGCCCCCACCCGTCCGGCGCGGGCCGGGGCCGCCATGGGCGTGCTGACGGGGGCCCTGGGCGCCACCGCCTATGGTCTGCATTGCCCCGAGGCGACCGCCGCCTTCGTGGCCACCTGGTATGCGCTGGGCGTGCTGCTGTGCGGCGGGATCGGCGCGCTGCTGGGACGGCACGCCCTGCGCTGGTGAGCGCCGTCGGATTCCGACAGCTTTGCCGCCGCCCCGCGGCAAGCTAGGCTGTGCGCGGCTGTTCAGATCGGGGCATGACATGAAGACCACCACACTCATCGCGGCGCTGGCGCTGGGCCTGACGTTTCCGGCCGCGGCCCAGGCCCAGCAGATGCTGCGGCCGGGCGTGACCCTGAACGGCCAACTGTCGGCGGGCGATGCGCGGCTGAACAGCGGCGAGTTCATGGATGTCTATGAACTTGAGGGGCGCGGCGGCGACCGCCTGACCATTCTGATGAACTCGGGCGCGGTGGACCCCTACCTGATGATCGACGGCCCCGGGGGCTTCAGCGACCAGAACGACGACGCGGACGCCGAAGACCTGAACGCCCGGCTGGACGTGCGCCTGCCCGTGTCGGGCCGTTACCGCATCGTGGCAACCAGCTATGCGCCCGGCGAGACCGGCGCCTATCAGATTTCCGTAATCGACGGCGCGCAGTCGCCGGCGGGCGGCAATCCGGGCGGCGGGCGTATCGAACCGGGTCAGACGCTCAGCGGCAGCCTGACGTCCGGCGACGACCGGCTGGATTCCGGCGAGTTCCGCGACGGCTGGACCCTGCGCGGACGGCGCGGCGAGCGGGTCGCGGTGCGGCTGTCGTCCAGCGATTTCGATCCGTATCTGATGGTGCGCGGCCTGGGCCTGTCCGAGGACAACGATGACGATTCCATGCAGCGCGGCAGCCTGGACAGCCGGCTGGACTTCGTCTTCCCCGAGGACGGAGAGGTGGAAATCACGGCCACCAGCTACGCGCCCGGCGAAAGCGGACGCTACAGCCTCAGCGTGACACGGGCGGGCGAGGCGGCGTCCCGGCCCGAACCGGCGCCGGGCCAGGTCACCGGCACGATCGAGGTCGGCGCCCACGTGCGCGGACGTCTGCAGGACGGCGACGCCCAGCTGCGCAGCGGCGAATATGTGAACACCTTCACCCTGAACGGCCGGGCCGGCGAGCGCGTCCAGATCGCCCTGATCTCCGAACAGTTCGACCCCTTCCTGATGGTCACGGGGCCGGGGGATTTCTCAACCTTCAACGACGACGATCCGGCCGGCGGGCTGGACAGCCGCATCGTCACGACCCTGCCGGCGGACGGGGTCTATGAGATCACCGCCACCAGCTATGCGCCGGGCGAATCCGGCGACTATCGCCTCAGCGTGGCGCCGGCGGGCGCGGACGTGGCGGACACGGACGTCCGCAGCGAACAGGCCGCCCCGTCCGGCGGCCGCCTGTCCATCGGCGACACCATCACCGCCGCCCTGGCCCCGGGCGACTCCCAGCTGAACTCCGGCGAGTACACCGACAGCTACAGCTTCATCGGCGAACGCGGACAGCGGGTGGCCATCGACGCCGTGTCGGACGAGTTCGACACCTATCTGATGCTCAGCCCGCCCACCGGCGACCAGATGGACAACGACGACGGGCCAGACGGCACCAACGCCCGCCTGAACGAGGTGCTGGCCGAGGACGGCGAATACACCGTTCAGGTCACCAGCTTCGCGCCCGGCGAGACGGGCCGCTACACCCTGTCGGTGGCCCAGGGTCAGGAGTCCGAGCGCCAGCGCGTGGTGGAGTCCGGCCAGCGGGTGTTCGCCGTCATGGTGGGCGTGTCCGACTATCCGGGCGACCACAACGACCTGCCCTTCACCGACGAGGACGCGGTCAAGCTGGAGGAGGAGCTGGCCCGTCAGGGCGTGCTGAACCCCGCCAGCATCGTGCTGACCAACGCCCAGGCCACCCGGGCCTCCGTCACCGCCGCCTTCGAGCAGGTGGCCGCCCGGGCGGGGCCCGACGACCTGTTCATCTTCTTCTTCTCGGGCCACGGCGTGCAGGAGGACAGCGACGACCCCGCCGAGCTGGACGGCCAGAGCGAGCTGCTGTCCCTGTACGACGGGGACCTGTCCGACGACGAACTGGCGGCCCTGTTCGACACCGTGGACGCGCGCCTGTCCCTGCTGGTGATCGACGCCTGCTACAGCGGCGGCTTCGCCCGCGACATCATCACCCGACCCGGCGTCATGGGCGTGTTCAGTTCAGAGGAAGACCTGACCAGCGCCGTGGCCGACAAGTTCCAGGCCGGGGGCTACCTGTCCCACTTCCTGCGCACGGGCCTGGACGGAACCGCCGACGAGAACGGCGACGATCTGGTCACCGCCGGCGAACTGTCCACCTACCTGCGCCAGCAGTTCCGCGTGGAAGTGGCCGACGTGGAGGCCGAGACCGCCGACGGCCAGCGCAACTACCAGAACCTGGTCATCGACCGCGGCGGCGTTCAGGTGGACGACGTGATCATCCGGCTGGCGGGGGAGTGAGGGGGGGGTGTGACGGACAAGCCCTGTCGCCATTCGACGCACTTTGGGTTATCTGCCGCCGTAATTCGCTTGAAGGCGCGTTAACGTCTTCTCAGCCATGGTCTACAGTGCGTTCACGCTAGCCAAAGACTCGGACCCATGCCCGCCGCCAACCAGGTCATCGCGCTGCTCGCCGGCCATCTCGAAGGCGATAGCGAACAAGTCAGAACAGTCGCGCTGCAGATCGCGGCAGCTGAGGCACGTCAGGGGCATACCAAGACCGCTGCGACTATGAAGAAGCTGCTTGATCGCCCCCGACTTAGGAATGCTGGTGATACAGCGATCACAGCCGTGGGTGCCACCCAGCTGGCGAAGCCCCGAGGAGATCTTGAGGAGCTCGTTACGGTCGCGTCGCCGAAGGCGCGGGTGAACGAGATGACCCTCACGCCGATGGTTCGCGAGCGGCTGGATCGGATGGTCCGCCAGCAGACGTCCCGCGGTCGCTTGCGCGAGCACGCTCTTCGTCCGAGCTCCAAGATCCTGCTCGTCGGCCCTCCCGGCTCCGGAAAGACCCTGACGGCGAGTGCCTTAGCCGGCGAGCTTAGTCTGCCTCTGTTCACGATCCGGCTAGACGCCGTCATCACCCGTTTTCTCGGAGACAGCGCCACTAAGCTCAGAACCGTTTTCGATCAGATCGCGCAGATGCGCGGCGTATATCTTTTCGACGAGTTCGATGCGATTGGTGGCAAGCGCTCGGCAGGCAACGACGTCGGCGAGGTTCGCCGAATCCTCAATTCCTTCCTGCAGTTCCTTGAAGAGCCCAATGCGACGGACAGCGTCATCGTCGCGGCGACCAATCATCCGGAGTTGCTGGACCGCGCTCTAATCCGTCGCTTTGACGAGATTGTCGAATATGGTCTTCCGGATGAAGCGGGGGTGCGCGACATCGTCAAGCGTCGCCTCGGCGGCCGCGCGAGCCGGTCGCTGAAATGGGATCGGATTGGCGAAGCCGCGCACGGGCTCAGTCATGGCGAGGTATCACGAGCCGTCGAAGAAGCGCTTCGTGAAGCCATCCTCAGCAATCGCAAGACGGTCGATCAGCCATCTCTTATAACAGCGCTCGAAGCGCGTCGCGCCATGCGTGAAGTCATGGCTGACTTGTTCAACGAATAGGTGCAGCTTCACGGTCGGACGACGAATCTGAAGGTGCCCCGTGCTCCGACCTCACCTACGCATCGACCGCTTTGCCACCGAAGCCCCCTATCAGCGCCCCAAGGGCGGCGGCGGTAACAGAAACACCTACGGCCGCGCGTTCGGGCAGCACGCCGAGGACCTTAAGAGAGACTTGGCCAGCGCATGGGCGGACGCCGACGGTCTTTTGTTCCAGCGCGAAGCCCCGGTGGGCGAGCCGGGTGCCTATATCGCTTTCGAAACTGCGGTTGATGCGCCCCTGCCGTCTCTGGAGTGGAAGCGCGAAGGGCTCCGGCTGGCGGCCGCTAGTCGGGACGATGAGGGCCGGGCCGTCGGCACCGTCTTTGTGCCCGACAAGGCCAGGGCCTTTCTGGAGGAGAAGATCACGGGCTACGGCGCGCCGACAACCGGCCGCACGCAACAGAACGAAAGCCGTTTCGTCGCGATCGATCGGTTTTCCGCAGCCCGACTAGCCGACCTCTGGATTGACGACCGCGAAATGCCTGAGGGCGATGCGCCACAGTGGTGGGAGTGCTGGTGTTGGCCGGACCGCATCCACAACCTTGAAGCGAAGGCGGCGCACCTCGAACTGCCGGTCTCGGCCGACCGGCTGACCTTCCCTGAGCGCACCGTGGTTTTCGTCTTCGCCAACGCCGCCCAGATGGCCCGGCTCGTCAGCGGCGTCGACAGTGTCGCGGAGTTGCGGCTTGGACGTGACACCGCGGCGTATTTCAAGGGCGAGCCGAGGGCCGACCAAGACGGCTGGATCGACGCCTTTCTAGACCTTATTCAGGACGGACGGTCCGCCACTTCGCCCGCGATCTGTCTTCTGGATACTGGGGTAAACCGGGCCCATCCTCTTCTGTCGACCATGCTGGCAGCCGGCGACCTCCACTCCGTTCATGCGGACTGGGGGGTGGATGACGATGTTGGGCACGGAACCGAACTGGCGGGGCTGGCCCTATATGGCGACTTGACCACGTCCCTGCAGGCCGTGACTCCCGTGGTGCTCGACGTGGGCCTTGAGTCCGTCAAGCTGCTTCCACCGCATGGCTTCCCTGCGAACGCGCCTGCAAGCCTCGGCCTCGTAACCCAGCAAGCAGTGGCCCTGCCCGAGATTGCAGCGCCCGAGCGCCCGCGGGTTTTCTGCCTAGCCCTCGGGCAACCGTCCGTCGCCGGCCCCCGCGCGTCAAGCTGGTCCGCCGCTATCGACCAGTCTGCTGCGGACTCCTTGGTCGAAAATGTCGAAAAGCGTCATCACCGGCTTTTCATCATCGCCGCCGGGAACGTTCCAGACGGCTTAAACGACGAGGCGATGGAGGACCGGGACAGTCATGAGATCGAGGATCCGGGTCAGGCTTGGAACGCCCTTACGATCGGAGGCATGACCGACAAGGCCGTCATCGCCGAGCCGGCCCGAGCCCACTGGACAACGGCCGCCGGGGTAGCAGAGCTGAGCCCCTACAGCCGGGTCTCGGCGAGCTGGCATCGCGGCGTCTCGCCGATCAAGCCCGAACTCCTCTTCGAAGCGGGTAACCGTGCGGTCGATCCTTTCGACCAGAGCCACTGGAGCGGCTTGGACTCTCTGTCGATGCTGACGACCGGTCACCGGGTGACCCAAGAACCGCTGAGCACATCCTGGGCTACGAGCGCTGCGGCGGCGCAGGCCGCTGGCATGGCCGCGCGCCTTTTGGCCGATAATCCAGACTACTGGCCTGAGACGGTGCGCGCTCTGATGGTCCACGGCGCAGAATGGACGCCGCCAATGCTGGCGCAGTTTCGGGCTCTCGCTGGCAAAACGGAACGCATGACGCTGGCGCGGCGGCTCGGCTATGGCCGGCCGAGTCTTGAGCGCGCCAAACGCTCACGCAGCGCCGATCTGGCCTTGGTCTCCCAAGCCTCTATCCAGCCCTTTCGCAGGGACGGCGGCAGCGTGCGAATGAATGCCTTCCACTTCTACGCTCTGCCATGGCCTCGCGACGCCTTGGCACTTCTGGCGGAAAACGAAGTCCGGTTGAGGGTCACCCTGTCCTACTTCATCGACCCCAATCCGAGCGCGGACGCTCCGCTCGCCCCGGCCCGGTACCGCTCGTACGGCCTGCGTTTCGACCTGCGCAAACGGGGCGAGACCACTGCACATTTCCAGAGCCGGGTTAATGCCCTAGCAGAGACGCCCGACGAGGACCTTGATCTAACTGGTGCCGACAACGACCGTCTATTCGGAGCCAAGTCCGTCTCCGCTGGATCGTTGCATACCGATGAGTGGCGGTGCGCGGCTGCGGATTTGATCGACCGGGACTGTCTGGCGATCTATCCCGTCGGCGGCTGGTGGAAGATGTCCCGTCGGCCGGAGGTCTCCGACCGCCTAGCCCGATACAGTCTGGTCGTGACCCTAGACGCAGGCGATGCGGAGGTCGACCTGTATGCCGAGATCGAACAGCGTATCGCCGCCGCCATCGCCGCCGAGGCGGATGCTGCTGTCATCGACGTCTGAGGCTTGCAGATCTCCCCCGCCCTACCCCTGGCGCCGCACCAGCCGCCCGTAGTCCTCCATCAGCCCCAGGCTCAGTTCGCCCGGCGTGAAGCCATACTCGCCGATCTGGCCCACGGGGGTGACCTCGGCGGCGGTGCCGGTGAGGAAGCATTCGGTGAAGCCGGACAGCTCCTCGGGGCGGATGTGGCGGACGACGACCTCGATGCCCTTGGCCTTCGCCAGATCAATGACCGTGCGGCGGGTAATGCCGTCGAGGATGGCGTCGGTGGGCGGGGTGTGCAGGACGCCGTCCTGTACGAAGAACACGTTGGCGCCGGTGGCTTCGGCCACATAGCCGCGCCAGTCCAGCATCATGGCGTCGGCGAAGCCGTTCTTCTCGGCCGCCATCTTGGACAGGGTGCAGATCATGTACAGGCCCGCCGCCTTGGCCGCCGAAGGGGCGGTGGCCGGGTCGGGGCGGCGCCATTTGGCCCACTCCAGCCGGATGCCCTTCAGCTTGGTCTCGGCGTCGAAATAGCTGGGCCATTCCCAGGCGGCGATGGCCATGCGGGTCTTGTTGGGGAAGGCGGAGACGCTCAGCTGCTCCGGGCCGCGGAAGGCCACGGCGCGGATGTAGCAGTCGGTCAGGCCCGCCTTTTCGCAGGTGGCCCGCTTGGCCGCGTCCAGTTCGGCGACGCTGAACGGAATCTCGAAGTCCAGCATGCCGGCGGACCGGTGCAGACGCTCGGAATGCTCTGTGATCTTGAAGATTTCCCCGTCATACATACGCTCGCCTTCAAACACGGAAGAGGCGTAGTGTAGGCCGTGGGTCAGAACGTGCGTATTCGCTTCCCGCCAGGGCACGAAGTCGCCGTCCATCCAGATCCAGCCGTCACGATCGTCGAAGGGAACGAACGTCATTGAGTAAAATCTCCTGCACCGATTCTCCGTTTAGAACGGGCGCGGCCGCTCAGGTCAACGCCTCGCCGCGCGGAGGGGTTCGGTGAGCGCGTCGGATTCCCATGCCGGATCGGGTCGTTCCGGCCCCGTGGCCGCCCCCGGCGAGGGGCGCCACCTGCTGGTCGTGGACGACGACGACCGCATCCGCGAACTGCTGAAGGAATATCTGGCCCGCGAAGGGTTCCGGGTCACCGGGGCGGCGCACGCCGCCGCCGCGCGGCGGCTGATGGAGCTGCTGGAATTCGATCTGGTGGTGCTGGACATCATGATGCCGGGCGAGGACGGCCTGTCCCTGACCAGCTGGGTGCGGTCCAAGGCCGCCACCTCGAACACCCCCGTCATGCTGCTGACCGCCAAGGGCGACGCCGACGACCGCATCGAGGGGCTGTCGCGCGGGGCGGACGACTACATGTCCAAGCCCTTTGATCCGCGCGAGCTGCGCCTGCGCATCGACGCCATCCTGCGCCGCAGCGGCACCAAGCCCATCGGGCCCAAGGAGGTCCGGCTGGGCGACGCCCTGTTCAACATGGAGCGGCTGGAGCTGACCCGCGACGGCGCGCCCCAGCGTCTGACCGAGGCCGAGGCCCAGCTGCTCAAGACCCTGGCCCAGAGCGCCCATGCGCCGGTGGAGCGCATGCAGCTGGCCTCGGACACCGCCGACATCACGGGTCGCGCCGTGGACGTGCAGGTGACGCGCCTGCGCCGCAAGCTGGAGAAGGATCCCAAGAACCCCCGCTATCTGCAGACGGTGCGGGGCGTCGGTTATATGCTGGCGCCGGACTGATGAGCCCGTCCGGGGGGCATTCCTGGCGCTACTGGCCCCGGTTCTGGGGACGGTTCCTCAGGCGGCGGTTGCCCAGTTCCCTTTGGGGTCGTTCGCTTCTCATCATCATCCTGCCCGTCTTCCTGATGCAGGTGGCGGTGACCTGGGCGTTTTTCGACGCCCACTGGCAGACCGTGACCGCACGCCTGTCCGAGGGGCTGGCCGGGGAAATCGCCTGGGCGGTGGAAAGCTACCGCGACGACCCGTCGGCCTCGAACCTGGCGGCCATAGCGGACCGGGCGGAGCGCTCCATGCAGTTGTCCATCGCCTTGCAGGAGGGCCGGACCCTGCCGCGAGAGCGGGACTCCAGCGTCTTCGGGGTAGTGGACCGCACCTTGAACGACGCCCTGGATTCCAGACTGGACGATCCGTTCTGGTTCAGCACCACCAGCTACCCCGCCTATGTGGACATCCAGGTTCAACAGCCCCAGGGCGTCCTGCGCATCATCGCGCCGCGCGAGCGGGCCGTGGCGACCCAGGGTCATATCTTCGTGTTGTGGCTGACCCTGGCCACGGTGTTGCTGATGTCCGTGGCGATCCTGTTCATCCGCAACCAGGTACGCGCCATCGAGCGGTTGTCCGAGGCCGCAGAGGATTTCGGCCGGGGCATCGACGCACCCCGCTTTCGCCCGTCGGGCGCGCGTGAAGTGCGCTCGGCCGCCCGGGCCTTCATGGACATGCGCGAGCGGATCCAGCGCCACATCGAACAGCGCACCGTGCTGCTGGCTTCGGTCAGCCACGACCTGCGCACGCCGCTGACGCGCCTCCGGCTCGAGCTGGCCCTGGCGGACCAGACCCGGCGCACCCGGGCCATGCTGGGCGATCTGGACGAAATGGAGCACATGATCGACGAGTATCTGGCCTTCGCCCGCGGCGAGGCGGGCGAGGCGCCGCAATCCATCGACCTGAAAACCCTGCTGGAAGCCGTCGGCGCCCAGGTCAGGAAGCGCGGCGCCGGGGTCGAGATAGCCGCTCCGGAAGACCCTGTTCAGGCGATGGTCCGTCCCCTGGCCTTTCGCCGGGCCCTGACCAATCTGGCCGGCAACGCGGCGGATCACGGGGGACGCGTCCGCCTGTCGCTTCGCCGGGCCGGCGGCGAACTGGAGATCGCGGTTGAGGATGACGGCCCCGGCATTCCCGAGGCGCAGCGCGAGGACGCCTTTCGCCCCTTCTCCCGGCTGGACGACGCACGCAACCAGAACACCAAAGGGGTCGGCCTGGGCTTGGCCATCGCCCGCGACGTGGCCCGCAGCCACGGCGGCGACATCACCCTGGACGCCAGCGATCTGGGCGGACTGAAAGCGGTGATCCGCCTTCCCGGTTGAGGTGTTGCCCGGCTGATCACATTGTCGCGCACCCCCTCTGGCGCAACCGACGGATCGAGCGCATCTTCACCCCTGAGGGGCTGTCACTTCAGGTTCGCCAGGAGGCTTGCCATGCGTACGATTTCCTTCCTCGCCGCCGCGGGCGTCGCCGCGGCCCTTGCGGGCGCGGCCAGCGCTCAGCCCGAAGTCACCGTCACCATCGGCGACCGTCTGGATCGCGAAGCCAGCCGGGAGCTGGGCCAGGCGGAAGTGGCCGATCAGGCTCGCGCCCTGGAAGCGCGGCTCGAGCGGGAGCTGGCGTCCAACCCCGCCTACGACGGCGCCCGCATCAATCTGGTGCTGACCGACGTGGCGCCGAACCGCCCCACCCGCCAGCAGCTGAGTGATACGCCGGGTCTGGACTACATCCGCAGCTTCAGCGTCGGCGGCGCCGCCATTGAAGGCGAGGTCATCACCGCCGACGGCCAGACGCGCCCAGTCCAGCATGACTGGTACAGCCACGACATCCGCGATTCCCGCTACATGAGCACCTGGCAGGATGCGGACCGGGCCTTCATGCGCTTCTCGCGCCGTCTGGCCCAGGGCCGGCTGTAAGCCTCAGCTTCCGGACAGCTCCGCCGCCCGGGCGACCGCGGCGGCGGCGGCTTCGGACACCAGACGTTCCAGCGATGCGTCCTTGGCGAACACGTCCAGCGCCGCGCGCGTCGTGCCGCCGGGCGAAGCCACGCGCGCGATGAGATCCTCAGCCCGCGCGCCCTCCGGCTTCATGGCGGCGGCGGCGGAGACCAGCGTCCCCGACGCCAGCGCCGCCGCCTGATCCGGCGAAAGCCCCTGCTCCACACCCGCTTTTGTGAGCGCTTCCACGAAGGCGAAAAAATAGGCCTGGCCCGAGCCGGACACGGCGGTGGCCGCATCCATCAGCCCGTCGTCGGCCAGCCCGACCACCCTGGCCACCGGCGCGAACAGGCCGCGCACCTTGTCCAGATCAGCGTCGTTTTCCGCCCAGATGGAGGCCACGCCCTCGCCCACCGCCATGCTGGTGGTGGGCATGACGCGCGCCACGGGGCGGGATTTGAAGCCCTCAGACAGGGCCGAGGCGCGCACCCCGGCCATCATGGAGATAATCAGGGCGTCCGGCGCCAGCTTTGCGTCCATGTCGGCCGCCACCTGACGCCACATGGCCGGCTTCACGCCCAGGATCACGCGATCCGCGGGGGCCAGCGCCTCGTCGCCGGGATTGATCACCGCGCCCTTGTCCCGCGCCGCCTCGGCGACCGGCTTGGAGGACGGGGTGACGATGATGAGATCGCGCAGGTCCAGCCCGCCGGTCTTCAGCCACCCTTCGACCAGGGACGACCCCAGTCGTCCGCAGCCGATCAGAATTACAGGTCGATCCGTCAAAATCTCAGGCGGTTCCAGCCGTTTCAAAGAGACAGGCGTCAATGGAGTCGCGCGGGCTGCTGCCCCCGCGGATCAGATAATCGAACGCCGGGAAATAGCGGTCGGCCGCATCGATGGCTGCATCGATCATGGACGCCGCCTGGGCCAGGGTCGGCCGCTCGCCGTGGGGCAGGGCCAGGGCGTGGCGGAACACGATCTCGCCGTCCTCGGCCCACACCTCGAAATGCCCCAGCCAGACCCGCTGGTTCAGCATGGAGGCGAGTTCATAGGCCGCAGCGCGCCGCGACTTCTGAGCCCGGATGTCCAGCGAACAGCACAACTGAAGGCAATCGCCCTCGGGCCGCCAGGCGAACCACAGCTCGTAGTCCTTCCAGTCGCCCGCCAGGGCGAACGCCAGGTCGCCCTGGTCGGTGCGGTCGAACGGCAGGTTCTCGGCCGTCAGCACATGCTCCACCACGTCCAGCGGGTCGTATGGGGTTTCGACCTCGTCGGGGGTCAGTGCGTCCATGAAAACTTCCGATTCCCTTGAGGGGGCGTGAGAGGACGAAGCGACTCAGGCTCCGTGTCAGGACGGTAGGCGTGTTCGCAGATTCGGCTCAACCGGCTGCGTCCTTCGGGCGAGCCCCGGCTGTGGACGTTCCCTTTCCAGGCGTCTTCGCGGCTGTTTTGGCGGGCTTTTTCAGCTCCGCGACCTCGGCGCGCAGAGCCGCGATCTCGGCCTTCAGCGCATCGAACTCGTCGCGGCGCACCAAATCCATATCCGCCACGAAGCGGTCGGCCTGGGCGCGCCAGGCGCTTTTGGCCTCCTCGCCCGCCGCCTGGGCCAGGCCCATGGCGCCGGTGGTCAGCTTGGCGAACTCATCGAGAAACGGATTACGGGTCTGCATGGGACTGTCCTGGCGACTGGAAACGACTCAACGGACGCGCCGCGTCCGTTAACCTTCCGCCCGATATGGTGAATGAAACCTTGATGTCGATGCGGCCCGTCGTCCCGAAGACGAGAAAACGGGGGCGACGGCCCCCGCGACGCTTGCTAAACGAAGCCCATCCCAGCCGATGGAGTCCCGCGTGATCTTTCCCGAATTCGATCCGGTCCTGTTCACGATCGGTCCCGTTGAGCTGTTCGGCCGCTCGATGGGCCTGCCCATCCGCTGGTACGCCCTGGCTTATGTGGCCGGCATTGTGCTGGGCTGGCGCTACGCAGCCATGCTGGCCAAACGCACCAGCCTGTGGACGCCGCGTAATCCGCCGGTATCCGGACCGCAGATCGACGATCTGGTGCTGTGGATCACCCTGGGCATCATCGGCGGCGGACGGATCGGCTACGTCCTGTTCTATCGGCCCGATCTGCTGGGGCAGATATTCACCGGATCGGGCATCGGCGAACGCCTCGAAATCCTTCAGATCTGGACCGGCGGCATGTCGTTCCACGGCGGCCTGATCGGGGTGGCGCTGGCGCTGTTCTTCTTCGCGCGCAGTCAGAAGATCAATCCGTTGTCCCTCGGCGATCTGATCGCGCCGGTGGCGCCCATCGGCCTGTTCTTCGGGCGCATCGCCAACTTCATCAACGGCGAACTGTGGGGCCGGCCCACGGACGGACCGTTCGGCGTGATCTTCTGCAACGACCGCATCATGCAGCTCTACGGCTACTGCCCGGCGGGCGTAGAGCCGCGCCATCCCAGCCAGCTCTATGAGGCCGGCTTGGAAGGTCTGGTCCTGTTCGCGATCCTCGTCCTGGCGGTCTGGAAATGGCGCCTGCTGGCCAAGCCCGGCTACGTCACCGGTATTTTCCTGGTCGGTTATGGCCTGTCTCGAGCAGTGCTTGAGACGGTGCGCGAGCCGGACGCCCACATGCCGGACGCGCTGCAGGGAGTCGTCACCATGGGCATGCTGCTGTCCATCCCCATGATGCTGATCGGCGGCTGGCTGATCTGGCGGGCCTGGAACCGACCGCCCGCGAACGGGTGACGCCATGGCCCTGATCGACCGCCTGCGGCGCGAGATCGCCCTGACCGGACCGATGACGGTGGCGGACTATGTCACGCGCTGCCTGCATGACCCGGAAGGCGGCTACTACGCCGCGCGGCCGAACCTGGGGGCGCGGGGCGATTTCATCACCGCGCCGCTGGTCAGTCAGATGTTCGGCGAGCTGATCGGCCTGTGGGCGGTTGAGGTCTGGACCCGTCTGGGCGCGCCCGACCGGTTCCGGCTGGTGGAGGTCGGGCCCGGCGACGGAACCCTGATGGACGACGCCCTGCGCGCCGCCCGCCTGGCGCCCGCTTTTCTGGAAGCCTGTGATCTGCTCCTGATCGAGCCCAGCGCGCCCTTGCGCGAGGCACAGGCCCGGCGGCTGTCCGAGCATGATCGCCAGCTGCGCTGGGTGAAATCCCTGCATGACGTGGAAACTGACGCCCCGGTCATCCTGATCGCCAACGAGGTGCTGGACTGCCTGCCCGCGCGCCAATTCCTGCGCACCGACACCGGCTGGGCAGAGCGGCGCGTGGGGCTGGATGACTCAGGCGGCCTGACCTTCGGCCTGACCGCGCCCAGCGCCGGGTTCATCAAGCCCACATTCGACATCGGCCCCGGCCAGATTTTCGAGGTTTCCGAACAACAAGCGGCGTTCGGCCGCGATCTGGGCGCCCTGATCCGCGAGGCGTCCGGCGCCGCGCTGCTGATCGACTACGGCAGGGACCGGCCCGGTCCCGGCGACACCCTTCAGGCCCTGAAGCGACATGAGAAGGTCGACCCCCTGTCCACGCCCGGCGAGGCCGACCTGACCCAGTGGGCCGACTTTCCGGTGGTTCTAGAAGCCGCTGTGCGCTCGGGCGCCGACGTCACCGGCTGTCGCGGCCAGGGCGACTTCCTGCGCGCCCTCGGCGTCGAGACCCGTGCGCAGAGGCTGATGCAGTCGCGCCCCGACGCCGCGCCGGTGATCGAGCGCCAGCTGCACCGCCTGACCGCCCCGGATCAGATGGGCGACCTGTTCAAGGCCGCCTGCGTGTTCGCGCCCAAGAGCCTATCCATTCCCGGCTTCGAGGGCTGACGTGGCCGAGCACCTGACCCACCCCCTGCTGGACTTGCCCGGCGTCCGCCACGCCTTCTTCACGCGCAATGGCGGCGCATCGACCGGCATCTATGACAGCCTGAACGTGGGTCTGGGCTCCCGCGATGACCCGCGGACCGTGCGCGAGAACCGCCGCCGCTGCGCCGCCGTGTTCGGCGCCGGCGAAGACCGCCTCTTCACCGCCTATCAGATCCACTCCACCCTCATCCGCGTGGCCGAGGCGCCGTGGGCCGATCAGCGGCCCGAGGGCGACGGGGTCGTGACGGACCGGCCCGGTCTGGTCTGCGGCGCCCTGACGGCGGACTGCGCGCCGATCCTGCTGGCCGACCCCCACGCCCGGGTCGTGGGCGCGGTGCACGCGGGATGGAAGGGCGCCCTGAACGGCGTGGTCCACAGCGGGGTGGCGGCCATGCAGGCGCTCGGCGCCATTCCCGAGCGCATGGTCGCCGTGGTCGGTCCCTGTATCGGGCCCGACAGCTACGAGGTCGGCGCCGATTTTCAGGAACGGTTCGAGCATCACGACGCTGGCGCGGAGCGCTTTTTCCGGCCCGGCGCGGCGCCGGACAAGCGCCTGTTCGACCTGCCCGGCTTCGTGCTGTGGCGACTGGCCGAGGCCGGCGTGGCGCAGGCGGCGTGGACAGGCCACGACACCTGCATCGACGAGGCGCGCTTTTTCTCCAACCGCCGGGCCTTCAAGCGCGGCGAGCCGGACTTCGGCCGCCTGCTCTCGGCCATCAGCCTCGTGGACTGATCACCCGGCGTAATAGGTCGGCGAACCCGGCCCCACCGGCAGGCCCAGGCCGAACACCCACAGGAAGAACAGGATGGTCCATCCGATCGTGAAGAAGATCGAATAGGGCAGCATCATCGCGATCATGGTGCCGATGCCCACATCCTTGTTGTAGCGGGTCGCCCACGCCAGGATCAGGCCGAAATAGCTCATCATCGGGGTGATGATGTTGGTGGTCGAATCCCCGATCCGGTAGGCGGTCTGGATCACCTCTGGCGAATAGCCGATCAGCATCAGCATGGGCACGAAGATCGGCGCGGTCATGGCCCACTGGGCTGAGGCCGACCCGATCATCAGGTTCACGAAACAGCAGATCAGGATGAAGCCGATGAACACCGCCGGCCCGGTCAGGCCGCTGTTCTGCAGGAAGGTGGCGCCGTTGACCGCCGTGATGGCCCCCAGGTTCGACCAGCCGAAGAAGGCCACGAACTGGGCGGCGAAGAAGACGATCACCACATACAGGCCCAGAGTCGAGATGGCCGAGGCCATGCCGTCGATCACATCCCGGTCGCTCTTCATGGTGCCCACCGTGCGGCCATAGGCGAAGCCCACCACCAGGAAGAACAGCAGGATCCAGGTGACGAAGCCGCTGAAGAAGGGGGAGCGGATGCGGTCACCGGTTTCCGGGTCTCGCAACAGGCCCCAGTCGGGAACCAGGGTCAGGGCCATGACCGCGAAAATGCCCAGCACCGCCAGACCGGCCACCTTCAGACCCTTCTTCTCCTTGTCGGTCAGGGCGTCCATTGAGCCGCCCTTGAGAATCTCGGGATCGGCCTTGGACTTGTCATAGGCGCCCAGCTTGGGCTCCACGATGTAGATGCTGACCAGCGTGCCGATGATGGTCACCAGAAACACGCTGACGACCATGAAGAAATAGCTGGCCGTCGCCGTCACGGCGTATGTCGGGTCGATCAGACGCGCGGCCTCTTCGGTGATCCCGGCCAGCAGCGGGTCGACCGTGCCGATCAGAAGGTTGGCCGAATAGCCGCCGGAGACGCCTGCGAAGGCCGCCGCCATGCCCGCCAGCGGATGCCGCCCCAGCGAATAATAGACCGCCCCCGCCAGCGGGATCAGCACCACATAGCCCATCTCGGACGCTGTGTTGGACAGCACGCCAGCGAAGACGATGGCCATGGTCACCACCTTGGGCGAGGCGCCCAGCACGATGCCGCGCACGGCCGCGGACAGCAGGCCCGAGCGCTCCGCCACGCCCACGCCCAGCATGGCCACCAGCACGACGCCGAGCGGCGCGAAGCTGGTGAAATTGCCGACCAGGCTGGTGAAGATGCGGCGCAGGCCGTCCTCGGTCATCAGGCTGACCGCGCGGATCATGCCGTCCTCGGACCGGCCGGAGGCGCCCAGCGGCCGGGGATCCTCCACCGCCACGCCCATGGACCCGAACAGACCCGACAACAGAACAATGGCCACGGCCAGCAGGAAGAACAGCGTCACCGGGTGCGGCAGGCAGTTCCCCAGCCATTCCACGCCATCGAGGAACCGGGTGAACAGGTTGCGCTTGCCCGGCGGCTGGCCTCCGGGAGGGGTTGAACCATTGGGCGTGGCCGGCGTGGCGTCGGTCATCAGGCGTCCGTGTTCTGCTGAATCGGGCGGGGCCTGACTGGCCCAAGCCCGTCGTGACGCCCCCATGTCGAGACGCAGTTTCAGCCGACCCGGGACGGAAAGTCCAGCCATGCGGTGGCCTTGCGGACGGCGCGCCTGTTATGACCCGGCCTGCACCCCGCCTCTGTACGACCGCAACGGAACCCCATGCCCGCCCTGGACACCCTGCGCGCCCGGATCGCTGACTATCCCCTGCTGGAGACGGCGATCGGTCTGATCCTGCTGGTTCTGGCCGCCTTGCTGATCGACTGGCTGGTGCGTCATGTCCTGCTGCGGATCGGCCACAAGGCGCTGAAAACTGTCGGGCTGGACGACGAGGCCGAGCCCATGGCGCCGGTGGCGCACCGTCTGGCGCGCATCGCCCCGGCCATGGTGATCTACAACGGGGTGGTCGCGATCCCGAACCTGGCGCCGGATGCGGCGACGGTGATCCAGAACGTGGCGTCGGCCTTCATCATCCTGACCGTGGTGCTGGCGGTCGCGGGCGGGCTGGATGTGGTCAACAGCGCCTATTCCCGCCGCCCTGAATCGGTGAACCGGCCCATCAAGGGCTACATCCAGGTGGTCAAGATCGTGCTCTATGCGATCGCGGCCATTCTGGTCATCGCCACCCTGATCGAGCGTTCGCCCCTGCTGCTGCTGTCTGGTCTGGGGGCCATGGCGGCGGTGCTGATGCTGGTGTTCAAGGACACAATCCTGTCGCTGGTGGCCTCGGTTCAGCTGACCTCCAACGACATGGTGCGAATCGGCGACTGGATCGAGGCGCCCCAGATGAACGCCGACGGCGACGTCATCGACATCGCCCTGCACACGGTCAAGGTCCAGAATTTCGACAAGACCATCACCACCATTCCTACATGGAAATTGGTCAGCGAGAGCTACAAGAACTGGCGCGGCATGAGCGAGTCCGGCGGCCGCCGCATCAAGCGCAGCCTGCTGATCGACCAGAACAGCGTCCGCTTCCTGACCGACGACGAGCGCCAGGCCCTGTGCCGCTTCGCCCTTATCGACGACTATCTGGGCGAAAAGCGCGAGGAACTTGAGGACTGGAACGGAAAGCTGATCGAGGCGGGCCGCGATCCGGTCAACACCCGCCGCGTCACCAACATCGGCACCTTCCGCGCCTATGTGCAGTCATATCTGAGCAATCACCCGCGCGTGCACGCCCACGGCATGACCCTGCTGGTGCGCCAGCTGGATCCTACGCCCGAGGGCCTGCCTCTGGAGATTTACTGTTTCGCCACCACGACGAACTGGGCGGAGTATGAAGGCATCCAGGCGGACATCTTCGACCATCTGATCGCCATCCTGCCCGAGTTCGGCCTGCGCCTGTTCCAGCAGCCCAGCGGGCTGGACCTGTCCGGCGCCCTGGCCGGACGGCAGTTGGATCAGGCTTCGCCGTCGTCCTTGAAGTAGGGCTCGACCGGCCCCTGCAGCTTGACGGTCAACTGGTTGCCCTTGCGGTCCACGCGATTGCCCACGGCCAGACGAACCCAGCCTTCGGACACGCAGTATTCCTCGACGTTGGTCTTTTCCTCGCCCTTGAAGCGGATGCCGACCCCGCGCGCGAGCACGGCCTCGTCATGGTGCGGGCTGGCGGGATTGACGGACAGACGGTCAGGAGGCGTGTCGGACATGGCGGCTCATCGCTTCGTATGGAACGAGGGCGGGTGATAGCCGCTGTTCGCGGCCGCGCCAACCAGTCTTACTGCACCGTCTGGCGCGCGGGCTCGGTGCGGGCCGGCGCCTCTTCACCGGCCTGATAAGGCTGCGGTCCGGAGGGCGCGGGCGGCGGCGTCGCCTCTGCGCGGGCCTGCTGGCGAGGCGGGGCGGAGCGGCGGGCGGGCGTTCTGGCCGGCTGGACGGCGGGTTCGTCCGCCTGGGCCGTGCGCGTGGGCTGGGGCGCAGGCTCGTCCTCGGCTGCGGCTTCGGCGCGGGCGGCCAGTTCCTGGGCTTCGTAGCGATCGGCCAGCTTCTCGGTCAATTCGCGGGCTTCCGCAGGGGGCATCTGGGCCATGATGGCGGCCAGGGCGCGCGGGCGCATGGCCTGGGCCACTGGCAGACGCACGGCGTCGGCCAGGGTGTTGAACACCGCCGCCGCCTCGCGCGGCCGCATGGCCTGATAGACCTGCACCAGGCGATTGATCTCTTCCTGTTCGCGTTCGTCGGCCTGGCCGAGCATGCCCTCGAGTTCCGCCTTCACCTCGTTCAGCGCGGCGATCCGCTCGTCCAGCTTCTGCTCGGCGGCGGCCATCAGGGGCAGCATGGTGGCGAAATCCGTGTCGCGGGCGTCCAGCTGGTCGCGGCGGGCCGACAGGCTCTGGATAATGCGCAGTTCGGCCGGCGAAATGCCCGCCTGCTCCGCCAGCTGTTCTTCCGACAGGGCGCAGACCGCGGGGGCCGAGGCGATAGTCGGCAGGGCCACATCCTCAGCGGCGACCACGCCTTCCTGGGCCCAGGCCTGTGCGCCCTGGAACAGGTCGGGCGCCAGCCCCACCGCGCGCACGGCGACAATGCCGCCCACGGCGATGGCGATCAGGGGCAGGATGCGGGGCATCTTCATCGGGCGGGCTTTCCGGAAATCAGGCGGCGAACAGGTCTTCGTCCAGCTTACGCCGGGCGCGGTTCAGGCTTTGTTGAGCGGTTTGGTTAGCGGCCAGCGCCTGCAGGATCAGGGAGGCGCGCTCGGCGGCCTGTTCCGGTGCGGGATCGGCCTCAACCTTCGGCTGGACCACGGGCTCCGGACGCGGCTCACGAACCACCGCCGCGGGTTGGGCCGGCGCCGGGTCGGTGCGGACCGGCGTGCGCGAGATCAAGGCTTCCAGCTCCGCCTTCAGCTGCCGCCCCTTGACGATGCGGTCGTGCAGCAGGTCGGTGTCCTGCCCCGCCGACTTCAGCGCCATCAGGGCGTTCTCCGCCTTGCCGGCGGCGGCGTTCAGCTCGCTCACAGCCTTGGCGAACTCGGCCTGCCCGTTGCGCAGGGCCGCCAGCTTGCGCTCCAGTCGTATGCCGAACGCCACCGCCCCGATCAGCAGCAGCATCAGGACGCCGTCCAGGATCAATCCGGTCGCACTCATCGCTTTCCTCCGGTCAGCCGGCTGGCCGTTTCGATGCTTATGGGTCGCTCCACGCGCACGGCGATGTGCTGGCCCTTGCGGCCCATGCGGCCGGTGGTCACCGGGATGGAGCCGCAGCGCACGCTGATCTCGCTGTCCGGTCCGGCGTTCAGCATCAGGGTGTCGCCCACCTTCAGGCCCAGCGCCCGCTCCAGCGGTATCTGCTGCTCATCCAGCACCGCCCGCACCTCGGTCTCGGTGGTCCAGAGCTCGGTGGCCAAGTGGCTTTCCCAGATGTTGTCGCGGCCGAACTTCTCGCCCATGAACTGCTGCAGCAGCATCTTGCGGATGGGCTCCAGAGTCGAATAGGGCAGCAGCAGCTCGACCCGGCCGCCGCGGTCCTCCATGTCGATGCGGAGCTTGACCAGAATGGCGGCGTTGGCCGGCCGGGCGATGGCGGCGAAGCGGGGATTGGTCTCGAGCCGGTCCAGGTTGAAATGCACCGGCGTAAGCGGCTCGAACGCCGCCTGGGCGTCGGCCAGAACCACCTCGATCATGCGCTGGACCAGCATCCGCTCGATGGTGGTGTAGGGTCGCCCCTCGATACGCAGGGCCGCCGTGCCCCGGCGTCCGCCCAGCAGCACGTCCACGATGGAATAGATCAGGTTGGAATCGACCGTCAGCAGGCCGTAGTTGTCCAGCTCCTCGGCCCGGAACACCGCCAGGATCGCCGGCAGCGGGATCGAGTTCAGATAGTCGCCGAACCGGATCGAGGAGATGTTGTCCAGCGACACCTCCACATTGTCCGAGGTGAAATTGCGCAGGGACGTGGTCATCAACCGCACCAGGCGGTCGAACACGATCTCCAGCATCGGCAGGCGTTCGTAGCTGACCAGCGCCGAGTTGATGATGGCGCGAATGCCGGACCGGTCCGAGCCGTCGTCGTCGCCCAGGTCGAAGCCCAGCAGGCTGTCGATCTCGTCCTGGTTCAGGACGCGCTCCGACACGACGTCGCCGCCGTCTGCTTCCTGCATCTCTTCCAGGGTGTCGGCGTCACTCATGGCCTACTGCACCAGCATTTCTTCGATGAGCACGGCGTCCACATGGCCGGGCGCCGCGATCAGGTTGGCGCGGCGCAGCAACTCTTGCCGCAGCTGATGGCTGCCCGCCGACCCGGCCAGATCCTCGGGCCGCAGCTCGCGCAGGAATCCCTGGTACATGTCCTGAAGGCGGGGCGCCTCGGCCTGCAGCGTCGAGGCCAGGTGGGGGTCCGATGTCTCCAGAGTCAGTTTCAGCTTCAGGAAGGTCGGCCGCCCGTCCGCTGACTGAATGTTCACCACCATGTCGGGCAGGGTGTAGAAGGTGACGCCGTCCGGCCCCGCCGCGATGACGCCTACGCTCTCGCCGCCTTCGGCAGGAGCGCCGTGATCGCCGCCTCCTCCGCCGTGGTCCCCGCCCTTCTCGGCGGGCGGCGGCGCGGCATGGCCTTCCTCGCCAGAGGCCTCGGCCGAGGAGGGTTGCAGCAGGAAGAACGCCCCGGCGGCCCCGCCCAGCACGACCACCGCAGCAGCCGCGCCGATGATCAGCAGCATGGGGGGTTTCTTCTTGCCGGGCGCGCCTTCGCCCTCGGCCGCGTCGCCGCCCTCGGCGGGGGCCTCGGTCGTGGCAGGCAGGCCCGCGTCCTTCTTTTTCTTGCCGAACTTCAGCATGTCTTCAGACGCCCCGCGGCCGGCGAATCCCGACCTCCCGATTCCAGCCTCCAGATGACGCGAGTTTGGTTAACGAGGCGTTCATAACCGGCAGTTTCTGCCGGGCGGCGCACCTTGCGATCCGTATCAACCCCTTACGGTACAACGATTAACCCTGTTGGCCCACGCCTTGCTGGGGACGGGTCGCAAGGAGTCGCCCGTGGAAAACGCCGCCTATGTCGCCCTGTCCCGCCAAATGACGCTTCGTCGTGAGCTGGACATCGTGGCCAACAACATCGCCAACGCCGACACCACCGGCTTCAAGGTGGAACAGCTGATGGTCGGGGCCGAGATCGGTCAGCGGGCGCGCAACCACGGCATCCGTCCGTCCACCAGCTTCGTGCTGGACAACGGCGTGGGCCGCGACTTCGGTCAGGGCGCGCTCAGCCAGACCGGCCGCCCCCTGGACTTCGCCATCGAGGGTGAAGGCGCCTTCTTCACGGTCCAGGACGGCGAAGGCGAGGCCTACACCCGCGACGGCGCCTTCACCCTGGATCCCGAGGGCCGACTGACCACCGAGGCCGGCAATGCGGTGCTGGGCGACGGCGGCGAGATCATCCTCGACCCCGCGCTGGGAACGCCCACCGTGGCCGAGGACGGCACCATCACCCAGGACGGCCAGATCACCGGCCGCCTGGGCGTGGTGCGCTTCGCCCTGCTGTCGGTCCTGGAGAAGGGCGGCGACGGCCTTTACCGCAACACCGCCAACGAAGCCCCGATCGAGGCCAACGACGTCCAGATCCGCCAGGGCATGCTGGAAGGTTCCAACGTCAACACCATCCTCGAGATCACCAACCTCATCGAGATCAGCCGCGCCTACGAGCGGGCGTCCAAGATGATCGAAAACCAATCCGACCTGTCCCGGCGCGCCGTCGAGCGCCTCGGACGGGTGAACTAGGAAGGAGCCTGACTGATGCGCGCTCTAAGAACCGCCGCCTCCGGGATGCTGGCCCAGCAGCTCAACGTGGAGGTCATCTCCAACAACATCGCCAACATGAACACGGTGGGCTTCAAGCGACAGCGCGCCGAGTTCCAGGACCTGCTGTACCAGAACGTCGAGCGCATGGGGGCCCAGTCCTCGGCCCAGGGCACCGTGGTGCCCACCGGCATCCAGATCGGCGCCGGTGTGAAGGCCGGCAGCGTCTACCGCATCATGACCCAGGGCTCGCCCACCCAGACCGGCAACACCTACGACCTGGCCATCGACGGGCGCGGCTATTTCCAGGTGACCATGCCCTCGGGCGAGATCGCCTACACCCGGGCCGGCAACTTCTCGGTCAATCAGGAAGGCCTGCTGGTCACCGACGACGGCTATCAGGTGGAGCCCGCCATCGCGATCCCGCAGGAAGCCGTGGACGTGTCCATCTCCCGCGCCGGTCAGGTTCAGGTGATCCTGGACGGCGAGGCCGAACCCCAGGTGGTCGGTCAGCTGGAAATCGCGTCCTTCTTCAACGAAGCCGGCCTTGAGGCCATCGGCGACAACCTGCTGCTGGAAACCGCCGCATCGGGCCCCGCCACCATCGGCGCGCCCGGAGACGTCGGCTATGGGCAACTTCTGCAGGGCTACACCGAAGCCTCCAACGTGGACGCGGTCAGCGAGATCACGGCCCTGATCGTGGCCCAGCGCGCCTATGAGATGAACTCCAAGGTCATCTCCACCGCCGACGAAATGCTCAGCGTCTCCGCCCAGGTGAAGTCATGATGAGAGCCGTCTATCGCCGCCCCGCCTTCGAAGTGATGCCGCGCAAGGGTCGCGCCCGTCTGAACGCCGCCGCCGCAGCCCTCGCAACCCTGGTCATCGCCGCCGTCCTCGCGACGCCTGCCCTGTCCAGCCCGGTCAGCCTGTCGGCCAGCCCCATGGACGACGACGGCCGCATCACCCTGGGCGAACTCTTCGACGGCGCCGGGTCGGCCTCGTCGGTCGTCGTGGCCCGCCGCAGCGGCCCCACCGCTGTGCTGGACGCCGGTCTGGTCCAGGCCGCCGCCGCCCGCTCGGGCCTGCAGTGGAGCAACCCCGACGGCCTGCGCCGCATCGTGGTGCGCCAAGGCGTCTCGTCGGGATCCGGCGCCGCCTCCCTCACGCAGACGTCCGCCGGGCGTCCCGGCGCCACGGTGGAGGTTCTGACCTACGCCCGCAGCCTCGCCTCCGGCGACGTGGTCCAGCCCGAGGACGTGGTCTGGGCAGAGGTTCAGGCCCACCAGGCCCCCGCCGGCACACCCCAGGACGCCGCCGACGTCATCGGTCTGTCCGCCCGCCGCGCCCTTAGGGCAGGTACGCCGGTCCAGTCCCGTGACCTGACAGCGCCAGAGGTGATCGCGCGCGGCGACATGGTTCAGGTGGTCTACATCTCCGGCGGGGTCAGCCTGACCGTCACCGGTCGCGCCACGCGCGACGCCGCCCTGGGCGACGCCGTGATCGTCACCAATATTGAATCCGGCCGCGCTATCGACGCGGTGGCGGTCGGTCCCGGCCAGGCCGTGACCGGTCCCGCCGCCCAGGCCGCCCGCGCCAATCCCCAGCAATTCGCCGCCCTGCGCTAGAGGAATCCAGTCATGCGTAAAGCCCTCGTCGTCGCCATCGCCCCCCTGGCCCTGCTCGGCGCCTGCTCCACCGCGGTGGAGGCCGTCCGCGGACCCGAACTGGCGCCCATCGGCTATCCAGCCGCCCTGGTGCCCGTGAACCAGCAGATCCTGCCCGCCCCCGAGGCGCGCCCGGCTTCCGCCAACTCCATCTGGCGGTCGGGCTCGCGCACCTTCTTCGGCGATCAGCGCGCCCGCAATGTGGGCGACATCCTGACCGTCGCCATCGACATCCGCGACCGGGCCCAGACCCAGAACTCCACCCAGCGCACCCGCGCCAACGAGATCAACTCGGGCGTCTCCAACTTCTTCGGTCTGGAGGCCGAGGCCGCCGACGCCATCGGCGGCGCCTTCGATCCTTCGGCCCTGATCGGCTTCGGCGGCGGCTCCACCTCGTCGGGGTCCGGCAGCGTCAGCCGCTCCGAGAACATCAGCGTCACCGTCGCCGCCGTGGTCACCGCCGTCATGCCCAACGGCAACATGGTCATCCAGGGTCGGCAGGAAGTGCGCACCAACCGCGAGGTTCGCGAACTGACCGTCGCCGGCATCGTGCGCCCGGAAGATATTTCCTCCGCCAACGTCATCCGCCACGACCAGATCGCCGAGGCCCGCATCCATTACGGCGGACGCGGCGACATCAGCCGGGTCCAGGGCGCCCCCGCCGCCCAGGCCCTGGTGGAGCGCTTCAGCCCGTTCTGATCAAGCCTGAAACGGCTCAGCTTCCGTTCATGTTCGACCTGTCACGCTTCGACGATCGATGAACGCAGGAAGCTGAGCCGTGAACCGTTTACGGCCATCCGCGTTTTTCCCGGCGGAGGCAGTTAACAGTATGTTCAAGGTTCTTATCCCCGCCGCCGGTTTTCTGGGTCTTGTGGCCCTGGCCGCCCAGCCCGCGTCTTCGGGCTATGAGCGTCAGACGGATGTGCAGCCGATGAGCTGGCAGGTGCACCACGAAGGTGATCTGGCCAAGCTGACGTACGGCGTGCCGAACTCCGACCAACTGGCCATCATGATGACCTGCCTGCCGGGCGAGCGCAGCGCCGTGGTCTATGGCGACGTTCAGCCGGACACGCCGCGTTTGCAGCGGGTGTCGGTAAACTATTCCGAGCCCGACCCCCTGTCTGGCGGCGAGGCTTATGAAACCCGCATCGCCCTGGACGACGCCGCGCTGACCAATCTGGCCGAGCGTGGGACCATGCGCGTCGAAGGCGCCGCGGGCGGCTTCGCCCTGCCGGCCGATGAAGCGGAACAAGCCATTGTGAGCCAGTTCGTCAGCTATTGCTCTTCGGCGCGCGCCTGATCACTGTCCCGGTTCAGCAAGGGGGCGTTGAACCATGATCGCCTGGATGATCGCGACGGCGCTGACAGCCGTTCAGCCCAGCGCGGCTGAGCGCTGGACCTGGACCCTCTATGAGTCAGGGGATGGCGCCCCGGTCGTTCTCGCCAATGAAATCCCCGACACAGCCAATCTGCGCGCCACCCTTGAATGCGAGCCCGGCGTCGGGGCCGCGCGGGTTGCGGTCTATGGGGTCGAGGGCGCCAGCTCAGGCTATGTGAGCTTTCAGTCCGGCGACGCCCGTGCCGCCGCCCAGGGCGAGACCGCCGAGGAGGCCGGAATCGACAGACTGACCGCCTCTCTGCGGCTGGAGCACCCTGTGTTCGCCGCGTTTGCAGAAACAGGCCGGCTGAGCCTCGTACAGGGCGAGCATCGCTGGCCCGTCCGCGTGCCCGCCGCGCACCGCGCCCTTATCACCGACTTCGCCGCCGCCTGCGGCGGCTGACGCACCGGGAGAACCGCCATGTCCGCCCTTCGCCCCCTTATGGCCGCCGCATCCCTGGCCGCCCTGACCGCCTGCGCCACCGCCCCGACGCCTGAGCCCTATGTGCGTCCGGAAAGCCCCGCGCCGACGCCCATCGCCGGCTACGACTGGCATTTCAACCGCAACGCCGACGGCGCGGCCCTGGCTTACGGCGTCGCTGAAAGCGACGACGTGCGCCTCAGTCTGCAGTGCGAAACCGGGACGCCGGGCCTGATGCTCTACAAGGACGTGGAGGACGGGGCCGAGCCGGTCATCCATCTGGAATCCGGCGGCGAGACCGAACGCTTCCCCGCCGAGGCCCAGCCGTCCATGCTCAGCGACGGGGTGCTCCTCAGCGCCACGGCGGATCCGTCCCATCCCGTGTTCCAGCGCTTCCGCCGCGTGGGCTGGATCGCCTCCTGGGTCGGCGAGCGCCGCGAAGCCTACGCCGCCCACGCCGGGTCCGAAGCCGCCGTCGAAAGCTTCTTCAGCGCCTGCGGCTAACCCACCGCCCCGACGCAACCCTCCGGCCCGCCCGGCGCGATGCGCGCGTCGGTCAGGGCCAGGGTCCAGCCGTGATGGGTGTGCAGGCCCCAGCGGCGGGCCCCCGCGCCGTCGCCCGCGTCGCCGCCGGCCGACACGACCACGCGCCGTCCCCCCGGCAGGGCCGCCGGGTCGATGGGGCCCACCGCGAAGGCGGACGGGACCTCGCCGCCGAAGCCCTCGAACACACTCAGGTGCGCCCACTCCTTGCGCAGGCCGATCCACCAGGGCGTATCATTGTTCACCGCCAACACGGCCACGCCGCCGCCGTCGGAGGCGAAGCGCAGGGCCGCGTCCGCGTCCTGCACCATGCGGATCTCCGCCGCCCGGCCGAAGCGCTGGCGGGCGCCGTCGAAGGCGCGGGCGGGCTCGTTGGGCGACCAGACCTGAACCTTCAGCTGGCCCTGCTGGGCCAGTCCCCAGCCGACGATCTCGCGCCACAGGCCTGTGACCGCTTCCTTGTGCGGGGCGGCGGCGCGGCCGTGGACGTGGGCCAGTACGGCCTTTTCCCGATCGGGGCGCAGCTTGGTGTGCGGGCCGGTGGGCGCATCCTTGGCCCGGCCCACCTGGGCGGCCAGGTCCAGACGCTTCTGAAACAGCTCCAGAAGCTGGTCGTCGACCGCGTCGATCTGGGCGCGCAGGGCGGCCAGCGCCTTGTGCTCGGGAGAGTCTTGTTGAGGACCGGGGGCCGATTCAGGCCACACCTGATGCAGGGTGGAATTGGGCATAAGAGGTTTCGCTGTGAATTGAGTTTCAAGGACAGGGGTGCGGTCCGCCGCTCTGGCGTTCAGAGCGGTCGCGGGCGAGGCTGTCGGTTTTCAGGCTTCCGACGCCTCAGCCGGCGTATCGAAACTCATAAGCGAAATAGCCGAAATAGGCCGCGCGCGAGCGGTCAGAGGTGGAGACAAAAAGCGCGCGCGACATGGACATGACAGGGGTCCGGCTGTTGCGGTCATATCGACCGTGCGTTCAAAGCACGCAAAATCCTTGCGCCGTCAACCCTCGAGCGCCGTCAGCAGCACAAAGCGCGTGCGGTTATCGGCCGAATCCTGCAGATCGTGGCGCAGAATCGACAATCCGTAGATCTCGGCGGCGGGCGGCGGCGCCACGGCCGCGCGGCTGCGATCCTTCGCTTCGGCCACATCCCGCGCGGCGCCGGCGGTGTCGAACACCTCGCGGGCCTCCAGCCCCAGATCGGCCAGCGCTTTCACGCATTGGCCGAGGGCGGCGGGATGGCTTTCGGCGGTCTTCAGGTCCGACAGGCGTGCGCCCGGCGCGGCCATCAGCGCCAGCCGGATCGGTCGCCACACCTCGGTGACCACCGCGAGGCCCGAGGCCGCCACCAGATCGGCGGCGGGCTGCACCACGCCGATGGTGGAGTTCTCCACCGGGATCAGGGCAAGGCCGCAGTCGCCCGAACGCACTGCATTGATCGCCTGATCGAAGGTCTCGAACGCCACCGGTTCGTCCCACGGCCGCAAGGCGATGCACGCCGCATGGCTGAAGGCGCCGGGCGCGCCCTGATAGGCCACCCGCGCCGGGCCCTGCGATGGATCCGATGCGTTCATGTCCTACATATCCGCCGTTTCTCGCAGGGCGCCAAGAGCATCTGTCTCCTCCCCATCTCTTGGGATGGGGAGGTGGCGCGGGCGCGATTAAGCGCCCGTGACGGAGGGGGCGGCGCCAGCGCCCAGGGATTGGCGGCTCTTTCCACAGACACCGAGCCGCCCCCTCCACCACGCCCTGAAGGGCGCGGTCCCCCTCCCCATGTCGTGCATGGGGAGGAGAATACGGATAGGTTTCTCACCGTCCGACACGGAGCCCGCCCATGATCCTCGCCCCCATCCGCCGCCGTCATGTTCTCGCCGGTGCAGGAGGGCTCGGCCTTACGGGTCTGGCGGGATGCGCCACCACCGCCCCTGCGGCGCCCGAAGCGCCCTCGCCTTCCCGTCCGGCTTTCCAGCCGCGCGTGCTGGCGCCGCTGCGCATGGACATCTCGCGCCTGACCCACATGACCGTCTGCCTGCGCCCGTTCCGCGCCGCCGGGCCCCGCCTGGATGTGGAGACGGTGGGCGACAAGCGGGTGGTGCACAACTACGGCCACGGCGGCAGCGGCTGGTCCCTGGCGTGGGGCTCGGCGCAGATCGCGGCCCGCAACGCGCTGGAGGGCGGCGCTCGCGACATCGCCGTGATCGGCTGCGGCGCCCTTGGCCTCACCGCCGCCCTGACCCTGCAAAGGGCGGGCGCGAACGTGACCATCTACGCTGCCGAGCGCACGCCCCAGACCCGTTCGGCCCGCGCCACCGGCGTCTGGTCGCCGGACTCCCGCATCGCCGACGCCGCCCGCGCGCCCGCGGCTTTTGGCGACGTGTGGGAGCGCATGGCCCGCGACTCCTGGGCCATGCACCGCACCTATGTGGGCCTGCCCGGCCGGCCGGTGTTCTGGAACGACAACTACATCCTGCGCGACGCCCCGCGCCCTGACGGAACCGCGCCAGCGCCGGCGCCCGAGCCGCAGCAGCCGGCCGTGGATTTCGCCTACTATTCAGACCGCATCCGTGACCTGGGCTCGCGCTCGCGTCCGCTGGAGCCGCACGAGCACCCCTTCCCGGTCGCCCAGGCCCGCCTGGGCCTGACCATGACCTTCAACGTGGCCGAACTGGCCGCCCGCCTGACCGCCGACTTCCTGCGCGAAGGCGGCCGCATCCAGCAGATGACCTTCCACACCCCGGCCGACCTGGCGCGCCTATCCGAACCGGTGGTGGTCAACTGCACCGGCTACGGCGCCCGCGCCCTGTGGGGGGACGACACCATCACCCCCGTGCGCGGCCAGATCAGCTGGCTCGCGCCCCAGCCGGAGGTCGATTACAGCCTCTATTACAACGGCGTCTCGGTCGTCCCCCGCCCCGACGGCATCGTGGTGCAGGCCCTGGGCGGCAGCGACATGTTCGGCTATGGAATCGAGGAGGAGGTCGCCGACCGCGCCGAAGCGGAACAGGCCATCAATACGGTGGCGCGGTTGTTTGCTTGAAACCGACCCTCTCACATTGGGAGAGGGCTGCGCGCAGCGGAATGCGAAGCAGGCCGCTCCTTTGCGCGCAGGGTGAGGGTCCGGTGTTTCCGATTGATCACCCGCCCCTCATCCCCCGCGCCAGAACGAAGCCGCTTCGCGCCTTCGTGCGCGGGTTGCCCCTTCTCCCATCGGGAGAAGGTTTCTAGGCCGCCTCGGACGTCTCCACCCGGCCCGACTTCAGCCGCTCGGCCACCAAGAAGGCCAGCTCCAGCGCCTGGTCGGCGTTCAGGCGCGGGTCGCAGTGGGTGTGGTAGCGGCTGGACAGATCGTCCTCGGTCACCGCCTGGGCGCCGCCCAGACATTCGGTGACGTTCTGACCGGTCATCTCCAGATGGACGCCGCCGGGGTGCACCCCTTCCGCCTCCGCCACGTCGATGAAGCTGCGCACCTCGCCCAGAATGCGGTCGAACGGCCGCGTCTTGAAGCCGGTGGACGCCTTCAGCGTATTGCCGTGCATGGGGTCGATGGACCAGATCACCCGCTTGCCCTCGGCCTTGGTGGCGGCCATCAGGGCCGGCAGGCGGTCGCCCACCTTGTCCGCGCCGAAGCGCCCGATCAGCGTCAGCCGCCCCGGAATGTTGTCCGGGTTCAGGGCGTCGATCAGGGGCAGCAGATCATCCGGCTCCATGGTCGGGCCGCACTTGACCCCGATGGGGTTGGAGATGCCCTTCATGAAGTCCACGTGGGCGCCGTCCAGCTGGCGGGTGCGCTCGCCGATCCAGAGCATGTGGGCGCTGGTGTCGAACCATTCGCCCGTGGCGCCGTCCAGCCGGGTCATGGCGGACTCCACGTTTAACAGCAGGGCCTCATGGCTGGTGAAGATCTCCACCCGGCTCAGGTCCGGATGGGTCTCCGGCGTCACGCCGACGGCCGCCATGAAGGCCAGCGCCTCGCTGATCTTCTCGGCCAGGTCGCGGTATTTGGCGCCGTAGGCGTTGTCGGCCGCGAAGCCCAGGGTCCAGCGGTGGATGTTGTACAAGTCCGCATAGCCCCCGCTGGCGAAGGCGCGCAGCAGGTTCAAGGTGGCGCTGGACTGGTGATAGGCCTTCAGCAGGCGGTTCGGGTCGGGCAGGCGCTCTTCGGGCGTGAAGCCCATGCCGTTGATGATGTCGCCGCGATAGCTGGGCAGCTCCACGTCGCCGATCTGCTCCACCGCCGAAGAGCGCGGCTTGGCGAACTGGCCGGCGATGCGACCCACCTTCACCACAGGCTTGCGACCGGCGAAGGTCAGCACGACCGCCATCTGCAGGATCAGCCGCAGGGTGTCGCGGATGTTGTCGGTGGAGAATTCCTTGAAGCTCTCGGCGCAGTCCCCGCCCTGCAGCAGGAAGGCGTCGCCCGCCTCCACCTGCGCCAGACGGTCCTTCAGGTTGCGCGCCTCGCCCGCGAAGACCAGCGGCGGCATGGCGCGCAGCTCGTCCTCGACCCGCTCCAGGGCTGCCATGTCGGGATAATCCGTCGGCATATGCTTGACGGGTTTCGATCTCCAGCTGTCGGGGGTCCAGCGCGTGTTCATTTCAACAAGATAGGCAAACGGCCCGTCCTGAACAACGATTATGCGTCCAGCCGCAGGTTTATGGCGACGTTTCGCCGCTTCACCACGCCCCCAGTTCACGCAGTTCCCTGGCCAGATCCTGCGGCAGGTCCGTGGCCTCGGCGGTGGTCAGGTCGACCGGCGCATCCTTCGCCTCCAGATAGCGCCAGCCCTGAAACGGCCGCCTGGCCAGCGGCGCGGTGCGGATGACGCGCGGCTCCAGCGTAATCTCGCAGCGGCTGGTCTTGCCCTCGCCCAGGGTCGTGATGTCGAGGATCGGCTGGCGGCATCCCGCCACGCCCTTGATGACCCAGTACAGCGACCCGCCGTCCTCAATCTCCGCCGCTCGCTTGGGCGTCATGCGCGTGTGCACGATCAGCGGCCGGCCCGAGGCGGCCCGCTTCTCCAGCCACTCCACCTCGGACACGCCCACGCACAGCTTGATCAGATGCAACGCCATGGGCGGGGTCTAGCATCTGCACGTCGGCGGGAAAGGGTGGCGGATGTCGCGGCGGGGGATAAGCCCGCCGCCGCCTCGCTTTGTCAGGCGCCAAGTTCTCTCAGCTGGGACTCGATCCGCGCCCGGTCGCCGGCCTCGGCGCCGCTCAGGTCCTGCCGCAGGGACGCGGTCAGGTCGCTGGCCGCCCGGGTCACGCGCTTCTTCGCTAGCCCCGCCATGATGAACAGCGCGATGCTGACGACGGTCATGACCAGCAGCATCAGGACCCATTTGCCGATCTCTTCCTGCGCTGTTTGGGAATAGCGCAGCGCCATTTCGGACGTCTGCGCCATCTTGAACACGAACAGCACCCAGCCTAGCACCGTGGCCACGCCCAGGATCATGGCGCCTCGCCTCGTCTGGGCATGCCCCTTCTTCTTCCGGCGCCAGTCCTCCAGACGCGCTTGTGTATCCATCATCTTCTCCCCCTTTGAGTACGCGGGTATCCAACCCGACTGACCTCACCCCGCCGCCTGAAACAGGCAACGAGATTTCCTTCCCTACGGAAGCACCCGAACCGTAATCCATCCGCCCTCCGGGCTGTTGGGCGTGACACTCGTGGTGACGCCGCCGGACGTCTCATACAGGGTGTAGGTGTCGCGCGGCATGTTGCCCCCGGCAATCATGAAGCGGCCCAGTTCCGTGCCGAAGCGGACTCTTTCCGCTTCGCTTTCGATGCCCGCGGCGGCGTACATCAGGTCCTCGATGTCCCCATAGGCCATCGGATGCGGATGGGCTCGGAGGTAAAAGTCCATAGTTCCGGCCTCAAGCTGACCATTGCCCTCGGTGATGAGCGAAACGACGTAGGGTTCTTCCGGCGACTCCGCCCCCGCGCAGGCGACAAAAGAGGTGCCCGATGACTCATGGCCCTCGGTGTCATCCTCCCCTTCCACGAAATTGTCGGCGCAGCCGGCGGGCGGGCCTTCGCGGAAGGCGGCGATCAAGGCGCGCTTCTCTTCAACGCTCGGGGCTGACCCGGTCGATTGAGCCTCGGCCGCCGCTTCAGGCGCCGGTTCGCCCCCGGCGTTCGACGCCTCATCCCCGGACCCGCAGGCCGCCAACGCCAGAACGGACACACAGGCCGCCACCGACACCACTTTTCTCATTACGCCCTCACCCAATCAGAATGGAAAACCACAGCTTCGACACGTCTTCAGCGTTGGCCGCGCCGGAGCCTGAAAGCGGCGATTTCAACCTCTTTTGAATGCGCGCCGCCCCGACGATCAGACATTTGCGAGCCGCCCCTAATACCAACGCTCACCAACCGCCGTTTTGGTATTTCTACGTAGCGAACTGCGATGGTCAAGTCCGTTTCCAAGACGGCGCGTGACTCAGACTCTATTTCACAGCAATCGAGCCAACCCCATCGCTGTGTTCTTCTTTGATTACACGATGCCATCGACCGCGCCTCGACAACCAATATCTACTGGCTCGATTCAGGGGCGTTCAACGCGCGCATCAGCCCGCTCATCACCCCGGGACTTGCGTCACGGCGCGGCATTCGTCATGCGCTGGGGATGGCCCCATCGCACCCTCCCCTGACCTCCCTGGCCCATGGCGGCGGCTGCGGCTGCAAGCTCTCGCCCGCCGTGCTGCGATCCATCCTGTCCGAGGCCCCGGCGCCCGGCGCCTTCGCGGATCTGCTGGTGGGCCGGGAGACGTCCGACGACGCCGCCGTCTGGCGGCTGAACGACCAGCAGGCGCTGGTCGCCACCACGGACTTCTTCATGCCCATGGTGGATGATCCGTTCGACTTCGGCCGCGTCGCCGCGGCCAACGCCCTGTCCGACGTTTACGCCATGGGGGCCACGCCCATCTTCGCCCTGGCCGTGGTGGGCATGCCGGTTTCCGTCCTGCCCGCAGAGGTGATCCGCCGCATTCTGGACGGGGGGGCCGCCGTCTGCGCGGAGGCGGGCGTGCCCGTGGCGGGCGGCCATTCCATCGACAGCGTCGAGCCGATCTACGGCCTGATCGCACTGGGCCTGGTCCATCCGGACCACATCCTGACCAATCGCGGCGCCCGGGCGGGCGACGTCCTGATCCTGACCAAGCCGCTGGGCGTCGGCGTGCTCAGCGCCGCCTTCAAACAGGGCCGGCTGGATGAGGACGGCTACGCCGCCCTGATCGACACGACCACGCGCCTGAACCGGGTCGGCGCGCGGCTCTCCGGCGTCCCGGGTGTGCACGCGGTCACCGACGTCACCGGCTTCGGGCTTCTGGGGCACGCCATGGAGATGGCGCGCGGCGCCGGACGCGAACTGCACATCGAGCTTGAGGCCGTGCCCCTCATCGCCCAGGCCGCCCGGCTGGCGCGCGAGGGCGTGCGCACCGGCGCCTCGGGCCGCAACTGGGACAGCTATGGGGACGGCGTCGTCCTGCCCGACGGCTTCGATCCCACCTCCCGCGACTTGCTGACCGATCCCCAGACCAGCGGCGGCCTGTTGATTTCCGTGGCCGAAGACGCGGCGCCCGCCGTGCTGGAGCTGATCCGCGCGGATGGCTTCGAGCAGGCCCGCTGCGTTGGCCGTGTTATCGACGGCCCGCCCGCCGTCCGCGTCGTTTGATGGCGCGGCTGACCCGCGACGTCTCGCCAGGCGCTCTCGCCGCCTTCGACGCTCTGATCGACGTGCGCAGCCCGGCCGAGTTCGCCGAGGATCACCTGCCCGGCGCCGTCAACCTGCCCGTGCTGGACGACACCCAGCGCGCCGAGGTGGGGACCTTGTACGTTCAGAAGTCCAAGTTCGAGGCCCGCCGTCTGGGCGCCGCCATGGTGGCGCGCAACATCGCCACGCATCTGGACGGGGCGCTGTCGGATCAGCCCGGCGGATTTCGCCCCCTGGTCTATTGCTGGCGGGGCGGCCAGCGGTCCGGGGCCATGGTCAGCGTGATGGACCAGGTGGGCTGGCCCGTAACCCAACTGGAGGGCGGCTATCAGACCTGGCGGCGCCATGTGGTCGCCCGCCTGCACGATCCGGCCCAGGCGCCGCGCGTAATCCTGCTGGACGGCCCCACCGGCGCGGGCAAGACCGCCCTGCTCGCCGCCCTGTCGGCCCACGGCGTCCAGACCCTGGATCTGGAAGGGCTTGCGAACCATCGCGGCTCGCTGTTCGGCGCCGGGGCCCAGCCCCAGCCGGGCCAGAAACTGTTCGAGAGCCGCCTGACCGCGGCTATTGCGGACTGCGACCCCGACCGTCCTGTGGTGGTGGAGGCGGAGTCCAGCCGCATCGGCAGGCTGGTCATCCCCCAAGGCCTGTGGGCCGCCATGAAGGCGGCGCCGGCGATCACCCTGGATGTGCCGTTCGCGGCGCGCGTTCGCCGGACCGTCGATGAGTACGCGGACATCGCCAGTGATCTGCCCCGCCTGCGGGACGCCATCGCGGCCCTGCCCGCCCATCACAGCCGCGAGGCCCGGGCCGCCTGGCTGGCCCAGGCCCGGGCCGGCGAGATCAAAGACCTGGCCGAGAGCCTGATCCGCGATCACTACGACCCCGCCTACCGGCGCTCCACCGCGCGATCACCGCGCGCCAGTCTTGGACATATTCGCTGGGACGGAAGGGAGCCGACCATGAACGCCGCTGCCGGCGCGGTGGCGCGTATGATTGGAGGGCAGGCCGGCTGAATGCATTCCGGACAAGAAAAAACCCCACGGCGCGAACCGTGGGGTTTATTGTGTCTTGGGTGCGGGAGCAGGATTTGAACCTGCGACCTTCAGGTTATGAGCCTGACGAGCTACCGGGCTGCTCCATCCCGCGGCAAGGCGGTCGATGTGAAGGAAGAATGGTTCGAGAACGATCCGGCCTCAAGTCGCGAGCAACCGCGTTGCGAGCATAGGCCGAAAAGCATTCTGTGTGTCTGGTAGACCCGGCGACGACCTACTCTCCCGCGCCTTAAGACGAAGTACCATCGGCTCTGGAGGGCTTAACGACCGAGTTCGGAATGGGATCGGGTGGGGAACCTCCGACATAGTCACCAGGTCAACCAGACACACAGAAATGAGAAGACATCGTCGCGTTTTGTTTCGGCAAGTAAAACCGAATGAGTTTTGCTGAGAAACGATCAAGCCGATCGGATTATTAGTACCAGTAAGCTTCATGCGTCACCGCACTTCCACACCTGGCCTATCAACGTGGTAGTCTTCCACGATCCTCAGCGAAGCCTTGTTTTGAGGTTAGTTTCCCGCTTAGATGCTTTCAGCGGTTATCTATTCCATACTTAGCTACCCTGCTGCGCGGCTG
>NZ_JBLGCI010000013.1:0-87184 GCF_047617075.1 Brevundimonas sp.
CGATGATGAAGACCGCCGCGGCCACCACATAGGGGGCCGGGTTGAAGGCGGAGGCGTCGCGCGAGATGTCCTCGCCCAGCCAGGCCGCATAGGCGAAGAACTGGTCGAAGGCGGCGCCCACCCCGGGCGTCTCCGCCCCGCTGACGGCCCGCGCCAGGGCGTTGGGCAGGTCGCTGAACAGGGGCTCGGCCACGAAGCTGGTATAGGCCGTGGTGGTGGCCAGGGCGTAGAGCAGGGCCAGCTTGATGGAGCGCACCGCGAAATCCATCACCGGCTCGGCGATGGCGCCGCGCAGGATGGCGAAGCCGTAGAGGACCACATAGAGCAGCAGCGCCACGCGCAGCGGGCCGTCCACCTGGGCGATCACCGAGGCCAGCCTCTCGCCGAGAAACACGTTCAGCCGCTCGTCGATGAAGTCATAGCTCGGCGCGAACACCCGGAACGTCATGACCCGGATTCCCGCATTGTCTCGGCGTAGGCGGCCATGCGCTCGCGGCGTCGCGCCTCGGCCAGGCGCGCGCGGGCCGCGTCGCAGTCCGCATGGGCAAGACCGCGGTCGCAGTCGGCGACCCTGCGGCGCGCCCGGCCCGGATCGGCGTCCGGCGCGGCCTCGGGCTGCGAGCAGCCGGCCAGGAGGAGGATGGCGAGGAGGCTGGGGCGGATCATTGGAACGCCCGTTCATAGGCGGCCTGACGGGCGGCGCGGGCCGCCTCGGCGCGCTCCCGGGCCCGCTGTTCCTCCAGACGGTCTTCCGCCGCCTGGGTCAGGGCCAGTCCCTGCATGCGCAGCTGTTCGTTCTGGATCAGGGCCTGTTCGGCGGCGAGGCGCGCCTCCAGGTCCAGGACGGCGCGGGCGTTCGGCGCCGTGTCGAGGGCCTGGCGCAGGGCCTCCAGCCCCTCCACCCTGCGGTCCGACGCCTGATCGACCGCCTCGCCGAGCGCCAGGTCGCGCGCGGTGCGGGCGCCGGCGCGCTCCAGGCTGTCGCGATACCAGGCGTCCGCCGGGGACAGGTCGTCCGCCGGGGGCGTGTAGAGGCGGGTCTCGCGCCGGATGGCTTCCGCCCGTTCGGCCAGATCCTCAAGGGCGGACAGATCGCCGTCGCCGGCGGCGCGCAGGGATCGGAGGTCGGGCAGGGGGCTGCGGACCTCGGGCAAGCCGAGGGTCCGGGCCAGCCCATTGACGTCTGACAGATCGTTCAGGCTCTCGAACAGCGCCTGTTGCTGCTCGATCTGGGCCTGCAGGGCCTGAAGTTGCTCCAGCGCGGTGCGGGCCTCCCGGATCATCTGGGCGTAGGCGGTCGGATCGTGGACGATCATCTGGGCTTTGGCGGGGGCGGCGACGAACAGAAGGGCGGCCAGACTGGCCGCCGCGAGACGACGCGGGGTCATGGGGAACTCCTTCGGGCGTGGAAGGGGGCGCGCCAGTGGGCGTAGTCGTCGCCGACCTCGGCGCGGATGCGGTCCAGAAGGGCCACGGTCTCGGCGCGGCCGGACAGGATGGCCAGGGCCTCGTCCATGCCGGACAGGTCCAGCTGGACCACCACGCTGTCGTGGCCCTGCTTGACCAGAAAGCGATGGGATTCCGGCGTGAGCTCTTCGCGGACGAGCCGATACTCCTCCCGGGTCAGGCCGAAGCCGTCCATATAGTCGCGCGCCTGGGCGCGCGGGTTGGGCAGGAAGATCCGGGTGGCGCACTGCTCCAGCACGGCATGGGCGATGGGCGAGCGCAGCACATCGGCGGGGGACTGGGTGCCGAACACCATCAGGGCGTTCTGCTTGCGCCAGGTCTTCAGGCCGTCGCGCGCCAGGTCGGTGAAGGCCGGATCGCCCAGCACCTTCCAGAACTCGTCGATGTCCAGCACCAGGCGGCGGCCATCAACCCGTTCCATGATCCGGTGGAACAGATACAGCGTGGCCGGCGTCCGGACCTCGTCGTGGTCCAGGAGCTGGGTCATATCGAAGCCGGCGAAGCGGGCGTCGAGACTGAGCACGTCCTCGTCATTGTCCAGCACCCAGCCCAGGGGCGCGCCGCTGCGCCAGCGCTCCAGCCGCGCGCCGACTCCGCCGGCGTCCGCCTGACCGAGCAGGCTACGCAGGGCCGCGATGGAGCGCCGCTCCCGGGGCAGGGCCTCCAGCGCCGCGACGCCGTCGTCAATGGCCCGCGCCTGGGCCACGGTGAGGGTTTCGTCCGGCCGCGAGACCAGGGCCCGCACCAACTGGACGAGGAAGGCCCGGTTGGCGGGGGAGGGGGCCAGGGCCTTGAAGGGGGCGAAACCGGTGGGCTCGCCGTTGCGCAGGGCGAGATAGGTCCCGCCGCAGGCCCGCACGAACAGCTCGGCGCCGCGATCCTTGTCGATGAAGACCTGCTGGGGCCCGAACCGTTCGAGCTGGGCCAGCATGAAGTTCTGCACCACCGTCTTGCCGGAGCCCGAGGGGCCGCAGATGAAGGTGTGGCCCAGATCGCCCACGTGGAAGTTGAAATGAAAGGGCGAGCCGGCCGTGGTCCTGAGCACGGCGACGGCCGTGCCCCAGTGATTGCCCTTGGCCTGACCGACAGGGTGGGCGTGCAGGGGCGCCAGGGCCGCGAAATTGAGCGAGGTGATGGCCGCCGGCCGCGTGCGGCGGGAGAAGACGCCGGGAAACTGCGCCCAGAAGGCGCCTTCCAGGCCCAGATCCTCCCTTGCGACCACAAGGCCCGACTCCGCCAGCATGGCGCGCGCCCTGGACAGATGATCGGCCAGCGCGGACGGGGTGTCGCCATGGACAAGGACCGAGGCCTGGTGCTCGCCCATGACGAAACGGTTGCTGACCAGGTCGTCCAGGGCCTCTGTGAGGCCGTCGATCTGGGAGCCGGCGCGGTCGCGCGCCGAGACCATCTGGTTCTGCTTGCGCTCCATCACCGCCCGCGCCGACGTCTTGGACAGAAAGGCGAAGGACTGGGACATGACGAAGCCGAAGGGCGCCTTGAGCAGGGCGTTCCAGAGTCCGGGCCGGGTGGCGGCCGGGTACTCCTTGACGGCCAGGATGGCGCCGTAGCGTTCTCCCGCCACATCGCGCAGCTCCAGCGTTTCCCGCCCGAAGATGGCGCGCACCGTGTAGGCCGCCGCGCCCAGATGGCCGCGAACCAGCGGGGCCGGTGCCCGGCGACCGGTCAGGATCAACTGGATGACCTCCAGGGGCTCCGAGAACCACAGGCCCTCCCGCTGGACGAGATCGAGCCGACGCGGCGTGTAGCGGGCGAGATGCTGGGCCAGGTCCCGCCCGGCGTCCTCCAGCCGCCGCACTTCGGCGGCCAGCAGCTCGTGGTCGTCGCGCCGGGCCCGGCGCAGGCGGCGCAGCATGGCGGCCGCACGGTCGGCGCCGTCCCGGCCGGGATGGAGAACGAGGGTGACGAAGAGCTCGTTGACCCACAGGCGCCGTCCCGACATCCGCGCATCGTAGGCGCCGGCCAGCTCGGCGGCGAACGCGGACCGGAAGCCGGTGGAGGCGGTCGGCGTGATCTCCCGGCGGACAATGTGGTGCCAGATCGCCAGCCGGTCGTCGGCGAGGTTGCGCCAGGCCTGGTTCAGCCGGGCGTGCCAGGCGTTGAGGTCGCGGGCGTCGGCGGTTTCGAAGCTCGCTCCGGCGACCTGGAACATCATCATCAGGGCGCCGCTGTCCAGGGCGACCACCGATTGCGCCACGTGCCGGGCATAGGGAAGCTGCGGCCCCGCTTCCGTTTCGCGGCGCAGACGCGCGCGGGAGAGTCGCGCCTCAGCCACGGCGGAACTCCGCCGGACCATAGCGGCGCACCACCGGCAGCGGGGAGACCGAACTGCCGCCCCACAGGGCGCCGTTGCGGCAGCGACCCTTGGTGTCGACGTAGACGAACAGGAGCCGGAAGGCGTTGTGGTCGGCGCGGCAGACGGCGCGGAACACCAGGTGCAGCGCGGGCGCCACCAGGAGATAGAGCAGGCTGCCGCCCACCAGAAAGACGACGCCGGAGACGATGACATTGACGCCCATCGCTTCCATGGGCACGCCCAGGACCATGGCGGGTCGGGTGCAGGCCAGAAAGAGCGGGTTCTCGATCAGGCGATCGTCGGTCATGGCCGCCTCCCGCCAGGGCCCGGGCGCAGCAGGGGATGACGCTCAGCCACCATGGAGATCGCCGTTGCGGCGGACATCAGGCGCCGCCGGTGATCAGGTTGACGATCTCCGCCGCGCCGAAGACGACGACGATGCCCAGCACCACGATCGCTGCGCGGCGCAGGTCGAACAGTCCGAACATCCAGAGGATGCCGACGATCACCACAGCGAGCACGGCGAGGAGGCGCGCGGTGTTGCCGGTCAGCATGTCGACCACGTTCTGCAGCAGCCCCTCGACGTTGGCCGAGGCCAGCGCCGGCTGCGCGGAGAGGGCCATTGCGGTCAGGGCGATGCAGACCAGGGCGCCTAGCCGGCGGCCGCAAGACGAGCGGGCCGGGACGGCGGATCGGGGCGGGGCGAGGACGGCGACGGAAGGGGTCATGGGCGTCTCCAGACGGGAGCGCTCATCTCAGCCGGTCCCGCGGGACGTCGCGACCCGTCAGGTCGCCGTGGGAGATTTACGGATGGAGGGGAAGCCGTCTGTTCCGGGTCTATATGACCTGAGCCGTTCTCCCCTCGCCTTCAGCACCGCCTGCCCGGTGGAGGCCGGCACACTAACGTCAGCCGTCCTCGGCTTCGGCGCGGGTGCAGAACCGCGCCCCGCGCGCCGCGTAGTCCGCCATTGGTGGCAGGCCCGCATCTTCCCTCAGCCGATCGAGCTGCTCCGGGGCCTCCAGCGGCCGAGGGCGCCAGTCCTGCGGGCCGGCGCAGTACATCTGCGTTCCATAGCGCTGCCGCCCGGTCGCGGCGAGACTGACCCGATCATGAAGGTAGGCGTACTGCGAAGCCGGGATGTCCCCGCTTTCGACCAGCGGCGCCATCTGGCCGAGGACCGTCCGCTGAAGATCCGGAAAGCCATCCGCATGCTGGACCATGAGCCAGGCTGCGCTGGCCGCGAGTTCGCCGTCACCAGACTCAGAAAACCATCCCCGCGTGGCCAGAATGTCCGTCAGCCATTCCGCGTTGGCGGCGTCGCTGGCGCAGACCACGGGCCACATCAGTCGCCGGTAGACGGTCTCCACAACCGCGAGGTTGGCGGGAGCCGGATCAAGCAGATCGCTCGAGGACATCCCCCTGAGGTACTGGTCCCTGGCCGCCCGACCGAGGAGTTCAGCGACCACGACATCCGCTTCGCTTCGCGAGGCTGTCAGGAATTCGTGGGCGCGAGTGACTGAAGGAACATCCCTCAACTGGCCGCTGGCCAGATCGGCCGTGATCGTGTCCGCCGCCGCCCGGGCCGCTTCAAGGCCGGCGCGCGCCTCCTCCGGCCCGAGTCCATCCGCCACGGCGTCAATGCGCGCCAGTGCGGTCGCTTCAGACGGCGCCGGACAGCCCCGGAAGCTCGCCGCATCGAAAATTGAAGACGCACCATGGGCGTCGGCGACCTCGCGATGGGCATTCCGCAGGACCTGGTCGAGTTCATCCGCGTCAAGAGCGGCCAGCTGTGGCAGCGTCATCGCCTTCCAGTCCGGCTCTGGAAGCCCGCCTGAAATCGGGGCGCAGGCGGCAAGGAGCGAAAGCTGAAGGAGACAAAGACACTTTCTGGAAGTTCTGATCATCGCCGACGCCTTGATTGAAACGGGGCCCTGACGGTTACTGGATATTGATCGCGCCAACGTCCCAGGTAGCCGTGATCTCTGTCTATCAGGGCGTTCTCGGCCGGGGGCGAATTGTGAATCCCGGCGAGGGGATCTCGACATCAGACGGGCAGGGCAGCTGAATGGATCGGCCTTGGCCGAGGCCCACCGTCAGTTGATCATCCGCCTGGCAGCTGGCCAGCATTCCATGAGCAGCTTCTGCGTCCTCCAGGAGGGTCTGCCCCGCGATGGAAATCACGTCCGGATCCCCGCTGAGGCCGCCGCAGTCCGATCCTGTTCTCAACCGCATGTCCTCACCGCCGATCTCGATGCCGGCGTCCACGCCCGCGCATGTCTCCGCCAGCAGGGTCCCGAGGATCGCCAGTCTGTAGGCGTCTTCATTCACGCCGAACTCGACCTTTAGTTTGTCGCTGGACAGTTCCGCGGCGATCCGGCTCCAGTCCTGGTGGGTGGACGCGCCCAGGACATGCCGCGCCATGCGCCAGCGCTCATCCGTCCCGCCGGCGCGGCGGTTCAGATTGTCCCAGAACCGGTCGCCGGGCTGGCTTCCCGGTCCGGCGTCGGCGGCCCAGACGGCCAGAAGGCCGCAGGAATAGGTGGCGTAGGACCGGCCGGACCCAAGGTCCAGGAAGGACCCGCCCCCCAGCAGGGACAGGCTGCTGTTTCCGGCCAGCCCGAGGCGGGAGGCGACCTCGGCCGGACCGTGCTCAAGCGCATGCGAACGGGCCAGCAGGGCCGCGTACTCGGCAGATCCTTCGCGAAGCCAGTCCGGCTGGTCAGCGCCTACCCCGGCAGCCAACTGGAAGACGTGGAAGATCTCATGGGCGATGAGACGATGTAGGGCGTTGGCAGCGTCCTCGGGAGGGCTCGTCCAGATGGCTCCTCCGAGACGCAGGGTCAGGAGGGCGGGCGGCGTCACGTCGCCGATCAACCCCATCGGGCCGGGTACGTCGTGCGCAATGATCATCTCCGCGCTCACGGCGATGGGCTCGGGCCACGCGGCCCGGTAGTAATGGAGAGCCTGCGCTGCGGCGCTGCACGCCGCGCTCGTCAGATCTGGCGGGGCGTCCGAGGCGACGGAGAGATCCGACCCACAGGCGACGATGGACCCCTCCGGCCCCAACAGGACGTTCCCAAGCGCCGCGTCGCCGGCGATCACCCCATGCGCCTGATCGCCGACAGCGAGGGTGATGCGGGCGCCGGCGAGGGAAGGAAGATACGGGCCGTAGACCACCAGACCACGCTCGCCGAACCTGAATGCGGGGCGATATTGCCCCAGGGCTTCATCAGCGCCCAGATCCGCGCCAAGTCTGATCGAGGTCCCCGCGGGGTCTGATGCGCCGGATGCCGAAGACGCGATCGGGCGCCAGTGATCGGAAGCGGACTGGACGTCAGCGAGGCATCCCGGCCGGGGGGTGAGAACCAGCTGCACGTTCGTCGGATCGCTCCAACCGAGTTCGAAACGTGCTTCTGCGACTGGCTGGTCACAGGCTGCGGCGGGCGCCGGGGACACGGCCAGAATGGCGGCCAGGAGCATCATCCCGGGATCTCCCTGGATTGAACTGATCCTGGTTGAGCGCTGCCCTTCAGGGGCGACACGCCGCAAGCTGTTTGAAAGGCGGTGGTCATTTGGGATTGGATGGCAAGGCCCGTGAGGTGGGCGATCGGAGGGCTGAAGGTTCAACTGCCTCAGGTTGTGTGAGCATCAGCCACTTCCAATGTCGTTTGCGCTGTGCTGGCCATGAGCCTTGGGGAGTTCGGTGGCCGTTTGCCTTGAGCGAGATGTCGTCGGCATGCGCGCTTCTCTCGGTGCGAGGCGTGTTTTCAGAAAGCCCAATGAACTCCCCAATCCCATGACACGCTCGCCTCGATACACTTAAAAGTCGAGTCATGTTCGCGACCTACGGCGTTTCTGCCGCCACCAAGGCGGCGGTGCAGAGTCTCAAGCAGATCCTCGCCCAGGAGATGCGGGGCCGCATGATCCCGGTCATTGGGGCGGCGCCCGGCCCGGCGAGGACCAAGCTGCCCCTGGACGGCAAGAGCGAGGAGCTGGTCCAGCGTCTAGCTGGAATGAATCCCATGGAGCGCCTGGGCGAGCCCGAGAGTATCGCCCGCCTGGTCGCCTTCCTGCCGGTCCCGGCGGCGGCGGGGTCAACGGCCAGACCATCCACCGATGGCGGCATGTGCTGACGCCGCGAAGCTGTGTGCATGCTCACGCTGAGGCCCTGCCGGTTTCCTGGGGCCGGGGCACGTCACCAATGGAGGTTCAGGCAGGTTTCCGTCGTTGCGCATTCGCCGTAACTCAAGGCTTCCGCTCACATGCGGCTCAGGTGTCGCCTCCTTCGTCGTCTAATCTGAATTGCATCAGGGACGGCGAACATGCTGCTCAAAGTCATCGAGCGCCCTGCGAAGATACGTGTCTGACGGAGCCATGGCGCTGGCCCGCGACAGGCTCGCCAGAGCGGAAGCCGAGGGACTCTCGGTCCCGTGATCGTCAAATTCAAGGAGGGTCGGTTGGGTGAGCGAGATCATATGGATCGCGGCGTCCAGCAGATGCCATTCAGGGGCGTTGGGCGAAAGCAACGATTTGAGGTACGCGGCGGAATCGCCAAGCCACGCAGAAACACCGCCCCCCCGCGGAAGAGCATGAAAAATCCGAAAAGCAAGCCAACGCGCACAGAGATGCTGAAGCGCCACCGCTCCTCCGCGAACGGACGAATCAAACAACAAGTTGTAAGTGTGAGATGCAAGTCTGCCGCTGCTGGAAAAGTCTACGAACGCAGCCATCGCCCTATCGTATAGGTCCGGAGGCGGGAGCGGGGTCGGAAACCTTTCGCCGAACAAATCCGATTCAATATCAGCAACAGGCGCGCTAAAAACTTGCTCGATAAAGTGAATGGAAGCACTCCCAGGCAGGCATGTATCATAAGCGGCCTTAAGGGAGCTGGAGCCAACTCGAAGCTGCATCTCTTCAACTAGACGCGCCGCGTAAAGGTAAGAAAATTTTCTCTGCCTCGGATTGTTGCTCACACTGGCAAAGAGGGCGTCGCCGGCCGGCACCAGCATCATAGCTGCGAGCGACCGCCGGAGTGGAGCGTGCGCCGCCATGATTTCCCCTTCCTCGTCCTCCGTGGCGAATGCTGCTGATGCAGGAGGAAAAAGCGTATGATTTACTACTGCGATACCCTCATCCAGAAACCGACAACCAGACCGAAAGAAGCAGTGGGTAAGCTCATGAGCAAGAATCGACTGTGCGGAGGGGCCGCATAGATCCTCCTCGCCGATGCCGACAACATGAAGCCCTTCCATCGCGTGGTCATTGAAGGCAAGCCTTCCAGCGCCGTTCAAAGGAACGACAAGAACACATCCATCATGGCTTCCGTACATTTCTTCCAGGTATGAAAATACGTCGACCGCGAGCCTAATCCATGTGCCGACAACGCGATACTCTACTGCAAACAGTTTGCCAAATGCACTTATATGACAACCTCGACTGGCCCCGGACATAATCGAGCGCAAGTGCGGATGATCCAGCCCCCACGCTTCAAGGGTCGACCAGGAACGCTCAATCTCGGCCTTATCGTTTCTCGCCATCGCATCGAGCAACGACCGAACAGTATCAACGTCATGGCGAGGGTGTGAGCGCCCTGAGGTCATCGTTTCAGCCTTCCGGCGGACCGCCAATAAGCAGGGTGTGCAGGACGGATTCATCCCTACCATCCAGTCCAATGATCTCATTCAATTCCGCGTCGTAGTACGCTCCCCACGCTGTGCAGGACAAGTTCAGGGCGGCGGCGCTGAGACAGACATTCTGGCCCATGTGTCCGGCTTCCAGGCACATGAACCGGTATGCGCGAAGGGCGTACTTTTCAATCACGCGCGAAAGGATGCCGGACACGACTATCGCGCAAGCAAACCCGTTCTTGAGGCCAAAAAACGGCTGCAGCAACATGTCCAGCGAGGCTTCCCTCTGGATCGAAGACAACGATCTCGATGTCGGGTTGTAATGATACACCCCTTTCTCAAGCCCCGTTACATCAGCAACCAGAATATAGACCTCACACGGATACAGAGCGCCCGGGGAGGGGTATGTTCTCTTATGTATGGTGGCGTCCCCGACCCTTGTTTTATCGATGCGTGTCACGCCAAAGGAGTCGGTGAGAAGCGTTTCCAGTTGGGGAAGCGTGACCGCCTGTGCGGTGGGCGGAGTCGAGCGACGCCGACCGAGGACCGGCTGCAGCGGCGAGGTCAGCGACGGAGGGCCCAGGAATGTCTTTTCATGCGTTTCGTACTGCTTTGCACGACCCAGCGCATGTCTGATGATCTCAGGGTCCGAGTTAAAGGCCGCAACATTCTGTGCAAACGAACTCCCTGCGTCGCGGTCCCATCGCTCGGCCAGCCTCAGCTCAAGCACCAGTCGCCATGCTGTATCGACCAAACTTGACTGCCGAGCGTAGCGCACTGAGAAATCTCCGTCAGGGGAAGGGGTGCGGATCCATGTTGACCGTCCCAGGCAGTTCAACTCCGAGAAACTCGGCAACCACCGCTAGACGTTTTGTGTCATTTGTGTAGTTTACTATACCGGCGTGAAGGGGTTGAAGACCAGGAACCAGAACACGACCTGTATATAGAGAGAGATCGCGCACGTCTTCGGTTGTCAGGTCCACAAAAAGCGTCTCGTATCCTCGCGCTGAAAGTGTGTTTACCATTGAGAACAATTGATCGGACTTATCGCCCACCTGGAATGGATCCGACAGCAGGAGAGACTGACGCGGCGAGTTATAGAGAAACTCAAGTCGTGGCTCATTATCTTTGCAGAGATAGAATTCCATGTGATGATGGAAATTGCTTATATCTTCTATCGCCGGCGGAGCTGTAACATTGGCCATCTTGGCCTGTAGAGCCCACGATAAAGAGTGATACGCCTCCACGATTGCTTTCGACGCCGCCTCTAGTGGATCGGGGTGTGCGGAAGCGCCGACCACTGTGGAAATTGATCCCCATCGCGGTCTAATAGTCACAAAGACCACGGGTACACCTAGGTCCGTAGTAATGTCGAATACAGTAATGGACAGCTCAGGCCGTTTCAGAATGCTGGATACGCCAGGGCTGAACAGCCCAATGGTTTCGGGACCAATCGCGATCTGTGGGGGAGATCGTCGGAGCGCCCACATGCAGGCGAATGCGTCGCGTTCGATTACCTCACGCAGTCCGGTCCAGGCCACGTCTACAATTTCGGCGCCGCACGCCATGCCGGTGGATGTGGATTGGGTCAGGATCTCTGCCCTATCCGCCGCTTTGTAGCCAAGATACACAAGCTGAGCTGGCACTAGCGTGGTTCGATCCCCAGACAGTAGCGTCGCATTGCACCACGCCCTGGAAGCGAGCTCATCGTAGGGCGCATAGGGAAAGCCATCTACGTACTGCTCGGAACTGAAGAGGACAAATTTTTCGCAATCAAAAGCGGATGAACCGAGGTCAATAGCGCTTGACTGTATTAGAGTGGCCGGATTGTATATTCCGCCAGCATAGCGCTCTATAGACTCTCCGATGGTTGAATAAAGACATTCAACGCGATTTAATCCTGCTCCAGCAGCGCTCAGGCGCTCGCTAGGTGCGCTCTGCTTTCCAGTTCTGGGATAATAGGGATCAGCCAGCCTGGTCCAGGCCGTGTAAAGGCCTGGCACGCTTTCATTAGGCTCACTCTCGGTGAGATTTCGAATGACCCCCAAGCGGGAATGGATGGCTCTTTCCATAAGGCGTTGGAGGTCGGCGGGGAGCTCTCCCATCCGCGGTATTTCGTATGTCTCTGAGGTCACGGAATGGTCCGGCAAGCTGGACAGTCAGGCAACCTGAGAATGGTGGCGCGCGCGGTGCGACCGGTTAGGGGATTTGTCTCCCAAAGTTCCGCAGGGTGGGAAGGGTGACCGGTCCCTTGAAGGGCTGAGAGAACCAGGCAGGCGACCTGGTGAGCCGCCCACGACGCCAGGAATGGGCTCGGCTTGTGCGGAAGCCAGGCGGGTTGATCAGCCCGCGCATCAAACTCTTTGAGGTGCAGGGCGCTGCTCCGCATTCGCTGGTGGTAGCATTCATAACATGCCGTGGCGCCAGGCCTGACGAACGGGCCCATCTGAATTGAGGACGCTGTAATGCCCACAAAAATGAACGCTGAGGCGGAAGTAGCGGCAATCAGGTCGGAATTGGCTTTCCGAAAATGCGAAGGATCATTCTGATCGGAACAGACCACAGCCAATGCCCCGGTCGAGAACAGTTCTCCAGGCGGCACGGTCCGACATTCTATGTCCAGGCCGGAGAACACGCGTTCGACCGCTTCTGCAAGCTGGCCACCGCCCGTTAGTTCAACTGGCCCGTCGAGATTACTGTCGCCCCCAAGATTCAACACACTGTTGTGCAAGCGATTCAACGAACGTATCGGATCGCCCTGCGTCTGTTCGCAATCGGCCAAAAAACCCTCCTGCTCCAGTGCTTCAAGGGCCGGACTTGCTGCTTCACCAACGATCCGCGTAAGCTTGCTCTGAATGTCACTTCGCCGGCGACCATTCTCAGAACCACGAAGCAATCCTGCTATTGCCTGGCCGTGACGGCGAAAAGTCTTGGCGGAGAACGGGCCTCGGACTTGGATCGCGTCCGGCCCCACGAAGATGATCTCGGTGGATTTCGCCAAGCATAGAGTTTTATCGCCCGAGAGAGCGGGCGGCTCGACCAATCCATAGCTAGTGTCGCCGAACCGCCCGCCGCCGGACATTAGTTGCCGACACCCTCTCCAACGTCCACCGTGGAACAAGAGCAAGTGCATCCAGCCGCGACCTGGGCGTCAAAGGCGTCAAAATCGCTTCCGCTTTCAGAGGTATCGGACATCAAAGCTTCAAATTCGGCGTTCAGATAATCAGTCATCTTAGTCCTCCGAGTCTGGGCAGCGGCATTGCTACCCAAATCTCAGAATGCAATTCTAAGTAGCATGAGTCAATCTCGCTTAAGTAGCACGCGCCAACTGCGCGCCATGCGCATCAATCCGGTTGCGCCGTCAGGGAGCTTTGATCCTTATCGTACTGATCCAGAAAGCTGATCAATGCCGATGGCGCGTGGTCGTGCTTGGGGTGATAAAGGGGACTCCTGATGCGCTCCATCCGGGGGCGGAAATAATTATCGAGTGCGTCGAAATACAGTATTTGATTTCTTATAGAAAAGCGATGTTCACCTTCACTCATGCCTGTGCGGTAACGCTTTAGGAGCTCGGCGCTTACATTTCCAGCATGTGATTTCATGTGATTGTAGGCGCGATCAACACTGTGCCGACGACGCAGGTATGCATTCGGTCCCCAGCCCGCAACTGCGTGGTAGGCCCGAAACGGGACTAGCCGGTGTTCAAACTCTTCTGCGAAATGCCAACTCCAGAGCGTCATTACGGCAGGATCTGCGTCCGAAATAGCAGGGGCGACAACATCATAAAAATAATGGGCGTATACGACGCCGATAGACTCTACGGCCTCGACGTAGGCCAGTCGGTCAACTATCGATCCTTCTGATAAATTTGCGAAGTAAGAAATAAGTGACTGGTCTAGGTTGTGGTACTCATCGGATTCATCATGCCAGGTGGATGAGTTAAAACTACCGTGATAGTGCTTGTGTGCGGTTTCCTGACGAATAAAGGTATCGACGTCTCTCGCAATGTCCGTGGGCAGGAATGGCTTTATTTCCGCCATGGCCCTGATCGCAAAAGTCTCAAAATGGGCCGTGTAACTGGAGACCGCGTTCAGCAAGAATGCGATTTCTCGATTTGACGGAATCCAGGCTTCATTGGATGAGGAAAAATCCAGCTTCGGGTTTCGGACGCGCATCGGCCTCTCCTGATCATTGAGATAGACATACTCGTTGGGCGTTTATCGAGCATCGCGCACATTCCGGCTCGATATGAATGCTGCCGCACCAAGGATTACGGATGCGATGAGAAATGGCCCTCCGGCGATGAGGGGATAATCGGAGACTGCATAGTAAATTATCCCAAACAACATTGGGCCGACTATACCCGAAAGGGCGGCCACCGACGAAACGCCGCCTTGGAGACGCCCCTGTTCGCGCGGTCCCACCTCGCGCGTCATGAGCGCCTGGGCCACGGGGCCGGACATCCCCCATAGCGCCATAACGGGGATTGCGAGCCAGAAAACCAGGCTGTTCGGCGCTGTTCCATACATAAGGAAGCCAGCAGCGCCCGCGGCTAAGGAAAAAACCAGCGCACCCTTTTCGCTCAGCCGCTTCAAGACCGCGCGAAGGACCAGAGTGTTGGCGAGTATTGCGCATACTCCCATCACGCCAAATGCGACGCCAATAGCCGTTTTTGACAGGCCGAAACGATTGGTTGCGTAAAGAACGAACGTCGCCTGAAGCGCATGGTGGGCAAACTGCGCCAGGAACGCAATAAGGGTGAGGTTGTTGAGCTGACGGATCGTCAGTAGCCACTTGATCGAACCGAACGCGTTCGCTGACTGCCATCTGAAGGGCGCGCGGTCTCGCTGAGGTAGCGATTCTGGCAGCAGAACCGCGCCGTAGAGCGCCACGAAACCTGCCGCTGCCGCAGAAACGAAAAAGGGGAGGCGTTCACCGAGGGCGCCTAAAAGCCCTCCCACTACAGGCCCGCATATGAAGCCTACGGCTATTGCAGCCCGCAGGGCGCCAAAGGCCGAGGCGCGGTCGCCTGGTGCGGTAATATCAGCCACATAGGCGTGAGACGCGGCAACGTTCCCGGAGAGAAGGCCAGAAAACACGCGGCCGAGGACAAGCCAGAACAGATCGGGTGCGAAGGCTATCAGAAGGTAGTCAGCAGCAAAGCCGGCATTTGACAGCACGATCACGGTCTTGCGCCCGTATCGATCGGACAGCGCTCCCAGGACTGGAGCTGCCAGGAAATGCAGGGCCGACCAGAGAGCGATCAGCGCTCCATTGATCCAACCGGCATGGCGGGGATCTGACGCCATTCCTTCGATGATCTGAGGCAGGACCGGAAAGGTTATGCTCAAGCTCATCGCACTGAACGCGGCGCTTGCCAGAATGAAAGGCAGCGCAGACGAGCTCGATCTTTCTCGCAGCAGGAATTTTCGCATTGACCCCTATCAGCCATCTGTCTGAGAAGTTAGCTCTGCAATGCAGAGCTCTTTGGGCTACGCTCGCTTGAGGATTGAGTTCAATGAAGCCGACGCGCGAATTCGACCTGAATGCTATCGATGACCTTGTGCACTCCAAGCTTAGGTTAGGCATTCTGACGCTGTTAAGCCATGTCAACGCTTCATCATTCAACGAACTAAAGTCTAAACTCGGCGCCACGGACGGCAATTTATCCGTAAACCTTCGAAAATTGGAGGACGCGGGCTATGTCTCTATTGAAAAATCCTTTGTGAAACGCAAGTCACTCACGGTCGTGAGCATGACCACCTTAGGGGATGAAGCATATTCGTCTTACAGGCAACACATGCTCGACTTACTCCTGGGGCGCCATGTTTCCAATTTCGATGGGTAGGTCCTGTCTGCGGCGCCGCCACGGCCCTACTTCCAAGCCTACCACCTTTCGTTGCAGAAAAGCTACATCGGATTATCTGTGATTGAGTGTTGGCTACGAAAGCGTTTTCGTCATTAACAATGGGCCGGCCAATCAATCGCCTTTGATCGCGACCGTCCAAGCCAAGCGATTGTGTTGTGTCGAATGGCGATCGCAGCGGACGAGTTAGCAAGAACGCCGCGTTGGCAGGCCTCCAATGTTACTGGAAGCGTTGTCTGATCGGTCGGACGTTCAGGCAGATAATCCGGTTTTTCAGGCATTGGCCGACGACCCAGGACCGTTAGCGTTCGGGGCATGACCACACACGCCGCCGACCAGATCACCGCTGAAATCGGCTGGGTGGGCGACCAGACGAGGGCGCTGGCCCAGCGCTACGAGGGCGTCTTTGCCTCGCTGCGCGAGGCGCTGCGATCGGAGCTCGCGGCCTGCGACTCGCTGGCGGACGGGGCGCTGGCGGCCATGGGACTGGCGGACGCGGCCGCCGACGCCTTCCAGACGTCCCTGCCGAACCAGCCCGCACGCGACTGCCGGGCGGGATGCGACGCCTGCTGCCACCTTCCGGTCATGGTCCCGCCCGGCGTGGCCGAGGCCATCGCCGGCCATCTGGTCCGGATTCTGGCGCCTGACGCCCTGGAAAGCCTGAAGGTCGAGCTTGAGCGGGCGGCTGGCCACGGGGAGGGCCCCATGTCGGTCCCTCGAAGGCGACGCTGCGTGTTCCTGACCGAGGAGGGGCGCTGTTCCATCTATGCGGTGCGCCCGCCGACCTGCCGGGCCTTCACATCAGCCTCGGCGGCCGCCTGCCGGACCATGGTCCATGATCCCGGCGGCGGCGTCGCCGCCATCCCCCAGAACCCCTCCCACTATCGCCTCTATGTGGAAGTCACCGCGGCCCTTGAGCAGGCCGCCCGCGCCCGGGGCCTTTCCGATCGGCAGACCGGTCTGGCGGCGGGGGTTCTCGCCGCCCTCGGGGCGGCCTGATCACCCCGCCGCCATCTGAACGGCGCTATGGCAGTGCAGGATCGGGCAAAAACACCATTGGTTTGGGTATTCGCTTTCCGGCGCGCGGCGTCAGGATGGATGCAGGTTTTTCTCCCGCTCACGCGGATGCTGAAAGGTGCAGACAATGGCGAAATGGACAATACGCGACATGCCCGACCAGACCGGGCGCTCGGCCCTTGTGACCGGGGTCGGCGGCCTGGGCTTCGAGGACGCCCTGGCGCTGGCGGGCGCCGGGGCGGAGGTGCTGATGGCGGGTCGCAATCCGGAGAAGGGCGCGCAGGCCGTCGCAAGGGTTCGGCACGCGGTTCCCGGGGCGAAGGTGACCTTCGTGCAGGTGGATCTGGCCAGTCTGGACTCCGTGGCGGCCCTGGGGGAGCGGCTGCGCGGGGAGCGAAATCACCTGGACATCCTGATCAACAACGCCGGGGTCATGACGCCGCCGGTCCGGCAGGAGACGGCCGACGGCTTCGAACTGCAGCTGGGCACAAATCACCTGGGGCATTTTGCGTTGACCGGTCACCTGATGCCGCTTCTTCGCGCCGCCGGAGACGCCCGGGTGGTGACCCTGTCCAGCATCGCGGCGCAGTCGGGGGCGATCAATTTCGACGACCTGAACGCGGAGCGAAGCTACGCCCCCATGCCCGTCTACGGCCAGTCCAAGCTGGCCTGTCTGATGTTCGCCTTCGAGCTGCAGCGGCGCAGCGCGGCCGCCGGATGGGACGTGATCAGCCTGGGGGCCCATCCGGGCGTCTCACGCACCGACCTGCTGCTCAATGCGCCGGGCAGGAACAGCATGTCGGCGCGGATTCGCAGCCTGGCGCCCTTCCTGTTCCAGCCGGCGGACCGCGGCGCCCTGCCCACCCTTTATGCGGCCACGTCGCCCGACGTGGAGCCGGGCGGCTACTACGGTCCTGACGGATTCCAGGGCGTCCGCGGCTATCCGACGCGCGCGAAGGTTCCCGCCCAGGCCATGGACGAAGGCGTCGCCCGCCGTCTCTGGGAGGTGTCAGAGGCGTTGACCGGGGTCCGTTACGGCTGACGGGTGGCAGGACTCCGGTCGCCCTCACGGCCGGCCGGAGCCTGTTCGCCAGGGGCGGCTAGGTCGGGCCGCCCACCAGGCCGCTGATGGCGCGCGGGCCCCATGCGCCGCGGGTGAACAGGAAGGTGGCCAGGATGATGAAGGCGGAGGCCGCGAACAGGACCATCGCGGCCCCGGACCCGACGACCGCGCCGGTTTCCGTCCTGCGCGCCCGGATGAACATCTCCGCGACGATCAGGTTGGGCACATAGAAGAAGAACATCATGACGGCGTCGAACCAGCCGCTGAAGCCGGCGCCCATGCCGATGCCGCCGGTGGTCACCGACCAGGCGGCGTACTCCATGCGGTAGAGCCATGATCCCACGGTCAGGGCGAAGAGCCGGATGGCCCAGGCCCGGTGCCGGTCATACCGGCCGGAGCGGGCGTTGGTGTACGCCAGGACCGCGCACAGGATCATCAGCACGCCGTACAGGCCGAAGCCCACATCCATGAGGGTTCCGCCGACGGTTCCCGAGCCGGCGATGAAGGCCAGGCCGCCGACGCCCGCCAGACCTGCCGAAACCACATAGACCCGGCCGAGCCAGCGGTGCAGGACAGGGACCCGGCGGCGCACGGCGCCGAACAGCTGGATCGGCCCCAGAAGCAGAAGGACGCCGCCGGCGAGGAAGTGGGCGCCGATGGCCGCGGTGGCCAGGGGTGCGGCGGCGTCGTGCAGGCCGGGCAGGGACTCGTTCCAGCGCTCGGCCATGCCCCGGATGGCGGAGCCGCCGAAGAAGGCGAGGATGTAGACCGCGAAGATCGCCCCGCTCACCCAGGTGGTCGCCACCAGCAGCCGACCGCTCCAGCGAAGGGCGGCGGCGGAGAGTGCGCGGTCGCCGCGGGCGCGTCGGCCAGGCTCCGGGTTTGCAGCGTAGTCCGTCATGGGGTCGGGCCTTCTGTTCGTGGCGGAAAGACCGGGGCCGAACGCCGGGCCCCTGTCCTGATGCAGCAAAGGATGGCCGGCCCCTGTCGGTCCATCCCCGAAGTTCCGCAAAACTTGCCTGATCGTACTCCGCGCGTCGGAGGTTGTGCCCTGGGTGACCGGACAGGCTCCACCGGGCCTCCTGCCCGGCGGCCGCCATTTTGGAGCATTGGGCAAGTATTGCGCAGCATAGGGCACGCGGAGCGACCGCACTCCGTCGCATGGTGACCCGGTCAGCTGTGTGGCGGCGTGCGTAAGCCTGCAGCGGGCCGGGAGCCGTCGTTGCATCGGCGGCTCCTGATCCCGTCAATGATAGCGGAGGCCGGCATGGTCGCTCTCACCGTCAATGGAACACGCGTAGAGGTCGCCGCTCCCGACGACAAACCGCTTCTTTGGGCGCTGCGCGAGGATCTCGGCGTACTGGGCCCCAAATACGGGTGCGGCGTGGCCCAGTGCGGCGCCTGCCGGGTCCTGATCGACGGGGTTTCGACCCCGTCGTGTATCGTCCCCCTGGGCGAGGCCGCCGGGCGGTCCGTGGTGACCGTGGAGGGCCTGGCGGATGCGGACGGGACCCTCTCCATCATCCAGCAGGCCTGGATCGACGAGCAGGCTCCCCAGTGCGGCTACTGCCACCCCGGGTTCCTGATCGCCGTGACGGAGCTGCTGGCGACCAATCCGCAACCCAGCGACGCGGATATCGACGAGGCCATCACCAACATCTGCCGATGCGGGACCTATTCCCGAATCCGCAAGGCCATCCATCGCGCCGCCGCGGCGCGCCGGAGCGCAGGAGCCGCCGCATGACCCGCCGTATTCTTTCCCGCCGCAACTTCCTCATCGCCGGCTCCGTGATCGGCGGCGGGGCCCTGGTGACCGCCGTCGGCGGCGTGGGCCTGCTGGCCAGCGTCGATGTGGACGGGCTGGACGGCTATGTGGACGGCGAACGCGCCGTGCTCAACGCCTTCCTCGTCATTCACGAGGACGGGCGCACGGTGATCTACGCGCCGCGCACGGAGATGGGGCAGGGCATCCACACGGGCCTCGCCATGCTTGTGGCCGAGGAGGCGGACCTGCCCTTCGACCGCATTACGGTCGAGCACCCCACGGAACAGCTGGCGGTCTACACCACCCTTGCGCCGCTTCAGGTGCGCTTCGAGGAGGCGAGCGGGCCGGGTTTCTGGGCCGCGCGACGCGCCATGGGCCTGTTCCCCCTGGTTGGCACCGGGGGATCCCAGTCCACCATGGGCATGTGGACGCCCATGCGGCAGGCGGGGGCCGCCGCGCGGCACATGCTGGTGACCGCCGCAGCCGCGCGCCTGGACGTTCCGCCAGGGCAGCTGACCACGGCGGACGGCATGGTCCATCACGCCCGATCGGGGCGCAGCGTGCCCTATGCGGAGCTGGCCCGGGCGGCCGCCACGGTACGCCCGCCGCGCGAGATCGTCCTGAAGACGCCCTCCCAGTGGACCCTGATCGGCCGGTCCCAGCCCCGGGTGGATCTGCCCGCCAAGGTGCGCGGCGAGCCGGTGTTCGGCGTCGATGTGGTCCTGCCGGACATGCTTCACGCCAGCATCCGTCACGCGCCGGTGTTCGGCGGCGCCGTCGCCCGGATCAACAATGAGGCCGTCGTCCGGCGCCAGCCCGGCGTGGTGGACGTGGCCGTGATCGGCGACGCGAGCGTGGCGGTCGTGGCCGATTCCTGGTGGCGGGCGGAGACCGCGGCGCAGCTGCTGGACGTGACCTGGGCCGCCGCGGAGGCGGACGGGGTCTCGAGCACGACCATGGACCGGGACCTGCGCGCCGCCCTGGACGCGGGCGATGCGCGCGAGCACCTGCATGACGGGGATGTGGAGGCCGCCCTGGCGTCAGACGGCGGGCGCCGCGTGGAGGCAGACTATTTCACGCCCTTTCTGGCCCATGCCTGCATGGAGCCCATGACCGCGACCGCCATCGTCCGCGATGACGGCACGGCGGAGGCCTGGTGCTCGTCGCAGTCTCCCTTCTCCATGCGTGTGTCCCTTGGCCGGGGCGTGAGCCTGGCCGACTTCAGCGTCCGGTCCATCACGCCCCATGTGACCATGAACGGCGGGGCGTTCGGCCGGCGCAGCGAGCCGGATGTGATGGTCGAGGCGGGCTATCTGGCGGCGCGCCATCGCAACCGCCCCGTCAAGGTGATGTGGTCGCGGGAGGAGGACATCGGCCGGGGGGTGTTCCGCGCCATGGCCGGCGGGCGTCTGCGCGCCGTGCTGGGAGCGGACGGCCTGCCGTCCGCCTATGACGCCCTGGTGGCGACGCCGTCGCTGGCCCAGTCCACCTCAAGCCGGATCCTGCCGATCGGCGACGGCGCCAGTCCTCACCGGGACCGGTATTCCATCGAGGGACTGGACAAGCACCACTACGCCCTGCCCAACCGCCGCATCAGCAGCCGGCACGTGCCGAGCCATGTGCCCGTCGGCTTCTGGCGGTCCAACGGCTACTCCTTCAACACCTTCTTCTCGGAGTCCTTCATCGACGAGTGCGCCCTGGCGGCAGGCGAGGATCCGCTGGCCTACCGGCGCAGGCTGCTGCGGGACAGTCCGCGCCATCTGGCCGTGCTGGACCGGGTGGCCGACATGGCCGGATGGGGCGCGCCCATGGGGCCCGGCCGCGGCCGGGGGATCGCCATCGAGGCCTGCTACGAGAGCGTCATCGCCGAGGTGGCCGAGGTCACGGTGTCGCCGGACGGCGAGGTGACGGTGGACCGCGTCTTCTGCGCGATCGACGTGGGAACGGTCGTGAACCCCGACGCGGTCATCGCCCAGATGGAGGGCGGGATCCTGTTCGGGGTGACCACGACCCTCAACAGCAACATCACCTTCGAGCGCGGGACGGTGATGCAGACCAATTTCGACGACTACCCCATGCAGCGCCTGCACAATGCGCCGGAGGTGATCGTCGAGATCGTACCCAGCACCCTGCTGCCCGGCGGGGCCGGCGAACCCGGAATCGTCCCTGTCGCCGGGGCCATCGCCAACGCGATCCATGCGGCCACGGGCCGGCGGTTGCGGTCCCTGCCGCTGACCCTGACCGAGACCGTCGGCGTAAGGCGCACCCGTACGGTGCTTCCGCCGGCGGCCGCATCCGCCGCGCAGGCGGCATGACGCGCCTGTCCCTGACCCCCGGTTCCCCGCCCGAACGAGGCTCCTTATGGGCATGACGACGCTCTTTCGCGCCGAACATCTGCGCACCGCCACGCCGGCCCTGGTGGACCCGTTCGGTCGCCGGATCGATTACCTGCGGCTGTCGGTGACCGACCGCTGCGACCTGCGATGCGTCTATTGCATGGCCGAGCGCCAGACCTTCCTTCCGAAGTCGGAGGTGCTCTCCATCGAGGAGCTGGCGCGGCTCAGCCGGGCTTTCATCGGCCTGGGCACGCGCCGTCTGCGCCTGACGGGCGGAGAGCCGCTGGTGCGCAAGGGCTTCATGGACCTGGTGTGCGAGCTGTCGCGGCATCTGGCGGACGGATCGCTGCAGGATCTGACCCTGACCACCAACGGGACCCAGCTGGCCGCCCATGCGGAGGCCCTGGCCTGGCTGGGGGTGCGCCGGGTCAATGTCTCGCTGGACACCCTGGATCCGGACGCCTACCGGCGCATCACGCGCGGCGGCGACCTGGCGCGGGTGTTTGACGGACTGGCGGCGGCCCGCGCGGCGGGCCTGGCGGTCAAGATCAATACCGTGGCGCTGAAATCCGACAACGCCCATGAGCTGCAGGACATGGTGGCCTGGGCCCACGGGCTGGGCATGGAGATCACCCTGATCGAGACCATGCCCCTCGGCGAGATCGAGGCCGACCGCACCGACCAGTTCCTGTCTCTGGAGCAGGTGCGCGAAGCCATGGGCCGCCGCTGGATCCTGAAGCCCCTGATGAAGCGCACGGGCGGCCCGGCGCGCTATGTGCGGGTGGAGGAAACCGGCGGGACCCTGGGCTTCATCACCCCCCTGAGCCACGGGTTCTGCGAGGCGTGCAACCGGGTGCGGGTGACCTGCAAGGGCGAGCTGTTCCTCTGCCTTGGGCAGGAGGACCGCGCGGACCTGAGGCCCCTGCTGCGCGACCATCCCCATGACGACGCGCCGCTGATCGACGGTATCCGCGAGGCCATCGGCCGCAAGCCGAAGGGCCACGACTTCCGCGTCGCACGCAACGGCGACGGGTCGACGGTCATGCGGCCCATGTCCATGACGGGGGGCTGAGATGGCGAAGGTCATGCTGTTCGGCGCCCTGGGCGATCTGGCGGGCTGGAGCGAGCGGGACATCGCCGCCGACACCCTGGGCGCGCTCAGGGGCGCCGTGGCGGGCGACGACACCCGTCTGGCCGAGCGGCTGGCTCACGCCAGCACCCTGGTGATCCTCAACGACGCCCTTTTACCGGCCAGCCAGCGCCGTGACGACCGGCCCCTGGCGCCGGCCGACCAGGTGGCCTTCGGCTCGCCGGTGAGCGGAGGCTGAGATGATCCGCATCACCCGCGATCTACTTGACCCGGCCGGCCTGCTGGCGGCCTTCTCCAGCGGGCTGGACCAGACCGGGGCGGTGGTCAGTTTCACCGGCCTGACCCGGGCGGGGGAACCGGACCGGCCGGTGACGGGGCTGACCCTGCAGGCCCATCCGCGTTTCACCGAGGCGGTGATGACGGAGATCGAGGCCGAGGCGCGACGCCGCTTCGACATCCAGAAGGTAGCGGCCGTCCATCGCTGGGGCGAGATCGCGGTGGGCGCGCCCATCATCTTCGTGGCCGTGGCCGCCCGTCACCGGCGGCCGGCCTTTGAGGCCTGCGACTACCTCATGGACCAGTTCAAGACCCGGGCGCCCTTCTGGAAGCGGGAGGACGGGCCGGACGGCGGGCGCTGGGTTGAGCCCCGGGAAGAGGATCTGACGGATCTGGCCCGCTGGGCCGAGGAGACGCGATGACGACTGCAGACCCTTCAGATCTCCCGCCCGCGGGCGGGAGACTGATCGACGCCCCGCTTGTCCCCGTGCGGATCGGCGTCCTGACCGTATCCGACACCCGGGACGCCGAGAGCGACACCTCCGGCGCCATTCTGGTCGACCGCATCGCGGCGGCCGGGCACGCGGTGGCGGCGCGCGCGATCGTGCCGGACGCGGTGGAGCTCATTCGCGACCGGGTCCTGGCCTGGATCGAGGCGGGCGAGGTTGACGCGGTGATCACCACGGGCGGCACCGGACTGACCGGGCGCGACGTCACCCCGGAGGCCCTGGAGCCCCTGTTCGACAAGCGCATCGAGGGCTTCTCGGTGATCTTCCACCAGGTCAGCCACCAGAGCATCGGCCTGTCCACCCTGCAGTCCCGCGCCACCGCCGGGCTTATCGGCGGCGTCTTCGTCTTCTGCCTGCCCGGGTCCAACGGGGCGGTGCGCGACGGCTGGGACAAGGTGATCCGCTGGCAGCTCGACAGTCGCCACAGGCCCTGCAACATGGTGGAGCTGATGCCCCGCCTGATGGAGCGGTGATGGCGAACCTGACCCACATGGACGGGGACGGCCGCGCCCGCATGGTGGAGGTGGCCGCCAAACCCGAGACCGCGCGCGAGGCCGTGGCGGAGGGGCGTCTGGTCATGGCGCCGGAGACCCTGGCCCTGGCCATGGGCGGGGGCGGCGCCAAGGGCGACGTGCGGGCGGTGGCCGAGATCGCCGGGGTCATGGCGGCCAAGCGGACCAGCGACCTGATCCCCATGTGTCATCCGCTGATGCTGACCTCGGTCAGGGTGGTGGTCGAGCCCTCCGAAGACGGCGCGGGTCTGGCGGTCACGGCCACCGTGCGCACCACGGGACGCACGGGGGTGGAGATGGAGGCCATGACCGCCGCGACGGTCGCCCTGCTGACCCTGTACGACATGCTCAAGGCGGTTGATCGCGCCATGACCCTTGAGGACGTGGGGCTGGTCTCCAAGTCCGGCGGCGCCTCGGGCGACTGGCGGCGGCCATGACCCTGCCGGACGTGGAGACGGCGCGGACGCGCATGCTGGAGGCGGTCCGGATTCTGGAGTCTGAGTCTGTGTTTCTGGACCAGGTCGACGGTCGCTGGCTGGCGGAGCCCATAGCGGCGATGCGCGACCAGCCGCCCTTCGACGCTGCGGCCATGGACGGCTATGCGGTGCGCGGCGCCGACGTCGCGCCCGGGGCGCGGCTGAAGATTGTGGGCGAGAGCGCGGCGGGCGGGCGCGGGGCGCTGCGCATCGGGCCGGGGGAGGCGGTGCGCATCTTCACCGGGGCCGCCCTGCCCGAAGGCGCGGACAGCATCCTCATCCAGGAAGTGGTCACCCGTGAGGGTGAGGGAATTCTGTTGGGCGACCAGGCCCCGGATCCGGCCCATCGCCGTCCGCGGGGGGTGGATTTCAGGGCCGGGGACAGGCTGCTGGCGGCGGGGGTGCGCCTCAATCCCTGGCGCATCGCTCTGGCCGCCTCGGCCGGCGCGGCCGCCGTGAGCTGCGCCCGCAGGCCCAGGGTGGCGATCCTGCCCGGCGGCGACGAATTGGCGGTGCCGGGCGCGCCGATCGAGGCGCATCAGATTCATGATTCCGCAGGCCCGGCCCTGACGGCCTTCGTGCGGCGCTGGGGGGGAGCTGCGCGGACGCTGCGGCCGGTCCAAGACGATGACGGGGCCATCCGGGACCGATTTGAAGGGCTCGATGTGGATCTGGTGGTGACCATCGGCGGGGCTTCGGTGGGCGACCATGACCGGATGAAGCCTGCGCTGCGCAGCCTGGGCGCGGAGCTGACGGTGGAGGGGTGCGCCGTGCGGCCCGGCAAGCCGGTCTGGTGCGCGCGGCTGCCTGACGGCCGGCTGGTGCTGGGCCTGCCGGGCAACCCCGCCTCGGCCCTGGTCTGCGCCGAGCTCTTTCTGGCGCCCCTGCTGGTCCGGCTGCAGGGCGGAATCCCGTCTACAGTTCTGGAGACCGCCATTCTGAACACGCGCCTGCCGGCGAACGGGCCGCGCGAGCACTACATGCGGGCCCGGCTCCTGTCCCAGCCGGATGGAACCCTGCGCGTCCTGCCGTTTTCGAACCAGGACTCTTCGCTGGTCACCGTCATGGCCGAGGCCGACGGGCTGGTGCGTCGTCCGGCCGGCGCCGATCCGGCCTCGCCGGGCGCCGTGGTTCAGGTGCTGAGACCCGCATGACCCCGGAGGCGCTCACCCACGCGCAGACAGACGTCTCGAGCGACTGGTATCCGGCCGGGCTGGAGGATGACATGCGCCCGCGCATGTTCGCCTGCGCGGATCGCGGGGAGGCCTTCGCCCTGGCCACCATCGTGGCGGCGGAGGGGGGCGGCCCCCGGGGCGTGGGCGCCCAGATGGTCATCACACGGGACGAAATGGCGGGCTTCCTGTCCGGCGGATGCATCGAGGCGGACGTGGCGCTTCACGCCCGCCAGGTGTTGACCCACGGCGATCCCGTTCATCTGATCTATGGGCGCGGCAGCCCCTTCGTGGACACCCGCCTGCCGTGCGGCGGGCGGCTGGACGTCATGGTGGAGCGTTACGCTCCGGATGATCCGGTCCTGAAGGGCCTGCGGGAGGCCGACCGCGGCCGGCGCTGGGTGACCCTGCTCTCGGACGGTCGCGCGCGCAGCCTGGCCGCCGGCGACGTGCTCCGGCCTGATCGTGTGCGCGCCTATGGGCCGCGACAGCGCCTGGTGGTGATCGGCGCGGACGCCTTCGCCCTGGCCATGGCGCAGCAGGGTCTGGCCCAGGGCTGGGCGGTGACCCTGATCCGGCCCAAGGGACCCGAGACGCCGCCGCCGCTGCCGGCGGCCTATCTGCGCGGGGCGCCCGCTGAAGCGCTGAGACGCCTGACGCCCGATCCCTGGACGGCCGTGGCCATCGCCACCCACGACGCGGATCTGGATCACGAGGCTGCGCTCGAGGCGCTGGCGTCCGGCGCCGGATATGTGGGGGTGCTGGGATCGCGCCGCCGGTTGCCCGAGCGCCTGGACCGGCTGGACGCGGCAGGGGTCTCGCCCGCGGCCCTGGCCAGACTCCGCGCGCCCATCGGCTTGAAGATCGGGGCCCGGTCGCCACAGGCGGTGGCGGTGGCGGTGATCGCCGAGATCATCGAGGCCCTCTCGTGAGCCGCCATGCCATCGTCCTGGCGGCCGGCGCGGGACGCCGGTTCGGCGGTCGGAAGCTGCTGGCGCCCTGGCGCGGGGCGCCCCTGCTGCAGGGCGCGGTCAGGGCGGCCCTCGGGACCCGAACCGAGAGGGTGACCGTGGTGCTGGGGGCGGACGCCCGGGAGGTGCGGGGGGCGATGGTCGGACTCGACGACCCCCGGCTGGCGACGGTGACGGCGGCGGACTGGCGTGCAGGTCTCTCGGCGTCCCTGCGGGCGGGGGTGCGGGCCTTGCCCGACGACGCCTCGGCCTGTGTGGTGTTCCTGGGCGACATGCCCGAGGCGTCCGCCGCCCTGGCGGACGCCCTGCTGGACCGGGTCGAGGCCGGAGCCCCGGCGGCGCGTCCGGCCCATGCTGCGGGACCGGCCCATCCCATCGCCTTCGGCCGTGGGGTCTTCACGGGCCTGATGGTCCTCACGGGAGATCGCGGCGCGCGGGATCTGCTCTGCGCCCTGGGCGAAGCGGTGGCCCACATCCCGGTGAGCGACGACGGCGCCGTGTTCGACATTGATCATCCCGGCGATCTTGAGCGATGGGGCGGGCCGAAATGAGCGCGTCCGGGCTCCCTAACCGCCGCCGGTTCATGGCTGCAGGCGGGGCCCTGGCGCTCTCGGCCTGCGCGCCGCCGGCGGACGCGGACGCCGTGCGGGTGTTCGCCGCCGCCTCCCTCACGGACGCCCTGGGCGCCCTGGCGGATCAGTGGCGGCGCGGCGGGGGCGGGGAGACCGTCCTGTCCTTCAGCGGCAGCGGCGCCGTGGCCCGTCAGGTCCTGGCCGGGGCGCCGGCGGATTTCGTGGCGCTGGCGGACCCGGCATGGATGGACCGCCTGGGGGACGCGGGCGCGGTGCGGCCGGCGAGCCGGTTCGATCTCGTGTGCAATCGCCTCGTGGTGGTGGGCGGGGCCGACTCGGCGTCTTCCGGGGACCCCATCGGGGCCCTGCTGCGCGGCGCGGGCCGGCTGGCCATGGGGGATCCGGACAGCGTGCCCGCCGGGGCCTATGCCCGGGACTGGCTGACCCGGATCGGTCGCTGGGACGATCTTCAGGACCGCATCCTCCCTGCGGCGGACGTGCGCGCCGTACGCAGCTTTGTGGCGCGAGGCGAGGCCGAGCTGGGCGTGGTCTACCGCAGCGACACGGTGGGCGCGTCCTCGGTGCGTGTGGTTCTGGAGCCGCCGCCGGGCGAGCAGCCCCGCATCGTCTGTCCCGCGGCCCTGACCCTCGCAGCCGGGCCCGTCGCGGAAGCCTTCGCCGCCTTCCTGCGTTCGACCGAGGCGGCAGCGGTGTTCAGCCGCCACGGGTTCGCCCCCCTTGACCGGTCGGGGGCAGGGTCCGGTGTTTGAGCCCCTGTCATCGGCCGAGCTCGAAGCCCTGCTGCTGTCCCTTCGGGTGGCTCTGGTCGCCCTGATCGGCGCGGCGCCGGTGGCGCTCGGCCTGGCCTGGCTGCTGGCGCGTCGCAGCTTCGCCGGGAAGTGGCTGGTGGAGGCCGCCGTCAACCTGCCCCTGGTCCTGCCGCCCGTGGTGACGGGCCTGTTCCTGCTGATGATCTTCGGCGTCCGGGGCCCGGTGGGCGGCTGGCTGCTGGAGACCTTCGGGGTGCGCCTGGCGTTTGAATGGACCGGCGCGGCCCTGGCGGCCGGGGTGATGGCCCTGCCGCTGATGGTGCGGCCCCTTCGTCTGGCCCTGGAGGCGGTGGACCCCGACCTTGAGTCCGCTGCGGCCAGTCTCGGCGCGCCGCCGTCCCATGTGGCGATGCGGGTCATCCTTCCCCTGGCCCTGCCGGGGCTACTGGCGGGGCTGGTGCTGGGCTTCGCGCGCAGCTTCGGAGAGTTCGGGGCCACCGTGACCTTCGCCGGGGCCATCCCCGGCGAGACCCGGACCCTGCCGGTGGCCATCTACGGGGTGCTGCAGCAGGCCGACGGCGAGACCCTGGCGCTGCGGCTGGCTGTGGTGTCCGTGGGGGTGTCGGTGCTGGCCCTGGTGGTCGCCGAGGCCCTGAACCGGCGGCTCAGGACCCGTGTCGGCGCATCATGAGCATCGAGGTCCGCATACGGGCGCGCCGGGCCGGGTTCGGTCTTGAGGCCGCGTTCGCCAGCGAGGCTTCGGCGGTCGGGGTGACCGGCCCCTCGGGCGCGGGGAAGTCCACGCTGTTGCAGGCCATCGCCGGGCTGGCGCCGGTCGAACATGCCCGGGTGCTGATTCAAGGACGCGTCCTGGTGGATACCGACCAGGGTCTGAACCCGCCGGCCCATCGCCGGCGGATCGGGCTGGTGTTCCAGGACAGCCGCCTGTTCCCACACCTGTCCGTGGCCGGGAATGTGGCCTTCGGCGCGCGCTATGCGGCCGATCCGCTGCCGGTGGACGCGGCCCTGGCGCTGGTGGACATGACCGGCTTCGGCGCCCGGCGCCCGCACACCCTGTCCGGCGGCGAAGTGCGGCGGGTGGCTATCGCCCGGGCGCTGGCGGCGCGTCCCCGGCTGCTGCTGCTGGACGAACCGTTCACGGGTCTGGACGGCGAGCGCCGCGAGACGGTGCTCGCGCATCTGATCCAGCTGAGGGATGAGCTTCGAATCCCGATGATCCTGGTGTCCCACCACGAACGGGACATCGAGGTCCTCTGCGGCCACGGCGTCAGACTTGTAGAGGGCCGGACCGTCGGCCCTGCGCCCGGGTGAAAAATGGCCGCCGAGGCGAGCCCGGGTTGGAAGGCGCCCCGGCGGCCCGGCATCACCGCGGGTCCAGGGGGTGGACGGCGATCCCGTTCGGTCGGGCCGGGGGCAATGGGGAGGAGCCTGGTCCGACCGATGACTGAAGGCTATCGCGAGCAGCGCCCCATTGAGATGCCGGGACGTTCGAAAAACTTGCCCGGACCTCCAGAGTTTGGGCGGACCGACATAAGAGCGTTTTCTGGCAGGAGCGGCGCCGGCCTCGCACCCGGTTGTCGTGACGGAGGTCGCCATTGGGGCTGGGACGTCGGCTTCGATCGCCGTTCCGCTTTTCCACCGACTGGCGCGGGTATGAGGGCCTTGACAGATGTTAGGCGCCATACATAGTTGTTAGGGAGCTAACAACCTTGGAGCACGCCCTTGAGTGACGACCGTGACAGCCAGGCGCTGGTGGGGGCCTGGGCGAAGCGATGTTACTTCGCCGGCCGGGCCGTCATGGACTCGGCGCTTCGTCCTTATGACCTCGGCTCCGTGCAGTGGTACGTGCTCCACCAGCTCGTGCAGTCGGGCCCGACGATGCAGCGCGACCTGGTGCGCCTGCTCCAGATCGAGCGCGCCACGCTGAGCGGCATCGTCGCGGCGCTGGTCCGAAAGGGCCTGGTCGAGCAGGAGCCCGACCCGCTCGACCAGCGACAGAAGCGTCTGCGCCTCACGGCCGCCGGCGCCAGGCTTTGGGACGACCTGCCCGATCTGGCCTTCATTCGCTCCGTGGCGTTCGACGACATCGATCCGGCAGAGGCGGCGACCGCCGTCCGGGTCCTCCGGACCGCCACGGAGCGGCTCGAACAACTTCTCAGAAAAGGAACACAGCCATGACCGTACTGGTGACCGGAGCGACCGGCCTTGTCGGAGCCCGCCTGCTTCCGCGCCTCATGGAGGCCGGGGTGGACTGTCGCGCGCTCATCCGCAGCGGGAGTGCGGCGCCGGCCGGGGCCAGGGCGGTGGAAGCCGACCTCATGGACCCGGATTCCCTGATACAGGCGGTGGAGGGCGTCTCTGCGATCATCCACCTGGCCGCCGTTTTCCGCACCGCCGACACCGACCTGATCTGGAGAAGCAATCTCGAGGGGACGCGAAACCTCATCGAGGCGACGAAGGCGCGCGCGCCGTCTGCGCGCTTCATCCTGGCGAGCACGTCGAATATCTACGGCGGGGCTGGGCCGCGCCCGGGTCGCGAGGACGACGAGGTCGATCCGCAGCAGGCCTATCCGGCCAGCAAGCTCGCGGCCGAAAAACTGCTGCGAGAGAGCGGCCTCACCTGGTCAATCCAGCGCTTCGGGTTCGTCTACGGCGACCAGGACGGCCACCTGGAGGATCTGCCCCGCCTCGTCGGGAGCTTCAAAATGCACCCGGCCCAGCGAATGAGCATGGTGCATCACCGGGATATCGCCACGGCCATGACCCTGGCGCTCACCGGCGCCATGGACGGGCGCATCGTCAACATCACTGACGACGCGCCCACCTCCATATACGAGCTGGTGTCCCTGGCCGGAGGAACGATGGAGCCGTCTTCGGAACCGCTGGCCGAGCCCTGGCGCCTGCACATTGACGGCGCTCGCGCACGAAGCCTGGGTTTCAGACCGGTCGTCCGCACTGTCCATCAAGCCGTCGAGGAAGGTCTCCTGTGAGGAGGCTCCGGCGGCAGGCGGCTGTCTTCCCGGCCACCTGGGTAGCGTCCATACCCCTATAAACTCCCATCTTTTAGGGGTGTGAGATGCGATTCACAGTGGGGTTCCAGCGAAAGGAATCCCGTGAGCACATCCCACCAGACGCCGCCTGTCGCCGCCGACCGTGGGCAGGCGCTCATCGACGGCGTGATCGCCGGCTATCGACAGCAGCCGCGGTCCCCCGTGCTGAAGACGCCGGCCAGTCAGGGCCTCGCCTATGAGGATGTGACCTTCCCGTCCGAGGACGGGGTGCCGCTCGAGGCCTGGTTCATTCCGAAGGCGGGGTCGGACCGTCTCATCATCTGCAACCACCCGCGATACTTCAGCCGCTACGGCTTTCCCTCGCACCTCCAGCCGTGGAAGGGGCTCTTCGGCAAGGCGGGAAACGACTTCGAGGTGGATTTCAACCTCGACTACCGGATCCTGCATGACGCCGGCTACAATGTGCTCACCTACGACCTTCGCAATCTGGGCCGCAGCGGCGCCGCCAATGGCGGCATGACCACGGGCGGTCTCTTCGAGTCCCGGGATGTCATCGGCTCCCTGGACTGGGTCAGGTCCCAACCGGGGCTGTCGGAGATGACGCCCGCCCTGTTCAGTCGCTGTCTGGGCTGCAACGCGACCCTCTTCGCCATGGCCCGCAGGCCCGAAGCGTTCGCCGGTGTGCGCTGCATGGTGGGCGTGCAGCCCCTGTCCGTCCGGCGCATCATGGAAGGCATCCTGGCGCTCAATGATGTTCCGGCGGAGCGCATCGCGGACATCGATGAGGGAATCCTGCACGCGACCGGGTTTGGGCTCGACGCCATGTCGCCCATCGGCGCGGCGGCGAGCGTCACCCTGCCATCCTTCATCACCCAGGTGCGCGATGACGTCCTCACGCGACCCGACGATGTGCAGGCGATCTTCGACGCCATGCCGGCGGCCGAGAAGTCCCTGTTCTGGATCGAGGGCACCACCCGGCGATGGGACGGCTACACCTATTTCGCGCGCGATCCCGACCGGATCCTGGGCTGGCTCGACCGCTTCATGCAGCCGGCCCCCTGAAGGCCGTGCGAAAGCCCCGGTCCTGCGGCGCAGGCGGGAACGGCTCTCCAACGGCCTCGCCGGCGACTCCGCCCGGTGCGCGCCCGGCCCGGTCCCGGAAAGAGGTCCGAGCGAAACCTCCATCAAATGCAAAGGATGCAGACATGAACCGCAACATCACTGCCGCAGCCGCCGCCGGCCTTTTCATGGCGACAGCGCTGGCCGGACCCGTCCAGGCCCAGACGGTCCCGGAAGACCTGCCGTTCGAGGTCATCATTCCGGACTACGCGGAAGACCCCGAGGCGGCTCTTGCGGTCGCCGCCCGGCGCAACGCCTGGCGGGAAACGTTCGAACGGCAGGACGTGGAGGGCATGATGTCCTTCTATGTTCCCGAGATCTATTCCTATGACCTCATGGCCGCCCCAGAAGCGGACGGCCTGAAGCTCGCCTTCGACGGCGAGGACATCTGGCGTCGCAACTGGGTGGCCTTCTTCGACATGTTCGAGGATGACCTGGAGGTCACGATCGAGAACCTGACGGTCTATCAGTCGGGCGACATCGCGACCGTCCGCGGTCTGACGCGGCTGCAGGGCACCATGACCTCAGGCCAGTACGTGGACATGTGGTCCCGAGAAACCAATGTGCTGCGCCGGATCGACGGCGCATGGCTGGTCGTCCACGACCACGTGTCGGTGCCCATGGACTTCGCCACGGGGCAGGCCCTGACCACCCTGTCCCCCGACTGACGCGCCGGCCCGGCGCATGGCGGCGTTTGCCGGCGGCGACGGCGGTCGGGATCAGCGGGCCAACAGCTTGACCATCAGCTCCATGCTGTCCTCGATGGCCGGCAGTCCCTTGTCCGCCCGCAACTGGCCCTGGGCCTCCAGAAGAACGAGGCCATGCATGGCCGCCAGCAGAAGGCTGGCCAGGCTCTTCGTGGGCGCCGCGGGAAGCGCTCCGGCGTCCTTGCAGTCATCGACCAGCGCCATGATCCCGGCGAGGCAGGTCGCGCTGCGGGCCTGCAGATCGGGATGGTCCCGGGCCAGCGTCGGGGCGCCGAACACCAGCCGGTAGCGGGACGGCTGCTCGCGGCTGAACGCGATCAGCGCGCCGATAGCGGCCAGCAGCCTGGCCCGGGGCGTCCGGGCCGAACCGCGGATGTCGCCGAAGGTCGCGCTCAGGGTCTCGAGGTCGGCCGAGGCGACGGCGGCCAGAATGGCGCCGCGGTTCCGGAAATGCCTGTAGGGCGCGTTGTGGGAGACGCCGGCCGCGTGGCCGACGGCGCGCAGGGTGACCGCCTGTTCGCCGCCTGTGTCCAGCAGGGTCGCGGCAGCGCGGATGAGCGCCTCGCGGGTGGTCATCTCAATGCGAGGGGTGCTTCGGCCGCCGTGAGGCCCGCCAGGGTTCTGGAGTCGCGCCAGAGCGCCCGGGCCAGGTCCTCGTCGTAGGTCATCGTGGCCGAACGTCTCTCCACGAGGCCGCCGTCCTTCCATTGGTAATAGCGGCCTGACTCGAAGTCCGGCGACGTGGCGAGATCGGCCAGGGCCCGGCCGGACTGGACGAGGTCGCCGAGGGTCAGGCCCACGCGCTTCATCAGCCAGCGGACGGGCGGCGAACCGATCACCAGGCGCGCCGGCCCCGGCAGGTCCCTGAGCAGGCCGGTCTCGGCGATGGCGCCGGGATCATAGGCGATGGCCGACAGGGACAGACCCGCCGCCTTCGCCCGGCGGTCCAGCTCATAGGCGTGCAGAACCGTGCAGAGCTTTGATGTGGTGTAGCGCCGGCCGCCGGAAAGCGGTTCGCCGCCGTCAACGCCCATGGTCGCCAGGGCGATGGCGTCGGGCCTGACGGCCGGGCCGATGAACCGGCCGTCGGCGGTGTCGGGGTCATGGGTGCCGCTGGCGGTGAACACCACGCGGCCGTCAGGCTCGAGGCTGTCCAGCAGGAGCTGGACCAGCAGGAAATGGCCCAGATGGTTGGTGGCGAAGGTCAGCTCATAGCCGTCCACGCTGTAGGCGGGAGGGCCCCGGAACGTCGCCCCCGCATTGCACAGGATCGCCTCAAGCCGGCCCGCCGCGCCGCTGTCGATCATTTCGCGGCAGTGCGCGGCGCCCGCCCGGACCGAGCCCAGCGAGGAGACGTCCATCTCAAGGGTGGCCGCCATCACGCCCGCGCCGGACCGGAGCGATGCGGCCGCCTCTTCGAGACGCGCCGGGTTTCGGCCGGCCAGAATGAGACCGACGCCGCGATCGGCGAGCGACCGGGCGCATTCGAGCCCGATGCCGCCGTGCCCGCCGGTGATCAGGACTGTCGGCATGTTCAGACTCCCGAGGTTGACACTGTCAACACTGCACACCCGCACCTCTGCAGTCAGCCGCGCGGCGGGATGGCCGCACGTTCCGGCAAGAAATACGGTGGATCAGGCAAACGCCGCCGCGTGGTCACTGAACGGCCAAAGGGGTTGGAAGGGCCGGCGAGATGCGCAAGCGCTCGCAGGATCGGACAATTGTTCGTTCAGAACGGGCAAAGCCGGGCGCGCAGGGCGGAGGTTATGGATAGGGCTCCAGCAGAAAAGGAGTTAACCCCAATGTCCGACACCTCCCGCCGATCCCTCCTAGCGCTCGCGGCCGTCGCCGGACCCGCAGCCGTCGCCGGCGCGGGCGCGGCCGCCGCCCAGACCGCCGCGACCAGCCCCGCGGCCCGCCCGGGTGCAGGGCGCGCCGCGATCGTCACCGGGTCCTCTCGCGGCATCGGCGCGGCCACGGCGAAGCGCCTGGCCCGGGACGGGTTTGCGGTGACCGTGAACTGCCTGGTCAACCGCGACCTGGCCGCCCAAGTGGTGCGCGACATCGAGGCGGAGGGCGGCCGGGCCATCTGGCGCCAGGGCGATGTCGCCGATCCGGCCGCCATGCGCGCCCTGTTCGACGCCAATGACGAGGCGTTCGGCGGCGTCGATGTGGTGATTTCGAACGCCGCCATCATGAACACCGCGCCCTTCGCCCAGTTCGAAGACGAGGCCTTCGACCGGATGATCGCCACCAACATCAAGGGCAGCTTCAACGTCCTGCGCGAGGCAGCGCGGCGCGTCCGCGACGGCGGCCGGATCGTCACCCTCGCCTCCACCTCCATCAAGGCCAAGCGCGCCACCCACGGGGGCTATGCGGCGACCAAGGCGGCCCAGGAGATCTACGCCGGCTGCCTGTCCAAGGAACTGGCCGGGCGGCGCATCTCGGTCAACGCCCTGGCGCCCGGGCCCACCAATACTTCGCTGCTCGATGTGCCGCCGCCGCTTCGCGCCCAGGCCGCGCAGATGACGCCCTACGGCCGCATCGGCGAGCCCGAGGACATCGCCAACGCCATCTCGGCCCTGTGCTCGGGCGAGGGGGAATGGATCAACGGGCAGGTTGTGTTCGCCAACGGCGGCTTCCTCTGAGGCCGGTTCCGCCAGACTTCTGACCGGCAGGTCGCTGCGGATCCCGCAGACAGCCATGCCTTCCGGGCGTGGCTGTCTTGCCGTCTTCAGTCGGTTGAGGGCCCGGTCGCGGCCGGGCGGGGGACGTCCTGCCTGCCGGAGCCGATCGCCACGACGACGTGCGCAGGCTCAGACCCGTGCCGGCCGGCCGATGTTCACGGTCGCCAATGCCGCGACGCCTTGTCCATCGCCGTCATCGCCGCATGGGTATCCGCCGCAAATGCTCACGCCCTGGGCTTGCGCGGCTTCCTGGCGGGCTTCCTCCCGCCCTGGCCGAGGCCCATGGATTTGGCCAGCTCCGAGCGGGCTTTGGCGTAGTTGGGCGCCACCATGGGGTAATCGGGCGGCAGGCCCCACTTGGCCCGGTACTCCTCCGGGGTCATGTCGTACTTTGTAGACAGGTGGCGCTTCAGCGACTTGTACCTGGAGCCGTCCTCAAGGCTGATGATGTAGTCGGGCGTGACGCTCCTGCGGATCGGCACGGCCGGGGCCTGCGGTTCCGGCTCCGGCCCGGATCCGGAGGCCATGCCCGTCAGCGCCGTGTGCACGCTGGTGATCAGGTTCGCCAGGGCGTCCGGCGCCACCGTATTGTTCGACACATAGGCCGAGACGATGTCGGTGGTCATGCCGACCAGATCGGCCTCGGTGCGGGTCTCATCCATCAACTGTGGTCTCCAGGGCGCGGTTCAGGGAGCGGCGCAGCTTGCATGAACGCCCTGCGCCTGGAAACGGGCCGCGTCAATAATCGCCCGGACAGTCCGCTGCGGCCGCTGGGAGCGCGGGCCTTAGGGCCTTCGCTCTCAGGGGATTCGCCTTTCAGCCCGGCAGCAGGCCCAGCGCACGATAGACGGGCGCCGTGCGCTCGAGCAGGGTCGCCGCGTGCCGCTCGAGGGCGTCAAGACTCTCCTTCGGGTCGTCGATGCGCTGGCCGTCGCGGAAGATGCGTTCGTTGGTGCGCAGATATCGGGCCCATACCGTCTCGGCCAGCTGACGCGCCGGGCGCTTCAGAACATCGGGCTCAAGCAGGATCAACTGGACCGGCCGCGGAACAGGCACGCCTCCGCCCGTGACGGGCGAGGCGAGAAACCCGAGCTCCGGCGCGCTCGGCATGTTCAGGGTCTGGTGACGGTTGAAGGCCGCGCAGCGGGCGATGATGGATTTTGACGGGGTGACGACCGGGGTGATCGCATTGACGCCCAGACAGATGATCACGGCGCCGGCGACCTGCTGCTGCGGCTGTGACGCCAGTGCGGGATGGGTGCGCAGCTCGGCGATGGACTTCGGCCGATAGTCGTCCGAAGCCAGGGCCTCCAGAACGGGGCGGTAGATGTCCTCGGGCAGGTCCGCCTCGCCCCGGGCGCCCCTGACCTTGAGGTCCACCTCGGCGGGCGGTTTGAGCAGGGCGAACGGCTGGGACTCCAGGGCGTCGCGCTGGGCCTCCAGGGTCAGCCTGTGTCCGCCCTTGACGAACAGGTCGCAGCGGAAGCGCTGGTTGACCAGGTAGTCGCGCAGGCTCTCGCGCAGGACGGGATCGCCCATGCCGTCCAGCAGGGCGGCGCTCCTGGGCGAGAGATTGATGTCGTCGATCCGGTCCAGATGGCGCGCCGGACCGACCCAGGTCATCTTGGCCTCGCGCATGGCGGCCTCCACCTCCGAGAAGTAGGGCAGGTGCCAGTCGGCGTTGAGATACTCATGCGCCAGGTACCGGCCGTCCTTCCCGGTCAGGCTCAGGGCGTGATCACGCGCAGGACGGTTGAGCGCGTAATAGGCTCCCTCGGCGTCCACCACGGCCTTGACCATCTCGCCGGCGTTGCGGATGCGGCCGGCGGGCCCCTCCCGCCGGTCCGAGAAACGCTCGCTCAGCATCATCAGATGGCGGGTCGGTCCGTCCACCGCCCACCCCGGCAGGCAGTTGTAGCTCATGTAGACGATGCCGCCCGGCTTGAGGCGCCGCCGGATGAGATCAAGGATGGCTGCGCGGCTCTCGTCGGAGATCCAGCTCCAGACGCCGTGCAGGGCGATCACGTCGAACCCCGGCAGATCCGTTCGGCGGGCCAGGTCGGTGAAGGCGTCGTCCAGCAGGGTCAGATCCGCATCGGTCCCGGACGCGAGGTCCCGGGCGTGCACCACATGGCTGGGGTTGAGGTCCGCCCCCCAGAAGCTGCCGGCATTGGATGCGGCATGAATGTTGAGGGCGTATCCCTGGCCGAAGCCCAGCTCCAGATAGGTGCAGGGGTCGGGCAGGGCCACGTCCAGGCCCGACGCCCGGCAGGCGAGGCGCAGCCGGACCGGCGACAGATCGGGATAGTAGCCGTAGGTGTAGTTGAGGTCGGTGAAATAGCCGTGGGACCAGGCGCTGGACACTGTCGTCAGGCCTCCGGATCCAGGGAGGAGGGACTCCCGAAGGCGGACGGTGGCCCGCCGGCGTCACCGGCCGGAAGATCCGGGGCGACGGTGATCCAGGGGGCGGATCGGGCCAGGGGCGCGCCCTCTCCCTCGAAGCGGAATGCGCACCCGGCGCGGTAGTGCTTTCCCCGGGGCGGGGCGCCCGGGGATGAGGTCGTCCCTGTACTGTCGGCCATGGTCTGTCCCTTGTTCGAGGCTGGCGGCGTTCGTCCCGACGCGGCGCCTTGGCGGTTCGTTCACGAATTTCGGCGACAGGCGGGACCGGTGACGCCTTCACGTCCGCGCGGTCCCATGACGCCGCTCGCCAGTCTGAAGGGGCGGACCTGAATGCGTAGGCCGGAAGCGCCGGATTTCTTGCCCGGATCTGCAAAGCCGAACGGCCTTTCAGGATCCAGGCGGTCTGCAGGCTGGGGGTGAGACGGACTTGCCGTTCGGTGAACGCCGACGCCCAAGCCGCCCGGAACGCCGCTGGGACGCGGGCGTCCCACGGACGGCGTCCTGGGCGACATTGGGCGCAGATCTAGGGGCGCCGGCGCGGTTGCGCGATCAGGGGCCAGCGTACCGGAGTGCCGGGGCGCTTCGGCCGGCTTTGCGGCGGACCGAGCAGGGCTGAAGGCCGATCGACGCCATGGGGATCGCGGGAGGCCGGCGGATGCGTGGGCCTCGGCCCTGTCAGGCCCGGAGGGTTCAGAATGACGCTTCCATCTGTGCGGCGGTGCGGGAGTGGTCCGCCTTGGCGCGCTGGGTCTCGCGGCGGGGCGGCGCGCCGAACATGCGGGCGTACTCCCGGCTGAACTGGGAGGCGCTCTCATAGCCCACGGCGATGGCGGCGACCCCGGCCTTCTCGCCGTGGGCCACCATCAACCGGCGGGCCTCCAGCAGGCGCAGGTTCTTCTGATACTGCAGCGGCGTCATGGAGGTCAGCGCCTTGAAGTGCTGGTGGAAGGACGAAGGGCTCATGCCCGAGGCGCTGGCCAGTTCGGGGACGCTGACCGGCACGTCGAAATTCTCACGCAGGTGGGCGATGGCCCGGGCGATGCGCTGGGGCTGGCCTTCGGGCAGCACCATGCGCGCCACATTGTGGCCCGCCGGACCCGTCAGCAGCCAGTAGGAGATTTCGCGCATGATGGCGGGATAGAGGATGTCCACGGCCTGGGGCTGGCCGCTCACCTCCAGCAGGCGCTGGAACGAGGCCATGATCTGGGCGTCCAGATCGGTCACCATGAGCCCGAACGCCTCGGCCGGCTGGCTGGACGGCGGCGTGTTCATGCGGGTCACCACGTCGAGCAGAATGGCGGGGTCCAGGCTCAGGCTGGCCCCGACGAAGGGCGCATCGCGCGACGCCTCCAGGGCCTGGCTGACCACGGGCACCTCCACGGTGACCACCAGGGACTGGCCCGCTCCGTAGGTGACGACCCTGTCGGCCACCATGACCTGTTTCGCGCCCTGGGTGACCAGACAGAGCTTGGGTTGGTACTGCATGTGCTGGGGCGCCAGGAGCTCGGAGAAGCGCATCAGGGTCAGTCCCGGCACGGCGGTCAGGCAGAACCCGTCTCCGGTGATCTGGGCGTCCAGGGTGCGGTTGATGGTGTCGTTGAGTTCACTGAGCATGATGGCAGGCCTTGGTGGTGGGTGCGCGCAGCCGGGCAGGACCCGGCGGCGCGCGGTCGTGAGCAGGGGTCCCGGCGACGGGGACGAGGAAGACGGACCGGGCCGTCATGGGGTCGCCTCCTGCCGGGCGCCGCCCAGCACGGCGGCGATGCGGCGGTTGGCGTTCAGATAGCCAAGGCCGGCGACGACGCAGGCGGCGGGGACCACCAGCAGCCCCAGGGCGAGCGCGTTCGGCAGGCCGGCCGTGGCGGCGGCGTCGCTGATCATCCCCACCAGGACCGGGCCGAGCGTGGGGCCCACGAGGCCGACTGCGATCACCAGCAGGCTCGAGGCCAGGGCCTCTCGTCCCGGTCCCGCCAGGGCGTGGGCCGCCCCGAACCCCCAGGGCAGGGCGAAGGCGAAGGCCAGCATGGCCGGAACCAGCAGGGCGGCGGCGAGCCAGGGCGACGGCGCCTGGAGAGCGGCGGCCGTGGTCAGGCCGGCGATCAGAAACAGATAGGCCGGCGGGCCCAGCAGCCGGCCGGTCCCCCTGCGCATGGCCCGGTCGAACCCCCGTCCCCCCAGCACGGCGCCGGCGATCCCCATGGCGCCCTGGAGAAGGCCGAAGACCAGACCGGCCTCGGTGGCGGAGAGGCCATGGCTGCGGATCAGGAAGGCGGCGGAAAAGGCGTAGAAGGGCGCGGCGGCGAAGCCCATGGCGAGGGTGGCGGCGAACAGCCAGCGAAACCCCGGCGCAGTCAGCAGGCCGAAGGCGGAGCGGAGGAAGGGCTCGGGACTGGCGGCGGAGGCGGGGCGGGGCGGGGTGGGGCCGATCACCGCAAGGGCCAGCAGCGCCACCAGAACGCCGACGGTCCCGGCGCCGATCATGGCGGTGCGCCAGCCGAACTGGTCGCCGATCGCCCCGCCCACCACGAAGCCCAGCATGGTGCCCAGGGGGATGCCCATGGAGAAGACGCCGATGGCCAGGCCCCGGCGCTCGGGCCGGATGCGCCGGGCGATGATGGCGTGGCCCGAGGGAATGGCGCCGGCCTCGCCGAACGCCACCCCCAGCCGCGTCAGGGCCAGCAGGACGAAACCGGCGGCGAAGCCGCCCAGGGCGGTCATGGCGCTCCACAGCACGATGCACACCACAAGGACGATGCGCGGCGAGCCCCGGTCCGCCGCCCGGGCCAGCGGCAGGGAGAGCAGGGCGTAGCAGGCGGCGAAGGCCGCCCCGGTGAGCAGGCCGATCTGGGTGTCGCTGAGTCCGAACTCCAGCCGGATGGACTCCGCCAGGATGAAGGGCAGGATCCGGTCCACCTGGGACAGGGCGTTGACGAGGAACAGGGCCAGCAGGATCGCCGCGAAGCGCCAGCCCGTGGCGAAGCCGGGCAGGGCGCGGCCCTCCGGCTCCCGGGGGCGGAGGGCGCCGGCAGGATCCGGCTCGCTCGCCGGCCGCCGCGGCGGCGGGGTCAGGCCGCGGCCCCAAGCCGGTCCGCCTTGATCTTCTCCACCGCCTTGCGGGGCGGGGAGCCGAACATGCGCGCATAGTCGCGGGTGAAATGGGAGATGCTTTCATAGCCCACCGACAGGGCGGCGGGCCCCACCTTCTCCTCGTCGGTGAGCATGCGGCGGCGCGCCTCCAGCAGCCGAAGGTGCTTCTGGTACTGCAGCGGCGACATGGCCGTCAGCGCCTTGAAGTGCTGATGGAAGGAGGACAGGCTCATGCCAGCGGCCCTGGCCAGGTCCGGCATGTGGATGGTCTCCTCGAAATTCTCGCGCAGATGGCGGATGGCCTGGACGATGCGGCCCGGCTGGCCGGTGGGCAGGACGGTGCGCGCCACTTCCGCCCCGGTGGGACCGGACAGGAGCCAGAAGGAAATCTCCCGCATGATGCCGGGATAAAGAATGTCGATGGCTTCGGGCTGGTCCGCCAGCGCCACCAGGCGGATCATCAGGCCGGAGATCTGGCTGTCCACGTCCTTGACCGCCATGGCCGATCCGGTCTCCCGGTCGGAGCTGTCGCCGTCGCCCAGCTCGGTGGCCACCTCCAGAAGAATCTCCGGGTTCAGCTCCAGGGTGGCGCTGACGTAGGGCGCGTCTTCCGAGGCGTCCACGATCTGCGCGAGCACGGGAATATCGATGGTGACCACCAGCGACTGCATGTGGCCGTAGGTGATGGTGCGGTCGCCTGCCAGCACTTCCTTGGCGCCCTGGCAGATGACGCACAGGGAGGCGCGGTAGGTCATCAGGCGCGGCGCCACCTTGCTGTGGGTCCGCACCAGCCTCAGGCCGGGAACGGGCGTGACATGCACCCCGTCGCGGATGCCGTGCCGGTCCATGACGCCGGCGATCGCGGCGGTGAGGGCGCTGGGCATGTCTGGTCTCCTGCTGCTTGGGTTGAGTGTAACAGGCCTTCGAGGGTCAGCAACGGTGGTTGTAGAATCGGGCAAGAAGTTCGGAGAATCCGGCAGGGGCGCCGCTGTGTGCCCCGGGCGGCGCCTGCGCCCGGGGCACACAGGGCCCGGCCTGCAGGCGTCACGCGGACGCCGGCGCGGCGTAGTCCATGGTCCGCAGGTCGGACAGCAGGTCCGGGCCTTGCGGCGTCCACCCCAGCTGCGCGCGGGTCCAGGCGCTGGAGGCGGGCAGGTCGAGCTCGGCGAAGGCGGCCATGGGTCCGAAATGATCGGCCGCCGCGTCCGGGGCGATGGAGACGGCGGGGACGCCAAGCCCGGCGCCCAGGGTCTCGGCGATGGCGCGCAGGGCCACGCCCTCCTCGGCGACGGCGTGGTATCGCGCGCCGGCCCGGCCCTGCTCCAGCGCCAGGCGATAGAGCCGGGCCACGTCCGTGACATGGGCGGCGCAGTAGCGGTTGGTCCCGTCGCCGACCCAGGCGGCGACGCCGCGCTGGCGGGCCACGGGCAGCAGATAGGAGATCAGGCCCTGGCGCACGGTGTCGTGCACCTGGGGCAGACGGATGGCGATGACCGCGACGCCTTCGGCCCTGAGCGCCTCGCCGGCCTGTTCGGACGCCACGCGTGGGCTGGGATCGTTGGCGTTGAACTGATCCTCCGTGGCCAGGGCCCCAGGGGTGGGCGAGCCCATGCCGGTGCTGGAGGTGATCAGCAGGGGCCGGTCGGTCCCCTTCAGGGCCTCGCCGAGGGCCGTGACCGCCCGCCGGTCCTTCTCGCAATTGTCCACGTAACGGCTGAAGTCGTGGTCGAAGGCGGTGTGGATGACCGCGTCGCACAGGGCCGCGCCCTGGCGGAGGCTGTCCAGGTCCTCGATGTCGCCGCTGTGGGGCTCGGCGCCCCGGGCCCTGAGGGCTTCGGCGCCGGCCGCGGACCGGGTCAGGCCCAGCACGGTGTGGCCGGACGCGAGCAGTTCGGGGACGATCCTTGAACCGATGAAGCCGGTGGCTCCGGTGAGAAAGACGCGCATGGGGGTGGCTCCTGAGTTGTCAGGAGCGCCGTGTGGGGTCATTCTGGATGCTGTTAAAGGTGTGAGGTTATCCTGTTATAATGACTGCTCCCATCAGCGAGGAGGGCCGTCTCGGCGCCTATCTGCGCAGCCGCCGCGCGCGCCTGGATCCGGCGGCCCTGGGTTATCCGGTGGGGCGTCGGCGGACGCCAGGGCTGCGCCGTGAGGAAGTGGCCCAGCGGGCCAACATCAGCCCCACCTGGTACACCTGGCTGGAGCAGGGGCGGGGCGGGGCGCCCTCGGCAGACGTGCTGGACCGCATCGCCAGGGGGCTCATGCTCACCGAGGCCGAGCGCGAGCATCTGTTCCTGATCGCCCTGGGGCGGGCCCCGGACGTGCGCTACCGGCCCGTGGACGAGGTGACGCCGAGGCTGCAGGCGGTGCTGGACGCCATGCCGTTCAGTCCGGCCTTCATCAAGACCGCCACCTGGGACGTGGTGGCCTGGAACCGGGCCGCGGCGGCGGTGCTGACCGACTATGGCGCCCTGCCGCGTGAGGAGCGCAACGTCCTGCGGATCATGTTCGGAAACGAACGGGTGCGGGCGGCCCAGGACGACTGGTGGAGCGTGGCGCGCTTCGTGGTGGCCAGCTTCCGGGCCGATGCGGCGCGGGCGGGAGCCAGCGCCGAGATGACCGAGCTGGTGGAGGACATGTCGCGCCGGAGCGAAGCCTTCGCCACCCTGTGGCGCAGCGACGACGTTGCGGCGCCGGGCGGCGGCGCCAAGCGGCTGCACCATGCCGAGGCGGGGCTGCTTGAGCTGGAGTTCTCCACCTTTGCGGTGGACGGGCGGCCGGAGCTGGCCATGGCGGTCTACAATCCGGCGACGGAGGAGACGGCGGCGCGGGTGCGGGCGCTGCTGGAGGGTGCAGCGTCCCGAACGCCCTGACGGGCCCCCGGGCTGGACGAGGGTGAGCGATCCCGGACAACCCGCAGGAACGGGCAAGTCATCCGGAGGATCGGTTCAAGGGCCTGCGCGGCGGCTCGCCTATGCTTGGGCCACTGCGGCGTCAGCGTGCGCCGGCGCGGCCCTGCCGGGTCCGTTGCCGGGCGCCGGCGCCCGTGCAAGTCGGGCTTACGCCTGACCCTCCCGGGGCGACGGCCCCCGCAACAGGAGCTTTTCATGGCCGGCGAAACACGCTCACAGCTTGGACGACGCGGATTTCTCGGCGCCCTGGGGGCGGGCGCCGCCGGCCTCGGCGCCGGTCTTGCGGCCGCCCCCGCGGCCACGCAGGGCGTTCAGGCCGCCCCAGGGGCCCTGCCGGGACCTGCGCGCACCCGCACCATTCCCCGTACCGGCCAGGCCCTCACCACCCTGGGCCTTGGAACCTTCCTGACCTTCGATGCGAGCCCGGGCGATGATCGCTCCCGCCTGCGTGAGGTCTTCCGGCGCTATGTGGAAGGCGGGGGGAGGGTGGTCGACACCTCGCCGCTCTATGGCTCGGCCGAGGTGTCGGTGGGCGCGTTCCTGGCGGGCGCGCCGGAGGCGGACGATATCTTCGTGGCCAACAAGATCTGGTCTACGGGCGAATACCTCGGCGACGACAGTCATGCCGAGGCCAGCCTGGAGCAGTCGCGGCTGCGCACCTGGCGGGACACGCCCGATCTGATGCAGTGCCACAGCCTGGTCAACGCCTCGGTGATCGTCCCGCTGCTGCAGGCCTGGAAGCGCGAAGGCCGCATCCGCCATGTGGGCGTGTCCCACAACGAGAGCAGTCAGCACGACGCCCTCGCCGCGGTGATCGCGGGAGGCGGGGTGGATGTCGTCCAGACCAACTATTCGATCTTTGACAGGGCGGCGGAGAGCCGGCTGCTGCCGGCGGCCGCTGAACACGGGGTCGGCGTTCTCGTCAATCTGCCCCTTGAGAAGGCGCGCCTCACCCATGTGGTCCAAGGCCGGCCCCTGCCGGATTTCGCACGCGAGTTCGGGGCCGCCTCCTGGGCTCAGTTCTTTCTCAAATGGGTGATGGGCCATCCGGCGGTGACCACGGTGCTGTGCGGCACCTCCAATCCGGACCATGCGGCCGACAACGTCCTGGCCATGCAGGGTCCTTTGCCGGATGAGGCCATGCGCCGCCGGATGGTGCGCCACATGGAGACGATCCCGGGCTTCGCCGATATCGGACGCATGCCCTGGTATCCGGGCAAGGAGGCCCAGTACGGGGGCCTGATGCGTGCGGCCCAGGCGGAAGCGCAGGCTCGCCTGATGCCATAAGGCTCTGACTGCGGCTTGCAAGCTGCCGCACGGCATCAAACTTGGGACCATCTCGCCAAGCCGTTGTCAAATCCTGGCCCCCGATAATTGCCCTCTTCGTGTCGCCAGCGTCTCCGAGAGGGGCGCGAGGGACGAAAGGTCGGCAATGGCCTCATCGCTGACGTTGAGAGCGTCTGGCAGCGATAAGCAAAGCGCTTTGAATACTTGACGGCATCATTCACTCCTGAATCTAGGCGGGGCGATCCATGTGATCGAGGAATCCAGGGTCTCTAAAGACCGCCTCAGATCACCAAACATGTCCCAGTAGAGACGCCCGTCCGGAAGGCGCGAATCGACTGATACAGGAGCGCCCCCTGGATGAGGCGCGATCCCGTTTCGTGAAATTGCAGTCGTGAGCGTGCGATCAGCTTGCGATGCTTCCAATCGCAGTTGGTACGGCTCTCCGCTTGCGTTTGGCTCCAGCGTGCCTTTGATGATGACGCCACCTGCACCACAGTTCTCTGAGCGACCGACCCGGGGGGCGGATTCGTCTGAAGGCTGGTGCCATTGCTGGCCGTGTCGACCTAGCGCCCCGTGTGCCCACCCATGAAGCTGGGCCAAGAGCGCTGCTTCGTTAAGCGCATTGCCCCCCACTGGATCAATACCAGACAGCAGCGTTACATTCGCTGAAACGCAGATTTGCGTAGAGCGGTCGATCATTATTTCGTCGCCGCTCACGACCATCCTGTTGTACTCGATGGGAGGCTGAACGTTTTTCAGAGAATTGTCTCCGGGAGCGCTCTGAGCGGAGCAGCCAGCGGCGAAACTGAGCAAAAATACGGATGCAGCATGCGAAATGCGGTTTCGCCGTGCTTTGATCCTGCAGGCATTGATCTCCGGCATCGCAGCGCCAATCCCTCAAGGTCGCGAGAAATCAAGGTTTCCTATCTGCAGACAATCGGCAAGCGAAAATTACGCGTGTGACGTGTGTCGACGCGGGGCTTAATACGAGTACTGAGGGTTCATTGGGTTACGGATCGACGGCATATTGTTGATTCGAGGAGCCCCACTTGGGGCTGGATCTCTGTCAAGCTCCTTTTCCCTCCGGCCCGAGCAAGAAGGCTGAGGACGGCGATCCCTGGACGATCCGGCAAGGAGTTCGGACGGTCGTGCTACCGGCCGGCGCACAGACTGGGCGACAACAGGGCGGGGGGCCGAGTGCGATCGTCAAGAGAAGGACACCACCCATGATCAGGAGTTTCAGGCTTGCGGTCTGCTTGGCCGGCATTGTCGTAACGACGGCGGCATTGGCGCCGACTGCCGTCCTGGCCCGTATGACAGACGAGGGGCTCGCCGCCCAGGCGCGTCACAACAAGGCAGCGGTCTCAGCGGCCTTTGAGCGATGGGCTGCCGGTGGATCGGGCTTCTTCACCGAAATGCTCGCGCCCAATGTGATCTGGATCATCCACGGATCAGGGCCCAGCGCCGGGCGCTTCGAGGGGCGCGATGCCTTCATGGAACGTGCGGTGGCCCCGTTCGCCAGCCGTCTGAGCACGCCGGTGCGGCCGGTCGAGACGGAGGTCTGGGCGGACGGCGACCATGTGATCATCCGCTGGGACGGGGAGGGGGTCGCCCGTGACGGCCGGCCCTATGAGAACAGCTATGTCTGGATCTTCCGTCTGGTGGGCGACCAGGCCGTGGAGGTGACGGCGTTTCTCGACCTGGCTCCCTATGACGACGTCCTGCGCCGCATTCCGGCGCCCGCTGGCGAGTGAGGCAGGCGCCATGACATCTCACCCCTATGTCGGCATGTGGGTCACTGCGGATGGCCACATCCGTCAGGAACTGCTCGCCAACGGCCGGTATGACGAGGCCCGCGGCGCACGCGCCAGCGCCTACCAGGGCCGATACGAGATCTCGGGGACCCACATCGACTACTGGGATGACACCGGCTTCACGGCGGATGGGGAATTCGTGTCTGAGAATGAGCTCCGTCATGGCGGCATGATCTTCTTCAGGGAGGCCGCAAGCGCTGTCGCCGGGTCTTCCACAGCGGACCAGAACGAATAATGAACATTCTCTGGACTTCGACCCATTCGACGTCCTAGCAACTCTCCCGGGTCGGCGGCTTCTAAGGAGACCGTCGTGAGCGAGACCATCACCATCATCCGCCGGATGGCCGAGGCGGCCGGCGGCGACCTCGGCGCAGACTTCCGGGCTGGTCTGTCCGTGGGAATAGCCGAAGCAGAACGGCAGCAGCCCGGTTTCTTGAACGGCTTCCGGCAGGTGGAAGGCGAGCGCCCCCTGGCGAGCATCGCCCGGCGCGCGGCGTTGCTGAGGACGCCATGAGCGGACACAAGGGCGTCTCGAAGAAGCAGGTCCTTACGGTCGAGGACCTGGCCGAGCTGGTGGATATTCATCGGCGGCTGCAGCGGATGCATGCGACGCTCAACCACGCCTCGCAGCAGCAGTTGCCCCTCATGGCCGCCTCGGCCACCGTCAAGGCGGCCTGGGCGGAACTCAGCGGCGCAGGGTGGGCCTGGTCATATCCGACCACGGCGGTGCCGCTCAACGGCGTCGCTCCCGAGGTGAAGGCGCGTGAGCGCCGTGAGCGGGGCTCCATGAGACCAACCGGCACCCTGGAGGCAGAGGGCGGCTAGTCCTGCATGGGTCCAGAGGCCGTTACACGGAAACGGCGCATGCACGAGAAGGCCCCGCCCGACAACGCGGGCGGGGCCCGATCCCGTCAGACGTGCAAGTGGTCAGTCGGCCGTGCCGAACCCGGCGGAGCCTTTGCCGCCTGTGGCGGGCGAACCGGGCGTCTGGCCCGGCTGACTGTCGCCGGGCGTCTGGCTAGGGGCGCCGCCCTGACCGGGCTGGTCCTCGGTGTTGTCCTGTTCAATCGGTTGATCGGTCATGGTCTGCTCCAGTGGTTGCCTTGGCCAACCGTGGATGTGTCCGCTTGTTCCCGGACTCCCCGATGACCGGGGTTGGCGCTAGGCTGCGCCCATGCCGCCCCTGGACCCGCCGCCGCTCGTGCCGATGATCGTCCATCGATCCCTGCTGCCGGAGATCCGGAAGGGGGAGGTGTTTGTCCTGGGCGAAGAGGAACTGCTGGTGGCTGACGAGCCCTGGATCGAAGGCGAGTTCTGGCGTTTCCAGGCCCGGAGAAACGAAAGGCCAAGTGCGTGAGGCCGAAGCTTCGATCCGTCGTGGGATGGGGAGCAGCGGGCGCGGCTGCGCTCGTGTTCACCTTCCATGGCGACGCGCGGGCGCTGCTGCCGGAAGCCTTTCGGGGCTGGACGTACTGGATTCTGGGATCTGCCGCGGGATTCTTCCTGTTCTGGAGCCTGGCCGGGTTGTCCAGAGGGGCTCGCCGCGATCAGCCGCCGGGCGACGGCTGATGTGCAATCTCTATTCCATCCGCAAGGGGCCGGCGGCGATTCTGGACCTGGCGCTTGCAATGCAGAATGACGCCGGAAATCTGGAAGGGGGCGATGTCTATCCGGACTATGCCGCGCCGATCGTGCGGACGAACGAGAAAGGGGATCGCATCCTGGCCACCGCGCGCTGGGGCATGCCTTCGCCGGCATTTGCGCTCGAGGGCAGGAAGACGGACAGGGGCGTCACCAACATCCGCAACACGCGCTCGCCCCACTGGCGGCGCTGGCTCGGACCGGAGAACCGATGCCTTGTGCCGCTTACGGCCTTCAGCGAGCCGGGCCGGGACGCCCAGGGCAGACATGAGCCGGTCTGGTTCCGGCTGAGGGGGGAGGATCCGGAGCCTCTGGCCTTCTTCGCCGGAATCTGGACGCCGAAGTGGACCAGCGTCCGCAAGGTCAAGGAAGGGCTGGTGACGGCTGATCTATTCGCCTTCCTCACCTGTGAACCCAGCGCTGAGGTTGCGGCTGTTCACCCGAAGGCGATGCCGGTCATCCTCACGGAGCCCGGAGAGCATGAGCTCTGGATGACCGCGCCGTGGGAGCGGGCGGCGGCGTTGCAGCGGCCGTTGGCGGATGGGGCGTTACGCCCATTCCGACCACCCGCCCGCCCTCAGGCTTAGGGACGCACCTGCGCGACCCGGTTCCCAGGGGCGCCATAAGAGCTTCATGTCTCGCGGGCGCGGCGTTCGCTGAGCGCGAGGCGCGCCACGGCCTGGATGCGGGTCCGCACGCCGAGCGTTCGGCAAGCGCCCGTAAGATGCTCGTCGACGGTGCGGGGCGACAGCCCCAGGCGCATGGCGATCTCAGATGATGTCAGGCCGGTGGCCGCCAGTTGCACGCATTCCATCTGGCGTGCCGACAGGTGAGGGCTTTCGGTCCGGCGCCGGGGCGTCTCATGTTGAATAGCCGTCATAGGGGGATTCAAACGTCGGCGTGTCGGCGACGGCCAGTCCGGTTGCCGACGACCGGAGACGGACGACCGCAGATTTACGGTCTGACGGATGCAGCGCCTCTGTCCCGCTTCGGGTTCAGTCGCTTCCTTCATCGGCGCGCGGGTCGTCCGTCTGCGGCGTCACCAGCCTGTGTCGCCGCTCATCGAGCCAAGCTTCAGCGTGACTGTCGCGGATCACCGCCAGGCCGGCGAGCTCCTTGAGGGCCCGGGTGAAGGTGTTGATGATGGTCCGCGCATCCAGCTCCGCCACGGCGTCTCCGACCTCCTCGTCGAACTCCTGAAGAACGACCATGAGGATCGTCGCCAGTTTATTGTCGACGCACCGCAAGGCGAAGGCCGGCGATCCGAGCGAGAGAGCCGCTATGATGGCGTGGGGATCGCTGTCGGTGACCTGGGCGAAGCGATGAATTCGCTCGAGGTTGATGCGACCCGCTCCGGCCTCGAAATGCTCGTAGGAGCGCAGGGCCATGTTCATGCCTTGGGCCACGTCGGCGGCGCGCATCCGCCGGTGAGCGCGGATCAGCCGCAAACTCGCGGACAGCAGGGCGCTGGGCGGCGGAGGCTTCTCCGTCTCGATGTCTCGGTTCATCGCCTCGACTCCGGGTTTGATCGCCGGCCGTTCCTCCTGCCCCCTTTTGGTTGAAAAGTGCCCCAGCCTTGGATCAAATGAAAGTCCATATAGATCAACACCCTAAAAGCTGCGGGTATGAGGCAAGAAACTTGCGGACATGAGCATAGACACCGTCCAGCGGCGCCGGCTTGCCGTATCCGCGCGGTCAGCCGTCTGCGGGGTGGACGGAGGGATTCGTCCGCCAAAGTCGGAGACGTCCCTCAAGGCCGGAGCGGTCCATGAGAACCCGCGACCCCTTCGGCATGGCGCTCGGCAGTCTGCGCGGCGCCCTTGAGCAGGGCCTGGCGCCGGGCCGGCATCTGCCGGTCGCCGACATCGCCGCTGCGCTCAAGCTCAGCACCTCGCCGGTCCGCGAGGCGCTCTCGCGGCTGTGTGGCGAAGGCCTGATCGAAGATCGACGCGGCCTCGGCTATTTCACCCGCATGGCTCCCCAGGAGGATATTGTGGGATTGCTTGAGCTTGAGGCCGTCCATGTCCGCCTCGCCGCCCGGGCCTACCCGGACCCCGCGCCCGCCAGCGGTTCGGACGCCGTGATCGAGGCCTGGATCAGTCGCGTCATGGACGGTTGCGACAACCAGCCGCTCGTGGAGAGCTATGAACGCGTGCATCGGCGCCTCTGTGCGATGCGGCGGCTGAACGGGCCGGTGAATCCAGATCCCGCCTGCGAGATCGGCGATGGCCTTGACGCCTATTACGACCGATGGCGCCGCGCGTCAGGGAGCCTGTCAGCCCAGCTGCGGCGTCTGGATCCTGGGCCGTGCGAATACACGATCAATATCGTTTGAATCGATTTCCATCCGGGTGCTGATGGTTGGTCGTCGACGTTCCTGTCGACTTTCAGAAATGGAGACGACCATGACTGCTCGATCCACCCCCCGCCTCGTCCGTCTGGGCGCGGCGCGCCGGCTCACCCGTGCTGTGAACGACGCCACCTATCTGGAGCTGAACTCCAGCCGGGAATACGACATCCCGCCGGGCGAGTGACCCGCCGGCCGTCCTGAGGGGCGGCCCCGACGCGCGGCCAAGGGCCTCGCCCGCACGTCGCATGCAAGAGGCCCTCATCGTCGGAAAGGAGACGGATCATGACGATCCCGACCAGGACCGGCCTGCTGCGCCTGGGCCGTGCGTGTCGTTTGACGCGCGCCGCCACCGACGGCGAGTTCTTCGAACTCAATTCCCAGCGCAGATGGGACATGCCGCCCGAGTGAGGACGGAAGGGCCGTCGGTGACGGCGGCCCGGTCCCGCGAGCGAGCCCTCCGCCTGCAACTGGCGGCAATCCGTGGAAAGACGCGGACCCTGAGAGCGCGCACCCTAGTGGGAGACCCAATGATGCACGCAGACCTGGCGACTTACGGCGTTGCGGACCAGCACGCGCAGCTCGCCACGGGGATACACGCCGTCCGCGTCGGGCGGGACCTGGTGCTCCTGGATCTCGCAGCCGACGACTATCTGTGCCTGCCTGAATGCGGTCCTCTGGAGATTATGGGCGCGACGGTCCGCGGCCCGATGGAGACCCTTCTGCGGCTTGCGGCGGAGGAACTGCTCCACTCCGGACCTGCGCCGGCGTCCGAACGTGCTGCTCCGCCGTCGCTTCCGACTGAATCATTGACCTTGCCTGAGGCGGCGCGTCCTACGCTGCGCGATGCGGCCGTCTTCGCCCGCATCTGGGTCGACGTGGCGCGTCGGCGTCCGACGCTCGGCGAACTCGGCCGGCGGGTGAAGAGTCGCCAGGGCCGCCGGGATGACCTCGAAGCGATCGCCCGGCGGGTGGCGGTGTTCAACAGCCTTCTGCCTCTGGCCCCCTGGACGGGCGCCTGCCTCCTGCAGGCCGAGCTCCTGCTGCGGTTCCTGAACGCCGCCGGTCTGGATGCTGACTGGGTGTTTGGCGTGCGAACGTGGCCGTTTCTCGCCCATTGCTGGCTGCAGATCGGGACTGCCTGCGTCAGCCAGGTCCCGGAAACCTTGACCATCTATCGCCCGATCATGGTGTTCTGACCGTGGGCGCGGACTCGGTCATCATCCTTCTCGGCGATGATCCCGCAGCGTTGGCGGACGTCGTCGCTTCGGTTCGTCGCCGCCTGTCGCGGGCGGGATGGTCCCGCCGGGTGGATCATCCCTTCATCAAGGGGTTCAGTCCGACTGAGGCCCGCCTTGAGATCACGCCAGCCTTCGATGGCCACGGCGTCCTGGTCGGAGAGGTCTTCGACGGAGCCGGTCGCCCCCTGTCGTCGGAGGCGCGACGCACGCTCGGTTGCCGGCGCCTGGATGTGGGGCGGGCCCGCGACGTCGTGCGGTCGGTCTGGGGACGCTACCTCCTGATCCGCCGAACAACCGGTGACGTGGCCGTGCTGCGCGATCCCTCCGGCGCCCTGGACGCGGTGATCTGGCGCAGGGCCGGCGTTACGGTCGTCTCGACCGGGACTGAAACCGTCCTTGACCCCTTGTTGCCCGACGATGTGGCCATCGACTGGACGGGCGTAGCGGCTCTCGCGGCCCGTCCCGGGGAGTTCCGGCATGCGCCGGCGCTGCACGCTGTCCTTCCCATAGCCGCAGGCGAGCTGCGCATCCTTGGCGCGGGATGGACGAGCCGGGAACAGGTCTGGACCCCCGCCATGGTCTATCGGGAAGGGCGGGGGCGGGCGGCTCCGCCCCTGCGGGAGACCGTGGAACGGGCCGTGCGCGCCTCGGCCGGAGACCGTCGATGGGTGGCGGAGATATCGGGCGGGCTGGATTCGGCCATCGTCGCGGCGGCGTTGGACGAAGGTCAGCGCAACCGGGTCACGGCCTGGGTCAATCACTACGTGGATCAGCCCGAGGGCGATGAGCGGGCCTACGCCCGCGCGGTCGGCGATCGGCTCGGCTTCACCCTGACAGAAGTCCGGCGGGACGCCCTGTTGATCGACGAGGCGCGGCTCGCCCGTTCGGCGGACGGACTCCGGCCCGCCATCAATGACCTGGACCTCACCTACAACGACGACATCGCCGAGCGGATCGACGTCACGGGGGCGTGGGGATCTCTGACCGGTCAGGGCGGGGACGCCGTGTTCTTCCAGATGCCGACGCCGCTGATCGCCATCGACGAGGTCTGGGAGCGGGGCCTGGGCGCCCGTCCGTCCGTCATCCACCGCACCGCGCGTTGGACTCGGCGTTCGGTCTGGCCCCATGCCTGGTGGAGCGCCTGGCGCGATCACCAAAGAAGCCGCGCGACCTGGGACCATCCGTGGCTTGCCGATCTGCGCGGCGTACCACCCGCCAAGGCGCTGCAGATCTCGGCCCTGGCCTTTTGCCAGACGTTTCAGGGGCCAGCCGGACGGAGCCGGCGCGGACCCTGCGTCAATCCTCTGCTCAGCCAGCCGGTGATGGAGGCGGGACTGGCGTGGCCGGCCGTCGACCTCACCCGCGGCGGCCGCGACCGGGCCGCCGCGCGCGCCGCCTTCGCCGATGTTCTTCCCGCGTCGCTGGTCGCCCGACGCTCAAAGGGCGAGCTTGGGGTCTTTTACGGCGAGGCCGTTTCGGCCCGGCTCGACTTCCTGCGCGACTATCTGCTGGGCGGCGCGCTCGCCGACGCCGGGCTGATAAGACCCGAGCTCGACGCCCTTCTCCGCCGGGAGACGCTTCTGTGGCGTGGCGGCTTCCAGAAGGTCCTCGGGCTGACCCTTACCGAGGCCTGGCTGCGTCGTTGGACCGAACGTCTGCGTCACCGACAGGTCTGAGATGCCGGTCGAACCAGTTCAGCACCTGCTCATAGTAGACGCCGGCGTTTCCGGGCCCCTGGATGCCGTGATCCTCGCCGAACAGCAGGGTCAGACGGGCCGGCCTGTTGAGACGTCGAAGCGCGGCGTACATCTGTCCTGACTGACTGGGCGCGAGGTCCAGTTCTCCCTGGACCAGCAGGACGGGCGCGGTGATGCGGTCGGCGGCTTCGAATGGACTGTTGCGCCGGTAGCGTTCGGGATCGCTCCAGTACGCCCGCCGCATGCCCGCCTGGCCCGTCTCCAGCCAGCGCGCGTTGCTGGCGTTGATGTAGTCGTTGGCGCCCGCCATCCGGTCGGCGAGCGGGCTTTCGCCGATCACGGAGGACAGCTGATAGGAGCCGTTGTGGGCGACCACCGCCGCGAAGCGGTCGGTCTGGGTCGTGCTCATCATTGCGGCCCAGGCGCCGAAGCTGTGCCCCCACAAACCGATGCGCGTTGGATCGACCAGGCCTTCCGCCGCCGCCGCATCGACGACCGCGAGGATCCTGTCGGACAGCCCCGCCGCCGGCTCCGGCGTCGCCGTCAGGTCGGGGTAGAGGACGGCGTAGCCGGCCGTAACGAGGAGTGCGCCGTTCTGCACCAGCTGGACGGATTCCGGGATCATGGCGGCCGGCGGCGATGGAAAGGTCTTGCCGGGATAGGGAATGACCACCACAGGCGGTGCAGCTGAGCCTGTGGCGTGGGGCAGATAGAGCCAGCCGCGCGCGCCGGTCGGCCCCCGGACTTCGCGGGGCGCGACCCGATCAACGGCGTCGAGCTCCGGGTTGAGGCGCATCACGACCCGCGATCCCCGGGCGCTACGAAATGTGAGGGTGTTGAGGCCCCGCGCTTCTTCGCCCCGTTCCAGAACTACGCCGGTCGGCCAGCCGACAGCGGAGCCGGAGGTCGCCATGACGCACGTCTCCGTCTGCGGATCATCCGCCTGGACCCGGCACAGGCGGCCGTCGCGTTGGACCACGGCGTCTGTGCTTTTCATCGGGTCGAAACGACCGCGCTGGCCGAAAGGCCCTTCCGGACGGACGGCGGCCGCCGCGACGCCGACCTCGCGGACGATCCGGTCTGGTCCGAGCCGGAAGATGCGTCCGCCGTCGGCGAACAGAAGCGACGAGCGGCCCTGGGCGACGAGACGCGCCGAGCCGCCGACGCCCTCGAGCTGAAGGGGGCCGTCCCGGGACTGAAGAAACCACGCCTGCGCGCCGTCGCGGCGCCCGAGCAAGACTGGCGCGCCGTCCGCCCAGCCCGCCTGGACCGTCGGGCTGCCGTGGACATCGACGGTGGTGTCGGGCGACACGCCGTGCGGCGTCACGTCCCGGACGCTTCCGTCGGAGGCCACGGAGAGCAGGGCGGGGCGTTCGCCCCGAACGGCGACGAGCAGCGCTTCGGAGGATGGCGCCCACGACAGAAGGCTCGTGGAAATATCGACCGTCTCCGCCGGGTCGACCGCCGCGCCGGTCTCCAGGTTCACCAGCCTCAGCGTGCGGCCCCGGCGAATTTCGGTCGCGGTGTCGGCGCCCGGCGGCGGCAGGATGGGGCCGTCCTGCACAAGCGCCGCGTACCTCCCGTCCGGCGAGGCCTCGAAATCGAGGAAGGGCCCCTCCGTCAGTGCTTCCGCCGCGCCGGTGCGAGCATCGATCCGCCAGAGACGACGCAGGGGCGGGGCCGGCGGCGGCGCCTCCCATCCGGAAGTGACATACGCCGCCTCTCCGGCCGCCGCCCGCGCCCAGAGCTCAGGCATCCCCCGCTGCAGGGCGTTCATTTGCGCCAGCCGGGGCGGCAGGCCGCCGTCGGGCGTGCCGAGCACGAGCAGGGACTCTTCCGACAGCCACTCGACGGCGCGCCCCCAGACGCCGCTTTCGGGAGCGACGTCGGTCCAGATCACCGCGCCGGTGGCGAGCTCGACCAGGCCGAGCCGCAGCGACAGGCCCTGGAGGCGGTAGACGACCAGACGGCTTCCGTCCGGAGAGAACGGTCCCATCCGGTAACCCGCATCGGCCGCCGGCGGCAAAAGGGGACGGGCCCCGTCCGGAGACCCGAGGTCGATCCTGTGGAGCCTTGCGTGCCACAGACCGCCCTCCGCCTGGAGATCGTAGCGCGGAAGGTCCCGTCGCGCCCGACGTTCCTCCACCACGCCCACGACCCCGGTGGGATCGATCGCGATGCGGCCGAAGGTCTCCAGCTCCAGCAGGATATCGAGGGTCAGGGGCGCGGCTGACCCGGAGGACGCGCCGGCCAGTGCGAGGAGGGCGCTGACCGCGCCGAGGAACATCGCTCTCATGGCGGCCTACCAGCGCTTGACGAGCTGGAGCGACAGGCGGCGACCGAGGATGTCGGTGTTGGCGGCGTCATAACCGAAGCCGGCCGGAGAATCGTAGAAGGGCGGCTCGGTGTTCGCCAGGTTGATGATGTCCAGGGTGACGGAGAGGCCTTCTCCCCAGCCGTCTGCGAAGTCGTAGCGGAATTGCCCGTCCAGGGTGGTCCAGTTCGCGATGTCGCGCCCGCCGACCGGATCGTGGCCCCCGCTCACATGGTTGGCGTTCAGGCCGACGGTGATCGGCCCGTTCACCCACTGACCGCCGATCCGGCCGCGCCATCGCGCTGGAAAGTTCGGTGTGCCGACCAGGGATTCCGTCGGCGAGGTTTCGGTCAGGTTCCGGTCATAGTGGAGAAGCCGGGTGACCGTGCCGTCGACAAGCACCTGTCCTGGGCCCAGGTCGAAGGCGTAACGCGCCGAGACGTCAACGCCCTCCACCTCAAGACGGCTGGCGTTGACGAAGCGGTTGTCGACCACGGCGCCGTAGGCCGTCGCGGGGAAGACTCCCGGATTGAAATTGCCGGGATGATCCAGCAGCGACTGGATCAGGGCCTGGTCGTTGGCGTCCGTCGTGGGGTTCACGAACCGGACGAATGGCGACAGGGTCGGGTCGGTGAGGGCGCCTGCTATATTCTCCGAGACCGGATTGCCGATGCGATCATCGAAGCGCGTCCGGAACCAGCCGGCCTCCAGCCGGAAGCCCTCGGCGGCGGCCGGCGTCCAGACGAGACCGGCGGTCACCGACTCCGCCGTTTCCGGATCCAGATCGGGATTGCCGCCGTACTGGATAACCGTAAGCACATTGTCGCCGCCGCGGTTCAGGAAGGCCGGGCCGAGCTGGTAGGTGGTGTAGAGTTCGCGCAGCGACGGCGCGCGGAAGGAGGTGCCGTAACTGGCGCGAAGGAGCAGGTCCCGGACCGGGCTGTAGATCAGGCCGACCTTGGGATTGGTGGTGTCGCCCACGCCCTGGTGATCTTCGATGCGGGCGGCCAGGGACAATTCCAGTCGCTCGACGCCCGGCCGGGCGTTGTCGGCGCTCACGAAAGGCGCCCGCAATTCAACGAAGGCGGCCGAGACGTCCCGTTCATAGGACGTCGGAGCCGTGAGGCGCGGTGTCGCGCCCGAGGTGAAATTCTCGCCCTCGGTCTCGAACCGCTCGCGCCTGAAATCGACGCCGGCCGCCATTCTCAAAGGGCCGCCGGGCAGGTCCAGAAGAACGCCGTCGACCTTGAGGTTGACGGACCCGACCGTGCTCGTGTGTTCGACCCGGGTGTAGCCGGAGCCGATGAAGTCCAGGATCGCGGCGCTGTGGCCGGCGGGGTCGCCATAGGGGTTGAAGAAGCCGTCGACGGCGGTGCTGAAAGCGGTCGACGGGTCGTCGGGCGTCCGGCCGAGAGCTTCCGCCAGGAAGGTGGTTTGGACGCGATTGGACAAGGTTCGGCCGCTGACTTCGCGCGCGCCGCTCACATAGGCGGCCAGGTTCCACCCGAGCACACGGCCCTCGAGGCCTGCGGCGCCGCCGAGACTGCGGGTCCGCCCCTCCGAGCGCCCCGGCCCCAGATCATTGATGTAGGAATAGGCGATCTCCTGAACCGTCTCGCCGGTCGGCGAGACGAACCAGGGATTCGCCGGCGTCACGACGATGGCGCCGATGTCGGCCGGGGTGGCCAGGGTGTAGTCCCGCTCGGTGTATCGGAGGTCGCCGTCCAGGCTGAAGCCGCCAGGAAGATCCTGGCGCGCCGCCGCGAACGCGCTGTGCCGACGCTGGTGCGGCAGCATCCACTGGCCCTGGTTCTGGTTTGTGAGATTGACCGCGCCAGCGATGAAGTCGTCCGGCGTGAGGCCTGTGCCGTCCTGGCCCCGGGGGATGGCGTAGACCGGGTCGAAGGATCCCGTGGCCGGGTCGAAAAACATGATATTGCCGGGTGCGGCATGGAACAGCCGCCAGTCCGACCCGCCCAGCGGGCGAAGGTCGGCGCTCTGGGTGGCCCTTCGCTGCCCGGCCTCCAGTTCGCCCCTGTCGCTGAACTCGTAAGAGGCCACCAGGCTGCCGCCTGACCAATTCAGGCCGTCCGTATGGGAGAAGAGAAGCTCTTCGGCGCCGCCGTCGCTCGTTCCTCCCACGCGCAGCCGGCTTTCCGCCCCTTCGAACCGCGGCTTGAGGATGATGTTCACCACGCCGCCCACAGCGTCTGCGCCGTAGAGGGCCGAGGCGCCGTCGAGCAGCACGTCCGCCCGTTGAACGGCGCTGGTCGGCAGGTTGGACACGTCCGCGAAATCTCCGGCGCTGCCCGTGCCGGCGATCCGGCGGCCGTTGACCAGCACCAAGGTGGCGTCGGCGCCCAGGCCGCGCAGATTGACGCCGGTCGCGTAGCCCAGATTTCGGCCGGAGCGATCCGCGCCTGTTCCCGCCGAGCCTTCGAAGGCGCCGCCGGTGAAGTTCTGAGGGAGGGCGGCGAGTGTGTCGGCGAAGGTGGCGCGGCCGCGTCGCGCCACGTCATCCTGCGTGAGCACGGTCACGGGAGACGGACTGTCGGCCCCGCGCAGGTAGCTCCCGGTCACCACCAGTTCCTCGACGACCGTCGCGTCCGCATCCGCCGCTGCAAGGGCGTCTGGATCGACCAGGACGAAGACATTGGGTCGGCTCCGCCTGTAGGTGAGGCCGGTGTCCCTCAGGATGAGCCCAAGAGCCGCCTCCGCCGTGAATTCGCCGGCAAGCCCGGAAGAGGTCCGGCCGACCACAAGGGCGCTGGGGTAGAGGATCTGCTGTCCGCTCTGCCGGGCGAAGTCGGGGAGCGCCCGCTCCAGCGGGCCCGGCGCGATATCGTAGCGTCGCGTCGCCTCCGTTTGCGCCAGAACCGGCGCCGCAGCGGTCATCATAAGGGCGGCCAGAGCCGCTGATCTGTATTCCGGTCTCATCGCATTCCCCCGAAGTCTATCCGCCTGAATGCGGAGCGGGGAAGAGACGTCGCCGGGCAGGGGTTTCCCCCCAACCGGGGTGAGAAAAATCCTACGAGGCGCGGGAAAGCATGACCCGGCCGTCGGGCGAACGCCGGGACTGCAGGGGGTAGAGATCGGTCAGCGCGGCCACGAAGCCGTCCACGTCGCCGGCGTCGAACACGCCGCTCACACGGTTGGCGGACACGTCAGCGTCCTGGATTTGAATCGGATGGCGAGTGTAGCGGTTCACCTCCGCCACGGCGACGGACACCGGCGTATTGTCGAAGATCAGGCGACCTGCGGTCCAACTGGTGGCGACGGGCACATCGACGGGGGCGACGACGGGGTCCGGCGCGGACGTCAGGACCTGCTGCCCCGGCGTGAGCGACCACGCCCGCTGGCTCGCCGCGCTGTCGCGGACGGCCACGCGGCCTTCCACCAGGACCACGCGCGCGCCCTCTCCATAGCGCCGCACATCGAAGCTCGTGCCCAGGGCGGTGACCTCGGCGTTACCCGCGCGCACGACAAACGGTCTGTCGGGATCGCCTTCGACCTCGAACATGGCCTGGCCAGCAGCCAGAATGACCAGGCGCTGTTCACCGGTGTAGCGGACCGCGATGCGCGACGCGGTGTCCAGCGTCACCCGCGATCCGTCATCGAGGACAAGCAGTCGTTGTTCGCCGACAGACGTCGCATAGTCGACAGGCTGTTGGAGCGTCCAGGCCCAGCCCATGCCTGCGACCACGAGCACAAGGGCGCCGAGGGCTCCTATCGGCTTGAGCACGCCCACCAGGCGGTCGCGTCGCGTCGAAGGGGATGCGCGGGACTTGGCTTCCTTGACCATTTCCGCCGTTCGGGGGGCGTCGGCGAGGTTTCCGGCCGTGTCCCAGATCGCCTCCACGCGGGCGAACGCTACGGCGTTCGCCGGGTCCCGCCGCCAGGTGCTGAAAGCCCTGACGTGGTCGGTTGTGACCCTGCGCTGGTTGAGCCGGGCGAACCAGTCCGCGGCTTCCTTGCGCCGTTTTTCGGCGTCTGCCTCCATCGTCATCAATCTTCGCCTAAAGATCCAAACGAGATGCGCAGTACTCAAGCGCTCCGGACATGCGCCGCTCCACCGTATTGACGCTGATGGCGAGGGTCCGGGCGATCTCGGGATAAGTCATACCGCTAAAGCGGCTCAACACGAAGACATCCCGATAGAGCTGCGGCATGGAGGCGACGATCTCGCCGAGCATGATCTGGTCGACCTGCGGCGCGGACTCCGCCACAACCGGCCGAAACTGTTCCAACGCAGAGCTGCGTCTGATCTCTTTGCGATGATGATCGCGCACCAGATTCAAGGCCACTTTCCACAAGAAAGCCTTGGGGTGTCGAATATCGGCGGCCGCATACGGCGCGATCTTCAGATAGGTCTCCTGAACCACGTCGGCCGCCATGTCCGGTCCGATCCGCGCGCGAAGCCGGCGGTTCAGCCAGTCCCCGTAGCGCCGGTAAAGACGGTTCAGTCCGTCGTCGGCGTCCACAGGCATTTGTTCCGCTTCGGTCACGCGCCTCTCCGGACTCAGCACCAGAGCCTCGGAATCCGGAATGCGGACGACCAGCACCGGCCATGCGCATTGGCGCGCCCGGAGCAGGGGACCAGCGCCCGCCACGGCGGGATGACGTCGGATGTCGCACAGGGGATTCCAAGCCCCTACCGACGCGGGGTCGGCGACGGAAGCATGAATCAAACTGAATCCCCGCGCAAGCCGGAGGGGTCGGGCGTTGGAATCCTCTGCGATCGCGAGGCCCGCTACTTCAGCGCAAAGCGCCGCCTCCGCCTTGAAGGCGGACCCCGGCTCCGGCTGCACGCCTATCTCACGGCGCCCGACAATGCGGGTCTAGGGGTGGAGACCAGCGGCTGCAACCCTGAGCGGGCGCGTCTTTCGAAGGAGCGGCGCGCAAGAAACTGGCGGGCCGCCCGCAATTCAGAGTCGTTGCCGCGCGTGCGATTCGCGCCCTACGAAGCTGCTGTTCTCGAGGAGGTGGAGATGACCGCCATTCCGAACCCTGATCGCCAGCAGGCGTCCATCCTCAGCCCGCGCGAAACCGAGTGCCTGACCTGGGTCAGCCGCGGAAAGAGCTCTTCCGATATCGGCGCGATCATTGGCCTCTCCCCACGCACGGTGGACAGTTATCTGGAGAAGGCCTGCGCAAAATTAAGGGTCCGGACGCGCATCGAAGCGGTCGCTGTCGCCGTCAAAAGCGGGATCGTCGATCCGGAATGACGGCGACGAAGCCGCCGTGTCCAGGTTTCCTCGGCGCCCGCCGCCAGCCATTTTTTTTGCGAGAGCGCCGATGCGCTTAATGTCGGCCGCAGTCCCGAATGCTACATGCCGGGCTTACAGCCACGCATAGAGACCCCATGCCCGACGCCAGCCATATCGATGCCCTGCTCGACCTCATTGATCCTGACCGCACGGCGGATCCGGACGAGAGCGCGCAGCTCGTCGTCCTGGGTCTGGCGGAAAAACTGGGCAGGAATGCTTGCAGACCCACCACCGCCGGCTGGAACCTTCTTGCAGAGCGCGGTCGGCCGTTCCGAACCCAATTCTGATCGGACGCCTGAGGCCGTGCGCTGCCCGCGCTCGCTGAAAGCCCGGGAGACCTCGACGGACTCCCATGCGCGAAAGGCTTAATCGCGTGTTCGGCGAAAAGCATCTGGGGGATTGGGGGGAAAGCTGACGTCGAAACGTCTCTGCTTCTGGATCGAGCGGAGCAGGCGGACCTTGAGCACAAACAGCTTGGATAATTCATCTCATGTGGACGCGTGGTTGCTTCACCGGATTCGTCCGTCCCCTCCACTTGAAGCCCGGCCGAAGGCAGATCGCCGCACGGCTCGCTACGTGCGTGTGTCCACGCCGCGACAAACGGCCTCCCTGGACCTGCAGCGACGGGAGATCGACCGCTTCGCTAAGGAACAGAACTACGAGATTGTCGCCACCTATGAGGATGTGGGCAAAAGCGGCCTGACCCTGCAGGGGCGGGACGGCCTGAGTCGGCTTCTCTCCGATGTCATCTCCGGCAGGGCGCAGTTCACCCACCTGCTGGTCCTCGACGTCAGTCGCTGGGGCCGCTTCCAGGATCCTGACGAGGCCGGCCACTATGAGTTCGTCTGCCGGGCTCACGGGGTATCTGTCACCTATTGCCGAGACATCGTTCGGGCGGACGCACGCGGACATCTGGTGAAGCAGGTGCGACGGGTCATGGCGGCCGAGTATGTCCGTCAGCTTTCTGATCGAGTCCGCCAGGGCAAACGTCGCGCCATGGAAGCCGGACGCGCTCCTGGCGCCTGGCCGCGGTTCATGGCCGACCGCCAGGTTGTCGCGCCGGATGCCGCTTCCTGTTCCTCTCCCTCCCGGAGCGAGCCTTTCTCTCCCTCAGCGGACGCGATGAGGCTGGTGCGACCCGGGCGGCGTCGCGAACTGGTGATCAGACGCATCTTCCGCCTGTTCACCTCTGGGGGAATGTCGATGGCCGCGATCGCGCGGTCTCTGACGGACGACGGTCTGATGTGGACGGACGGCACGCCCTGGAACCGTCGCCGGGTCGCCCGCGCGCTGCGGCACTCCCTCGCGATGGGCGTACAGACCTACGGACGGTCGCGGACTGTGCTGGGCGCGCGCGGACCGGAGCTTGACGAAAGTCGTTGGGGCGAGTTCCAGGCCTTCGATCCCGTCATATCGAAGCAGACGTTTGCGGCCGCCCAGGCGAGGTTCGCACAACTGGGTGGTCGCAAAGCCTACTCCAATGGGGAGTTGCTCGCTGGTCTTGATCGCCTCGTCCGTCTGCACGGCAGGGTGACGGTGAGGATGATAGATGAATGTCCTGATCTGCCCTCCTTCCGTTGGTATGAGGCGCGGTTCGGCTCCTTGACCAAAGCCTGTCAGATGATCGGGTACGAGCGACCGCTGCTGATGCGGGGGCTCGGTGCAGACGGAGCGCCGCTCTCGCGGCAGGCGATCCTCGCCGAACTCAGGCGGGTGAGAGCGGAACAGGGCAGGGTGACCGCAGCTCTGGTTGCTGCAGATCCGCGTCTTCCATCGCTGTCGCGGATCAAGAAACTGTTCGGATCGCTGACTGCGGCCTGCGCCGAGGCGGGATGCGCATGAGTGGTGACGGCCCGGCTGACCCGATCGAAACCCAGGACATCCCGGCCAGACTGCGGCGACATTTCGGGCGAGGCGCTGATGGGGCGATCATTCTTGGCCCCGAGGGCGATCACCCGAAAACCGGACCCCTGAAGGCTGCGCAATACCTGCGTATGTCTACGGATCATCAACGCTACTCCCTCGGAAATCAGCGCGCTTTCATCGAACGTTTCGCGCTGGATCGCGGGATCGAGATCGTGGCGACCTACGAGGACGAAGGGCGCAGCGGGGTGACGGTCGATGGGCGGCCGGGGTTGCAGTCGCTGCTGTCTGACGTCCTCTCGGGGAGCGCTCCCTTTTCGGCCATCCTGGTCCTTGACGTCAGCCGGTGGGGACGGTTCCAGGATCCGGATGAGGCTGCACACTATGAATATCTCTGCCGGGAGGCGGGAATCTCTGTCGTCTACTGCGCAGAGCCCTTCGCCAACGACTCCTTCGGTTCGGTCATCAAGCAACTGAAGCGCGTGATGGCGGGCGAGTACAGTCGTGATCTCTCCGTCAAGGTGCGCGCAGGAAGGCGCGCAAAAGCCGCACGGGGTCGCGCGTTGGGCGGAATCCCCATCTATGGATTTCGGCGGCGGATCATCAATGCCGACGGCAGCCTTGGCGCCGTCCTGGAAGACGGCCAGCGCAAGTCCCGTTTGGATCAGGAAGTCCGTTATGTCTGGGGGCCGCCGCATGAGTTGGATGTTGTGCGGCGGATCTTCGACCTTTTCGTCTCCGAGGCGCGGAGCCAGGCCGGAATAGCCCGCTGCCTCAACGGCAAAGGCGTCACGTGGCGAGACGGTACGCCGTGGACACCGGACCGGGTCCAGAAGATGCTGAGGCGCGAACTCGTCGTCGGCTTTCAGGCCTACGGCAAGAGCAGGCTCGAACTCGGACAGCGAACGCACTACGTTGACCGTTCGCAGTGGACCTATGTGAGGGTTCTCGACCCGGTCGTCGATGTCGACACCTTTGTCGCGGCGCAGGAGCGTATGGGTGCGCTAAAACGCGGGCGAGGCAAGACCGAGGAGGAAATGGTTCGCGAACTCAGGCAGTTGCTGGCGAGTGGAAAGCCGACCCTCCAAGCCATCTCCAAGGCGGACAACATGCTCTCGCCTGCAGCCTATCGGAGCCGTTTCGGGTCAATGGCCGCCGCGTATGAGAGGGTCGGGTATCAGTACAGCGGCTTCCGGCGAGGGCTCAATCCAGATGGGACCCCGTTCGATCGAGGTCAGATCATTGCTGCATTGCAGGCGTTGTACGCCCGCCACGGCCGTATCTCGCTGAGACTGATCAAATCCGCAGGTCCCCAGATGCCAGGAGACGCTCGTATCAGGCAGGTTTTTGGCTCCATTCCTGAGGCGTACGAGGCTGCAGGTTTGGCGTGGGGGCGCTGGCCAGGCCCTGAACCATTTCCGGCAGACGCTGATCCTAGTCCTACCGTGAAGGTGGCGGACTAAACTTTGCTCTTTTTGGCCAGCTCACATGTCGTAGACGTCCACCCAGTCAAGACCGCTCCCTTTGTTCCGGGGGCAGCGGACCTGGCGTTAGCGGGGGAGGGGGTGTTCGAATCACTCCGGGGGCACCGTGAGCGCGTTGATACGGCGAGAGCTCTATGCCTATCAAAGTATGTAAATAAAAAGCAGGCACATTAGCAATGCGACGGCGGTTAAGTACAAATAAATCTTCTCCCTCACTTTTGTTATTTCTTCTGATTTTACAAAAAGAAGGAACAACAATGTAGCGATGTAAATTGCCGTTAAGGAAAAGCTGGCAATTCTATTGCTGGCGATGAGGGCGCATCCAGCTGCCGCTCCGCCAAAGATCCAAGCGCCACCTCTGTTCAACCGCTTCATCCTCCACAGCCCATTTGTGAAATCCTCGCCGAAATAAGGGATGCACGATCCCCAGCCGAAGTCCTTCCGATCGAATTTGCCACGATCCCCATGGCCACGCCGCCAGCCACTACATCCGTCATTACTTCATGGTACCGAACTTCATGGTACCGAACAAAATTTCGGCCCGAAGCAAACATTCTCAAGCCAGCGCGTGTCATAAAACCGCTGCCTGCTGATATGGCCAACACAGCTAGGTTTCCCCCTACAGCATTAGAGGCGCGCGCGCTCTCAATATGGTAAAGTTGGTTCAGGTTTGAACGGCTGTGCCAATGCTGCTGGATCGCCCATGTGGCCGCATCCCTCAACCTTTCCACTTCACTATTGGCCACTGCGCATCTGTCGACTTCTGCGGCGGCTGCTCCCTCGCGAATCAATTCATCGTATCCTGCATCTCCAACGCACAGATATCGATAGAAGTGCGTCGACTCCGAGACAACTTCACCTGTTTCGTTATCTATCACGCGTCTACGCTCAAGGATTTCGATGCATCTCTCAAGCCCCGTCGGATCGATCCAATTCATTGGATCGTTCCTCACATACGCATACAAGTTCAGCCCATCCCCATACCCGATCGGATCGGTCTGCATGAACCGCCCCGATTGAGCGTTGTAGAAGCGGTTGCGGTAGTTCTGGACGCCCCAGGTGGACGCGACCGCCAGCTGGCCGGTGTACTGCAGGTACCGTCTGTTGCCGGGGCCGGGCTGGCCATATTCGTCGTAGGTGTTGATGATGGCCGCCGCGCCTGAGGAGTTGGCATAGGCCACGACTGAGCCCAGGTGATCGGTCAGCGGCCAGCGCCGCGCCGATGTGGTGGCGCCCGTGCCGTGATAGTAGCCCGCCGCTTCGTCCATGGCCGCTCCCGGCACGAAGCGGCGATAGACGTCGCCGGTGGAGGTGGTGAACACCCCCATGCGCTCGCCGCCCACCTCGCCCACCCGGCGCGCCCCGAACTGGTCCAGGGCCCCGGCGGGGTCATAGGTCATGGCCGTGGACCCGGCGGTGATCAGCCGGTTGGCCGCGTCATAGGCGTAGCTCCGTCGTGACGGTCCGCCGTGTCCAGGTCCTGCAGATAGCCAGCGATGTGCTCGGCCACCTGTTCGATCCGCCGCTTCACCTTGTAGGCGGTGAAGTGTTCACCGCCTTGAACTTTGAGCCGTCGATCGCGACAGCGCCGCGCCGAACAGCCCTAACTGGCGGCACAGAACCACGAACTGGGCGCACGCCGCCTGACTGGCCGAGCCGTTCGCGCGGCGGAAGTCGGCGATGGTCTTATGAACCGGCGCCAGCCGCCCCGTCAGCCATATCAGCTCGACGTTGCGCTGTGCCTCGCGCTCCAGCCGTCGACTGGACTGCACCTTGTTCAGGTAGCCGTAGACATAGAGCTTCAGCAGCATGGCCGGGTGATAGGCGGCCGTCCCGTCGCCGCAGGCGTCATGCCCTCAAAGCCGAGACCCTTCAGATCCAATCCGTCAACGAAGACATCGACCACCCGGACCGGATTATCCTCGGCCACATAGTCGTCGAGACACTCGAAAAGCAACGTTTGCTGCCGACGATCGGCACCCTGAACGAAGCGGCTCATATCCACCTCCTGCTGACCTCAGGAGGCTGCCCTAATTCGCTAGATCCGGAGCCGTTTTTACACAGCCTCGGTCGTCTGCGGACTCTTTCGCCAATTAGTTAGACGGAATTAGCTAAGCTATGATCGCGACGGTATTTGGGCCCGACGCAGGGTGTATGGGTCCCGATTGGGATCGGCTGGTTCTCGTTGCAAATTTGCGGCACCGACGAACGAGACTTTTTACCTCTTTTGCATCTTTTTTAAGCCTTTCTCATGATTAAAATTTGATTTAGTGAAATCCATTTCTACGCAACGCCATGCTCCGAGCCATATAGGGGCGTCACCAAACAGAAATGGCGATTATTGCGATAAAAGAGAGAAAAAATGCCATCGCGAACAATCTTGCCCACAATATTGATTTATGCGCCATTGAAATCTTTTCATGTTCGCCAAAGTAGAATATAATTCGTCTAATCAAGCGAAAACTGTTGAAAGTGATAATGCGGTTGCCAATCGGAATTCCACTCCTAGCTAGGAACACTTCTGCCATAATCGTGCATACAGCAAGACCTATTGAAGAGGACACCAATACGGTTAGGAGAACAAAAAACATGGCTTGAATTAACTTCCTCTTGCCGTGGTTCGACAACCCAACTGTCGGGTAACCGTCGGGCCCCCGCGGCCACCCGCTCGAAAGCCTACGGTTGCTCCCCCGGACCCAGAACCCGAGGACGCGCCCCCATCTGACCATTGATGCTCATACTGTCCGATAAATGTGCCTGAAAGGGAAAATCCCTCGCTTATTGGACTGTCGTATGAGTATGTCATCGTTATACCTGCGGAAAAATCGAAGCCCACTCCGCCATGAAAGGTCCACGTACTAAACGTTTCTGTCACGCGATTGCTCTCAATTCGCTGCCAGCGCGTAATCGAGCCTCCCAGCCCCCCGACCCCATAGACGCTTCCTGCCAAGCCGGTCCCGTAATATCCGTCAGGAAGTATTGAATAGCGACCGATAGCGTAGGATCGATCAGATCCTGAACACTCCTCTGACGATGATGGTTGTCTTGCGCCTCCCCCTCCGACCTCGCTAGGTCTGGCAATTCCAGAATTTGAACAGAACTCTTTGAACGGGGTGATCGTCTCGGACAACACGGCGCCGCTGGTGTTATCGATCACCCTCTCTCGCCGCTCGATCAAAACACACCACAATCCCCAAGGATCGACCCGATTCAGCGGATCGTTCCCCACGTACGCATACAAGTTCAGCCCATCTCCATACCCGATAGGATCGGTCTGCATGAACCGCCCCAATTGAGCGTTGTAGAAGCGGTTGCGGTAGTTCTGGACGCCCCAGGTGGACGCGACCGCCAGCTGGCCGGTGTACTGCAGGTACTGGCTGTTGCCGGGGCCGGGCTGGCCATATTCGTCGTAGGTGTTGATGATGGCCGCCGCGCCCGAGGAGTCGGCGTAGGCCACCACTGAGCCCAGGTGGTCGGTCAGCGGCCAGCGCCGCGCCGATGTGGTCGTGCCCGTGCCGTGATAGTAGCCCGCCGCCTCGTCCATGGCCGCGCCCGGCACGAAGCGGCGATAGACGTCGCCGGTGGAGGTGGTGAACACCCCCATGCGCTCGCCGCCCACCTCGCCCACCCGGCGCGCCCCGAACTGGTCCAGGGCCCCGGTGGGATCATAGGTCATGGCCGTATTGCCGGCGGTGATCAGCCGATTGGCCGCGTCATAGGCGTAGGTCCGCACGCCATCGTCGGTCAGGTTGCGGTTGGCGTCATAATCCAGATCGTCCCCGCCGGCCGACGTGATTTCGTTACGCCCGTTGATGACGTAGGTCGTGCTCTCGTTGGCCGGCGCATAGGCATAGAGGTTGTTGCTGATGGTCCGGCTGGTGACCTGCCCCGCCGGATTATAGCCCATGGTGAACATCACATCCTGGGCCGTTCCATTCAGATTGTGCACGATGGAAGTCAGGCGGCTGACGTCATCATAGCCGTAGGTGGTCGGAACCCCGTTGCCTCGTGTGATCCCCGTGCGGCGGCCCAGGTTGTCGTAGGCATATTGCGCCAGCACTCCGACGCCGGATGAGGCGCCGTTCTCCCGGACCCTTGTGACCTGATTGTAGAGGTTCCAATCGTACTGGGCGTAGAAGGCGTCCGGCCAGGTGATCCGCGTCCGGCGGCTGGCCGCGTCGTACTGGAACCCGAACGTTCCCAGCGGGTCAGTTTGGCTGGTCAGCCGGTTCAGGGCATCCCAGGCATAGGTGACCGCATGGCCCGGCTGGCTGATGGAGGTCGGACGGCCCAGGTTGTCATAGGCGTAGGTGACATCGGCCATGGTCCCCGGCGTGGTGAGCAGGGTCTGGCGGTTCAGATTGTCGTAGGTCGAGGTGAAGGTCTGGTTGCCGCGTGAGCGATACGTCGTGACGTTGGAGTTGGCGTCGTAGGTGTACTGCTCATAGTCGTTCGCATTGCTGGTGCTGCCGTTCAGCGTGGGGAAGCGCAGCTGATGCACACGGTCGAAGCCGTCATAGATCCAGGTGGAGAGATTGCCGTCGCCGTCCCGAGCCGTGGCGAGCTGGCCGTTGTCGGTCCAGGTGAAGGTCTGGGTGATGGCGGAGCCGGACGCGTAGCCGGAGGTGACGCTGATGACCCGGCTCGCATCGTCGTAGCCGTAGCGGACGATGCGGTCCGGCCCGAAGGTCCCGCTACTGCCCAGGGTGCAAGCCGCCGGCGGGCTGCCGAAGTTGGTCGGGTTCATGCGGGTGGCCACGCAGTCCAGCCGGCCTGAAGCGTCATAGCTGACCTGGGTCAGGGCGCGCGTGGTTCCTCCCGCAGTCTGCGCCCGCACAGCCAAGGGGCGGCCCAGGGCGTCGTATTGGCTCGCCTGCCGCTGGAGCGTGACGAAGGCCGCCCAGTTGGGATCGGTCAGGCCGGTCACCGTGCCCTGTTCGGCCAGGGTCACCTGACCGCGCGGATTGTAGGTGTAGCGCTGGGCCCGGCGCAGCAGGGCGCCGGCGCCGTCCGGGTCCGGTCCGACCACCCCGGTCAGCTGACGGGCGTCATCATAGCGGTAGTGTGTGCTGTCCGCCGTCCCGGACAGCGGCCCGTCCACCGCGGCCACGTCGCCGTTGGGCGTATAGGCGTATCCGACCGATGAACTGACGCTGCTGGTCCCCGAGCGCTGATTGACGCTGGTGGGCTGGCGGTTGGTGGGCGAAGTGGTCCCGCCCGAGCCGTAGTAGATCGTGGTCACCACCTCATTGGCCGCGTCCGTGCAGCTGGTCCCGCTGACACAGGTGCGGATCTCGCGCGGCAGGATCACAGTGGTGGGCGCCCCGGCGATGACGCCCGAGGCGTTGTAATACCAGGCGCGGGTGTCCCAGTAGGTGAAGCGGGTCTGCGGCCGCGCCGCGCCGGTCGTGGGCGCCGGCTCGGTGACGGTCAGCACGCCGCCGTGCGTCGCATCATAGGTGATGTTGGTCGTGGCCCCGCGCGCGTCGGTGACAGCGGTGGGCAGGTTGCAGGTGACGGGATTGGAACAGCTGGACGGATAAGTCGCCGTCGTGACGATGTTGGCCAGGCTCGACCCGGATTTGGGGACCTGGGTCACCGTGGTGACGTTCCCCCGGGCGTCGTAGTCGTATTCGACCGCATTGCCTTCGGGATACACGACCTCCACGGGTCGGAGCTGGGCGTCGTAGTCGAAGGTGGTGGTCTCACCCAGGGCGTTGGTGATGGAGATCAGCCGCCCGGTGCTCAGGTTCGAGACCGCCACGATCTCCTGGGACTGGGGGCCGGTGACCGTGGTGGTGCGCTCACCCGAAGCGTCCTCATAGTCGTAGGTCCAGGTTCCCGTGACGTCAGTGACCGAGGCGACGCGCCCGCCTGTTCCATAGGTCAGGCTCACGTCGGGACTGGTGGAGCCGGGATAGAAGATCGAGGTGACGCCGTCAGTGTCCCGCGTATAGGTCGTCACTCGGCCTGACTGATCGGTGACATAGCGTTCTGACGGATCCACGGGGTTGCGGCTGTAGGTGAGGCTCGGCCAGTTGCGCGTCAGGCCCGAACAGGTCGGCGCGAGCGGGTCACAGGGATCAACCGCCAGGTTGACCGCCACATAGCCGTCGCGCTGCAGCCAGGCGGTGATGCCCCAAAGACTGTCCGGATCATCCTGCTCATAGAGGATCTTGATCAGATAGCCGCGGTTGTTGCCGACCGACTGCAGCCGGGTGGCCGTGCCGTACTGCAGGCACCCGCCGCCCAGATCAGGAATGCGGCAGTAGGTCACCCCGACCCAATTATAGTCCAGCCGCTCGCCGTCCGGCGCCTGGTAGCTGATCATCCCCGCGTTGGAGGTGGGCTGAACAATACCGGTGTAGGTGGTGGAGAACTGGGCCACCGCCCCATTGGCTGTGGTGAAGGTGTAGAGCCCTCCGGACTGGGTCAGGGTCGCGCCCCTGTTCGAGACGGGCATGAACACCCCGCCGGACAGGGTGAACACCTCGGACTCCGCACCCAGGCTCACCGAATAAGTGGAGCCCGAGACGAACACCATGCCGTCCAGAAGGCCGACCGTCGCCGCACCCAGATTGGCGTCTCCGACCACCAGCCCGCCATCGGCCGGATCGCCTACTGCGATGACCGGGCCCTGGTGATTATAGGTCCCCCAGATCAGATCCACGCCCCGTTCGTCCAGAGTGTAGTGCGACGGCGCCGGGGACGGCGTCTGAGCCAGCGCAGGCGCGGCTGCGAGCAAGCCGACGGTCGCTGCGACGGCGGCCAGGGCGCGGCCCATCAGGTGGAATGAAGTCATCGAACGCCCCCCGGCTGTGATCAGGCTAGTCCTGCTGCGCTTCTCGTTCGGGCGGCGCCTCGGCGGGTTCCGGGGCGGCGTCCGGCGCCGCCTCCGCAGCCTCGGCCTCTGCCGTCGGTTCGGAGGCCGCCATCAGCGAAGACCCGCCCACCGTCACCCTGGAGGTGCGGCTGTCTCCGCCGTCATAGGTGTAGGTGGTGGTCGGCCCCGTGGTGCGATCCGCACCCACGAGCCGGCCGTGCACATCATAGGTGTAGGTGGTGGTTTCCTGGGCCACAGCGGCTGACGCCGCCATGGCCAGAACAGCAGCGAGCGCCAGTCTTCTCCGCATGCCTTGCCCTCCAACCTGATCGAACGCTGGATTGGGAACGCTCAACCGTCAAGCGAAATTTCGCGCTTTAAGCGTGTGCCACGTGCATTGCTGGATTCGGCATTTTTTGGATGCCGGCTCGCGCTGCCTCGCGTCACATGGCCGTCAGGGCCTCAGCGGGCGGGTCGAGGTTTGGCTACAGCGGTGATCTTCTAGCGCTTTCGAGTACTCAGCCAGCCAGCGCGACGCTCGCCCTATAGTTCTCGGTTTCATCCGTCGCGGCGCGCCCTCTCGACAACGGGGTGCAGGTCCCTGGACGCTGGGCTTTTCCCCTTTGGAGGCAGACCGACTTGTCGCAGTGAAAAGTGGCGGGACGCTCTCGTTGCGGATGACCTCTAACCAGGCAGAGTTCTCCGAACCCGGTGAAGAGCCTAATCTGATCCGACAGGGATGAACCGCCTCGCCACTTGTGGATAGTGGTCCCACACGCGTCTGTCGGCCAGGGAACGCAGCAATTTCAGATACTCCGCGTGAGTCCAGGCCAGGGGCGTCGCCGAGTTCGTGCCCTCGCCATGATCGTAGGCGTGATGGGTGTTATCCACGCCGACGCCGTCCCAAACCTGCTCCGGCAGCATCAGGCCCGCGTTGGCGAAACGCTCCATCCCGCGCACATAGGTCTGCCGTATACCGTCCAACTCTGACGCTGAAGGCTCGCCTTCGACCAGAACACGGGCCAGCTCGTAATGGCCGCGCTCGCCGGTGAAGAAGGGCCAGACCCGGCCCCGCTGGCCGGCCCGCATCTCGCCGTCCTCGCCGTAGCTGGCGCCGGTGACCGCGTCCTCGCCGTAGCCGTCAACCCCGTATCGCCGCCAGCCCGGCGTGGCGTCGCCCTCCGGCCCGAAGTCGTAGCGAACCCGATAAAGGTCCGGCAGGGTCTGGTCGTCGTATTCCGGCAGGCTGTCCAGAATGTGCGGATCGTCCGCCGCGCGCACGCCATAGCGGACCAGTTCGAGGAAACCGCCGTCGATCATGCGATCTTCAGGCGGCGCGACCTGACCGTTGGCCTGGCCCACGATCCCCTTGTCGTCCGGGTCATCATTGCGATTGACGCGGAGATAATAGCGGCCGTCGCCGAAATCGCCCGTGGTGGTGAACAGACGCGCCTCAATGCGGGCGGCGTAGTCGTCGGCGGCCGCCTGCCAGCGATCCGCCGAGGTGCTGTCATCCGACGCCCGCGCGATCTCGGCCGCCAGGGTCAGGCCCGCCACCACGGCCGCGGTGGTCGACGGGGAATGACCCTCCTGTTCCTCCCACCGCTCCTGCTGGGTGTAGGGCGGGCGGATGGTGTTCTGGTTCCAGCCGATATCCACCGCGCCGCCGTCGGTGAGGAAGTCGGCTGCCGGACGGATCATGCGGGCATACAGATCGGTCATCTCCGCATCGTCGATCCAGCCCAGCGACCACAGTCGATGTCCCAGCATGATGGGCATGGCGGTCTGGTCCAGCTGGACCGCCATCCACTCCAGCGTGCCGTCCACCTCGGTCTTCTGCAGGAACCAGCCGCCCGCGCCCTCGTTGCCGGGCGTGTCCGGCCCGACCTGGATGCGCGGCAGATAGCGGAAGGCCGCCAGCGGCGTCTCCCGATCGCCCAGAGCCGCCATGGCCATGGCCACCTGATAGAAGTCGCGCGGCCAGACGGCCTTGTACCCGGTACGAACCTCCGTGGCGTCCACCGTGTCGCCCCACGGACTCGAGAGCGAGGCGATCAGGGCGCCGGCATAGGTCCGGTCCTCCTGCACCTTCAGCATCAGGGCGGAGGCGTAGGCGAGCGCCCCGCCATCGGTGGCCTGTCCAGCGATGCGCGGCAGCTCCGACAGGGAGGCCATGTAGTCCTCCCAGCCCACGTGCTCGCCCTCGCCGTTGAAGCGGGCGAGAACCGCGTCGAGGCCGTCGTCCAGAGCGCCGCGCGCCTCGATCTCCGCCGCCTCACGGCTGTCACCGAAACCGATGACGAAATCGCGGGTGAGGCTCTGACCCTGCTGGAGCGTCGGCAAGGCGCCGGTCAGCATCAGGGCGCCGGGCTCCTCGCCGCTGTCGGCGAAGCGCCAGTCCATGACGCCGTCCTGAAGGTCGGTCAGGCCGTCGGAGGCGCCGGTGAAACCCACGCTGGCCGCCTCGAACGACTGGTCGGAGAGCAGGGCCAGATGGACGTCGCCTTCACGGGCGTGAAGACCGCCGGCCTCCGCCTGGCCGAAGTCGTTTCCGCCGGTGGTGGCCATGTGCGGCTCCAGCAGCAGATAGGGCGTCATCTCGCCCCGCAGGGCGCGGATGCTGACCCGCAGCACCAGCGTCTGACGGTCCGGATCGGTGAAAATGCGTTTCTCGATCTCGAACCGGCCGTCCCGGTCTGCGGTCGTGATGCGATAGGCGGGCGACAGGGGGCGGCCCTTGCCGTCGGTATGCAGATAGGCGGTGGCGTGGGTGGTGTCCTCGCCTTCGACGGCCAGACCCTCCTCAGTGACGACGGCGAAGCGCAACTGCCTGATCTGGGCCTCGTGGATCAGGCCGTACATGGTCTCGGTCAGAACGCCGTCGGCGATGGAGAACCAGACCCGCGACACCACGCCGGTGGCGGCTTCATCCGACCAGGCGCCGTCGAGATAGGCCTCATAGGACGATCCCGCGCCGGTCTTGGCGGCGTATGACCACGTCGGCGGGGCGCCCGGTGCGCCGGGCGGCGTGTTCTGCGCAGCGGCCGTGGTCGCCAGCGACAGGGCCGTTCCGGCCAGGATCAGGGATTTGAGCATGCGCATGGTCGGCGCTCCGGTCAGCGGGTCGGTGAATGGGGGACGATGAGAGAAAAGCCTGCCGCGATGAGGAAGGAGACGGCGCCCAGCACCAGGGCCCAGACGGCCTGGCCCGCGAAGAGGCCCTGAAGGATCGCGCCCAGCAGGGTGGCGGCCACCAGCTGCGGCACGACGATGAAAATGTTGAAGACGCCCATGTAGACGCCCATCTTCCGGCCCGGCACGGCATTGGACAGGATAGCGTACGGCAGGGAGACGATGGACGCCCAGGCGAAACCGACGCCGATCATGGGCAGCCACAGCAGCGCCGGATCCCGGATCAGGAACACGCCCAGAAAGCCCGCCGCGCCCAGGGCCAGGTTCACCGCATGGGCGCCGCGCAGGCCGGTTCGGGCGGCCAGCACCGGGATCAGAAACGCGGCCAGGGCCGCCACGCCGTTGTAGATCCCCATCAGCACCCCGACCCAGTTGGCGCCCTCGCCGTACCCGGCCGAGGTGGGGTCCGGTGAGCCGAAGTGCGTCGCCGTCACCGCCGGGGTCATGTAGATCCACATGGCGAACAGGGCGAACCAGCTGAAGAACTGCACGACGGCCAGGCCCTGCATGGTGCGGGGCATGGCGAAGATGTCGCCCATGATGTCCGTGACGGCGTTGGCGCGGCCCGCCGCCTGCAGGGCGCCGACCATCATCTGCAGGACGCCGAAGGCGACCACGAACCCGGCCAGAAGATAGAGTTCCTTCTGCAGGCCCAGCATAGTCACCGCGCCGACGCCCAGCGCCCCGGCCAAGGTCCACAGGACGCCGCCGGTCCACCAGGCCGCCTGCGAGCGGGCCGCATCGGTCTCATGCGCCACCGGCCGGGCCGCCTCGAACGCGTCGATCTCGGCCGGGCTGTATTCCCGGGTGGTGATGACGGTCCACAGCACGGCGATCAGCAAGGCCGCGGCGCCCACATAGAAGGAGATCCGCACCGCCATGGGCACCACGCCTTCGGGCGCGGTGGCGGCCATGCCCATGACATTGGTCAGCAACCACGGCAGGCAGGAGGCGAACACGGCGCCGGCCCCGATGAAGAAGCTCTGCATCGCATAGCCGGTCGCGCGCTGCTCCTGGGGCAGATTGTCCCCGACGAAGGCCCGGAAGGGCTCCATGGTGATGTTGATGGAGGCGTCCATGATCCAGAGCATGGAGGCCGCGACCCACAGCACCGGGCTGTGCGGCATGACCAGCAGCGCCAGGGTCGTCAGGATCGCGCCGACGAGGAAATACGGCCGGCGCCTTCCGAGCGGCCCCCAGGTGCGGTCGCTGAAATAGCCGACGATCGGCTGAACCAGCAGGCCGGTCAGCGGCGCGGCGATCCAGAGGATGGCGAGGCTGTCGACCTCGGCGCCCAGGGTCTGGAAGATTCGGCTGACGTTGGCGTTCTGAAGGCCGAAGCCGATCTGGATGCCGAAGAAGCCGACGCACATGTTCCAGATGGACCAGCCGCTCAGGCGCGGCCTATCACCGGCAACGGGGGTGAGGGAAGCGTCCGTCACAGCGGGACGAACCGGACGGCCTGGCCGCCGCCGGGCGCCAGCCGCAGGTCCAGCACGTCAGACGCGGCGACCTCCAGGGTCTCGATGACGATGGCCTCGCGGTTGGTGCGCCAGTGCGCGTCCGGCGCGTCCCGATAGATTTCGGCGCGGTAGCGGCGATCAGCGTCAAGGAAGCTCAGGGGCGCCGACAGAACCCGACCGTGCTCGTCGGTGACCGACCCCAGGAACCATTCGTCACTGTTGCGGTCCTTGCGGGCGATGGTGACATAGTCGCCGACTTCGCCGTTCAGCACATGGCTATGCTCCCAGTCCACGGCCACGTCCTTGATGAACTGGAAGGGTCCGGGATTGGCCTCGTAGTTGACCAGCAGGTCGGCGGCCATCTGCAGCGGGCTGTAGATGACCACATAAAGCGCCAGCTGCTTGGCCCAGGTGGTGGCCACGCCGTCGGGGGCGCGCGTCTCCATGCCGAACACGCCGGGCGTGAAGTCGAACGGCCCCGCCAGCATGCGGGTGAACACCAGATTGGGCTCATGCTCGGGCGGATTTCCCGGCTGGCCCCAGGCGTTGTACTCCATGCCCCGCGCGCCCTCGCGGCTGACGAAGTTCGGCCAGGTGCGGCGCAGGCCCGTATCCTTGATCGGCTCATGGGCGTTGATGGCGACCTGATAGCGGGCGGCGGTCTCGATGACCCGCTGATGGTGGCGCGCCATGACCTGGCTTTCATGCCAGGCGAAGGTAGGCCGGCCGCCGGGACCCGCCACCTGGGCGCCGCCCGCGTCGGCCACATAGCCGGTCTTCACCGAGCCGATGCCGAGCCGCTGACAGAGGGCGAAGGCGTCCTCCAGCTGCCGCTCGTAATGGTACGCATTGCCGCCTGTCTCGTGGTGGCCGACGATCTGAACGCCTTTCTCGCGAGCATGGGCGGCGACCCGCTCCAGATCGAAATCGGGGTAAGGCCGGGTGAAGCTGTAATCCCAGCCATTGCCGAACCATTGCCCGTCCCAGCCAACGTTCCACCCCTCCACCAGCACCCCGCCGAAGCCGTGCTCGGCCGCAAAGTCGATGTGCCGGATAGCATTTTCCGTTGTGGCGCCGTGGCGCGGCCCGGCGTTCCAGGTTTTTTGGTCCAGGTGCATCTCCCACCACACGCCCACATACTTCATGGGCTTGAACCAGCTGACGTCGCCCAGCGCATTGGGCGCATTCAGGTTCAGGATCAGATTGGACTCAGCCAGCGCCGCTGCGCTGTCGGCCACCAGGATCGCGCGCCATGGCGTGGCGAAGGGCGCGGCGCGGACCACCGGAGCGCCCTCGATCCCCGGCGTCAGGGCGGCGCGGAATCGGCGGCCTTCGACCCGCTGGAGGTTCATGCCGGCATAGTCCACCAGCGCCGCTTCGTGCAGCGCCAGGTGGACGCCGCTGTCCAGCCTGAAGGTGATGGGGGTCTGCACGACCCCCGCCTCCTCAATGGGTGTGCGGTTGTAGAGATACTCCGCCCGGTTCCACTCCATCGCGGGCAGCCACCAGGTGGTCCCGCTCTCGGCGAGCGTGAATTCGGTCAGTTCCTGGCTGATGGCCAGCCTGGCGAGCGCCGCCTGCTGCGGGAACTCGTAACGAAAGCCGACGCCCTCGTCATGGACGCGGAACACCACATCGAAGCGGCGGCCGTCCTCGCCCTCGCGCAGGGTGACGCGCATTTCATTGAAGTGGTCGCGGACGAAGCGGCGTTCGCCCCAGGGCTGTTCCCAGGTCTCGTCGCCGTTATCCATGCGGACGGCGGCGATCTGCAGGCCCCGTTCCAGCTTGGCGGCATCCGCAAGGATGAAGCCCAGGCGGGATTCGGTGATCAGGGACTGGCCGAAGCGGGTCACCGAATAGGCCGGGCGGCCCTCGTTCGTCAGCGTGACCTCGACCGCCAGCGCTCCGTCGGGAGAGGTGACGCGGGCAGGAGCGCCGGACTGGGCCCAGGCGGTCGGTGCGAGGCTCGCGAGGGGCGCCAGAACGCCGGCCAGCACGCCTTTCAGCGCCTGTCGCCGATCGGGTCGGCTGATGGTGGAATGGGTCATGACCGTTTCTCCCTCACGTCCGCCTCTTGCCAAGTCACTCGCCCGCGGCGCACAAGGGCGATGAAAATTCTTGCTGCAAATCTTTCAATTCGAAGGTCCGCGCGTGAGCCGCAACACCCGCCTTGAAGATCTGGCCGCCCTTGCGGGGGTCTCGATCTCCACCGTGTCGAGGGCGCTGAACGACAGTCCGGCGGTCAACCCCCGGACCAAGCAGCGCATCTGGAAGCTGGCGCGCGAGCAGGACTATCCGTTCCGCGCCTACATGCCCGCCGCGCCCATCGGCGCCCAGGCGACCATCGCCCTGGTCACGCCCCGTCCCCAGGGCCGGGAAGGCCGCCTGTGGGACTCGTTCTTTCTCGAGCTGCTGGCGGGCGTCAGCGAGGCGGCGCGAGAGCGGGGCGCGGACCTGGTGGTCAGCCACGGCTCTCCCCAGACCTATGACGATCTCACCTCGGCCCTGACCACCAGCCGCGCCCAGGGCGTGATCTTTCTGGGCCAGAGCAACCTGCACTCCGCGCTCAACCGCCTTGCGGAAACCGAAGCCCGCTTCGTGGTGTGGGGCGCCCAGATCCCGGATCAGGCCTACTGCTCGGTGGGGTCCGACAACGTCCAGGGCGGACGGCGCGCGACCCTGCATCTGATCCGCCTGGGGCGGCGCCGGATCGTCTTCCTGGGCGATCTGGACCCGGTCGAGGCGATGCAGCGCCAGCGGGGGTACGCCACCGCCCTGACCAGTTCGGGGCTGGACGTTGATCCCGACCTGATCGTTCCCGCCCACTTCGAGGTGGAATCCGCCGAGGCCTCTGTGGATTCCCTGATCCGGCGCGGGCTCGATTTCGATGGCGTGGTCTGCGCCAGCGACCTGATCGCCCTGGGCGCTGTCCGCGCCCTGTTGCACGCGGGAAAGTCGGTGCCCGGCGACGTGTCGGTGATCGGTTTCGACAACGTGCCCTTCAGCCGCTACAGCCGTCCCGCGCTCAGCACCATCGCCCAGGACACGGCCAAGGCGGGCCGCTTGATGGTGTCCAAGCTGTTGGACCGGACCGGCGGCGGCGCCGCGCGCTCCGAGCGCGTCCCGACGGAGCTGATCGTGCGCGAAAGCTGCGGCGGCTGAGGGCGTCACGGCGCCAGACTCACGACCACTCCAGCGAGCGGCGGCAAGGATCCGCCCGGCTGCCCGTCCACATTGACCGCATCGATCAGGACGGCGCCGGCCGGCACCGCCCAGGGGACGGGCTCATGGCCCAGGTTGAAGGCGCACAGCAGCCGCATCTCACCGTCCTGCCGCTCAAACATCAGCAGGGGCGGATCGCAATCCGCCACGCGCATGGCGCCCGTCCGCAGCACGCCGTGGTCCCTGCGCAAGGCCAACAGCCGCCGGGCGACGTTCAGGGTCGAGGCCGGGTCCCGTTCCTGCGCCTCCACCGACAGGCCCAGATGGCGCGGGTCCACAGGCAGCCAGGGCTCAGTCGTCGAGAACCCTCCCCAGGGCGCCTGCGTCGTCCACGGCATCGGTGTGCGCGCGCCGTCCCGGCCCAGGGTCTGGGGCCAGTTGGCGATGGCTTCCGGGTCTTTCAGCCGCGCGAAAGGCACCTCGGCCTGGGGCAGACCCAGCTCCTCGCCCTGATAGATGAAAGCGTTGCCGCGCAGGCACATGAGCAACATCAGGTTCATGCGCGCCAGGGCGGCTGGATCACGGCCCTCGGCCCAGCGTGACAGGGCCCGCGGCGCGTCGTGGTTCGAGAAGGTCCAGCTTGGCCAGCCGTGGTCCGGTTCGTCCGACCAGAGGGCGCAGCCTTGGCGCACCAGATCGGCGCCGAGCCTGTCCGCATACAGATAGAGGAAGCTGTAGGCGCTGTGCAGCCGCTGATCCCCCTCGGTGAACAGCTTCATCTCTCGGTCCGCATGGTCGCCGCCGACCTCGGCCACAGTGAAGCGGTCGCCATAGCTGTCGGTTAGGGCGCGCAAGCGCGCGAGAAACTTCGGGATGTCGGCGTGGGACTGATTGTAGAGCTTGTCCTGAAAGTCGAACGGGCGCGTCCGCCTGCCGCCCGGCGGCAGGGGCGGATTGTCCCGAAGCTGCGGGTCATGCATGGCGAAGTTGATGGCGTCGAAGCGGAAGCCGTCCACGCCCCGGTGCAGCCAGAAGCGCGCGACGTCCAGCAGAGCGTCCTGCACCATCGGACTGTGCACGTTCAGTTGCGGCTGTTCCGGCAGGAAATTGTGCAGGTAGTACTGGCCGCGCCGCGCATCCCAGGTCCAGGCCGGGCCGCCGAACACCGACTGCCAGTTGGAGGGCGGAGAGCCGTCCGCCTTCGGATCGGCCCAGACATACCAGTCCGCCTTACCGTTCACCCGGTCGATGCGGCTTTCACGGAACCAGGCGTGCTGGTCCGAGGTGTGCGAGAACACCAGGTCGATGATGACCTTAAGGCCGAGCGCGTGTGCGCGAGCGGTCAGGCGATCAAAATCCGCCAGCGTTCCGAACACCGGGTCCACGTCGCAATAGTCCGCCACGTCATAACCGAAGTCCCTCATAGGCGAGGTGTAGAAGGGTGAAAGCCACACCCCGTCGACGCCGAGGGAGGCGATATGCTCCAGCCGACCTGTGATCCCGGCCAAATCCCCTACGCCGTTGCCGTCGGCATCGGCGAAGCTGCGCGGGTAGACCTGATAGATCACCGCGCCGCGCCACCATTCAGAGGCGGGTTCGGGAGATGTCGCGGTCCGGAGGACGGGCTGGATGTTCAAGACTCGCTCTCCGAAACGCAGACGGCATAGGCGAAGGGTTCAAGGCTCAGAGCCAGGCTGCCGGGGGCGGAAGACGCGACCGGGCAGGCCCCTTGCAAGGCCCGCCAGTTGTCCGATGCCGCGTCGGTCCAGACATTGACCCCCAGCGGCTCGGCGCCGGTGTTCATGGCGACGACCACCTCGCGCCCGTCCAGGCGACGGGAAAAGGCGAACAGTCCGGGCCCCTCCACCGACTCGCGCACGACCATGTCACCGCGCCGCAAGGCGGGCTCGGCGGCGCGCACGGCCGTCATCTCGGCGATGGCCCGATAGAGCGGATGGGCAGGGTCGAAGTTGGAGTCCGCAGTGGTCGCATCGGTCCCGAGCAGCGGATCGCCGTTGTAGCGCTCCACCTGGCTTGGGAACATATCCTGGCGCGCGTCCTGATCGCCCCCCAACCCCACGAAACCCTGCTCGTCGCCGTAGTAGATGGTGGGGGCGCCGCGCGCGAACATCATCAGGGCGTGACCCAGTTCGACGCGTTTCAGCAGTTCCTCCTCTGACGCCTCCGGATTGGAGTCGCGCACGAACATGGCGAAACGGCCCATGTCGTGATTGCCCACAAAGGTTGGATTGCCCCGGGCGGTCGCCGCCCCGCCCGCATAGGCGGGGTCCTGCTCGAACAGCAGGCGAAGATCGTGGGTCGAGCCCCCGCGCGCGATCACCTCGGCGGCCACGCCCTGGAAGGCGAAATCCAGCACATAGGGAAACCGGTCCAGATGGGTGAACCGCGCCAGCGGCCCCACCTCGAATTCATAGGTTTCGGCGAAGATATGGAAGTTGGGAATGCCGCGCGCCCGCGCCCGCTCCAGCATGGCGGGAATGAAGGCCTGCCAGAACTCCGGATTGACGTGCCGGGCCGTATCCACGCGGAAGCCGTCGATCCCGTACCGGTCGATCCAGTCGCCATAGATGTCGATCAGGCCCTGGACCACGCGGGGGTCTTCGGTGAACAGATCGTCCAGGCCCGCGAAATCACCGTAAAGCCCGACCTCGCCCGGCTGCCCGAAATTGCCGCGGTTGTGATAGTGGATCGGGTCATTGAGCCAGGCCGGAACCTTCACGTTCTCCTCGCCGGCTGGGACATAGGGGGTGTAGGCCCAGTCCGGCCGCGTCAGACGGGAGAAATTCTCGGCGCTGCCGACCTCGTCGCCCAGAAAACCCTCATTGATGGCTTCGCCGTCCAGCCCGCCGCGCCGTGTCCAGGGATAGTCCGCGCGGGAGCGGAAGGCGCAATCGTTTTCGAGGCACTCCCGATAGCGGATCACGTCGGCGGTGTGGTTGGTGATGATGTCCAGATAGACTTTCATGCCCCGCGCGTGCGCCGCGTTCACCAAGGCGGCCAACTCATCATTGGTCCCGAAGTGGGGGTCGACGCGGGTGAAATCGGTGATCCAGTAGCCGTGGTAGCCCGCCGACTCGGCGCCGGGCGAGCCCTGCACCGGCTTGTTCATGTAGATGGGCCCCAGCCAGATGGCCGTGGCCCCAAGGCCCTGGATATAGTCGAGCCTTTCGGTCAGCCCCCGCAGATCGCCGCCGTGGAAGAAGCCCTTGTGCGTGGGGTCGAAGCCGTGGGTCAGACGATCGCCGCCGAATCCGCCCTCGTCGTTGGCCGGGTCGCCGTTCTCGAAGCGGTCAGGAAGGACGAAGTAGATCACCTCGTCCTCGGGAAGCCGGTCGCGAAACGAGTCGTTCTGGGCCGCCGCCGCGCCCGCCAGCAGGCTCACGGCGCCGGCGAAAGCCGTCAGGAACGGGGCCTTGCGACCCTTGATCTTCTGCATCCTCGTCCTCCCAAGGCCTTGGCCCAGCGTGCGGGATGACATGGATCGCCGCATCGATTTGCAAACTTTTGCGGTGACTTTGGTTGCCTGTCAACGGGGTATGATCGCCGGAACCGCTGTCAGGCGGCTTCGAGTTTATGGAATTATAATCGACAAATCATGATTTTAACTGGTTTTCAGGGTCGGCCTTGGGTCGGACGCAAACATTACAGGGTTGATAGGCGGTCAGAAGTTTGCATAGGTTTGCATTGTCCGGCATCGCTTCGACAGAAGGCGGGCGGCAAGGGAGGATGACAATGTCTAAGGGTATCAGCAGACGTGCGCGTCTGATGGCGGGGAGCGCTGCGAGCGTCGTCTCCCTCATCGTGTTCGCCGGACCGCTCCACGCTCAGGAAGCGCCGCCGGAGCAGGCCACCGAGGTCGAGGAGGTGGTGATCACCGGCATCCGCTCCTCGATCGAGAGCTCCATCGCCACCAAGCGGAACGAGACGTCCATCGTGGAGGTCGTCACCGCCGAAGACATCGGCAAGCTGCCCGACGTCTCCATCGCCGAATCTCTGGCGCGACTGCCGGGTCTGGCGACCCAGCGTCTGGACGGTCGCGCGCAGGTGATCAGCATCCGCGGTCTGGCGCCCGACTTCACCACCTCGCTGTTGAATGGCCGGGAGCAGGTCTCCACCGGCGACAACCGCGGCGTGGAGTTCGACCAGTACCCCTCCGAACTGCTGGGCAGCGTGCTGGTCTACAAGACGCCGGACGCCGGCCTTGTCGGCCAGGGACTGGCGGGCACCGCTGACCTGCGCACCATCCGCCCGCTGGAATATGGCCGGCGAGCCCTGGCCCTGAACGCCCGCTATGAATGGAATGACTACGGCGCTCTGAACGCAGGCACCGAGGACACCGGCGAGCGCTACAGCATCAGCTACATCGACCAGTTCATGGACGGCCGCCTCGGCATCGTGCTGGGCTACTCTCACATGTCGACGCCCTACCAGGCGGAGCGCTTCAACGCCTGGGGTTATCCCGGCGACAACGCCTTGGCGTCGCCCAACTTGGTCATCGGCGGCGCCAAGCCCTACGTCCAGTCCAGTGAACTGCAGCGGGACGGGTGGCTGGCGACGGTCGAATTCGCCCCCAACGCCTCCTACCGGACCAGCGTCGACGTCTTCTATTCCGAGTTCGACAATCTGCAGATCCTGCGCGGCATCGAGTTCCCCCTGGCCTGGGGCGGATCGGCCGGCGCCTGCCCGGGCGCGCCCGGCGTGTGCCGTCCGGCGCCCGCCTTGCAGCCCGGCTTCACCGTCGAGGACGGCATCGTCACCGCCGGGACCTTCGAGAACGTCAAGGGCATCGTTCGTAACGACGGCAACCGGCGCACGGCCGAACTGTTCTCCATCGGCTGGAACAACAGCTGGGACTTCGGCAACGGCTGGAGCGCCGAACTGGACCTCAGTCACTCCCGCGCCGATCGCACCGACGTGGTGCTGGAGACCTACGCCGGCACCGGCCGCAATGTGCTGGGCGAGTTGGACACCCTGGCCTTCGTGACGACGCCGGAAGGCACCACCTTCAGCTCGTCCATCGACTACAGCGACCCGACGCGCATCTTCCTGACCAGCGCCCAGGGCTGGGGAGACGGCCCCGAGGCCCCGGGGGGACAGGACGGCTTTCTGAACAGCCCGACCACCGAGGACGAGCTGAGTTCCGCACATCTGTTCGTCGGCCGGGACTTCACCTCCGGCCCGTTCCGTAACGTGCGGGCGGGCGTGAACTTCACCCAGCGTGACAAGACCCTCTCCTTGGAACGCTACTATCTGCAACTGGTGGCCAACGCAGCGGACCCGACGCGCACCACCAGCGTGCCGATCCCGACCGAGTTCCTGCTTGAGCCCACGGCGCTGGGTTACCTCGGCATCCCGGGCATGGTCAGCTACGATCCGTTCGCCCTGGTGGACAGCGGCATCTACAATCTGAACGCCGCGCGTGACGACAACCTTCTGGCCTTCGGCTGGAGCGTGTCCGAAGAGGTGCTGACCGGCTACATCCGGGGTGATCTGGACACTACCTTCATGGGCGTGCCCCTGACCGGCAACCTGGGTCTGCAGGTCGTGGACGTGGAGCAGAGCTCGGACGGCACTATCGCCGCAGGCAATCCGGCGGTGCCGCAGCCGACCACGGGCGGGGACAGCTATACCCACCTTCTGCCTAGCGCGAACCTGGTGTTCGAGGTCAGCGACAACCTGTTTGTCCGCTTCGCCGCCGCCCGCCAGATGGCACGCCCGCGCATGGATCAGATGCGAGCCTCGGTGAACATCGACTACAACGAGGCCAACGCCGGCAACACCTCTGTGACCAATGGACCGTGGGGCGGTTCGGGCGGCAATCCCGAACTGCGGCCGTGGCTGGCCACCGCCATCGATCTATCCATCGAGCGCTACTTCGGCGGTCGCGGCTATGTGTCCCTGGCCGGGTTCTACAAGGACCTGGAAAGCTACGTCTATGACCAGCAGGAGATCCGCGACTTCAGCAGCTATCCGGTGCCCAGCGGCCCGCCGCCGGCCATTTACGAGGGTATCATCTCGACACCCCAGAACGGTGACGGCGGGACCATTTCGGGCGTCGAATTCGCCCTGTCCGTGCCGTTCGATCTGCTGCATCCGGTCATGGACGGCTTCGGCGCCGTGATCAGCGCCTCCTATACGGACAGCGACATCACGCCCAATCCGGGCAATCCGTCCCAGCCGCTTCCGGGCCTGTCGGAAACGGTCGCCAACGCCACGCTCTATTATGAGCGCAACGGCTTCCAGGCGCGGATCAGCAACCGCTATCGCTCCGAGTTCCTCGGGGAGATTTCGGGGGTCGGCACCGACCGCATCCAGCGGATGGTGGCGGCGGAGTCCGTGGTCGACGCCCAGATCGGCTACGAGTTCCAGTCGGGCCCGATGGAGGGCCTGTCGGCCCTGTTCCAGGTCAACAACCTGACCGACGAGCCTTTCAAGACCTTCGAGAACGACGATGAGCGCCGCGTCATCGACTACCAGAGCTACGGCCGGTCGTTCCTGGTGGGCCTGAACTATCGCTTCTGACTTCCCCTGAGAGACTGCGATACACCGGAGGCGGCCCTGTCCGTCTCCGGTTTTTCTTGGCCACGACCCACCGTGATGCACTGACGCTGTTTCGCTCTTTTCCCGCCCAGGCCAATTCGAGGTGTCCATCATGAATGCTCCCGTCGCCAACGGCGCCCGCTCCGGCTCCAGGATCGCCCTGGGCTATGTCACCCTGCTGTTCTTCGCCTGGGGTTTCGCCACCTCGCTGATCGACCCGCTGATCGCGGCGGTCCGGCGCGTGTTCGACCTCAGCTTCACCGAGGCCCTGCTGACGGCGTCCGCCTGGTTCATCGCCTATGCCCTGGCGTCCATCCCCGCCGCGTTCGTTCTGGGGCGCCTGGGCTACAGCCGTTCCATCATCGCCGCGCTGGGCGTCATGGTCGGCGGTTGCCTGATCGTGCCGCTGGCCACCATGGCGGACTGGTATCCGGGCATTCTGGCGGCCCTGTTCGTCATCGCCTGCGGCGTGACGCTGCTTCAGGTGGCGGCCAATCCCCTGGTGGCGGCTCTGGGGCCTGCAAAGAGCGCGCACACGCGCCTGAACTTCACCCAGGCGTTCAACTCGCTCGGGACGTTCCTGGGACCGCGCATCGGCTCCACCGTGCTGTTGACCGGCGGGATTTTCGCCGCGGGCGCCGTCGTCACAGCCTCGACAAGGGACTCCTCCCTGCGTGCGATCGATCTGGCGTTCCTGGGCATGGGCGGCGCATTCGCCCTGCTCGCCGTTCTGGTCTTCACCGCCCGCAAGCGAATCAACGCATCGGCCCCCGCCGCCTCAACAGGCTCCGCGTCGCCTGTGGCGGCCTTCCGTTCGCCTTGGGCCCTCTTCGGGGCCGCCGCCATCTTTCTGTATGTGGGCGCCGAGGTGACCATCGGAGGCATTCTGACGGACTTCCTGCACAGCCCCGACACGCTCGACATCTCCGTCATGCAGGCCGGGATCATGGTCAGCTACTACTGGGGCGGCGCCATGGTGGGTCGCTTCATCGGCAGCGCCCTGCTGACCCGTATTCCGGCAGGCGTTCTCCTGGCGGCATGCACCCTCGCCGCCGCTCTGCTGTGCGCGGTGGTGACCCAGACCAGCGGTTTCACGGCCGGCTACGCCGCCATCGCCATCGGCCTGTTCAACTCCATCATGTTTCCCACGATCTTCACCCTGACCCTTGAGAGGTCATCGGCGCCCCCGGCGGCGACATCCGGCCTGCTGTGCATGGCGATCGTGGGCGGCGCCGTGCTGCCGCTCCTGGCCGGGCGGATCGCCGATGGAGCGGGGG
>NZ_JBLGCI010000014.1:0-79584 GCF_047617075.1 Brevundimonas sp.
TGGCGCCGCCGGCCTTCGCCAGCGTCATCGTGATCGCCGCCGTCAGGGTCGTCTTGCCGTGGTCAACGTGGCCGATCGTGCCGATGTTGCAGTGCGGCTTGGTGCGTTCAAACTTTTCCTTGGCCATATCTCTCAGCTCCTGTCCCCGAGACCGGGGTTACTTGGATTTCGGGGTTGTCGGCCCGCTATCTGGTGAAAGCGGGCCGGGATTGCAAATGCGGGTTAGGCGTACTTCTTGATCACTTCGTCGGCGACGTGCTGCGGCACCGGGTCGTAGTGGTCGTACTGCATGGTGAACTGCGCCCGGCCCTGCGACATGCCGCGCAGGTTGTTGACGTAGCCGAACATGTTGGCCAGCGGCACGAAGGCGTTCACGACGGTGGCGTTGCCGCGCACGTCCTGGCCCTGGATCATGCCGCGACGACCGTTCAGGTCGCCGATGACCGAACCCAGATACTCTTCCGGGGTCACGACCTCGACGGCCATGATCGGCTCAAGCAGTTTGGGCGCGCCCTGGGTGCGCAGTTCCTTGAAGGCGGCGCGCGAGGCGATCTCGAACGCCAGCACCGAGGAGTCCACGTCGTGGAAGGCGCCGTCGATCAGGGTGGCCTTGAAGTCGATCAGCGGGAAGCCGGCCAGCAGGCCGTTGTCCTTGGCGGACTCGATGCCCTTCTGAACGCCCGGGATGTATTCCTTGGGCACCGCGCCGCCGACAATGCCGGACTCGAACACGAAGCCCGAACCCGGCTCGCCCGGCTCGAACACCAGCTTGACGCGGGCGAACTGGCCCGTACCGCCGGTCTGCTTCTTGTGAGTGTAGTCGATCTCGGCCTTTTTGCCGAGGGACTCACGGTAGGCCACCTGCGGCGCGCCGATGGTCGCCTCGACCTTGTAGGTGCGCTTCAGGATGTCGATCTTGATGTCCAGGTGCAGCTCGCCCATGCCCTTCAGGATCGTCTGGCCCGACTCGTGGTCGGTGGAGACGGTGAAGGACGGATCCTCGGACGCCAGCTTGGCCAGGGCGACGCCCAGCTTCTCCTGGTCGGCCTTGGTCTTGGGCTCGACGGCGATCTCGATGACCGGCGCGGGGAACTCCATCTTCTCGAGGATGACGGGGTTCTTGATGGGGTCGCACAGGGTGTCGCCGGTGCGGGTGTCCTTCAGGCCGGCCAGGGCGACGATGTCGCCGGCGTAGGCTTCCTTGATGTCCTCACGGTTGTTGGAGTGCATCAGCAGCATCCGGCCGACGCGCTCCTTCTTGTCGCGGGTCGAGTTCAGCAGGCTCATGCCCGTTTCCATCTTGCCGGAGTAGATGCGGCAGAAGGTCAGCGAGCCGACGAAGGGGTCGTCCATGATCTTGAACGCCAGAACCGACAGGGGCTCTTCGTCAGAGGCGTGGCGAACCACCGGCTCCTCGGTCCGGTAGTCCAGACCCGGCGTCGGGGGGATGTCCAGCGGCGACGGCAGATAGTCGACCACCGCGTCCAGCAGCGGCTGCACGCCCTTGTTCTTGAACGCCGAGCCGCACAGGATCGGATAGAAGGCCGCCGTCAGAACCGCCTTGCGCAGGCACTTCTTGATGGTTTCCTCGGAGGGCTCGTTGCCTTCCAGGTAGGCTTCCATGGCTTCGTCGTCGAGCTCGACGGCGTTCTCGATCAGGTAGCTGCGCGCCTCGGCGGCCTTGTCGGCCAGGTCGGCGGGGATCTCTTCTTCCCGGAACTCGGCGCCCAGGCCGTCATTGTCCCAGATGATCGCCTTCATGCGGACCAGGTCCACGACGCCGCGCAGGTCGGATTCCTGACCGACGGGCAGCTGGATCGGAACGGCCTTAACGCCCAGGCGGTCGCGGATGGATTCCACGGACTTGTCGAAGTCGGCGCCCAGCTTGTCCATCTTGTTGACGAAGATGATGCGCGGCACGCGGTACTTGTCGGCCTGACGCCAGACGGTCTCGGTCTGGGGCTCCACGCCGGCGTTGCCGTCCAGCACGGTCACGGCGCCGTCCAGCACGCGCAGCGAGCGCTCGACTTCAATGGTGAAGTCCACGTGGCCGGGGGTGTCGATGATGTTGAGGCGCTTCTCTTTCCAGAAGGCGGTCGTCGCGGCGGACGTGATGGTGATGCCGCGCTCCTGCTCCTGGTCCATCCAGTCCATGGTGGCGGCGCCGTCGTGGACTTCGCCGATCTTGTGGGACTTGCCGGTGTAATAGAGGATCCGCTCGGTCGTCGTCGTCTTGCCCGCGTCGATGTGGGCCATGATGCCGAAGTTGCGGTAGTCCTCGATCTTGTTGATGCGGGCCATAATTCGAAAACTCGGGTGTTCGGCGCCGATCCGGCGCCTGGGTCAGGGAGGGCTTCAGGAGCGCGGGCGGTCTAACGCAAACCGCCCGCTTCTTGAAGGGCCGTCAGCCGGAAAACCGGCTTACCAGCGGTAGTGAGAGAAGGCGCGGTTGGCTTCGGCCATCTTGTGGGTGTCTTCACGCTTCTTGACCGCGGTGCCGCGGTTGTTGGCGGCGTCCAGCAGCTCGGCCGCCAGCTTTTCCGTCATGGTGTTCTCACCGCGGTTGCGCGCAGCGTTGACCAGCCAGCGGATGGCCAGGGCGCGGCGGCGATCGGGGCGAACCTCGACCGGCACCTGATAGGTGGCGCCGCCGACGCGGCGCGACCGGACCTCGACCGCCGGAGCGACGTTTTCCAGGGCCGAATGGAAGGTGGCGACCGGCTCCTGGTCCTTCTTCTTCTCGGCCAGGATGTCGAAGGCGCCGTAGACGATGTTCTCGGCGACGGCCTTCTTGCCCTCGTACATGACGTAATTCATGAACTTGGTGACGATCAGATCACCGTACTTGGGATCCGGCAGAACTTCACGCTTCTGTGCGCGGTGACGACGGGACATGGGGTTATCCTCTTAAATAATATTCTGGACGCGCAGGGCTTACTTCGGACGCTTCGCGCCGTAGTGCGAACGGCGCTGCTTGCGGTCCTTCACGCCTTGCGTGTCCAGCACGCCGCGCAGGATGTGGTAGCGGACGCCGGGAAGGTCCTTCACGCGGCCGCCGCGGATCAGGACCACCGAGTGCTCCTGAAGATTGTGGCCCTCGCCGGGGATGTAGCACACGGCTTCGTAGCCGTTCTTGGCCAGGCGGACCTTGGCCACCTTACGAAGGGCCGAGTTCGGCTTCTTCGGGGTCGTCGTATAGACGCGGGTGCAGACGCCGCGGCGCTGGGGCGAACCCTCCAGGGCCGGCACCTTGTTGCGCACGGGCTTGGGCTTGCGCGGCTTGCGGATCAGCTGGTTGATCGTAGGCATTCGTGTCTGGTCTCTTCTGCGATGGAGGCGTGTGCCTGTCGGCCGGGGCGCCTCGATTTCCTTCTTTTGGACGTGGCCGAAGCCGCGCCCGGGGTGTTATCGAGACCGACCGTGCGCTCAAACAGAAAAGCCGGAACGCGCGCTTTGGGCGTTCCGGCGGGCTCAGCCCGTCCGTTCGATTGTCACGAGATCAGCAGACGGCGAACCGCCCATGCCTCGAAGTGCGCGCCGTTTACGCTTCGGGGGGCGGAAGGTCAAGGCTCCGTCGAACGTCGGCGCCGGCGCCTCATGACCTCAGGAGTTGCCTATGCCCCACGTCATGGGGATCTCGATCGAACTCCCCTCGACGGATTGTCCGCCGATTTCGCGCGCCATCCTGAAGTAGGGCGCAAGGCGCAGGGTGGCCTCGCCGAACCCGGCGCCCGCCGGCGATTCCTCCAGAACCTCGCACGCCGTCAGCCGACCGTCGGCCTGAACGTCGCAGCGGATGCGCGCGAACCCGCCGGTTCCGTTACGCGCCGCCTGCGGGGGATAGTGCTGAAGCAGATGGTCGTGGGTGGGGCGACGGATCCATCCCTCGGCTGGACTGGTCGCACAGCCGACGACAGACAACAGGGCCACGGCCAGACTGACCCTGCGCGCAAATACCGCCCTGAGCTTTCCGGCCATGATCTCACCCCCCTTGCCGCTTCGCCTTAAACCCGACGCATAGCTTGCCGAATAATCCTGCGTCGAAACCGCTCGCCGCACAATCACGTCTGTATCCCGCGCTGCGGACGGGCGAGCACGACAAGGGGGCTCATGTCGACTTTACCGGTTCTGCACAGAGGCTTTGCGCGCAACCGGTCCCTGCTGGGCGTGCTGGGAGCCTCTCTTGCCCTGCATGCGATCGTTCTGGTGCTCGTCGGCATGCGCGCCGGCATGGACATGACCGGCTACAGCGCCCCGCCCGAACCTCTTTATATTCGCATCGAACCCCGCCCGCTGATGGCCGGCGAGACGGTGCGCGAGCCCCCCGTCACCGTGATCGCGGAGCCACGCGAGTCCCCCGCCCTTACCCGCGAGGTTCGCGCTCGAGCCATTCGCGACCAGACCGAAGACGAAGAGGAGGAACGCCGCCGCCTGGAGGCCCTGCGCCTGCCGGTTCGCCCATCGCCCTCGGCCCAGAACGTGGAGCCGCAGTGGCGGGTCAGTCCCGACGCCACCGGCGATCAGGTGGCGCGCGCGTTGCGGTCGTCAGGTCTGGCCTGCAGCCGCCCGCGCAATGACATGACCCCGGCCGAACGCGCCGCCTGCGACGAACGGTTCGCCGGCGCCGGCGATGCACCTCCCATTCGCGGCAGCGGCGATCCCGAACGCGACGAAGCCTTCGCCAGCCAAGGGCGCGCAAACATCGCACGCTATGAAGCCCAGCGTGCGCCGCTGTCGGGCGGAACCGGCGTGGTGGGTCCGGGGGACTGTCCCGGGTCCAATCTGGGCATGGGCTGCGCGGGCGCCCATCTGCGCGACGTGCCAGGCGTCGATGTGCGCCAAGGGGCCGAGACCCCCATCCGCCAGCCCGGCAACCGCGTCGACGACGACTGAAACGAAGGCGGCCTTGACGTGGCCGCAATTAGAGACCATCTAGCGCTGCATCGCACAAACGCGATTTCCGGCGCGCTCCAGCGCGTGTGGGTCTTAAGACAGACCTGACTGTAGAAGCGGCCGGCTCCTCAAGATTCATTCGCTGCCCGGACACGCGGGGCGGCGCCCGATCAATCCCGTCGGCCCGCATTTCGCGGACCCCATCGGGACTGGCGGCGCGCGGCCTTCGGCTTTGAGCCCGGCCTGATGCGCGTCGTCGCATGCGAAAGAACCATTTTGACCAAGACCCTTATTCCCTTCGCCGACATGGGCCTGAATCCGGCCCTGCTGCAGGCTCTGACGAGCCAGGGCTATCACACCCCCACCCCCATCCAGTCCCAGGCCATCCCGGACGTGATGAAGGGCAAGGATCTGCTGGGCATCGCCCAGACGGGCACCGGCAAGACGGCCGCCTTCGCCCTGCCGATCCTGCATCGGCTGGCCGCGGACCGTAAGGCGCCCGTGCCCCGCACGACCCGCGCCCTGATCCTCTCGCCCACCCGCGAACTGGCCAGCCAGATCGCCGACAGCTTCAAGGCCTACGGCGCCAACATGGGCTTCCGCGTGGCCGTGATCTTCGGCGGCGTGAAGTACGGCGGCCAGGAACGCGCCCTGCAACAGGGCCTGGACATCCTGGTGGCCACCCCGGGCCGCCTGCTGGACCACGTGCAGCAGAAGACCCTGGACCTGTCGACCACCGAGATCTTCGTGCTGGACGAGGCGGACCAGATGCTGGACCTGGGCTTCGTCAAGCCGATCCGCCAGGTGGTTTCGCGCATGACCGCGCGGCGCCAGAACCTGTTCTTCTCGGCCACCATGCCCAGCGAGATCGGCAAGCTGGCCGGCGAGCTGCTCAAGGACCCGGTCAAGGTCCAGGTGACGCCCCAGGCCACCACCGTCGAGCGCATCAAGCAGAGTGTGATCATCGTCGAACAGGGTCGCAAGCGCGCCCTGCTGTCGGAGATGTTCGCCGATCCGGCCATGACCCGCTGCCTGGTCTTCACCAAGACCAAGCACGGCGCCGACAAGGTCGCCGCCTATCTTGAGGCCGGCGGCGTCGAGGCCGGCGCCATCCACGGCAACAAGAGCCAGTCCCAGCGCGAGCGGGCCCTGGAAGCCTTCAAGAAGGGCAAGCTGCGGGTGCTGGTGGCCACTGACATCGCCGCGCGCGGCATCGACGTGGACGGCGTCTCGCACGTGGTCAATTTCGAGCTGCCTTTCGTGCCGGAAGCCTATGTGCACCGCATCGGGCGCACCGCGCGCGCCGGCGCCGACGGTTCGGCCGTCAGCTTCTGCGCCCCTGACGAGATGAAGCTGCTGCGCGACATCGAGCGGGTCACCCGCCAGAAGATCAAGAGCTGGGATCGCCGCAACGACAAGGCCCTGGCGGCGCTGGACGCCTCTATCATGGCCGCTGGCGTGGGCAAGAAGGCGACACTGCTGGACGACGATCGTCCGCGCGGCGAGGGACGGGGCCCCGGCGGCCGCGGCCGCAACCGCAACCCGCACCGCGACGGCGTGCGTCCCGAAGGCGGCAAGGGCCAGCCCCACCGTCAACGTCGGGCCAAGCCCGGCGCCGCGTCCGCCGACCGCGCCCAGCCGGAGCGTCCCGCCTACAACCCTATGGCCGGCGAACGCGCGCCCAAGCCTGCGGTGGAAGGCGACTTCAAGATGAAGCGCCGCGGCCGCAACCGCTCCGGCGCCCGCAAGCCTCAAATGGCCTGAGCACGCTTCGGGCCGGGCGGACGTATTGACCCCCGGCCCGGATCTTCGGCATCCCCTGTCCAGCTGACGCGTTCAGCACGCATCACTGGACAGGGAGACGCACATGACCTTCACCGTCACATCCAACGACTTCAAGGACGGCGACACGCTGCCCGACGGCCATGTGAAGGCGCACGGCGACACCTCCCCTAACCTGTCGTGGTCCGGCGCGCCCGAAGGGACCAAATCCTACGCCGTCACCTGCTATGATCCCGATGCGCCCACCGGTTCCGGCTTCTGGCACTGGACCGTGGCCAACATTCCCGCCGATGTGACCGAACTGGCCCACGGCGCCGGCGCCGTGGGCGGCGCGAACCTGCCGAAGGGCGCCATTCAGGGCCGCACCGATTACGGTGACGCCGGCTTCGGCGGGGCCGCACCGCCCCCGGGCCACGGCCCCCACCGCTACATCTTCACCGTATTCGCCGTGGATACGGACAAGCTGGACGTGACGGCCGACAACTCCGGCGCCGTGTTCGGCTTCAACCTGCACTTCCACACCCTGGCCCGGGCGCAGATCACGGCCATCTACGAAAACAAGGGCTGACGATCACTTTGGGTGACGCGGCGACGGCGACGCTTGCTGTCAGGTGAACGCTGATTATGTTGCGGCGCAATAATCCGCATCCAAGGTTCATTCCACGTGGCGTCTCCCTCCCCCGCCCCAGCTCCTGAACGCGCGCCCCCCGAACGCGCGCCCAATGTGCGGCTGATCCTGCTGGCGCTGGGGATGGGCGGGTTCGCCATCGGCGCCACCGAGTTCGCCTCCATGGGCATCCTGCCGTGGTTCGCGGCCGGTCTGGGCATCGACGAACCGACGGCGGGCCATGTGATCAGCGCCTATGCCCTGGGCGTGGTCATCGGCGCGCCGGTTCTGGCGGTGCTGGGCGCGCGCATGTCGCGGCGCGTCCTGCTGATTGTCCTGATGGGCCTGTTCGCCCTCGCCAACGGCCTCAGCGCCCTGGCGCCCACCTATGAGTGGATGCTGGTGTTCCGCTTCCTGTCGGGCGTGCCCCACGGCGCCTATTTCGGCGTCGCCGCCCTCGTGGCCGCCTCGGTGGCCCCGCCCGGCAAGCGGGCGCAGGCCGTGTCGCGCATCCTGCTGGGCCTGGCCATCGCCACCATCGTGGGCGTGCCCTTCGCCACTTTGGTCAGCCAGACCTTCGGCTGGCGCTGGGCCTTCGTCATCGTCTCGGTGCTGGCGGTCATCACCATGACGCTGGTCTATTTCCTGGTGCCGCGCGATCCGCGCCGTCCCGAAGCCAGCCCCTTGCGCGAGCTGGACGCCCTGAAGCGTCGACAGGTCTGGCTGACCCTGGGCGTCGGCGCCGTGGGCTTCGGCGGCATGTTCGCGGTCTACGCCTATTTCTCGGCGACCTTGCTGGCGGTCACGGGCGTCAGCGGACCGATGGTGTCCATCATGCTGGCGGTGTTCGGCCTGGGCATCGCCGCGGGCAACATCGGCTGGGGCTGGGCCGCCGACAAGCTGGGGTTCAAGGCCGCCGCCGTCCTGCTGACGTGGAGCGCCTTCGCCCTGGCGCTGTACCCGTTCGCCACCGGACAGGCGTGGTCCATGGCCATTCTCGCCTTCATGATCGGCATGGGCGGCGGGCTGGGCACCATCCTGCAGACCCGCCTGATGGACGTGGCCGGCGACGCCCAGACCCTGGCCGCCGCCCTGAACCACTCGGCCTTCAACACCGCCAATGCGCTCGGCCCCCTGCTGGCCGGGGCGGCCATCGCCGCGGGCTACGGCTGGTCCGTGGCCGGCTGGGTCGGCTGCGCCCTGTCCATCGGCGGGCTGATCATCTGGGGGCTGGCGTGGCTGGACCAGAAGCGGACCGAGGCGCGCCCCTGCCCGGCGGTCTGACAAGGTCGTTTGGCCAACGCCGCATCGGTGATAAGGTGACGTATGGCCGAGGTTACGAACGACCTGATCTATGAGGTGCTGAAGTCCGTCCAGCGGGACGTGACAATGGTGCGCAGCGACGTGGCCGACCTCAAGCATCAGATGAACGCCGTACGTACGCATCTGACCGCGATCCAGCAGGACGTCGGCAACATCTAGAATCGCCTCGGTCATCTGGAAGACCGTGTCGACCGCATCGAAATTCGCCTGGGTCTGGTCGAACCGTCTCACTGACAAACGCCGCGAACCCTGCTACAGGCCCGCGCCATGAGCGCAGCCGTCATCGTATTTCCGGGTTCCAACTGTGACCGCGACTGCAAGGTCGCCGTCGAACGCTCCACCGGCGCCAAGGTGGACATGGTCTGGCACGCCGACACAGAGCTTCCCTATGGCGTGGACCTGATCGTCCTGCCGGGCGGGTTCTCCTATGGCGACTATCTGCGCTCCGGCGCCATGGCGGCCCGCGCGCCGATCATGGATGCCGTCAAGAAAGCCGCCGACGCGGGCGTGGCGGTGGTGGGCATCTGCAACGGTTTCCAGATCCTGTGCGAGGCCGGGATGCTGCCGGGCGCCCTGATGAAGAACGCCGGGCTGAAATACGTCTGCAAGCCCATCGAGCTGGAAATCACCAACGGTCAGACCCGCTTCACCGCCGCTTATCAGGGCCGGCGCGAGGTGGTCATGACCCAGGGCAACGGCGACGGGAACTACTTCGCCGACGAAGAGACCCTCAATCGGCTGGAGGGCGAGGGCCAGGTGGTGTTCCGCTATGTCTCGAACCCCAATGGCTCGGCCCGCGACATCGCCGGCATCGTCAACGCGCGCGGCAACGTCCTGGGCATGATGCCCCACCCGGACCGGGCCTTCGAGGCCGAGCTGGGCTCCGCCGACGGCGCTGTGCTGTTCCAGAGCGTGATGGCCTCGGCCTGAACCACAGGGCCGTTTCATCCGTTTGACCGGCAACGGAAAATAACGGAGCCCTCCCATGCCCAGACTCGCCACCCTCGTCGGCGGATTGCTGCTCAATCGCGGCGCCCGCCGCTTCGCCGGCCGTAACGCTGGAAAGCTGGCCCTGGCGACGATCGCCTGGAAGCTGTTCTCGAACAGTCGTCGCAAGCGGCGCTGATCACGCTTTACGGCGCCGCTCGCCCCGCGCCATGATGGCGGCCTGTCGAAAGGGTCGTTCATGATCATCGTCCACCACCTCGCCGATTCCCGCTCACAGCGCGTGCTGTGGCTGCTTGAGGAACTGGGACTCGAGTACGAGGTGCGCCGCTATGAGCGGGATCCCGCCACCATGCTGGCCCCTGCGGAGTTGAAGGCGATCCATCCGCTGGGCAAATCGCCGGTGCTGGACGACGGCGACGTGCGTGTGGCCGAAACCGGGGCGATCATCGAATACCTGCTGGATACGCACGGCGCGGGCCGCCTGCGCCCCGCCGCCGGTTCGGCGGATCGTCTGCGTTTCACCTACTGGATGCACTACGCCGAGGGCTCGGCCATGCCGCCCCTGTTGCTCAAGCTGGTGTTCAGCCAACTGCCGAAGCGCGCGCCGGGGCTGGTCAAACCGATCGTGAACGGCATCGTCAAGGCGGCCAACAAGGGCTTCATCGATCCCCAGCTCAAGACCCACGCCGACTGGTGGAACAGCGAACTGGGCCGCGACGGCTGGTTCGCCGGACCGGACTTCAGCGCCGCTGACATCATGATGAGCTTCCCGCTGGAGGCCGCCGCCAGCCGAATGTCGGTGGCGCAGGGTCGGCCAAACATCGAAACCTTCCTGGAGCGCATCCATGCTCGCCCGGCCTATCAGGCGGCGCTGAAGCGCGGCGGGGCCTACGCTTATGCCTAGAGGGCTGGCCCTGCTGGCGACGGCGCTGATCCTGGCCGCCGCTCCCACTGCGGCGCAGGCGCAGAAACCCGCCGCCTTGGAAGCGCGGGCCGTGCACCTCAATGATTTCGCTGAGCGAGCCTACGCCCTCAACATGGCCGAAGATCACGCCGCCGCCGAGCCCGCGTTGAGAGAGGTGGTCGAGGGATGGCGGGCGTTGGGCTGGGGCGACACAGAAGCGGCCCACGCCACGATCCTGCTCTGGGCATGGAGCCTGATCGAACTGGAACGCTTCGATGAGGCCGAGAGCGAACTACGGGGCCTGACCCGCGATCCCGCCGTCAGCGGGGCCGAGCTGACATCCGCCTGGGGCTTGCTGGCCAAGATGTACTCCCGCTCAGGCCGTTTCCTCGACGCGGAGCCGGCGGCGGCGCTGGCGCTGGTTCATGCGCGTGAAACCTACGGCGAAACGCACGGGGAAACCGCCACCGCCTGGCACAATCTGGGCACGGCGCGCGGAGAGATCGGACGCAACACTGACGCCGTCGCCGCGCTCAGGCGCGCTGTCGCCCTGCGCGAGCAGCTCTTCGGAGCCACCGGCGAGCCGACCCTTGTCTCGATTTACAACCTCGCCGCCCATCTGCACGCGCGCGGGGACCTGGATCAGGCCGAGCCCCTGCTGCGTCAGGTGCTGGACAGCGCCGAGCCGGGCGGCGAAAGCCACACATACGCCCTGCACCACCTAGGCTTCACCCTCACGCGAATGGGCCGCCACGTCGAGGCGGAGCCCCTATTGCGCCAGGCGGCGTCCTGGCGCGCCGGCCTGTCCGACCGACATATGGAGGCGGTGAGTGTGGCCGCCCTGGCCGACTCCCTGAACGGTCAGGGGCGTTATGAAGAAGCCGAAGCCGCCTATGATCAATCCGTCGACCTGTTGCGCGAGCAATACCAGCCCGGCTTCGCCATGACCCTCAGCGGCGTCCTGCTGGGCCGTGGCGAGACGCGGCAGGCCATGGGCCGGGTGCGGGAGGCTGAAGAGGATTATCGTCAGGCCGTGGAAATCGCCCGCGCCAATGTCGCTGCCGGGCACCCTCGCCTGACTCTTCGACAACTGGGCCTGGCGGCGTTCCTCAACGAGCAGCGCCGCCCCGGCGAAGCGCTGGCCTTGCTGCGGCCCGCCCGCGACGCCCTGCTGGCGCGCACGCGGAACATCGGCGGCGGCGAAGCCCGCGCGGAAGTGCACCCCTTCCGCTCACTTTTCCGCGAAACGGTCGAGGCGGCCTGGGCGGCGACGCAACCGTAGGGGTCCGGGCCCGTTTAAAGGCCCATGAAGCTTTCAGTCATTCAGTATGTCTCCCTGGCGCTTGCCGGCATCGCGCTGGTGTTCGCCTTCATGGCGGCGGGCGTCGGCGCCGTGGCCGGTCTCATCGCCCTTCTTCTCGGCGCGGCCCTGGTCTGGCTCGGCTGGCGAGCGGTGCGACACCGCTTTTCGCAGTCGCGAGACAGGACCGCTTGAAGTCCGCCGCAACGCGACCTATCCTCTCTGGCCGGTCGAAGCGCCCTCGACCGGCATTTGTTTGCTTGCACCTTCGCTAGGGCGAATAAGAAACCCAATCGCACATGGAAAAAGTGCCGATGACGGCCGAGGGCTATCGCGCTCTCGACGATCAGTTGAAACAACTCAAGTCCGTGGAGCGTCCCGCGGTCATCGCCGCAATTTCGGAGGCGCGCGAGCACGGCGACCTGTCCGAGAACGCGGAGTATCACGCGGCCAAGGAGCGACAGGGCTGGATCGAAGGCCAGATCGCCGAGATCGAGGACAAGATCAGTCGCGCCCAGGTCATCGACGTCTCCAAACTGTCGGGCGACCAGGTGAAATTCGGCGCCACGGTCACCGTGGTGGATGAGGACACCGAGGAAGAAGGCCGCTACCAGATCGTCGGCGAGCACGAAGCCGACGTGAAGCAGGGCAAGATTTCCGTCACCTCGCCCATCGCCCGCGCCATGATCTCCAAGGAAGTGGGCGACGTAGTCGAGGTGAACACCCCCGGCGGCGTGAAGGCCTACGAAATCCTCAAGGTCGAGTGGAAATAAGGCCGGCACCCGTCTGGCTCATCACCAACGGAGCGACCGGCTCCGACGTTCAGGCGCGCGGCGTGGCCGAGGCTCTCGGCGCGCGTCACGAACTGTTCCATGTGACCCCGAAAGCGCCCTGGCGCTGGCTGGCGCCGTGGGGGCCTGTCGCGCCCGGCGAGGTGGGCGACGGCGCCCGCTTCTCGCCGCCCTGGCCGAATCTCCTGATTTCAGTGGGACGGCAGGCGGCGCCCTACGTCCGCGCCATCCGCAACGCGTCTGGCGGCGAGGTCTTCACCGTCGCACTGCAGGATCCCAAGACCGGGCCAAAAGCCTTCGATTTCATCTGGGCGCCGGAGCATGATCCGGTCACCGGCCCGAATGTCCTGAAGACGCTCACGTCGCCACACCGGCTCAACGCGGCGCGTCTCCGCGAAGAAGGCGGGAAGGCGCTGGACGATCTGTCCAGCCTGCCCCGCCCCTATGTGCTGTTGATGGTGGGCGGCCCCAACGGCGTTTATCGCTTCGACGAGGCCGAGCTGGACCGCCTGCTGGCCCTGACGGACCAGGCGGCGGGCGGCGGAACCGTGCTGGCCACCGCCTCGCGACGCACCCCGCCCGCCTTCACCGAACACCTGCGCCAGTGGGTCGCTTCCCGCCCCGCCCGCCTCTACGACGGGTCCGGCCCCAACCCCTACGCCGGATGGGTCGCTGTGGCGGACGCCATCATCGTCACTGCGGATTCGGTGAACATGGCGGGCGAGGCCGCCTCCACCGGCAAGCCGGTCCATGTGTTCCATCCCCCCGGCGCAGAGGGCTCTAAATTTGACCGTTATCACCAGGCCCTGACCGCCACGGGCGCCACTCGACCGTTAGAGGGGCGTCTTGACGCATGGACCTATGCGCCGGTGGACGCGACCACCTATATTGCCGATGCGCTGCGGCGGCGTCTGGCCGAACGGGGCGTGGTTCTGAACGCGGAGTAGGCCCATGGCCCTGCTGGACATCGACAAGCTGAACGCCACGCCCCTGCGGCGCGCGCCCTATGACTATCTGGTGGTCGAGAATTTCGTGAGGCCCGAGGCCTTCGGCGAGGTCAGCCGCGACTTTCCGTCCATGGACGTGCCTGGCTCGGTGCCGCCCAGCGAACTGGACATCCATGGCCGCTTCGCCGAAATGCTGGCCGAGATGGACGGTCCCGCCTTCCGTCAGGCTGTGGAGGCGAAGTTCGACGTCGACCTTCGCGGGAAGCCCACCATGTTCACCGTGCGCGGCCGCTGCCGCGCCACCGACGGCAAGATCCACACGGATTCGAAATCAAAGATCATCACCGTCCTGCTCTACATGAACGACGACTGGGACGCGGACGGCGGTCGCCTGCGCATCCTCAACAGCGATGATCTGAACGATGTGGCCGCCGAGGTGCCGCCCAACGGCGGGACCCTGCTGATCTTCCGTCGCTCCGAGACCTCTTACCACGGCCACGAACCCTTCGAGGGCAAGCGCCGCGCCATCCAGATGAACTGGGTCACCAGCCGCGGCGTAGTGGCGTGGGAGCAGTTCCGCCATCGCCTGTCAGCCATGTCCAAGAAGCGCAAGGCGGCCGACGTCGACATGATGTAGGCACGATCAGTCCCCGCCGCCGCCGTCACCGCCGCCATCCGACGAATCCATGTCGTTCCGCGTCTTGTCGGACGAGGTGTCGGTCGCCGGGACCGAGCCGTCTCCCCCCTTCCTGCGCGCGTCGGCGCGCATGGCGCCGCCCATGGCCACGCCGATGCCCGCGCCGATCGCCAGGCCGAGGCTGATGCCCAGGGCGAGATTGTCCAGGGCTACGCCCAGCGCCGTGCCGGTAGAAAGTCCGATGGCAATCCCGATCGCCAGGCCCGCCCCGGGACCGCCCTGCGTATTTTTGTCCTCAGCCATTCCTCTTCCCCATGTCGCAAACCAGATGATTGCATCCTAGATTGGGACCATGTCGAATCCCACCGCTCCCCACACCGCCCAGCCTCGCACCGTCCGCGTCGCCGTCATCGGTTCCGGCCCCGCCGGCTGGACCGCCGCCATCTACGCCGCCCGCGCCATGCTGGAGCCCGTGGTCATCGCCGGCCTGCAGCCCGGCGGCCAGCTGACCATCACCACCGAGGTCGAGAACTATCCCGGCTTCGCCGAGGTTATCCAGGGCCCCTGGCTGATGCAGCAGATGCAGGCCCAGGCCGAGCACGTGGGAACAGAGGTCATCCACGACATCGTGGTGGAGGCGGACCTGTCGCAGCGTCCCTTCCGCCTGAAGCTGGATTCCGGCGGCGAGATGCTGGCGGAAACCGTCATCATCTCCACCGGCGCCCAGGCCAAATGGCTAGGCCTGCCGTCAGAACAGAAATTCCAGGGTTTCGGCGTCTCGGCCTGCGCCACCTGCGACGGCTTCTTCTACCGCAACAAGGAAGTTGTGGTGGTCGGCGGCGGCAACACGGCGGTGGAGGAGGCCCTGTTCCTCACCAATTTCGCCTCGAAGGTCACGGTCGTCCACCGCCGCGACGAGTTCCGCGCCGAGAAGATCCTGCAGGAGCGCCTGTTCGCCAATCCCAAGGTCGAAGTGATCTGGAACCATGCGGTGGACGAGGTGCTGGGCACCGAAAACCCCATGGGCGTCACCGGTCTGCGCCTCAAGAGCACGCAAACCGGAGAGACGCGAGAGGTGGCCTGCGACGGCTTCTTCGTCGCCATCGGCCACGCGCCGTCGTCCGAGCTGTTCAAGGGCCAGCTGGAGATGAACGAGGGCGGCTATCTCAAGGTGAAGCCCGGAACCACCGCCACCGCCATTCCCGGCGTGTGGGCCGCGGGCGACGTCACAGACGACGTCTATCGCCAGGCCGTGACGGCGGCGGGCATGGGCTGCATGGCGGCGCTGGAGGCTGCGCGCTTCCTGGCCGAAGTCGATCACGCCAAGGCCGGCGACCCCATCAGCCACAAGGAAGCGGAAAAGATCGGCGCGTGGTGACGGCCTAGCCGAACAGCCTCAGTTCGGCGGGCGGAGGCGGCGACCTCTCGCCCTGGCGGCGACGCAGAGCGTATTCAACGGCTGTCTGCACGGCGAACTCGTCGGTCGGCTTGGTCAGCACGCCAATGGTTCCGGCCACGCCGTCGCGGACCATGCCGGGGTTGGCGGTCATGTAAAGCACGGTGACGTTCTGCTCGTTGGCCAGCTCCCGGCCCAGCTCGACCCCCGTGGGGCCATCGGACAGGTGAATGTCTACGAGCGCCAGATCCACTGGAGCCTCGCGCACCACATTTCGGGCCGTTCTGGCGTCCGCCACAGCGTCCACGACCTCGTAGCCGAGATCTTCCAGCACGAAGCGCAGCTCCATGGCCACGATCGCTTCGTCCTCGATGATCAGAATTCTCGCCGTCATGTCCTTTTACTCAAAAGCCTTGGTGGCCCTCCGCCAGCAATAACGCAGAACAAGGTTATAAGGTTTCGTTAGCCTTGATGGCCGCCCTGCGACGCGACAGCGCAGTGGACGGTAAATCCGCTATGATGACCAAACCCTGCGGCTCCCACTTTCGTTCCAGTTTGCCGCCCAGTTGAGCCTCAACTGACAGGGTTGCGAGACTTGAGCCAAAGCCGGCGTGGGTCGGCTCATGACTTATGGTCGGCCCGCCTTCCTCGACCCAGGTCAGAATAAACCGGTCGTCCCTGTTCTCTGTAGTGAGGGTCACGATACCGTCAGGCATGGACAGGGCGCCGTATTTGGCGGCGTTGGTGGCCAGTTCGTGGAACAGCAGGGCGACCGACGTCGCGGCCTGATCGTCGAAGGCGGCGTCATCGCCCTTCAGGACCACCCGCGGCGACCCGTCCTCGGTTGAGTAGGCCCGGAACAGATCCGCCAGGAAGGCGTGCAGCGTCATGTCGCCGACCGTGGGCCGGGAGACTTCCGTGTGGGGCCGCACGAACTCGTGGGCCCGCGCCAGAGCCGCCACACGGGTTCGCAGGTCCCGGGCGAACGGCGCCGCCTCAGGGTGTTTGCGCGCCGACAGGGCGATCAGGGACGACACCACCGCGAAGATGTTCTTGATCCGGTGACTCAGTTCCTGGCTCAGCACCTCCTTGTGCTGCTCCATGCGCTTCAGATCGTCGATGTCGGTGCAGGTGCCGAACCAGCGCGTAATGCGCCCGTCCTCGTCCTTCAGCGGCATGGCGCGGCCCAGGGTCCAGCGATAGACGCCTGACCGGTGCCTCAGCCGATACTCGATCTCGTAGGGTTCGCCGGTTTCGAGCGAATGCTTCCACAGCGCCCAGGCCCGTTCCTGATCGTCCGGGTGGAACATGTCGTTCCAGCCCTCGCCGTCGGTGGACCCGTCAGGCACGCCGGTGAACTCGTACCAGCGGGCGTTGTAATAGTCGTGGAAACCATCCGGGCGGGTGGACCAGACCATCTGGGGCATGCTGTCGGCCAGAACCCGGAACCGGGCGTCGCTGGCGGCCAGGGCCTCCTGCGCCTTGCGCAGATCGTCGGCCTCATCAGCAGCTGTTTCGGTGTTCACGCGGTCTTTCACTGGCGCTCCGGCGGCAACCCCGACGCGACGCTCGCGTGGGCCGTCATCCTTAATGCAAAGGTCGCTTAATTGTTGCAGGACAGAGGCTTGGGGCGGGCTCAGCCGGCAGGCCGGCCCACTTCCTCGACCTCGAGCGGCGTCACCCCCGGCGGCGGCGCAGGGGCGGGTTCAGGGGCGGAGCTTTGCTGTTCGAAATCGGCGAGTCGCTCGTTGATGCGCGCCACGTCCTCGGCCGTGGGCTGGCGACGGCCGCCGAGACTGACCACGCCGACCACGCGGGTGGCGCCGTTGATCTCGACGGTGCGGGGCGCGGACCCCGTAGCTTCGGCCAGGCTTTCCAGGCTCTCACCAGCCGAGGCGGTCTGCATGCGCGGGCGGGCGAACCGCGCCTCGTCGATCACCGGCTCCCGCCCGGCATGGGCCTGAATGAACGCCGATGTGTCGCCCAGGGCGCCGTTCCAGCGATAGAAGATATGCGCCCCGATCTGGCGAATCTTGGTCACCGTCGGCGCCCACCAAGGGTGGACGTAGTCGGCGTGATAGTGGGTTGCCGTGCCCACCTCCGCGGCCACATGGCCCGCCAGGGCGCGCTGGGCCACCGCCTCGGCGCGCCGCCAGGCCCAACCCACAGGCGCCTGCGAAAGGGCTCCGTCGCAGGTGAAGCTGAACTGACAGCCGGTATTCCGCTCGGCGCCCTCGAACACCACGCCGCAAACGGTGTCGGGGTAGTTTGGATCGCGCACCCGGTTCAGAACCACCTGGGCAACCGCTTCCTGACCCAGGGTGCTTTCCAGAGCGGCCTCGTAATACACAGCCTGGGTCAGGCAGCGCTGGGCGCGGCGGCGGTCGTCCGCCGTGGCGGCGTTGAACACGAAGGGTCGCGCGGGGCGCAGGGCTCCTGCTTCCGCCGCCATGGCCGCATTCAACCGGAAGGCCTCCGCGCCCGACGCCGTGGCGTCCAGTCGCGGCCGTCCGCTGAGGGTCAGGGTCTCCCACCCCGGCGTCAGACCGGGCAGGTTCTGCCCGCGAAACGCCGGATCATGCCGCTGCGCCAGCGCCAGACTGGCCGGATCCAGCCGGCTTGAAATGGCCAGCAATCCGGCTTCGTCCAGCCGGCCCTGGGTCAGGCGGGCCAGTCCCTCGGCGGCGCGGTCGCTCTCGGGTCGCACCGTCGAACTGGCCGACACCGCAAGCGCCAAGGCGCCCACAACGACAGGCGCGGCCGTGACAATGCGCCACGTCCGCTTCAATGCCTGTCTGACGTCATGGGTCCGCATGGGCGCTCCGGGACTTGGCGCGAAGTCGCGCCTTCACGCTCCAATACCCGCATTTTCCGGCGGATTCATGTTCCCGATCTTACGACCGGTTCACCTCACTGGCCCGCGCATTTCACTGGGTGGTGGCGCGCAGCATCCAGGCGGTCTTCTCGTGAGCGGCCAGCCGCTGCGTGAGCAGATCGGCGGTGGCTTCGTCCCCGGCTTCGTCGGCCGTCTCGATGGCCTTGCGCAGGGTGGCGATGACCGTGCCGTGGTCGCTGACCAGCTCCTCGATCATGGATTGGGAATCCTTTTCAGGATCGCCGTCCTTGATGCCCGTCTGGTTGCCGAACGTACCGAATCCCTGGGGCGCGGTTTCGCCCAGTGAACGGATGCGCTCGGCGATTTCGTCCAACGCGGCCCACTGCTCGCGATACTGCTCTTCAAGCATGTTGTGCAGGCCGAAGAACTGAGGCCCGCGCACGTTCCAGTGGTAGCCGTGCGTCTTCAGATAAAGGGCGAAGCTGTCCGCCAGCACCTTCTTCAGCTCGGCGGCGATGTCGGTGCGGTCAGCCTTCTTCAGGCCGGTGTCCATCTTGGCGGTCATTGGTTGCTCCTTGAGGTCGACTCGGGATGATGATGAGGTAGGAACGGTCAAGCTGGACGCAAGGGTATCCATGCGCCCTGCGAACATTCCTCGGCGCCAGGAACGCGTTAGCGGTCAAAGCGTTGCCAACCACAGCCGCTGCTCCGGCCATCGGGGCTGAGATGGATCGGAACCAGCGGATTATCGGGGGAGACATGTCCGCAGGGACGGGTGAAAAAACCGAACGACCGGCAGAACGCATTATCCGGCGCATTGCCCTGTCCCGGGAGAGGGGGAAGAGCCACGCCTTGCTGATCGGCTTGGCGGGCGGCGCCGCCGGCCTTCTGATCAGGCTTTCCCTGCAAGGCGTCTACGGTAGTTCGCCGGGCCTGATGCTCATGCTGCCGGGCATTCTGGTGGCCGCTTTGTGGGCCGGTCGCCTGGCGGGATTCAGTGCGCTGGCGCTCTGCGTCGCAGGCGCCTGGCTGCTGACCACCCTGCCGGGATTGTTCGTGCTCGACACCGCGCAGGGCCTGGTCAACACCGTCACCTTCTCGATCACCAGCACCTTCGGCGTCATCCTGTCGGCCTCCCTGCGGCGGACGCTGCAGTCCCTCGCTGATTCCAATGCCGCGCTTCGAGCGTCCACCTCCGCCGTGGACGAGAGCGAGGCTCGTTTTCGTCTGGTCAGCGAGGATGCGCCCGTGATGCTCTGGATGAGCGACGAACAGGGCGACTGCGTCTATCTGAACAAGGCCCAGCGAGAGTTCTGGGGGGCGCCCGAGGATTTGTCGGCTTTCGACTGGAGCGCCACCCTGCATCCGGACGACGCAGAGCGCGTCACCGCCATCGGCATGAACGCCGCCATGGCCGGTCAAGGGTTCGAGGTGGAGGCCCGCTATCGCCGCCATGACGGCGCCTGGCGCATTCTCAGCACCACCGCCCGCCCCCGGTTCGACGCCGAAGATCGTTTCTTCGGCATGATCGGGGTCAACCTCGACGTCACTGACGCCCGTATGGTCGAAGGCGCGCTGCGCGAGAACGAGGCCGAACTCACCGCCATGGTCGAACAGGCGGCGGCCGGCATCATCAAGGCGGACCTGAACGGCAAGGTGCTGAAGGCCAACGATCGCTTCTGCGAGATGCTGGGCTTCTCCCGCGACGACATCGTCACAAAGACCACCACAGACCTCAGTCATCCCGACGATGTCGAGCGCACCCGCGCCGAGGTGCGCCGCGCCATGGATGATCCTCAGGGCGTCCGGTTCGAAAAGCGCTATCGCCGCCGCGACGGCTCGGTGTTCTGGGCCCTGACCTCAGTCCGCGTCGGTCGCGACGAGCCGGGTGCGGAGCCCTGGCTCATGGCGGTGGTCACTGACATCTCCGACGCCAAGGCGGCCGAGGCGGCCTTGCGCGAGAGCGAGGAGCGTTTCCGCCTGCTGGCCGACACCGCACCCGCCCCGGTCTGGCTGACCGACGAAAACGGAGCGGTCGAGTTCGCCAACGAGGCCCTGGGCGCCTTCTATGATCGTCCGGCGCAGGAGATCCACGGCCACATCTGGAAGGACACCCTGCACCCCGAAGATGCGCGCACGGTCGCGGAAATCCAGAACCATGCGCGGCCTGCCCGCCTGCCCTACGGGTTTGAAGCCCGGTTCAGGAACGGGCGCGATCAGTGGCGCTGGATGCGCGTCAGCGTGAAACCCCGCTTCGATCCGGACGGCCGATTCCTCGGCTACGCAGGCATGTCCTTCGACATCACAGAAACCCAGGAGGCCCTGCAACGCCTTGAACGGGATCAACGCCGTCAGACCTTCCTGCTCGAACTGACCGACCGCCTGCGCGACATAGACGACCCTGACGACATCATGATCGAGGTGGAAAGCGCCCTGGGCGGAGTCCTGGGCGTCCAGCGGGTCGGCTATGGCGAGGTCAACGAGGATCAGGCGGTGGTCTCGTTCGGCCGCGACTGGACCTCGGGCGTGGCCAGCGCCCAGGGTGAGTGGGCTTTCGACGCCTTCGGCGAGAAACTGATGCAGTCCCTCGCCGCAGGGCAGGTCATCCGCATCAACGACGTGCGAGAGGATTCGCGCACCCTCGACGCCATCGAGACCTTCGAATCCATCGAGACATGCGCCCTTGTCCGCGCGCCTCTGGTGCGCAGCGGTCGCCTGCGCGCCTTCCTCTATGTGCACGACTCCCAGCCGCGCGACTGGACCGACGCCGAGGTCGGTTTGATCCAGGATGTCGCCGACCGCACCTGGGCCGAGATCGAGCGGGCAAGGGCTGAGTCCGACCTGCGGGAGAGCGAGAGCCGGTTCCGCGACATCGCCGACACGGCGCCTGTGCTCATCTGGGTGACGCGCGCCGACCGCGTCCGGTCGTTCGTCAATCAGGCCTATGTGGAATACATGGGCGCGGACTACGAGACCGTGCGCACCGCCGACTGGCGTGAGTATCTGCATCCGGGCGACCACGACCGCATCCTGGCCGAATCCCTCGCCGGGGAAGCGACGGGTCAGCCCTTCTCGCTCGAGGCTCGCTACCGGCACAACTCCGGCGAGTACCGCTGGCTGCGTTCCTTCTCACGGCCCCGTCTGGGCGCCCAGGGCGAGGTCATCGGCTTCGTCGGCGTGGCCTTCGACGTCAATGAGGCCAAGAAGGCGGAACAGGACCTCAAGCGCATCAACGAACTGCTCGAGGAGCGGGTCTCCGAGGCGCTGGAGGAGAAAGCCCGCGCGGAACAGGACCTGATGCACGCCCAGCGTATGGAAGCGGTGGGACGCCTGACCGGCGGCGTGGCCCATGACTTCAACAATTTGCTGACCGTGGTCATCGGCGCCCTGGACATGATCCTGAAGTCGCCCGACGACGCCGCCCGGCGCCAGAAGATGGGCGAGGCCGCCCTTGCCGCCGCCCGCCGGGGCGAGCGCCTCACCCACCAACTGCTGGCCTTCTCCCGGCGGCAAGCCCTGCGGCCAGAGCCCTGCGATCTGAACGCCCTGATCCGCGAGAGCGAGCCGCTGCTGCGTCGCGGCGTCGGCGAAGCCATCGACTTCAATCTGAAGCTCAAGCGGGGCGGCGCGTTCGCGCGCGTGGACGCCGCCCAGTTCGAGGCCGCCCTGCTCAATCTGGTGGTCAACGCTCGCGACGCCATGGGCGAACAGGGACGGCTGCGCGTTTCCACTGAAACGTGCGACCTGCCCGGAGGGCCTGTCGACACGCCCCACATCTGCGTCACCGTCAAGGACTCGGGCGAAGGCATGAGCGACGAGGTGCGCGACCGGGTTTTCGAGCCCTTCTTCACCACCAAGGCCGTGGGCAAGGGCACGGGTCTGGGCCTCAGCCAGGTCTACGGCTTCGCGCGCCAGAGCGGGGGTGATGTCCGGATCAAGAGTTCGCCCGGCAAGGGCACGGAGGTCCGGCTCTACCTGCCCGCTCTCGCTGAGGACGACGTGATCCAAGTCGCCGTGGCCGAGGAAACCGCACCCGCCTCGGTGACAGGTCGCCGGGTTCTGCTGGTGGAGGACGACCAGGCCGTGTCCGCCGTGGCCATGGACCTGCTGATGAGCTTCGGGCTCGAGGTGGTGGCGGTGGAGAACGCCGACCAGGCCCTCACCGCCCTGGAGGCCAGCCGGTTCGACCTGATGCTGACCGACATCGTCATGCCCGGCGGCATGAGCGGCATTGAACTGGCGCGCCAGACGGCCCGGCGCTGGCCCGACATGCATATCGTCCTGACGTCCGGCTATGCGGGCGATGATGTGGAGGAGGCCATGAAGGACGCCCCCTGGCCCCTGCTGCCCAAGCCCTACGCCGCCGAGGCGCTTCAGCGTCGCCTGGGTGAAATTCTCGCCCTCGGCTGATCGAGCCCCGCCCGATTTTCCTTGCATCCGTCCGCCGGCGTCCTACATTAAGCCCACTTATGCTCACCTTAAGCATAAGTCGCCGGTCAGGCTCTCGTCCGTCCGGCGTTTTTCAGAACCTGGATTTGCTCAATTCGAGCAAAACTGGAGGCGACCATGGCTGACGGCCAATTTCTGATGGATCCCGCCGTGCGGCGCGCGACCGATCCCTTGTGGGACAAGGTCAAGGACCATGTCACCCCCGCCGAGTGGGCGCTGCACGCGCCCCTGATCGCCGAGATCAACGCCCTGAAGCTCCAGCGCGACGCCGTCATTCTCGCCCACAATTACATGACCCCCGAAATCTTCCACGGCGTCGGCGACTTCGTGGGCGACAGCCTGGCTCTGGCGAAAGAGGCCGCGCGCTCGGATGCGAAGGTGATCGTCCAGGCCGGCGTCCACTTCATGGCCGAAACCTCCAAGATCCTGTCGCCGGACAAGACCATCCTGATCCCCGACCCGCTGGCGGGCTGTTCGCTCGCCTCGTCCATCACCGGCGCCGACGTGCGCCTGATCAAGCAGCGCTACCCGGGCCTGCCGGTGGTCACCTATGTGAACACCACCGCTGATGTGAAGGCCGAGACCGACATCTGCTGCACCTCCGCCAACGCCGTTCAGGTGGTGGAATGGGCGGCGAAGGAATGGGGCGTCGATCGGGTCATCCTGATCCCCGACGAATACCTGGCCCGCAACGTGGCCGCCCAGACCGATGTGAAGATCATCGCCTGGAAGGGCGCCTGCGAGGTGCACGAGCGCTTCACCGCCTCCGACATCGCCGACATGCGCGACGCCTGGCCCGGCGCCGTGGTGCTGGCTCACCCCGAGTGCCCCGAGGACGTGCTGAACGCCGCGGACTTCGCCGGCTCCACCGCCGCCATGAACGACTATGTGATGAAGAACCGGCCCGCCCAGGTGGTGCTGATCACCGAATGCTCCATGGCCTCCAACATCGCCGGCGAGGCCCCGGACGTGAAGTTCATCGGCCCGTGCAACATGTGCCCGCACATGAAGCGCATCACCCTGGAGAAGATCCGCGACTCCCTGCGCGATATGACCTTCGAGGTCACCGTGCCCGAGGACATGGCCGAGCGCGCCCGTCTGGCGGTCCAGCGCATGGTCGACCTGCCCCCGCCTGAAAAGCCCGCCCGCTACGATCTGGTCCGCGCCCGCGGCCACCAGGTCGCGGTCGAGCTGATCTGATGACCGACACCCGCCCCGGCCCGATCGGCCCGGCCAAGGCCGGGCCATGGGGCGCCGTGGGTGACCCGGCCCCCTCCCTTGCGCGAGCCCGCACGCCTGCGCGGGGCGCCGTCGAGGACGAGAACCCCGGCCAGAACCTGATCTGGGCGCTGGTCTCCACCGCGCTGCTGGCCGGCCTGCTGTGGTGGTTGATGGGCTGGGTCTATGCGCTGGCGGGCATCGTCGGCCTGCTGGTCCATGAGTACGGGCACGTGCTGGCCATGAACCGCCTCGGCATGGGCCCGGCCCGCATCTTCATCATTCCGTTCCTGGGCGGCGCGGCGCGGGGCGCGCGCGGCGCCGCCAGTGAGTGGATCGGGGTGCTGGTGTCGCTGGCCGGTCCCGCCTTCGGCCTGATCGCCGCCCTGCCCTTCTTCGCCGTCTGGGCCGCCACCGCCGACCCGGTTTGGCTGCAAGGCGCGTGGTTCGTGGCCATCATCAATCTGCTCAACCTGGCCCCCGCCCCGCCGCTGGACGGCTCAAAGGCGCTGGGCCCGGTGTTGGCCCGCATCCATCCCCTGCTTGAGAAAGCCGCCCTGCTGGGCGTCGGCGCCTTTGTAGTGCTCTGGGGCCTTCAGAACGGCGCCTACATCCTCGCCATCTTTCTGGCCCTCGGCGTGCTCAGCCACCTGCGGCGCGGCGCCTGGCGGCCCGATACGGCCCCGCTGAGCTGGAGCCAGGCGGGCGCATCCCTGGGCCTGTTCCTCGTCACCGGTGCGGCCTGCGCGGCTGTTGGCCTGACGGCCATGGCGCTCTACACCGGCGACGGGTTGGGCGCCGCCCTGACCACCTCCGGCCGCTTCCTCGGGCTGGCGTCATGAGCCCACGGCGCCGCCATCACGACGGCCCGCTGATCGTGGGCGCCGGGCTGGCGGGCCTGTCGGCCGCCCTCTCCGCCGCGCCGCGCCCGGTGCTGGTGGCCACGCCCGCCCCCGTGGGTCAGGCCGCCGCTTCCGCCTGGGCCCAGGGCGGGATCGCCGCCGCCCTCTATCCCGACGACAGCGCCGAGCTGCACGCCGCTGACACCGTCGCCGCCGGCGCCGGCCTGAACGACGCCGACGCCACCTTGGCCCTGACCCGCGCCGCGCCCGAAACCATCCGGCGCCTGTTCGATCTGGGCGCCCCGTTTGACCGCAACGCTGCCGGCCGCTTCGTCCAGAGCCTCGAGGCCGCCCATTCCCGTCCCCGCATCGTGCGCGCGGGCGGCGACGGCGCGGGCCGCGCCATCGTTCAGGCGTTGGGCGCCGCCGCGCTGGCCGCGCCCCACATCACCCTGCGCTCCGGCCTGACCCTCGCCGCCCTGATTCAGGACTCGGACAGCCGGGTGCGCGGCGCCGCCTTCCGTCAGGACGACGGGTCGCTCATCGAAATCCTCGCCCCGTCCGTGATCCTCGCCACCGGCGGCGTGGGCGGGCTTTACGCCGTCACCACCAACCCGGCCCAGCTGCGCGGCGAGGGTCTGGGGCTGGCGGCGCTGGCGGGCGCAGAAATCCTCGACCCCGAGTTCGTCCAGTTCCACCCCACGGCGCTGGACGTGGGCGCCGATCCCGCGCCCCTGGCCACCGAGGCCCTGCGCGGCGAGGGCGCCCGCCTGATCGACCGGGAAGGCGCGCCCATCGTGAACCACCCCCAAGGCGATCTGGCCCCCCGCGACATCGTCGCCCGCAGCGTCCACGCCGCCATCGCCGCTGGACGCGGCGCCTTCCTCGACGCCCGCGAGGCCATCGGCCCGGACTTCCCCGAGCACTTCCCCGCCGTCTTCGCCGCCGCCATGGCCGCCGGGATCGACCCGAGGGTCCAGCCCATGCCCGTGGCTCCGGCGGCGCACTACCACATGGGCGGGATCGCCGCCGACGCGGACGGTCGCACCAGCCTGCCCGGCCTGTTCGCTGTGGGCGAGTGCGCCGCCACCGGCGTGCACGGCGCCAACCGTCTGGCCTCCAACTCCCTGCTGGAGGCCGCCGCCTTCGGCTGGCGCAGTGGTCTGGCCGCCCGCGAGGAGCCGGACACCCCCGCCGCCCCGCTCCTGCCCATCGTCACGCCCGAGGCCCTGCCTCCCGGCGCCTTGCAGCAGTTGCGCGCGGCCATGAGCCTGCACGCCGGCGTGGTGCGCAATGCCGAGGGCCTGTCCGCCCTCCTCGCGATCATCGACGGTCTCGAGGCGGCCCACGGTCCCGCTCCCGCCTTCATCACCGCCCGCCTGATCTCCCGGGCCGCGCTGGAGCGCTGCGAAAGCCGGGGCGGCCACTTCCGCGCCGACCATCCGGACGCCGCCGCAGAGGCGCGCCACACCCGCATCATCCTGTCCCCCGCCCCCATCGCCATGGCCGCCGAATGAGCCTTCCCGCCTTCCTGATCGAACCGGTGGTCCGCGCCGCCCTGGTCGAGGACCTGGGCCGTGCGGGCGACGTCACCGCCGCCGCCTGCATCCCCGCCGGGACCCGCTGGACCGCCGTCTTCGCGGCGCGACAGGCCGGGACCATCGCCGGCCTGGACTGCGCCCGTCTGGCCATGACGACGCTGGACCCCGCAGCCCGCTTCACCGCCCGTACTCAGGATGGCGAGACGGTCGCCGCCGGAACCGTGCTGGCCGAGGTCGAGGCCGACGCTCGCGCCATCCTGTCGGCTGAACGCACGGCCCTGAACCTGCTGGGCCGCCTGTCCGGCATCGCCACCTTGACCCGCGCCCATGTGGACGCCGTGACCGGGACCGGCGCCCGCATCGCCGACACCCGCAAGACCACCCCCGGCCTGCGCGCGCTGGAGAAGCACGCCGTGGCCATGGGCGGCGGGCTGAACCACCGTTTCGGTCTGGATGACGCCATCCTCATCAAGGACAACCACATCGCCGTGTGCGGCGGCGTCGGCGAGGCCATCCGCCGCGCCCGCGCCCATGCCGGGCACCTGATGAAGATCGAGGTAGAGGTGGACGGCCTGCATCAACTGGACGAAGCCCTGGCGGAGCGGCCCGACGTGGTCATGCTGGATAACTTCAGCCTGGACGACCTGCGCACGGCCGTCGGGCGGGCGAAGGGTCAGGCGGTGCTGGAGGCGTCGGGCGGGGTGAATCTTCAGACCGTACGCGCCATCGCCGATACCGGCGTGGACGTGATCTCGGTGGGCGCCCTGACCCACTCGGCCCCGTCGCTGGACGTGGGCCTGGACGCCGGGTGAACACGGGTCTGGAACCGGACGGCCTCGCCGCCGGTTTTCACCTCATGTTCAAGCGTAAACAGCGCCCCGAGCGCCCCGTCACCGAGCAGACCGTCCCCGTAGAGGACAAGGTCTTCAACAACACCGACGGCAGTATAAGCATGTCGCGGCCGCTGACCCCTGACGAACAGGACGACTTCAGCGGAACCCGCCTCAATGCGCCGCCGGCATCGCTGGCGACTGCGCCGCAGCCGCCGGATTAGGCGGCGGCGTCTTCCCCGGCGTTCGAATCCGGGGTCGGTTGCTGACGGGTCTGGGCCGGAGCATCAGCGGCCTCAGCCGACGGACGGACCTCACGCTCGGGCATGTTGTCCTGCGCCCACAGCACCGTATAGGCCACCGCATTGCTCGCCTGGCGCACGGTTTCCGACGGGTCCAGGCTGGCCTGAATGACGCGGGCGTCCGAGGCCGTCGACGGCTGGGCCGCATAGGTGAAGGCGCCCGACGACCCGTTGCGGCCGCCGAAGCGGTAGAACAGGTGGCTGCCCACCTGCCCCACAGGCACAAGCGAATGGCGCCAGCGCGGCGAAACGGCCGTGGTGTGGAAATGGGTAGCGTTCCCGACGGGCGCATAAACCTGGCCCGACAAGGCGGACGACGCCACGTCGTGGGCCCGGCGCCAGGCCGACTGGTTCACACCCCGGCGCATGGCGCCGTTGCAGGTGAAGCTGAACTGGCAGCCAGTCGAGCGGTTGGCGCCCTGATAGACCACGCCGCAGACGCTGTTCGGGAAGGCGCCGTGGCGGGCGCGGTTCAGAACCACCTGGGCCACGGCCTGCATCCCGGGCCGGCCTTCGCCGCGGGCTTCGTAATAGACAGCCTGAGTCAGGCACTCCAGATCGCGCGAGGCGTCCAGAGCGCCGGCGAGGCGGAACGGCTGGGCGGCGGGGCCGGTCATGCTGACGCGGCGCAGACCCGCCTCGGTGCTGGAACTGGCCCGCAGGCTTTCCAGACGGGCCGTCAGCAGTTCGGACTGGCGGTCCCGCTGGGCGGCGCCCGCGACGGTGTAGGGGTCGTGACGGCGCGCGATGGTCAGGGCGCTGGCGTCCATGCCGCCGGCGGCGGCCGACAGGGCTTCTTCGGTAAAGCCCACGGCGGTGGCGCCGGCGATGCGCTCGGCCTGGATGCGCGTGGTCGTCGACTTGGCCACCGTCCCGCCGAGATAGGCGCAGCCGACGGCCAGACCCACCAGTCCGCCAAAGGCGGCGGCCGCCGTCATCGGGCGCATCTTCGGCGCTCGGATGGACGGAGAATTGGGCGCAGTCGTGGGCTTCCGCGAGGAATTCGACAAGGATGCAGTCCTGAGCAGCAGGGGCAGGATTGCGCCCCCAGGCAGTCTGGCCCCCTCGACGCAAGTTCGGCGCCGGTTACGCAGGGGCTTGGCCGCCAGTCAACTTCCCGTGACTGGCGAGGCGGCGCTTAAGCCATCAGAATATGGCGTCAATGTGGACGATTCGCAATCGGCCCGTGCGGCGCAGCAATTCGTCGCACCCATGCAACACTGGCAAGGTGATCCAAGGGTAATTCCCCATGATGATCGCCACTGATCTGTCCTTGATTGTATTCTCTTATCTCAATGCGACCTTAAACCGGTGGGTGCAAATGAAGAAAATAATGAAATGCCCTCAGAAATAGTCATTGCGGCCAAACCCCGGAAGTGGACATCTTGCGAAAACGCCGCGTCGGGAACCCGGCGCTCGGCAGCAGCGTTACTCAACGGTTAAGCTGGAGAATAGCCATGCGTCGTCTCACCCGAGTTCTGATCTTGTCCGCCGGCCTCGCCGGTCTCGCCGCCTGCGGCGCCACTATGGAGCAGCGCGCCGCCACCGGGGCCATCACCGGCGCCGTCGTGGCCGGGCCCGTTGGCGCCGCTGTCGGCGGCGCCGCCGGCGCCGCCGTGGCCCGCAGCCAGGGCGAACCCGACTAGGGCCAGGCGAGGGCCGCCCCCGCGTCCGCGCACCGGCTGCGCCTAAAGAAGGCCGTCGGCAGGCGGTCCCGCTCGCTCGCGGGTTGATCCGTCATGTCGCCCGGCGAATACCAGAGCGCGGGTCCCAGATCGGGAACCAGAATCCATTCGGGTCCGAGGTCGGTGCTGGACGGAACCTCAACCGGCATGGCGTCCGCGTCGAACATCAGCAGGGTGGAGCCGTTAGGAACCCCGTCGGCGGCCTCGATTTCGCGGGGGCCGTCGGGTTCGGCGTCTGCGCGCGTGGGGTCGGTGACAGGATTAATCGACGTCACGCCGTATCCCATCGAGACATTGATCACGAACCAGTAGCGGTTCTGGGGCGTCTGGATCCAGAAATAGAGGTCGCTGACCGCCGAGGCGTAATGGCGCGCCGGAATGAATCCGGCTGTGATCGGTCCGTCCGTGAAATCCGCGCGCCGCTCCTCGTCCAGATGCAGTTCATAGACGGACCGCTCCACCGGGCAGTCCGCCCACGGGTCCATGGGCCGCGTGGCCGGCCCCGTCATATCCGGCTCGCACGCCATCGCCAGTCCGGTCGCCAGAACGCAGATCATCGCCGTTTCTCCCGTGCAGCCGGGCGATGCTGCCGCAATGAGGACCCGCTCGCAGCCTCTGAAATCTGACGCTCAGACCTTCAGCGCGCCCTCGTGCTCCAGCAGCCATTTCTTGCGCTCCAGCCCGCCCGCATAGCCGGTCAGCTTGCCTGACGCGCCCACCACCCGGTGACACGGCACGATCACGCCCACCGGATTGGCGCCGTTGGCCAGCCCCACGGCCCGCACCGCCGTGGGCGCCCCGATCCGCGCCGCCAGCTGGCCATAGGTTTCGGTGCGCCCCGCCGGGATTTCGGTCAGGGCCTGCCACACGCGGCGCTGAAACGCCGTGCCGCCGGTGGCCCAAGGAATGCGCTTCAGCGCCTCCACCTCGCCGCCGAAATAGTCCGTCACAGCCTCTCGCACGTCAGCAGGGGCCGGCCCCGCCTCCAGGATCACCGCCCCATAGTGCAGCCGTAGCAGCCGACGCATGCGCGCTTCGTAGTCGGCGAAGTCGAAGGCGCGCACCACGCCCTGCCCGTCGAACACCACCAGCACCTCGCCCAGCGGCGTGGCGATCCGGTCCAGTTGAAACGTCTCAGGCCGCTTGGTCATGTCTCGTCTCCCGTTCGATCAGGGCTGCAACGCTCAGGCCCTCGGCCATGAGGTGCGCTGCCCCGTAAGCCCGCCATGGCCGCCAGCCTTCGGCCCGGGCCGCAATCCGTTCGTCCTCGTCGTCCAGCCGGTCGCTCATCAAGGCGCCCGGATCCTCCACATGCCAGTCCCCGACCAGCCTCAGCCCCGGCCGCTTGCTCACAAGGTGCGCTATCGCAGGATCGGCGGACAGATGCGCCCCGATCATCGCCGGGTCGGCGGTCAGGTCAAATACCCGCCGCACCCGCGCCAGCACGCCCGGCAAGCCCGTGATGTCCGGTATGGACACCTGCACCGCCAGCCGCTCGCCCGCGCCCCGCTCCACCGTCACCGCGCCGCCGCCTTCGATCTCGCGCATCCAGCGTCCGTCCGCCACCCGCTCCATCGGGTCGGCCCGCACCGCCAAGGCCGCGATGATCCCGTCCCAGTCGTAGGGCGGACGGTACGCCAGCATCAGCCGCACCCCCTCCCCCGGCGCCGCATCGGGCGCCGTGCCGCGCCGCAGGGCCGAGGGCGGACGATGATACAGCCGCTGGAAGGTCTCGTTGAACCGCCGCACGCTACCGAAACCCGCCGCCATGGCCACCTCGGCCATGGGCATGCGCGTCTCCTGGATCAGTTGCTTGGCCAGCAGCACCCGCCGCGTCTGGGCCACGCTGACCGGCGCGGCGCCCAGATGCTGGCGGAACAGGCGGCGCAGCTGGCGCTCGCCCACCCCCAGCCGTCCGGCCAGGGCCTCCACGTCGCCCCCATCCAGAGCGCCCGCCTCGATCAGGGCCAGACCTCGGCTGACGGTGTTCGACGTGCCGCGCCACGCGCCCATGTCCGGCGCCGTCTCCGGGCGGCATCTCAGGCAGGGCCGGAACCCCGCCTCCTCCGCCTCGGCGGCCGAGCGGTAGAAGCGGATGTTCTCGCGCTTCGGCGTCCGCGCCGGACAGATGGGGCGGCAGTAAATCCCCGTCGTCCTCACCCCGCCGAAGATCTTCCCGTCGAAACGGGCGTCCCGGGCGACGACGGCGCGATAACAGGCGTCCTGATCCAGTTCCATGCCGCGCAGAATGCGCCCGCGCGGCGGCCCTGTCTCGCGGTTTTCGGACTCTGCCATGTCGTCCCTCTCCCGTTGGGAGAGGGCTGCGCGCAGCGGCATGCGTCAGCAGGCCGCTCCTTCGCGCGCAGGGTGAGGGTTCAGCGGGACCTGCTCGAGCACCCGACCCTCATCCCCCGCGCCCGAACGAAGCCGCTTCGCGCCTTCGTGCGAGGGTTCCCCTTCTCCCACCGGGAGAAGGATTTGGTCCTAGCCATTCCGCTCCGGCAACGCATACGCAATCACCGCATCCCCCGCCGGGGTCTCCATGAAGTGGTGCCCGCCCGCCATGATGACCAGGAACTGGCGTCCGTCCTGCTCATAGATCATGGGGTTGGCCTGGCCGCCGGCGGGCAGCACGTCCTGCCACACCGTCTCTCCGGTCTCCATGTCGATGGCGCGGATCAGGTCGTCCGTGGCCGCCGCGATGAAGATCAGGCCCGAGGCCGTCACCACCGACCCGCCGTTGTTCGGCGTACCGATGTTCAGCGGCAGCATGGACGGAATCCCGAACGGCCCGTTCTTGCGCGCCGTGCCCAGCGGGCGGTCCCAGATGGTCTCGCCGCTGCGGATGTCGATGGCCCGGATGCCGCCATAGGGAGGCTCCTTGCACAGCATGCCGGTGAAGGGCATGCGCCAGCCCGCGTTCACGTCGATGGCGTAGGGCACGCCCACCTGCGGGTCGCCTGCGCCCTCGGCCCCGCCGGTGTCGGCCCGGGCGTCGCCGCGCGGGTACCAGCCCCGCTCGTCGGCTTCCTCGCGCGGCACCAGACGGTTGTAGTTGGGCATGTCGTTGTAGTTGGCGATGATCACGCCCCGGTCGGGGTCCACCGCGATGCCGCCCCAGTCCGAACCGCCGTTGTAGCCCGGATACTGGATCCAGCGCCGATCCGAGGTGGGCGGGGTGTACATGCCCTCATAGGACGCGCGGCGGAAGTTGATGCGGCAGATCATCTGGTCGATGGGCGACATGCCCCACATGTCCCGCTCGGTCAGGCGGTCGGGCCGGGCCAGGGTGTGGAACAGGCTGTACGGCTGGGTCGCCGCGCGCTGCTCCGGCTCCACCCCGCCGCCCGGCGCCGGGCGGTCCTCAACCGGCGTCAGCGGCCGGCCCGTGCGCCGGTCCAGAATATACATATCGCCCTGTTTCGACGGCAGGATGATCGCGGGCACGGTCGCGCCGTTCACCGGGAAATCGATCAGGGTCGCCTGGCTGCCCAGGTCATAGTCCCACACGTCCATGCGCACGGTCTGGAAATGCCAGGCGGGCCGCCCGGTCTCGGCGTCCAGCGCCACCAGCGAGGTGGCGTATTCATTCTCCGCCGGCGCCCGGTCGCTGGAGTAATAGTCCGCCGCCGAGTTGCCCATGGGCAGATAGACCAGCCCGAGCTCTTCGTCGCCCGTGGCCATGGTCCACATGTTGGGCGTGCCGCGGGTGTAGGTCTCGCCTTCGGGCGGCAGGCCGGTGATGTCGGGACGCATCATGTCCCAGGCCCAGCGCAGTTCGCCGGTGACTACGTCAAAGCCCTGGATCACGCCCGACGGCGCACTGCGGTACTGACCGTCCAGCACCTGATGGCCGGTGATGATGACGCCGTTCACGATCACGGGGGGCGAGGTGATGGACACCATGCCGGGGATCACGTCGCCCATGCCGACCTTGATGTCCACGGACCCGTTCTGGCCGAAATCGGTGCAGGGCACGCCGGTGCGCGCGTCCACCGCGATCAGACGGCCGTCCAGCGTTCCTTCCACGATCCGGGTGGCGCACGGTTCCAGCCGGGCCCGCTGCGACAGGGCCGCCTCGTCCACGGAGGTCGTCGTGTCGCCTTCCGGCGCCGTTTCGGTCATGGCGTGATAGGCGACGCCCCGGCACGCGGCCGTATAGGGAATGGCGTCGTCCGAAACCTGCGGATCATAGCGCCACTTCTCCAGCCCGCTGGACGCGTCCAGCGCGATCAGCACGTTCATGGCCGAGCACAGATAGATGGTGTCGCCCACCTTAAGGGGCGTGGTCTCGGCGCCGAATTTCTCGGGGATGTCGCCGGTGTTGAACTCCCACACCCGCTCCAGCTCGCCAACATTGTCGCGATTGATCTGGGTCAGGTTGGTGTAGCGCTGGGCCCCCGTCGTGCCGCCATATGCGGGCCAGTCGGCGCCGGTCTGCAGGGCCGAGGCCCGTTCCGCCGCGCTGAACCCGCCTTCGGGCAGGGCGCGCTGGACCTCGAACCGGTTGGTGGCGGCGATGGCCACGCCGGCGATCAGGGCGAACACCGCCGCCCCCGCGAACCCGGCCAGCATCAGAGGCTTGCCGCTGACCCGCCCGCTCCAGGGCGTCACCCAGCGATTGCGCGCCGGCGCCAGCACTGGGATCGACGCGATGACCAGAAGCAACAGGACGAAGGGCGCGAACACGCGCGGCACCAGCGCCCAGCCGTTCAGCCCCACCTCGAAAAGGGCCCAGATCACGGTGAGGACGAAGACCAGCAGATACAGCCAGAAGGCCTCCATACGCCGCACGAACAGCAGCGCGCCGGTCCCGATCAGGCCCAGCCCCGCCAGCAGATAATACCAGCTGCCGCCCACCGCGATCAGCCAGCCGCCGCCGATGGTCAGCACCACCCCGATCAGCCCGAACAGCACCCCGAGCGCCATCACCGCCCAGTCGCCCGCGCCCAGTCTTTCCCGTCCAAACATGTCAAAGCCCCTTCATCGCCTCATAGGCGAACACCCCACGGCAAAGGTGGTTCCGAGACAGCACTGCGCTCTCCCTCCCCGTTCGGGGAGGGCGGTCGGTGCGCAGCAGCGACCGGGTGGGGGCGGCTCGGCAAGGCCGCGCTGACGGTCAGCCATTCAGCCCAGGTCGCCTTGCCCTCCCCACCCCGCCGCTTCGCGACGCCCCTCTCCGGGACGGGGAGGGAGAAGGCCGCACCCTCATCCGCCCCCATATCCCCCGATGATCGGCAGCACCTCGCCGGTGATGAAGCTGGAGCACTGGGGCGAGGCCAGGAACACATAGGCCGGGGCGATTTCCTCCGGCTGGGCGGGGCGGCCCATGACCGTGCCCGATCCGAACTCGCTGGTTCCTTCGGCGTCCCGGTCCGCCGGGTTCAGGGGCGTCCACACCGGCCCCGGCGCCACCACGTTCACGCGGATGCCCTTGGGCGCCAGGTGGGTGCCCAGCGAGCGGGCGAAGGCGTGGATGCCGCCCTTGGTCAGGGAATAGTCCAGCAGCATCTCATTGCCCATGATGCCGGTGACAGACCCGGTCATGACGATGGCCCCGCCCGGCTTCATGTGCGGAACCGCCGCCTGCGCCATGTGGAAATAGCCGTACAGATTGGTCTTCATGGTCCGGTCGAACTGCTCCACCGTGATGTCGGCGAAGTCCGGCACATGCTGCTGGAACGCCGCATTGTTGACCAGCACGTCCAGCCGCCCGAACGCCTTCACCGTCTCGTCCACCGCCATCTTCGCAAAGGCCGGATCGGCCACATCGCCGGCCAGAATGATGGCGCGCTTGCCCTCGGCTTCGACCGCCTTCTTCGTCTCCTCGGCGTCCTTGTCCTCGTCCAGATGGCAAATGACGATGTCCGCGCCCTCGCGCGCGAACAGCACCGCCACCGCCCGGCCGATGCCGCTGTCGGCGCCCGTGATCAGGGCCGCGAAGCCCTCCAGCTTGCCCGAGCCTTTCCAGAAGGGCGCGTCATACATGGGCGCCGGATCCAGCCGGTATTCCTCGCCCGGCTTCTTCTGGTGCTGCTTGGGGAACGGCGGCACAGGGTATTCGCGCGCGCCCGCCTGCATGGCCTTGTCTGGCTTGTCGCCGCCGGAGGCCTTCGCTTCCTTCGCATCGATCGGCGCCTGAATGGCGCGCCCATGCTCCGCAGCCTTGTCGCCCTCGCGCTCGAATTGCTCCGTGCGATCCATGTCCGGCTCCTTCTGATTGGGTCACCGGACAATCGGTGAGGGCGCGGGTTGTTCCCCGTCCGCTCACCCCGGCGGTGTGTTATGCTGGCGCATGTCGCGCGGCGTCACGAACCTCGGCGGACCCCAGGGATTCTGGGTCTACATTCTGGCCAACGCCCGGAACGGGACGCTCTACATCGGCCATACCGACAACCTGCACCGTCGGCTGGATCAGCACCGCAACGGCGTCATGTCCGACTTCGCCTTCCGATACGGCTGCAAGACGCTGGTCTGGGCCGAGTGGCACGAGACACGCCACGGCGCCTTCAAGCGCGAGCGCGCCCTCAAGGCTTGGAAGCGCGCCTGGAAACTCCGTCTGATCGAGGAAGCCAACCCCACCTGGCGCGACATCGGCGACGAGCTCCGCTCATAAACCAGAATCCGCCGAGCTCCGCCCATAAACTCCGCTCACCCCAGCGAAGGCTGGGGTCCAGATCACAGGGCTGGGTATTTAACGGCTTGCATGACCACTCGTCTCTATTTCCAAGCTCTGTGTTCGGCATCTGGACCCCAGCCTTCGCTGGGGTGAGCGGGTGATTGAATTACCCCACCACCGCCGGCAGCCCCTGCCACAGGATCGAGATCGCCGAGATCGCCCCGCCCGTCGCCGCGATGATGTTCTCGAAGCCCATCTCGTCCCCGCCGCGCCGCCAGCGCCGGGCCGCCGCCACCGTCAGCCCGCCCGCCGCGATCAGACAGATCAGGGTGAAAATCCCCACCGCCGCCCGCGACAGCGGGTGGTCCGCGTCCGCCGCCACGTCGCCCACGCTGGCGATCACATAGACGCCCAGAAAATGGACCGTCCATACGATCAGTCCGCCCAGGATGTAGCCCCAGCGCTTCACAGGGCCACGCCCGGGAACAGCCGCGTCAGCAGCGCCGCCAGCCCCGCCTGCGCGGCCACGAACACAAAGAACAGGGCGATCACGTCATAGCTGGTGGGCCGCGCCGGGCTGACCCGCCCCCGCAGCCAGCGCATGACCACATACAGCGTCATCAGGGCGCAAACGATCACATAGAACCCCTGCCAGCCGATGAAGCTGAACACCGTCGACCCCTGCCCGCTGCGCGTCGGGTCCAGCCCCGCGCCGCTCCAGGTGACCCAGTCGATCCGCCACGCCGCCGCCATGGCGGCCCAGGCCAGCACCACCATGCCCGTGGCGATCATCGCCGCCCGGGGCCGGTCCAGCCGCACCACCTTGCGCGCCCCCAGCATCAGGGCGATCGACAGGACGTATCCGCCCACCACCACGATCAGGCTCCACATGGCCGGCGGGTCAATCCACATGTCCGGCCGGCGGCTCCACAGGAAGACGTAGGAGAACATGCTCATGGCCGCGACCACCCCCGCCACGAACAGCAGGATGGTCATGGCCCACCAGCCGTGGCTGGTCGTCCCAACGCCATAGGTCGGCAGTCGGATGCCCGCGCCCACGTCCACCATGTCCTTGCTCATGGGCTCGTCCAGCTTCCAGGCCCAGCCCATCAGGCACGCCACCGCGATCACCCCCGCCACGGCCGCCGCGCCATAGGCGCTGGGCACCAGCAGCATGAAGAACACCGCCGTGAAGATCGCCCCCCAGAAGTGCCACGGAGACGGCCGGGGCATGCGCGCCACATACTGCGGCTCGGCGTTCAGGGGGCTGGTGATCAGGGTCTCGCGCTCGCCGGTCGCCGTGCCCGGCAGGAAGTAGCGGCCCTCCTCCACTTCCTTTGACAACTCGGGATTGTCCCACAGCGGATACAGGCTCTTCACCACCGGGATCGAGCGGGTGGAGTACAGCCCGCTGGGCAGCCACTCCAGCCCGGGGGAGTCGAACACATTGCCCGCATTGCCCTCGGTCGCCGGGCGGAAGTTCCGGACCAGATCGATGATCACCGCCAGCACGCCCAGGGCGAACAGGAACGCGCCCACAGTCGAGATCAGATTGACCAGATCCAGCCCCCGGTCCGGCAGATAGGTGAACACCCGCCTTGGCATGCCCATCAGCCCGGTCAGGTGCATGGGCAGGAAGGTCACATGCATGCCGGTGAACATCAGCCAGAAGGCGATCTTGCCCGTCCGCTCCGACAGCCGCCGCCGACCCGCGAACGGCGTCCAGTAATAGATGGCCGCGAACACCGGGAACACCATCCCGCCGATCAGCACGTAGTGCAGGTGCGCCACGATGAAGTAGGTGTCGTGCACCACCCAGTCGAAGGGCACCATGGCCACCATCACCCCGGTCAGCCCGCCCATCACGAAGATCAGCAGCCCCCCCAGAATGAACAGTCCGGGCACGTTGAAGCGCATCTTCCCCGCCGCCATGGTGGCGATCCAGGCGAACACCTGCACCCCCGCCGGCAGGCTCACCGCCATGGATGCGGCCGAGAAGAAGCCCACCGACATGGTTGGCATGCCGGTGGTGAACATGTGGTGCGACCACACCCCGAAGCTGATGAAGCCGGTGGCGAGCATGGCCATCACCACCAGCGGATGCCCCACCAGCCGATGCCGCGCGATCACCGGGATCATGGTGGACATGGCCCCCGCCGCGGGCAGGAAGATGATGTAGACCTCCGGGTGGCCGAAGAACCAGAACAGGTGCTGCCACAGCAGCGGATCGCCGCCCCGCGCCGCGTCGAAGAACGGCCAGTCGAACAGCCGCTCCAGCTCCATCAGGGTGGTGGCCAGGATCACCGACGGGAAGGCGATGATGATCATCACCGCGAAGATCAGCATGGCCCAGGCGAAGATCGGCAGGCGCGCCAGGGTCATCCCCGGCGCCCGCGTGCGCATCACCCCGACGATGATCTCGATGGCCCCGGCGATGGCCGAGATCTCGATGAAGCCGATGCCCAGCAGCCAGAAATCGGCGTTGATGCCGGGCGAATAGGTCTTGCTGGTCAGGGGCGGGTACATGAACCACCCCCCGTCCGGCGCCAGGCTGAAGAAGATCGAGCAGAAGAAGATCAGCCCGCCCACCAGATAGGCCCACAGCGCATAGGCCCCCAGCCTCGGGAACGGCATGTCCCGCGCCCCCAGCACCTGCGGCAGCAGCAGCACCGCGATCGCCTCCACCATGGGCACCGCGAACAGGAACATCATGATGGTCCCGTGCATGGTGAACAGCTGGTTGTAGGTGTTCACGCCCACGAACCCGGCGTCGGGCACCGCCAGCTGGGTGCGCATCACCAGCGCCAGAATTCCCGCCAGCACGAAGAACAGGAAGGCCGCCCCGATGAACAGGATGCCCACATAGTTGTTATTGATCGCCGTGAACCAGCCCCAGCCTTTCGGCCCGCACCAGACTTCTTCCAGCGCCTTCAGCTCGCCGTCCGGCCGCGGCCCTTTCGTGGGGAAACGGTCATAGAGTTTGTGGTCGAACCCGGTCTCGGACTTCATTCCAGCCCGTCCAGATAGGCGGCTACGGCCTGCAGTTCATCGCCGGACATCGTGGTGTAGGCCGGCATGCGGTTGCCCGGCTTGATGCCCTGGCTGTCCGCGATCCAGCCCGCCAGCGTGCCGCGATTGTTGGGCAGGATCCCGGCCCCGATGGTCCGCCGGCTGGCCACATGGGTCAGGTCCGGTCCGGCCAGTCCCGAGGCGCCCGGCGCCCCGCGCACCACGTGACAGGCACCGCAGCCGTTGTCCTGAAACACCTCCAGCCCCTGCGCCGCCAGCGCGTCCGCAGGCGCCACCGCGGGCCGGGCTTGATCCGCCATCCAGGCGTCGAACTCATCGCGCGGCATGGCCACCACCACCAGCCCCATCAGGGCGTGCGGCCCGCCGCAGTATTCAGCGCATTGCCCACCGTAGGTTCCGGCTTCATCCGCTTGAAGTCTAAGGATATTCGTCCGTCCCGGAATCATGTCCAGCTTGGGGCCCAGTTGCGGAACCCAGAAGCTGTGGATCACGTCGGCGGACTCCAGTTCGAAGGTCACCGGCTCGCCCACAGGGATGCGCACCTCGTTGGCGGACTGCACCGCGCCGGCCTCCCCGCCCTCGGGGTTCAGATAGGCCACGCGCCACCACCACATCTCGCCGGTCACGCGCACCCGCATCTCGCCCGGCTCCGGCTCGCCGGTCAGGGCCGAGGTCAGGGACAGGCCCCAGATCAGCAGCGCGCTCAGCACCACCACGGGGAACGCCAGCCCGGCATACCAGATCAACCGTTGATTACCGATCTTCGCCTTCAGGCTCTCCCGCCCGAACAGCGCCATCACCAGCGCCGCGATCACGATCAACAGCACGGCGGCGCCCATGGCGAACACGCCCCACGACAGGGTCACCAGCGGTTCGGCGAACGGCCCCGCCGACGTCAGCGCCGGCGGCGGCCATCCGGCGAAGGCCGCGGTGCTCGCGTCAGTGCTCATAGAGCCAGGCCGCCACATCGCGCGCCTCCTCCTCGGTGATGGGCATGGGCGGCATGGCGGAGCCGGGGTCCACGGCAGGGGCGTTGATCAGATAGGGGATCAAGTTTTCAGGCCGGTTGGGCAGACCCGAGCCGATCAGCGCCCGGCCGCCCATCCCCGACAGCGGTGGACCGACCTGGCCTCGGGGCCAATCCAGCCCCGGCACTTCATGACACGCGCCGCAGCCGGCCTCGCTCATGATCTGGAGCCCGCGGTCGGGGTCGCCCGACGGCACGGTCCGCGTCTGCGTTTCCGCCGCGCCCGAACACGCCGCCAGCGCCAGCGTCATCACGACCATCCCCGTCACCCCCGCTCCGTTCATCCAGACCTAACCCAGCGTCGCCGCAACGGTTCCGTCGATTCCCTCTCCCGATGGGAGAGGGCTGCGCGCACGGATGCGACAGCATTCGTCGTTCGCGCGCAGGGTGAGGGTCGGACGGCGACCTTATGAAACACCCGGCCCTCATCCCCCGCGCAAGGACGAAGCCGCTTCGTGCCTTCGTGCGCGGGTCCCCCTTCTCCCAACGGGAGAAGGATTTCAGGAACCCCCGCCCCCACCCGGCGTTGGCCAAGCGATGCCGTACCGCGCCCTACCCGCCCTCCTCGCCGCGACGACCCTGGCCGCCTGCGCGCCGGGCGTGGACGAGTATGAAGACCCCTTCGTGGCCACCGGCGAAGTCGTCGCCCTGTCCGGCGGAGACGCGGGCGCGCAGGCCGCCTGCTTCACCTGCCACGGCATGAACGGCCAGGGCGACGGCGCGGAAACGCCGCGTATCGCCGGGCTGGACGAGGGCTACATCCTCAAGCAGCTCAACGACTACGGTTCGGACCTGCGGCCCCACGACCCCATGTCCTCCATCGCCCGGCGCCTTTCCGACGCCGACCGCGCTCGCGTGGCCCGCTACTATGCCGACATGCCGCCCCGCGCCGCTGCCCCCGCCGTCTCGCCGGCCGCCGACCGGATCGCCCAGGGCCGCGCCCTCTATCATCAGGGATTGCCGGATCAGAACGTCGCCGCCTGTTCGACCTGCCACGGCGCGGACGGCCAGGGTCTGGGCGGCGGCAACCCGCCTCTGACAGGCCAGTCACCCGCCTATCTGGCCGCCCAGCTGCGTCTCTGGCGGTCGGCGAAACGCCACAACGACCCGCGCGACGTCATGGGCGCCGTCAGCCGGCCGCTTTCCGACGACCAGATCGCGGCGGTTTCCGCTTACGCGGCATCTCTTCCTCATCCGTCTCCGGAATGACCTCGATGGGCTCGCCGTCCAGCTCGTGGGCGATGGGCAGCATGCCGGGCAGCACATTGTCCTTGTCGAACACATAGTGCTTCAGGGCCGCCGCCACGTGGCCCATGATCAGGAAGGTGATGCCCCATATCATGAAGAAGTGGATGCGTTCCGCTGCCCACTGCACCTGCCACAGCCCTTCCTGCGACAGGCTCCCCACCGGCAGGCGCGGCGCCGGGATCACCCCGCCCAGCATCAGCTGCATCTCCGGCGCCGTGGCCGACAGCATCAGCCAGCCCGACAGGGGCAGGCCCACGATGAAGATGTAGAACAGAAAGTGCGTGAGCCGCGACACCTGGCTCTCCCAGCCTGGCTCGTCCGCGTCATTCACCGGGCCCGGGATCATCAGCCGCCAGATGGCCCGCAGCACGGCCAGCAGCAGGATCAGCAGGCCCACATCAGCGTGCAGCTGATAGGCCGCCACCTTGTCGCCGCCCACCGGAATGCCCGACGTCCACCAGCCCCACACCAGCTGAAACAGCACCAGCGCCGCCATGGTCCAGTGAAAGGTGATGGCCACTGGCGACCAGCGGCCCTCCGACGTGTGGCTGTCGGCCCAGACCCTCAGCCGCGTGATCATGCGACCCGCTCGCCCGCATCGGCCTCGCCGAAGCCGACCCGCCGCATCAGCAGGATCAGCGCCGTCGCCAGATAGGCGCCCGCCGCCGGCGCCCACATGATCAGCCCGCCCGCCTGCTGGTCCTCCAGCGGCGTCAACCCCCAGGCCAGGGTGGTGGCGAAGTGGGGCGCATACAGGGGCTCACCCGCGAAGGTGATCAGGGCGCCCAGCGCGCCCATCTGCACCATGGTGGCGATCAGCGCCAGCAAGGCGTGCTGGATCGGCGCCAGCCGCACCCCGCGCCAGAACATCAGCGCCGCGCCGATCAGGCCCGTCTGCATGACCCAGTATTGAATGTCGCCGGTCAGCGACCAGCCATAGGCCCCCGGCGCATGCCAGAACCACAGCAGGATCGCCTGCGCGGCCGTGGCGCTCCACAACAGCGCCCGCCCCCCGAACAGGCGCTCAAGCCGCTGACGCGGCGCCGCCACCACCAGCAGCCCGGCCCCCAGCGTCAGCACCGCCACATGATGCCCCACCCTTGCAGCGAACAGGGCCGAGGTCAGGGCGCACAGGGGCGACACGAAGGCGATGAAGAACAAGCTCCATCCAGCCCCGAACACCAGCCGCTCGCGCGTCGAGGCATCCCGGCCCCAGGTCATGCCATAGGCCACGGCCACTGCGATCAGGGCGCCGATCAACACCGGGTCCAGATTCCACGCAGCCCACACGGCGCCTGGGTCCGGCGCCGCTCCGCAATAGGGTTGGAAACTCAGAATCGTCATGGCCCCCGCCTGGTTCGCGATCCTGTTTCAATCCCTCGCCCGCTGGGGGGTTCCCACCGGACCCTGCGCGGGCCCGGATCAGGCCGTGGCGCAGGCGCCGGGTTCAGACTCCCGGCGACCACGAGCGCCCCAGGCGGCGGTCTTGGCCAGCAGCTCGGGCATCATCACCGGCTTGGCGATGCAGTCCTGCATGCCGGCCTCCAGATAGGTCCGCACCTGGGAATCCAGCGTATTCGCGGTCAGCGCCACGATGGGCGTCGTCGTCCCGGCCCCGCCCAGGGCCCGGATCGTGCGCGCCGCCTCGACCCCGTCCATGACGGGCATCTGGATGTCCATCAACACCAGGTCATAGGTTCCGCCCAGGAACGCCTTGACCGCCTGGACCCCGTCATCGGCCGTGTCGCAGGCGTGCCCCTGGCTGGCCAGCATCGCCACCACCACCGCCCGGTTGCTGGCGTGATCATCGGCGTACAGCACCCGCAGCGGACCACCATCGCCCGCCTCGTCAACCTTTACGCCCGCGGCCTGGGCCAGTGGCAGAAAGACGCTCAGCTCGAACCGCGAACCGCCGCCGGGGCTTATCGAGGCGCGCACGGTTCCGCCCATCAAATCGGCCAGCTCCTTGCATACCGCCAGACCCAGGCCCCCACCGCCCTTGCGCCGGGTCGCGCCGTCGTCCGCCTGCACGAAGCGGTCGAACAGCGCAGCGATGCGGTTCTCGTCGATACCCGGCCCGGTGTCGCTCACCGAAATCGTCAGCTCGGCCCCTCCACCCCGCGCCGCGCCTTCCAGCCGGATCACGATCCCGCCGGTCTCGGTGAACTTGACCGCATTGCCCACGAAATGGTCGAGGATCAGCCCCAGCCGCTCGGCATCCCCCTCGACGGCGGCGACCGCGCCCGCCTCCACCGTCAGGGCCAGCCCCTTGTCCGCCGCCTCGCGCGCAAACCGATCCGCCGCCTCGCGCAGCACAGCCTCGGGCTCGAACGGCTCGGCCTTCAGGCTCACCTCGCCCGCGTCCAGAGCGGCCAGCAGGATCATGTCGTTGACGGCGCCCAGCAGGGTTTCGCCCGCCGCCCCGATGCGCCGCGCCTGCCCGCGCAGGTCCTCATCGTCCACCCGCGCCTCCAGCACGGCGGAAAAGCCCAGAATGGCGTTCAGCGGCGTGCGCAGCTCGTGACTCATATTGGCCAGGAAGCGCTGCCGGGCCTCGGCCAGTCCGGCCCGCTGCTCGGCGGTCCGGGCCGCGCGCTCGGCCTCGATCTGGGCGGTCACGTCCTGTTCGTTCAGCAGCACCCCAGGCGTTCCCGTGGCCGGATCGGTCACCGGCCGCGCGTCCAGATAGTGCCAGCGCTCGCCATCCGGCGTGGTGACCCGGCGCAGGTCCGCGCAGGCCTCGCCCGCCGTCGCCCGGGCCAGCATCCGCGCGCCCGCGTCGGGCTCCGCGAACCGTTCCGCGAAGCCGAGCTCCCCGGGCCCATAGGTGCGGAAGGCGGCCGGATTGCTGAACACCGCCCGGCCTTCGCGATCAAACAGGGTGATGATGCTGGAGGTGTGCCTCAAGGCCTCGACGGCCCGGCGTTCGCCCTCGTTGGTCTCTTCCGGCGCCGCCTCGAACAGCAGCACCGCCCGCCCGTCCGGCATGCGGAATGTCGAGATAGCCGCCTGAACCGTCAGCGGCTCGCCGTTCGGATAAAAGGTCCAGCGCTCGGTGACCACCGCGCCGCCCGCCGTGGCTTGGGCCAGTCGGTCCGTTCGCGCCCGCACCGCCGGCGACAACTGCGAGAAATCCCGCGCCAGCAGCTCCTCGCGGCTATCGGCGCCCCACAGCTCCAGAGCGTAGGGATTGGCGTACAGCCCCCGACAGCTCACCGGATCGAACAGCCAGACCGCCCGGCTCAGGGCGTCCCAGCCCACCGCCTCCGGCGGCATTGTCGCCACGACATCGACCACGCGTGAAAACCCTCAAGACGCCCTTCGCGTCTCTCATGGCACGCCGCGATTGCCCAATGCTTAAGCGTCGTCAGTTCGCGCCCGGCCGCCGCCCCGCCTCCAGGATCGGCATGCCCGCCTCGGTGGGGATGTAGATCACCTGGCGGTCGCCCTGCCCGGCGGTCTCCTCCAGCATGTGGATGTAGGACCAGCGCAGATAGTTCTCCGGCCCGCCCAGGCTCTCGGCCATGATGCGGTTGGCCTCGTTGGTGCCGCGCGCCCGGGCGATCTCCGCCTCGGCGGTCAGCTGGGCCGAGTCCAGCGCCGCCTGCGCCTCCAGCACCCGGATGCGCCGGTCCTGCACCGCCTGCTCATAGGCGGCGCGGCCCTGCATCTGCTTGCGATAGACATTGTACTGGGGCCATCCCACCAGGAAGCCGAGGATCATCGCCACGATCACGCCGGTGATGATGATGGTCGCCTTGACGTCGCTGCGCATGATCGGTCTCCCCTTGAACAGGCGCCGGTGATGCCTCGCCGGGGCGACCGTGGCAAGGCGTCACCCGCGCCGGTCCACGCCCGTCACGAACCGCCCGGCCGCCCCCAGCAGGGTGAAGACCTCGGCGAGGAAGATCAGGGCCGTGACCAGCATCAGCCCCGTGGGAACCACCAGCTCGCCCGTGCTCCACAACATCCGCACCCGGTCCACGAAGGCCTGCGCCGTATCCACCGCGACCACCGGCGCCATGGGCGAATACAGCCAGAACCAGCCGATGAAGCCCAGGCTGGCTACACTGAACGCCACATCCCCGAACGCCGTGAACCGCACCGGCGACCCCATGGCCGCCCGCATCAGGTGGAAGGCCGCCCGCGCCAGACCGAAGGCCAGCATCGGCCACCAGATCCAGGCGATCGTCTCGTTGACCAACAGGCCGTAATCGACCCCGTCCACGATCAGCTCGCCGCCGATCACACCCGGCCGGATCTCGCCCCCGATCACCCCGATCCACCACAGCACGAACACGCCCCAGGCGACGCCCGAGGCCACCGCTCGCGCCGTCGGCGACATGGCGCCCGTTCCATTCCACGACGCGGCCGTCTCCTTCGTCCCGTCGGCCCGCTCGCCGCCCACCATGTCCGCGGCCTTGCCGGCCCAGGCGCTGGAGAACACCCCCATCTCGAACAGGCCCAGATCCCGCGCCCGCCATTCGGTCAGGAAGGAGGGCTTGTCCTTCATGCGCTCGATGATGAAGCCCGCCACGGTGGCGAAGCCCACGATCATCATGCCGCTCCACAGCAGGCCGTGGATCGCCTGGCCGAAGGCCTGGGCCCCGTCCACCTCGCCCACCAGCACCCGCACCACCGCCCCGATCACGGTGATGATCGCCAGCACCGTCAGCGCCGTCTTCACCCCGAACAGCCACCAGGGATACAGCTCCGGCCCCACTACGTGATGCGGCCCGGCGCCGAAGCGCGCGGCCACCGCCAGCGGGTGCCCCATCTCGCGCAGCACCGCCTCCTCCTCCGCCTCGGTCAGCGGGCGGCCCAGCTCGGCCTCCCGGTCCTCCATTCGGCTCATCAGCGCGTCGCGCAGTTCCGCGATCACGTCCTCCCGCCCGGCCGCCGGCAACTGCGCCGCCACCGCCTTCAGATATTTCTCCGTCAGGGTCATGCCCCGCCCTCCATCCCTTGATTGATTGAACCCGGCGCCGCTCACAGCATCCGCTCCAGCGAGGCCGAGAGGCCCCGCCATTCCTCCGCCAGCCGCGCCAGCATCGTCTCGCCCAGCGGCGACAGCCGGTAGAACCGCTTCTTTCGCCGGTCCTCCTCGCGCCATTCGCTGGTCAGCAGCCCTTGGCTCTCCAGCCGCCGCAGCAGGGGATAGAGGGTGCTCTCCTCCATCTCGATCCCGTCCTGGCCCAGCGCCACCCGCAGCGAATAGCCGTATTGCTCGGTCCTGAGCCGCGCCAGAACCGCCAGCACCAGCGACCCCCGCCGCAGCTCCAGCCGCATCGCCTCAAACAGCTCACCCTCGCCCACAAGCCATCTCCGCTGACGTCACATAGTGTGTGCCACACAGTGTATGCGGCATACTGTACGAGGGAGTCAACCTATCCCCACCCCCAACCGCTCATCCCGGCGAAGGCCGGGATCCAGATCATAGGGCGGGGTGTCAGGGGCGTCGCACATCCACCCTGCGACCACGTCATGGACCGCGCCATCGCATCTGGATCCCGGCCTTCGCCGGGATGAGCGGTGGAGGGGTGTGATGCGCCGGGGACGTGAAAGCGGGGCCTCGTGAGACTCCCGTTGCACTGTTTTTCGCATCCGGAGTCTCGCGGCCCTTGTCATCCCGGCCGACGCGCAGCGGAGCGCCGGGACCGGCGACGCTATCGGCCACCCCGCCCGGACAGCCGCGAGGCTGAGCCGGGCGACCGGCGCCGGGAACCCTCGGCCCGGATCGCGTCCGGGCCTAGGGATGAGGGCGCCGTCCCGTCCCGGATAGCGCCTGCGGCGCTTCCGGGATGACAAGGCGTTAGACTCCGATTGCACTGTTTTTCGCTCCGGCAGTGCAACGCCCGGACCCGATTTCAGACGTTTCAGACCATTCAGACCCTCTTTTTCAGAGTCTGAAATCTACCGGCAGAACGCCCGGCCCCCCGTCGCCTCCAGATGCAGGTGATCATCATGGAAGGCGTTGTAGTCGGGGCTCAGGACGGTCCCGAACACCCGGCAGGCGTCGTCGCGGATGCGGCGCAGGAAGCGGGCTTCCGGGCCGTTTCCGTTCCAGTCGCTGGCCACGGTGATGCGGCGGCCGTCCCTCAGGCGCACGCCCGAGAAGTCCAGGGCGGCGGCCAGGCCGTGGGCGCTGGGACGGTTGCCCGCCACATTGTTCACCGGGCGGCAGGCGTAGGTGCCGAAATGGTCAATGGATACAACATCCTGACCGAAGATTTCGCGGGCGGCGGGCTCCACCGACTGGCGCCGCCAGATGCTGATGGCCAGGGCCGTCTGGCAGGTAACCACCGGGTCGCCGGGCGTCATGCGCGCCACCGTGCCCATGTCGGGCCCCAGAGTCCCGGCGTCGTACAGGCCGCAGCTGCCGCCCCGCGCCTCGTCCGGCCGGGTGCTGAACCGCACGTCCGCCGCCGACAGCTGGGCCAGGCACCGGCCAAGTACGCCGCCCTCGCCCAGCACCGCCTCCCGCGTGCCCCCGTCGATGGGCCGGTCGATCAGCACCTCGCTGATGGACGCCGGCGGCGCACCTGACGGCGTCGGCCCAGGCTGGTATGGGCCATAGGGCTGCGGCTCGGGCAGCAACCGCCCGCACCCGGCCAGCAGCAGGATCAGCAACAGGGGTGCGAGGGCGCGCATGGGACCTCCGGGTGAGTCGGGGCGCCCAGCTTATCATCCCCCTAGCCGTCCGCCTCCCGCGTCACTACCTTGGCGTTCATGGCCCGTTCTCCCTCGAAATCCGCCAAGCCCGTCCACACTCCGGGCATGTCCGACATGTCAGGGACGTTCGTGCATGACGCGCCGCCCAAGGGCGGGAAAATGCCCATGTTCGCGCCCGTCACCGGCCCGCGCCTGACGCCGGAGATCGCGCCGGGCGTGGACGCCGACTGGACCCCTCACCGGCCCTCGCGCCCGGACAAGCGGGTGAAGACGCCCTTTCGCATGGTGGCCCCGTTCGAGCCCGCCGGCGACCAGCCCGCCGCCATCGCCGAGCTCGTCGCCACCGCCGAGGCCGGCGAGCGGGATCAGGTGCTGCTGGGCGTCACCGGCTCGGGCAAGACCTTCACCATGGCCAAGGTCATCGAACAGACCCAGCGCCCGGCCCTGATCCTGGCCCACAACAAGACCCTGGCGGCCCAGCTCTATTCCGAGTTCAAGAGCTTCTTCCCCGACAATGCGGTGGAGTATTTCGTCTCGTACTACGACTACTACCAGCCCGAGGCCTACGTCCCGCGCACCGACACCTACATCGAGAAGGACAGCTCCATAAACGAGCAGATCGACCGCATGCGGCACTCGGCGACGCGGGCGATTCTGGAGCGGGACGACGTGATCGTGGTGGCCTCGGTGTCGTGCATCTACGGCATCGGCTCGGTGGAGACCTACACCGCCATGACCTTCGACCTGAAGGTGGGCCAGACCATCGACGAGGCCAAGCTGCGGGCCGATCTGATCGCCCTGCAGTACAAGCGCAACGACGCCGCCTTCGACCGGGGCATGTTCAGGAAGCGCGGCGACACCATCGAGATTTTCCCGGTCCACCAGGAGGACCGCGCCTGGCGCATCAGCCTGTTCGGCGACGAGATCGAGTCCATCGCCGAGTTCGACCCCCTCACGGGCAAGAAGACCGCCGATCTGGAGGAGGTCACCGTCTATGCGGCCAGCCACTATGTGACCCCGCGCCCCACCCTCAACCAGGCCATCACCGGCATCAAGGCCGAGCTTAAGGAGACCCTCGACTGGATGGTCGAGAACGGCAAGCTGCTCGAAGCCCAGCGCCTCGAACAGCGCACCCGCTTCGACCTGGAGATGATGGAGGCCACCGGCTCCTGCGCCGGCATCGAGAACTACTCCCGCTGGCTGACCGGCCGCAGCCCCGGCGAGCCCCCGCCCACCTTCTTCGAATACATCCCCGACAACGCCCTGCTGTTCGTGGACGAGAGCCACGTCACCATCGGCCAGATCAACGCCATGTTCCGGGGCGACTACCGGCGCAAGGCGACCCTGGCCGAATACGGCTTCCGCCTGCCCTCCTGCATCGACAACCGCCCGCTGAAGTTCGAGGAATGGGACGCCATGCGGCCCCAGACCGTCCACGTCTCCGCCACCCCCGGCCCGTGGGAGCTGGACCGCACCGGCGGCGTCTTCACCGAACAGGTCATCCGCCCCACCGGCCTGATCGACCCGCCGGTGGACGTGCGCCCGGTCTCGAAGGACGGCTTCTCCCAGGTGGACGACGTCATCGCCGAGGTGAAGGACGTGGCCCGCGCCGGCTACCGCTCCCTCGTCACCGTCCTGACCAAGAAGATGGCCGAGGACCTGACCGAATACATGCATGAGCAGGGCGTGCGCGTCCGCTACATGCACAGCGACGTGGACACCATCGAGCGCATCGAGATCCTGCGCGACCTGCGCCTGGGCTCATTCGACGTGCTGGTGGGCATCAACCTGCTGCGCGAGGGCCTGGACATTCCGGAGTGCGGCCTGGTCGCCATTCTGGACGCCGACAAGGAAGGCTTCCTGCGCTCGGAGACCTCCCTGATCCAGACCATCGGCCGCGCCGCCCGCAACGTGGACGGCCGCGTCATCCTCTACGCCGACCGCATCACCGGCTCCATGGAGCGCGCAATGGCCGAGACCGACCGCCGGCGGGAGAAGCAGCAGGCCTGGAACGCCGCACACGGCATCACGCCCGAAAGCGTCAAGTCCAACATCAAGGACATCATCGAGAGCCCCTACGAATCCCGCGCCCTGGACAAGCTGACCGCCCCGGGCGTCAAGGAGGACTCAAAACCCTTCGTCGGCACAAACTTCCAGGCCGCCCTCAAGGACCTGGAATCCCGCATGCGCGAGGCCGCCGCCAACCTGGAGTTCGAGCAAGCCGCCCGCCTGCGCGACGAGATCAAGCACATGAAGCTCATGGACCTGGAATTCGCCAACGAGGCCCTGACGGCGCCGGGCGAGGCCGTGGACAAGGATGCGCCCAAGCGGGACCGCGCGGCGGCGCGCGCGGCGTCGGCGGAGGCGTTCAGGAAGGGGCGGTTGTAGGGGGCTGAGCTCCGCAGTAGTCAGGTCGCTCGGCCGACGCAGTAATATGGCGGGCCTAGTCCCGAACACGCGCCGGAGGATCGAATTCAAGAATTCGATCAATAACGGAACTGCCGTACTTCGCCCTTAGGGTGTCGAGAAATGTGGCTTCTACAGCGATCACGAAACCGAACTGGCCCTTCAAGTGGCTGAGTTGCAAGACGTCGAGTTGACCCAGCGAAGCACGATGAACCATCGAAGAAATAAGGCGTTTTCGATCTCGGCCAAGCGAGACGCGTCGTTCAGGCGTGATAATTAGCCCAGTCACCATCCGACGCTCTCCGGGACCGTAGAGACCCCGCTTCGATTCATTGAAGCTCAAGTTTGGGGATCGCATCTTCCTTACGAGCTGGGTGACGTGCCGCTCCGTGTCTAGGATCGCAGCTCGTGAGTTCGCCGAGAACGTGAGGTCATCCGCGTAACGCGTGTAGATCACCCCGCGCTCGCTCGCTGCTTGGCTAACATCAGCGTCGAACGAATACATCAGCATATTGGAGACGTGCGGTGACGTTGGTGCTCCTATGGAGAGGCATTTAGGTGAAAACCCTCCGTCTCCCCAAAACAGTATCCGCTCATATGCTGTAGAGTCCTCGATAAGGATCTCAGTAAATGTTCCGCTTCTCGCGTAGTTGCGCCAATCCTTGACCTTGATGCTAGGGAAAAAGTCAGTGAAGTCCAATTTGAGGATATACCTGTTCGCCTTGTGAGCGTCCGCGTTGTCAATAATGCCTTTGCCCGTGACATACGCCGTCGCTGCGGGGTGGACAGGAGCTGCGCGTAACTTGCTTGCTAGCAGATATCGTTGAATTGTTTTTAGCGTTGCAGAAGGCTGAGCAATTGTCCTGCTTCCACCATTTCGCTTGGGGATATCGAATACCTTGTACCGAGCCGGTGCCGCATACAAAAAACGGGCGACATCAGCAGGCCCTACCTCCATCAACGCAGAAATTTCGTCGATCAAGCTCATTTGGACTTTGCCCGTCGCTCGGCCACGACCTTCTTTATGTGGACAGGCAATTTTTCCGCACCCTCGAAATCCTCGCGGACCCGAAGGCGTCGACCCAGGATGTCTTTGTCCACGAGATCGCCGGAAAAGCGATACTCCAAGGGGTCTCCATTCCCCAAAGCGAAGTAGTATTCCTTGTTGGAGTATTTTTGGCGATCAATCCACCCCACAACCTTGAGGCAGAATAAGACATCTCTAAGATCGGACAGCGTCATGTCAGCGTATATTCGCCTTACAGCGGTCAGCATAACATTGATGGAGGCGGCGTAAGCGAGATACAAAGTCCAGTATACGACAAAGAACTTCCTGACTTCGTACTCCAGATGGAACTGTCGGCTGGCAGGTACTGCATCAACATTTGCTGATATGAACGATTTTATTTCCTTGTAATGCGGGGTAGCGGATCGGCGAACGAAGCGCCCCTGCCCATTCGTCGTCCACGGATAGAAGGCGACGAAATCCTCGTCTTCATCCATGACCTTTTGTATTGGACCGAACCGCACAAACGATTCCGATTCTTCGTACTTCGTCTGAGAAATCACACGGAGCGACGGCCGTATAGTGTCATTCATTGAGAAAGCCCCGAGTTCCGCCAAAGAGCCGGGACTTTCAGATATAACGAGAACCAAAGACGCGATCCGCGCTATGTCCTCCTCAAATGAAATAAGATCGTCATAATTTGTGTCGCGATAGAGCTTATTTGCGCTCTCTGCGAATACAATTTTCGCCTTCAACTTTAATGATCTTGTACGGCAAAGATAATCGCGGAGGCTCTTGGCCGGTCCCCGAACATCAGGCTCCAGCATCTCTCCGCCACAGAAAAATATAGATTTGAAGGGTGGCCGAAATCTCGTCGGACGCCCCTCTATGTCGGCATATAGTTGGGCAAGCTCTTCCGACAATGAGGCTCTTTACCTGAGAAGGTAGGAACGGGTTGCGAGAGGTCATCGGCCGAAGGCGAGGAGCTTGCGACGAGAGATGAGCTCTCGTGACCCGTTCCTACCGATTAACGCTCCCAATAACATATGGTCTGGCGAAACGCCCGACACAGGACCGAAAGCGGACTAACGACCCTAACGCGTAAAGAGGGGGAGATATGACGGCGCTGCGGACGAACGGTCAAGGTCAATTCCAGCAGATGCGATTTTTATCAACCAGTGGTCGGTGGCCTGCCTCCCACCTTCTCGACGGGAATGGCGACGACATCGAAAAGACGACTTGCGGTAAGGGCTGACCCCTGACCCGCCACCCGCTAAGGTGGGAGGATGGGGCAGGACGACAATCACTGGTGTGAGCTGGGCTTCGCCGAACCGGCCGTCGCCTTCAAGGGGCCGACCCAGACCGCCCGGTCCGTCACCGAGGCCTGGATGGCGCTGCACGGCTTCTGTCCCGCCTGCGCCGCCGACCGCCTGCCGCAGTGACAGGCGCGGGACGGACGGGCTCTCCTGACCTTCTCCCGATGGGAGAAGGGGGACCCGCGCACGAAGGCGCATCGCGGCTTCGTCCTGGCGCGGGGGTTGAGGGTCGAGCGGATCAGAAGGCGACCACCGGACCCTCACCCTGCGCGCGCTCCGGTCGCTTTCAGCGACCGGCCCCTCCACCACTTTGTGGTCCCCCTCCCCTGCGACGCAGGGGAGGAGACACGGATGCTGGCGCATCCGTGCGCGCAGCCCTCTCCCATCGGGAGAGGGACGACCGAGCGGCTGAAATCCTGTGGTCTCCGTCACCCTCGGGCTTGTCCCGAGGGTCCATAGACTCCGACAGGGGCGGGGTTCCTCCTGACCGGTCCGCGCGTCTGGATTCCCGGCACAAGGCCGGGAATGACGGGCTTTGGGTGGTGGGAAAGGCCGCGTGCGCGCGGATACGCCCCCTCCACCATGCTGCGCATGGTCCCGTCGTCGGATCGCCTCCGCCGCTCCTCCTCCACCCCCAAGGGGGAGGATTACGTCCGGTTCTGACGTTTCGGCGCCGCACCCTGTCCGGCATGCACGATCCATACGACAGGCCCGCGCGCAAGCCGCCGAAAATCAGGAGCGAGGACACCTGGGCCGAGGTGCGGCGGGGATGGGAGCAGGGGGAGACGGCCGCCTCGCTGGCGCAGCGGTATGACGTGGGGCTGGCCAATCTGTGGCGGCGGCGGGCGTCCGAGGGCTGGCGGCGGTTGCGGGCCGGGGATCCCGAGCCGGAGCCGGTGGAGGGATGGGACAGTCGCGCGCGGCGGGCCATGGGCGCGTTCCGGGCCCGCCGGGACGAGACCCGGCTGCTGGCCGAAAAGCTGGCCGAAAAGCTGGCCGAGGCCATGCAGGGCGGGCCGCTGCATGAGGTTCCCCTGTGGCATGCGGGCTTCGTGCTGGAGTGGCGCGCCGACCGGCTGGCGCCCGAGGTCGCGGCGGCGGACCGGGACTATATGCGCAAGCACGCCTGGACGGATGAATTCTGGGATCAGGACGGGCGGCTGAGGCCTCTGTTCCGGCTGGACGAAATCACCCTTGAGGCCAATCGGGAGGCGTGGCGTGAAGACGAGGGGATTCCGCCCGGGAAGGCGGAGGATTGGCCATGATTCTTGCCCTATGCTCGCCTCGCGGAGGCTCGCGGCTTGAGGGCGTGATGCTTGCCCTATGCTCGCGACGCGATCGCTCGCGACTTGAGGGCGTGACGCTTCCCCTACCGCTCGGCGCGCGGCCCGCGCTCAAGCAGCGAGGCCCCGCGGGCCGAGCGTTAGCGCCCCATAATGCGCTCAAGCAGCGAGCGACCGCGTCGCGAGCGTTAGCGCCCAACAAAAAGAAAGACGCGCTTCCTCTCCGAAGCGCGCCTTTCCTGCTCGATAGCGGGGCTCCGTCGCCGGAGCCCCGATGTCATCCAGCCTGGACCGGGATCGGTCCAGGTCTATCCGAGGCCTGATTCACGGCGTCGGCAGGATCGCGAAGCGACCCCGCCTCAACCGATCAGGCCTTAGAAACGGCGGATGTAGCTCACCGACCAGACGTCGGCCTCGCCGCCGTCATCCTCGAAGTCGCGACGGGTCCAGTCGCCGCGGACGCCGTTCTGGCCGTCGAAGAAGTAGTTGGCGCCGACGCCGTAGTTCCAGCTTTCACCGTCAGCCGTGGCGGTGACTCCGGCGGCCGAGGCCTCCAGCTCGGTGGTGCCGTAACCCAGGCGGCCGAACAGCTCGAAGTTCGGGCTGACCGGCAGGAAGGCGACGCCGTAGGCGGCCAGGTCGTAGTTGTGCTCGATGTCGGCGGTCACGCCGGCGATGGTGACTTCGTCATCACGCACGCCGAACGAGCCTTCGCCTTCGAAGCCGAAGTACGGGGTCAGCTTGGCGCCGAAGCGACCGGTGACGGCGCCCAGGTCGGCGTCCACACCATCAGCTTCCAGGTGCGAATAGCCCAGCGAACCATAGTATTCGGGCGCGGGCCAGCTTTGAGCCATCGCAGGCGCAGCGGCGAACATGGCGATAGCGGCGGTAGAGAGAAGAATCGTTTTCATTTCGTTACACTCCGTGAGCAGCGACTTCTTTGGTCGCCAGCCCCTTAATCCCAGCGAGTGTTCAAGTAGGTACGCCTTGGGGCGGTTCCAAGGCCGAACGATTACACAAGCGTAACAGTGGCGCGGAAGCCACACACGCCGTTCGGTCAGGCCGCCTTGACGATCCCTGCGGAAAACGGGACGCTGCGGCGAATGATAGCGCTATCACGACGCCGGATCGCGGCGCGCGGCGCGGGAGGACGGCCATGATCTCCAGACGGCGCCTGTCGGGCGCGCTCGCCGCAATCGGCCTCATTCTGACGCCGGTCCCTGCCCTGGCGGACGGCGGACGATGGATCGGCGCCTGGGCGTCGTCCCTGATGGCGGCCGAGAACGAACACGCCCTGCCCGACGGCGCCCTGGACGACGTCACCTTGCGGCAGGTGGTTCGCCTGACCGCATCCGGCGACCGGATCCGGGTGCGGGTCTCCAACGTCTTCGGCGACGGGCCGCTTCGCATCACCCGCGCCGCAGTGAGCCGGCCGGTCACGCGCGACGGGGCGACCATCGACCCGGAGACCACGACGCCCCTGACCTTCGCCGGCCGGCCCGAGGTGATGGTCCCCGCCGGGGCCGAGTTCGTCTCAGACCCGATCGTGTTCGAGGCGGAGGCCCTGTCCCACCTGGCCGTCACCTTGCACGTGGCGGACGCGCCGCAGCGCCTGACCGCCCATCCGGGCGCCCGGGCCACCAGCCGCATGGCGCCGGGGGATCAGACCGCCGCCGCCGCCCTGGCCGACGAGACCACCTTCACCCGCTGGTATCTGCTGGCCGGCGTGGACGTGCCGGGTCCGCCGGACGCCGGGGCGATCGTGGTGCTGGGGGACTCCATCACCGACGGCTATGGCGTCGAAGTGGACACCGACACCCGCTGGCCGGACTTCCTGGCCGAGCGTCTGCAGGCCGATCCGCGCACGGCGCACCTCGGCGTGCTGAACCACGGCATCGGCGGCAACCGGGTGCTGCGCGACGGGCTGGGGCCCAACGCCCTGGCGCGGTTCGAGCGGGACGTGCTGGGCCAGACGGGCGTAACCCATCTGATCATTTTTCAAGGCGTCAACGATCTGGGCGTGCTGACCCGCGATGCGCCTGCGACGCCGGAGGCTCACGCCCAACTGGTCGCCGACATGATCGCCGCCTACGCCCAGATGACGGCCCGGGCGCGGGCGCGGGGCATCACCGTCATCGGCGCCACCATCACGCCCTATGGGGCTTCGGACTACTATCACCCGGACGCGCAGAATGAGGCGGACCGGCAGGCGATCAACGCCTGGTTCCGGACGCCGGGGAATGTGGACGCGGTGATCGACTTCGACGCGGTCATGCGCGACCCGGAACGGCCCACGCACGTGCAGCCCGAGTACGATCTCGACGGCCTGCACCCCTCTATCGACGGCTACCGCGCCATGGGCGAAGCGGTGGACCTGACGCTGTTTCTGACGCACGAAGACTGATGCGCCTCGCCCTGTTCGCGCCCCTGATCGCTTTGGCCGCCGCCCTGTGCCTGCCCGCCGCCGCAGGGGCGCAGCAGATCGCCATCACCATCGACGACGCGCCGGTTCATGGCCCCGTGCCCGAGGGCCAGACCTATGTGGGTATAGCCGCCCGCATGATCGCGGCGCTGAGCGAGGCGGGCGACGCCCCGGCGACCATCTTCATCAATGGCGGCTCCATCGAGCAGAATCCGGACGCCGCCGCGGCGCTGGATCTGTGGCGGGCGGCGGGTCACGCCATGGGCAACCACACCTGGACGCACCAGAACCCCAACGCCATCGGGGCCGAGGCCTATGATGCGGAAATCCTGCACAACGAGCCGCTGTTGGCCGTGCTGATGGGGCAGCGGGACTGGCGCTGGTTCCGCTATCCGTTCCTGGCCGAGGGTGATGACCCGGCGCTGCGGGACCGTATCCGGGGCTTTCTGGATCAGCGGGGCTACCGGGTGGCCTCGGTCACCATGAGCTTTGACGACTGGGCCTGGACCGAGCCCTACGTACGCTGCCGGGCGCAGGGCGACGACGCCGCCATCGCCCGGATGGAGGTCGCCTATATGGAGGCCGCCGAGGCCGCGTTCGAGCACTCTCGGGCCATGGCCCAGATGCTTTATGGTGAGGACATTCCCTATGTCCTGCTGCTGCACACCGGGGCGTTTCACGCGCGGATGCTGCCGCAGGTGCTGGCGCTGTATCGCGGCAAGGGCGCCGCGTTTGTCTCCCTCGAAGAGGCGCAGGCCCATCCCTTCTATGAGGCGGACATGCGAGTCACGCCGTCAGAGGGGCCGCTGTATCTGGAGACGGCGCTGGCGGCGCGGGGACAGACCGCGCCGCCCAAGCCCTGGGACATCGCCTGGCTTGAAACCGTCTGCCGCTAGCGGTCCTTTTCGCGCTCGGTCCCGGCCTTGGCGTGCAGGGCCGCCTGGGCCGCCGCCAACCGCGCGATGGGCACGCGGTAGGGCGAACAGCTGACGTAATCCAGACCGGCATCCTCGCAGAAGGCGATGGAGGACGGGTCGCCGCCGTGCTCGCCGCAGATGCCCAGCTTCACATCCGGCCGCACGGCCCGGCCCCGCTCGGCGGCGATGCGGATCAGATCGCCGACGCCGTCCTGATCCAGCCGCACGAAGGGATCGGTCTCGAAGATGCCCTTGTCCATATAGGCCTGCAGGAATCGGCCGGAGTCGTCGCGGCTGATGCCGAAGGTGGTCTGGGTCAGGTCGTTGGTGCCGAAACTGAAGAACGCGGCGTTCTCGGCCAGATCCCCGGCGCGCAGGGCGGCGCGGGGCAGCTCGATCATGGTGCCGACCTGATAGTCGACCCGGTCTCCCGCCGCCGCGAACACCGCCTCGGCAGTGCGGTCGGTCAGCTCGCGCAGGTATTTCATCTCAAGGCCCAGAGCCACCAGCGGGTGCATGATCTCCGGGGTCGGCGCGGCGCCGGATTCAGCCTTCACGGCCAGCGCGGCCTCGAGAATGGCGCGCACCTGCATCTCATAGATCTCGGGATAGGCCACGCCCAAGCGGCAGCCGCGATGGCCCAGCATGGGGTTGGTCTCGGCCAGGTCTTTGGCGCGGCGCTTCAGCTTGGCCGCGTCCAGACCCGATGACGCCGCCAGGGCGTCTATGTCCTCGTCCGAGTGCGGAATGAATTCGTGCAGCGGCGGGTCCAGCAGCCGGATCGTCACCGGCAGGCCGGCCATGATCTGGAACAGCTCGGTGAAGTCCGCCTTCTGGAACGGCTCGATCTTGGCCAGGGCCGCGCGGCGGCCCTGTTCGTCGTCGGCCAGGATCATCTCGCGCACGGCGGCGATGCGGGTCTCGTCGAAGAACATGTGCTCGGTGCGGCACAGGCCGATGCCCTCGGCGCCGAAGCCGCGCGCGGTCTTCGCGTCCAGCGGCGTCTCCGCATTGGCCCGCACCTTCAGCCGGCGCACGGCGTCGGCCCAGGCCATCAGGGTCTGGAAGTCGCCGGTCAGCTCCGGCTCAATCATGTCGACCGCGCCCTCCAGCACCTCGCCCTTCGAGCCGTCGATGGTGATGATCTCGCCGGCCCGGAACTCGCGGCCCCGGGCGCGGAACAGGCCCGCCTCCTCGTCGATGTGGATTTCACCGGCGCCGGAGACGCAGGGGCGCCCCATGCCGCGGGCCACCACCGCCGCGTGGCTGGTCATGCCGCCGCGCGCCGTGACGATGCCGCGCGCCGCGTGCATGCCGTGGATGTCCTCGGGCGAGGTTTCCTCGCGCACCAGAATGACCGCGTCGCCGAGCTGGCCCAGTCGTTCGGCTTCATCGGAATCGAACACCACCTCGCCCGTGGCTGCGCCGGGGCTGGCGGGCAGGCCGGCGGCGATGACGTTGCGATGCGCCTTGGGGTCCAGGGTGGGGTGCAGCAGTTGATCCAGCGCCGAGGGATCGACCCGCTGGATCGCCTCTTCCTGGCTGATGACGCCCTCGGCGGCCAGGTCCACGGCGATCTTCAGCGCCGCCTTGCCGGTGCGCTTCCCGTTGCGGGTCTGCAGCATGTAGAGCCGGCCCTGTTCGACCGTGAACTCGATGTCCTGCATGTCGCGGTAGTGGCTTTCCAGCTTGCCCACCACGTCCACGAACTGGCCGAACACCTCCGGCATGGCCTCTTCCATGGAGGGGGCGCTCTCGCCCATTTCCTCGCGCCCCGCCTTCGTCAGCGACTGGGGCGTGCGGATTCCGGCCACCACGTCCTCGCCTTGGGCGTTGATCAGGAACTCGCCGTACAGCCGCGCCTCGCCCGTGGACGGATTGCGGGTGAAGGCCACGCCGGTGGCCGAGGTCTGGCCCATGTTGCCGAACACCATGGACTGGATGTTCACCGCCGTGCCCCAGCTCTCGGGGATGTCGTGCATGCGGCGATAGAATTTGGCCCGGTCGTTCATCCAGCTGTCGAACACGGCGCCCACGGCGCCCCACATCTGGGCGGCGGGGTCCTGCGGGAAGGGCTCGCCCTGCTCACGCTCGACCACGGCCTTGTAGTCGGCGACGACCTTCTCCCAGTCTTCGGCGGTCAGCTCGGTGTCGACCGACACGCCGAGGCGATCCTTGTGGTCGTCCAGAACCTCCTCGAACAGGTCATGGCCGATGCCCAGCACCACATTGGAATACATGGTGATGAAGCGGCGGTAGCTGTCCAGGGCGAAGCGGCGGTCGCCGGACAGGGCCGCCAGCCCCTCCACCGTCTGGTCGTTCAGGCCCAGGTTCAGCACCGTGTCCATCATGCCGGGCATGGAGGCGCGGGCGCCCGAGCGCACCGACACCAGCAGCGGATTGGCCGCGTCGCCGAAGCGTTTGCCGGTCAGGCTTTCGACCGTCTCAAGCGCCGCCTTCACCTGGCCGTCCAGATCGTCGGGATAAGTCTGACCCTTGGAGAAATAGTGGACACAGGCCTCGGTGGTGATGGTGAAGCCGGGCGGCACCGGAAGGCCGAGGGAGGACATCTCCGCCAGGTTTGCGCCCTTGCCGCCGAGGAGATTCTTCATCGAAGCGTCGCCGTCGGCGGAGCCGCCGCCGAAGCCGTACACCCACTGGGTCATGTCTGCGTCGATCCTGAGTTCAGTCTATGGAATGGGCGGGGTTGGTCCCCGCCTCTGAGCCGGCGCGAAGCTAGCGCGGCAGTGCAGCAAAGGCCACGCCGCGCCGTAACAAATCGTGAGCGATTATGACGCTTCTGTCTTCCGGCGCCAAAGAGGGAAACCGATCTCAGGCCCGCGCCTTGGCGCTCGCTGCATCCACACCCAGCGCAGTCAGGGCCGCAGCTGCGATATGGTCGGCGTTCAGGCCCGCCTGGCTGTACATGGCCTCGGGCTTGTCCTGGTCCTGGAACACGTCGGGCAGATGCAGGGTGCGAACCTTCAGCCCGGCGTCAAGCGCGCCCTTCTCGGCCAGCATCTGCAGCACGAAGCCGCCGAAGCCGCCCATGGCGCCCTCCTCGACCGTGATCAGGGCTTCATGCTCCCGGGCCAGCCGCAGGATCATGTCCTCGTCCAGCGGCTTGGCGAAACGGGCGTCGGCCACGGTAGCGGACACGCCCCGCGCCGCCAGCGCCTCGGCGGCCTTCAGCGATTCCTGAAGCCGGGTGCCCAGCGACAGGATCGCCACCGTCGTGCCTTCGCGCACGATGCGGCCCTTGCCGATTTCCAGCGGGGCGGCCAGTTCGGGGATCTCCACCCCCACCCCGTCGCCGCGAGGATAGCGGAAGGCGCTGGGTCGGTCATCGATCTCGCAGGCCGTGGCCACCATGGCCGCCAACTCCGCCTCGTCCGAGGCGGCCATCAGCACCATGCCCGGCAGGGCGCCCAGATAGCCGATGTCGAACGAACCCGCGTGGGTCGGCCCGTCGGCGCCCACCAGCCCGGCCCGGTCCAGGGCGAAGCGCACCGGCAGGCCCTGAATCGCCACGTCGTGGACCACCTGGTCGTAACCGCGCTGAAGGAAGGTGGAATAGATGGCGCAGAATGGCTTCATGCCGTCCGCCGCCAGACCCGCCGCAAAGGTCACCGCGTGCTGTTCGGCGATGCCCACGTCGAAGGTGCGATCGGGGAAGGCTTGACCGAACAGGTCCACGCCTGTGCCGCCCGGCATGGCGGCGGTGATGGCCACGATGGTCGGATCGCGCTCGGCCCGCTTGATCAGCTCGGTCCCGAACACCTTGGTGTAGCTGGGCGCGTTGGACACCGACTTGGACTGCTTGCCCGACACAACGTCGAACTTGACCACGCCGTGGTACTTGTCAGCGCTGTTCTCGGCGGGCGCATAGCCCTTGCCCTTTTGCGTCACCACATGGACCAGCACGGGACGGTCGGTGATGGCCGCGGCGTTCTTCAGCACCGGGACCAGCACCTCCATGTCATGCCCGTCGATAGGGCCCACATAGTAGAAACCCAGCTCCTCGAAGAAGGTGCCGCCCGTGACCATGCCCCGGGTGTATTCCTCGGCCTTGCGCGCGGCGTCGCGGAACGGGCGCGGCAGGTGCTCGGCCATCTTCTTTCCGAAGCGGCGCATGTTCTGATAGGCGCCGCCGGAGACCAGCTTTGCCAGATAGGCGCTCATCCCGCCCACCGGGGGGGCGATGGACATGTCGTTGTCGTTCAGGATCACCGTCAGCTGACCGGTGGTCTCGGCCGCATTGTTCATGGCCTCATAGGCCATGCCGGCGGACATGGAGCCGTCGCCGATGACCGCCACCACCTTGTTGCCGGACTTCTTCTGGTCCCGCGCCGCCGCGAATCCCAAGGCCGCCGAGATGGAGGTGGAGGCGTGCGCCGCGCCGAACGGGTCGTAGTCGCTCTCGGCCCGCTTGGTGAAGCCCGACAGGCCGCCGCCCTGACGCAGGGTGCGGATTCGATCGCGCCGCCCGGTCAGGATTTTGTGGGGATAGCACTGGTGCCCGACGTCCCAGATCAGGATGTCCTTGGGCGTCTCGAACACGTGATGCAGGGCCACGGTCAGCTCGACCACGCCCAGGCCTGCACCCAGATGCCCGCCGGTCACGGACACGGCGTCGATGGTTTCGGTTCGCACCTCGTCGGCCAGCTGTCGCAACTGGGCGACGCTGAAACCACGGGTGTCTGCGGGAAAGGCGACGGTGTCGAGAAGCGGGGTGTCCGGCATAAGCCCTTCTAGTCCGTGATCGGCAAAGAGGCGATAGCCCCTGTCGCCGCATGGACATCCAACGCGCGGCGGGCGGTTCGGATCAGCCCTTCAGCCGCGCCGCGTGGAAAGCCACATGATCGTCGATGAAGCTGGCCATGAAGAAGTAGGAGTGGTCGTAGCCGGGCTGCATGCGGATGGTGAGCTTCTGGCCCGCCTTGTCGGCTGCGGCCTTTAGCAGTTCAGGCTTGAGCTGGTCGGTCAGGAATTGGTCGCCGTCGCCCTGATCCACCAGAATGTCGTCATAGACCCCCGACGCCGCGCCGGATTCCAGCAGCAGGGCCGCGTCGTGCTTCGCCCATTCGGCGCGGTCGTCGCCCAGATAGGCCGTGAACGCCTTCTCGCCCCAGGCGCACCGGGTCGGCGAGGCGATGGGGGCGAAGGCAGAGAGGCTCTGGAACAGCTCGGGATGGCGCAGGGCCAGAGTCAGCGCCCCGTGTCCGCCCATGGAGTGGCCGAAGATCGAGCGGGTCTTGGTGGTGGGGAACTGGTCGTCGATCAGGGCGACCAGTTCGTCGGTGACATAGGTTTCCATGCGGAAATGCGGGGCCCACGGCGCTTGCGTCGCATCCACATAGAACCCGGCCCCCTGCCCCAGATCATAGGCGTCGTCATCCGCCACGCCGTCTCCGCGCGGCGAGGTGTCCGGCGCGACGATGATCACGCCGTGCTCGACCGCCGCCCGGTAGGCCCCGGCCTTGGACGTGAAATTATCCTCGGTGCAGGTCAGGCCAGACAGCCAGATCAGAACCGGAAACGGCCCCTCCCCCGGCGGCGTGAACACCGACAGGGTCATGGGCGTGCCGGTGGTCGCGCTGTTATGGCGGCAATAGCGCAACGTGCCGCCGTGGACGATGTGGGTCTTGGTGGTTTGCATCAATAGCTCTCGTTCAACAGCACTTCACGCTCCCAAGGCCAACACCCCTTCCAAGACCCCTCCAGACACGCGAAGTGAGCGAACAAGGACTGGGACCTGGGCTCCGGTGTTTCGGACCTCCAGTCCTGGAGGTTGGTTCCTGTCAGAATGACGGCGGGCTGATCATCCGAAATGCCTTGGCCGCAGAACGAGCATTCATAACCCAGATCTTGCATAGGCCGGGGCGTCATTTCGGCCTGTGCATGGCGCAGACCTTGTTGCCGGACGGGTCGCGCAGATAGGCCAGCACCAGCGTGCCGAACGGCCCGTTGCGTTCGCCCGGCGGGTCCTCGATGGCCTTGCCGCCCGCCGCAACGCCCGCGTCGTGGAAGGCCTGGACCATCTCGCGCGTCTTTGCATGAAAGCCGATGGTGCCGCCGTTGGCGTGGCAGGCGGGCTCGCCGTCGATGGGCTTGCCGATGGCGAAGGCGCCCCGCTCCGTGCGCCACCAGAAACGGCCTTTGGGGTCCGGCCCCTGCGCCCCCGGAATGCCCAGCGCGCCCAGCGCCGCGTCATAGAATTTGCGCGACGCCTCGATGTCATTGGCGCCGACGGTGATGTGCGTGAACATGATGCTCTCCCCTAATCCTGGAGGTGGACGCTAGCGCAGTCCGTTTCTTTCAGCAACGAACTAGAACACCACCACCGACCGGATGCTCTTGCCCTCGTGCATCAGGTCGAAGGCCTTGTTGATGTCTTCCAGCGGCAGGGTGTGGGTGATCATGGGGTCGATCTCGATCTTGCCGTCCATGTACCAGTCCACGATCTTCGGCGTATCGGTGCGGCCCCGCGCGCCGCCGAAGGCGCTGCCGCGCCAGACCCGGCCGGTGACCAGTTGGAACGGCCTGGTGGCGATCTCCTTGCCCGCCTCGGCCACGCCGATGACGATGCTCTCGCCCCAGCCCCGGTGGCAGGCCTCAAGCGCCTGACGCATCACCGTGGTGTTGCCGGTGCAGTCGAAAGTGTAGTCCGCTCCGCCGCCGGTCAGTTCGACCAGATGGGCGACGATGTCCCCGTGGTCCTTGGGATTGACGAAGTGGGTCATGCCGAACTTGCGGCCCCAGTCTTCCTTGTCGTTGTTGATGTCCACGCCCACGATCATGTCGGCGCCCACCATCTTCAGGCCCTGGATGACGTTCAGCCCGATGCCGCCCAGGCCGAACACCACGCAGTTGGCGCCCGGCTCCACCTTGGCCGTATTGACCACCGCGCCCACGCCCGTGGTCACGCCGCAGCCCACGTAGCAGGCCTTGTCGAAGGGCGCGTCCTTGCGGATCTTGGCCAGGGCGATCTCGGGCAGCACGGTGTAATTCGAGAAGGTCGAGCAGCCCATGTAGTGGGCGATGGCTTGGCCCTTGTAGCTGAACCGGCTGGTGCCGTCGGGCATCAGGCCCTTGCCCTGGGTGCCCCGGATGGCGGTGCACAGGTTGGTCTTGCGGCTGAGGCACGACTTACACTGGCGGCATTCCGGCGTGTACAGCGGGATCACGTGGTCGCCCACCTCCACCGAGGTCACGCCCGGCCCCACCTCGACCACCACGCCCGCGCCTTCGTGGCCCAGGATCGAGGGGAAGATGCCCTCGGAGTCCAGCCCGTCCAGCGTATAGGCGTCGGTATGACAGATGCCCGTCGCCTTGATCTCCACCAGCACCTCGCCCGCGCGGGGGCCTTCCAGATCGACCTCGACGATCTCCAGAGGCTTCTTGGCTTCGAATGCGACGGCGGCGCGGGTCTTCATGGGCAGGCTCCAGAAATGAACGCCTCCCTTCTAGGCCATGCGGGGGATGCTATGAAACCGCATGAGCAAACGAAATCTCGTCGTCCTGACCGGCGCCGGCATCTCGGCGGAATCCGGCGTGCCCACGTTCCGGGCGGCGGACGGACTGTGGCTGGGTCATCGGGTCGAGGACGTGGCGACGCCCGAGGCGTTCGCGCGCGATGCGGCGCTGGTGCAGGACTTCTACAACCAGCGGAGGCGACAGCTGGCGACCGTGCATCCCAACGCTGCGCACCGGGCCCTGGCGGAACTGGCGGCGCGATGGGAGGGCGACTTCCTGCTGGTGACCCAGAACGTGGACGACCTGCACGACCGCGCCCATGCGGAGGTTCCGCCCGCGACCGGATTCGAGCTGATCCACATGCATGGCGAACTCAAAAAGGCGCGCTGCACGGCATCGGATGTGGTCTGTGACTGTCCCGGCGATCTGGAACCAGACCACGTCTCGCCACACCATCCAGCCGGCCGGCTACGCCCGCACATCGTATGGTTCGGGGAGATCCCGCTGGAGATGGAGCGTATCGAACAGGCCCTCGGCCAATGTGACCTGTTCCTGTCCATCGGTACGTCAGGCGCTGTGTGGCCGGCGGCGGGGTTCGTGCAGCTCGCCCGCATGGCCGGAGCGCGGACCGTTGAGATTAATCTGGAGCCGACAGCCGGCCGGCGGCGGTTCGACGAAGGCGTCTATGGTCCGGCCTCTGAGGCCGTGCCGACATTTCTGGAGGCGCTCTGAGCGTCATCTTCCGTCAGCGGTCCAAGCCCTTTTCGTCGGCTCCGTCACAGGCCAGTGTGCCGTCATGGCGGGCAATGTGATCACGGGCATGGGACGGCGGCTGGGCGGGGCGCGGCTTTTGCTGATCGTCCTGCTGAACCTCATTCCGGTCGGCGGAGTACTGTGGCTGGGCTGGGACGCCGGGCAGATCCTGATGCTCTACTGGGTCGAGAACATCATCGTCGGGGTGATGAGTCTGGTCCGCATCCTGACCGCCCGGCAGCCGGACACCCTGGCGCCGGGTTCGGCGCAGATGGGAACGATCGGCGTCGGCTGCTTCTTCATCGTCCACTACGGGCTGTTCACCCTGGTCCACGGAGTCTTCACCATGGTCCTCGCGAGCAGGATCATCGACGGCGAGGACGGGCTGTGGGAGCGGGTGTTCGCCAATCCCACCTTCCACTGGGCCGTGTTGGGGGCGGCTGTGCTTCAGGTGGTGATCCTGATCCGCGAATGGTGGTCCAGCGGTCTCTGGCGCCGGTCCTCGCCCGGCATGGAGATGTTCCGGCCCTACGGCCGCATCGTGGTTCTGCACGTGACGGTGCTGGCCGGGGCGTGGTGGCTCAGCGAGACCTCGGCGCCGGCGGCGGCGGTGCTCATTTTGTGTTTGATGAAGGCCGTGGTGGAGCTGGCCATGACCGCCGTCACGTCGCCGTCAGCGGCGCCTGTCAGCGCCCGTGCGGATCGACGCTGAAGATCAGGGCGAGTTCGGCGCCGGGCGAGAAATTGGCTCCTCGGATGGCTGAAGCCTGAACATCGGCGGCAGGGTTTGTGTCCATCCAGACCACCACGTCAGTGTGGGCGTTATTCCGCCCGGTTTCGTCCAGAATCCGGCTCAACCTCAATGCTTCCAGATGGGTGTCCGCTGCGTCGGCGACGGCGGCGACGGTCCCCTCCTCCACGCCGATCACGCAGTGCCCAATATGATAGGCCTGCCCCAGCATCACGCCGCCGCCCTGGGAGCGGACGAGCAGAACCTGACCGGACGGCACAGATCGATCGAGAAGGAGGTGGCTTCGACCGTCAACCTGGCGATAGCCCAGCGCCTCGGCCGCGCGCACCGCGCCCACCATGTCCCCGGTCCGGACGTAGGGAACGCAGACGCTCTCCAGCAGTCTGTTCACGATGACGGGTACGTTTTGGGACTGGCTGACTGCGCGCTCAGCGCCGACAGTGACGACCAAGGCCATCAGAGCGGCTGTCCAAAATCTCGAAACCATGACGGCCTCCTCTCCTTGGCAGGAAAGGAGGCCTGACACGACGGGGCGAAAAACGCTCCTTGCCGAACCTGACGTCTAGGACAGGACCACGATCGCGACCCGGCGGTTCTGGGCGCGTCCCTCGGGGGTTTCGTTGGGGGCGACCGGCTCGCTCTCGCCGTACGAGATGGTGGCCATGCGGTTCAGGGCCACGCCCTGACGGTTCAGATAGCGGCGCACGGCTTCGGCGCGGGCCTGCCCGAGCTCGTCGTTGTAGGCTTCCGGGCCGGTGGAGTCGGTGTAGCCCTGAATCTCCAGATAGACATTGGCGTTCTCGGCGCGCAGGCGCTGGGCCAGTTCGTTCAGGCGCTGCTCGGCTTCCGGCGACAGGCTGTCCACGTCAGTCGGGAACTTCACCGAATCGTCCGACAGCACGACTTCGTAGAGGAACTTGCCCTCGGCCAGCACGTGGGCGTCGTTGGCGCGCTGCAGGGCCTGTCCTGCGGTGCCCTCCACCTGGGTGACGCGGTTGTCGGTGGCGGTTACGCGCTGGTCGACCACCGCCACCTCGTCACGGACGAAATCGCGGGTGGCGCACGCGCCGGCCATCAGGCCCACGGCGGCGACGGCGGCGCCGGTCTTCAGCATCCTGAGTGTGGAAGTGTTCAAGTCGGATCTCCATCCCATTGGGGGCGCCACGCCCATCGTCGCGCACCACCACGTTTTTCGGCACGGAAGGCGGCTTGATGACGCGCTTTTGACCAGAAAATGTCAGCTTGACCGTAATATCGTGTTAGTTTTCGCAATAATATTGTTCTTGCGGGAACCCTGCCGGAACAGGAAGCGTTGGGCCGCTCGGAGGCCAATGGCCAGATGCGGTCCCGCCTTCATCTATCACTGATCTTATTTTGACAGTCTTCACGGCCCTGATCGCCACGATGCTGACGCGGGCGAACTTTTTTCTGCGGACGTGAGCGATTTTTCGAGATCCGGCGCCCGTCGCCCCCGCTGGAGCCGTCTGGCCGTCCGGTCCAGCGTCTTTCTGATCATCGCGGGACTCGAGGCGGCGATGCTGCTGGGTTTGTCCCGGCGCGGTCCCATGGAACAGCCTCCCGTCCCGCCGCCGGTGGTCGTCAGCCTGATCGATCCACCACCGCCTCCTTCGCCACCGCCACCGGTCCCTGAACAGGTTCCAGAGGAGTCGCCGTCCCCCGCCGACGCCGCGCCACCGGAAACGGCCCCGCAGATGGCGCCGCCCTCTTCGCCCCCGCCGCCCGTGCGGCCGCCGCGCACGCCGCCTCCGCCGGAGGTGGAGACGGTCCCTATCACCCCCTCCGCGCCCGCCCTGCCGGTGCTGACGTCATCGCAGATCGCGGGGGCGCGGACGGCCGGACCGGGTGCGGGCGGCGGGGCCGGCGGCGCGGGATCGGGATCGGGCGCGGGGGGATCAGGCGGCGGCTGCGACATGGTCCGCCGTCTTCAGGATGCGCTGCGCGGCGACGCCGAGGTCCGCGCCGCTATTGATGCGGCCAGCCTCCAGCTGAACGCTTCCGGCCGCGCCATCCAGGTCTGGGACGGCGACTGGCTGCAGAACGGCGACGAGGCGGGCAAGGGTCTGGCGGGCGTGCGGCAGGCCATCGCCATGGAGGTCGCCTTCGCCCCGGCCGAATGCCGCGCCGAGCGCATGCGCGGGCTGGTGCTGCTGTCGCTGGGCGACGGCTCCGGCGCGTCGCGCGTTGCGCTGGGAACATCGGCGTGGCGCTGGTCGGACCTGCTGGAGATCGAGTGAGGCCCCTTGAGAACGCTCAGGGTTGATCCGACGCCCGTAACCACCGGCCAGGCATCAAGCTGTGTATGCCCTCCAGGGAATTCGGAAGTGCGGAGGTGGGCACATCGGCGACCTGCCGCAGCAGGTCGATCGGAAGCAGGAAGAAGGTGTTGCTCATGATGCTGCGGTAACCGCTGCAACAAGGTGGCGGCGGCGGTGTGTGCAGGACAGTCACTGCCCAACCGCTCGACGCCTGTATGGCAACGGCGTCGAACACGATGATCGGATGATCCATCGGCGCTCGCAAATGAGAACATCGCGAAAGCGGTTTCACCTCACCGTCGATCGGCACGCCGGGAAGACTTGGCACTTGCGCAGGTCCGTCGATGCGTCCCACGCCAAATATGCGACCGGGCCCCAGCGGCAGTCCCAATTCGCGGGCCAAGCCTCGACAGAAATCTCGCTCGAGAAGCCTCGCGCCAGACGGAGGTCGATTGAACACCACCTTCGCCACAGAGTCGGCACCGTCCGAGTATTCGCAGAACGCAGCATCGGTCTCCACCTGCCCGGGCAAAGCCCCCGCCCCAACGGCCGAAAGCACTATGCCGGCGCCGAGCGACGGGCACTCAAACCCGCTCGCTTTGTGGCGGAGCCCACCATCCACAATCTCAAAAACGCCCGCCGCTTCGGCCGGAGCGTCATCCAGAATCCCGGCCAGCGGCAAAGGCGTGCTGGCGCGATAGGGTTGTGAGATCGCATCGGTGGCGGCCAGGCAGAAGGCCAGCCCCATGCATAAAAGTATCGTCCGGAACATCATTCGGCGAATGAGCCACGCTTCATGCAGCATGTGAAGAGCGCGCCTTCATTCCCCGCGCGCCTTCTTCTCCGCCATCTTCGCCAGCACGCGGCCGCGCCCCTTCGACAGGGCGTGGATCACGCCGCGGAAGGTGGCCACCTCCTGCTCGGTGAAGGCGGCCCGGCCCAGCATGACGCGCAGGTTCTGGCTCATGGACCGCTTCTTCTCCGGCGGATGGAAGAAGCCGCCCGCGTCCAGTTCGGCTTCCAGATGCTCGTACATGCCCCGCAGCAGGTCGCTGGACGCCGGCGGCTCGCCCTGGCGGAACTTCGGCGGCGGGGCGTCCAGAACAAGCGTCCGCCATTCATAGGCGTTGATGGCCACGGCCTGGGCCAGGTTCAGCGAATGGTGGCGGGGGTCGATGGGGATGGTGACGATGCCCGAGGTCAAGGCGATGTCGGTGGTCTCCAGCCCCGCCCGCTCGCCGCCGAACAGCAGCCCGGCCTTCAGGCCCGAGGCGGTGTCGTCATAGAGCACGCGGGACGCCTCGCGCGGGGTGCGCACCGGCTGGCGGGTCTCGCGCGGGCGGGCGGTGGTGGCGAACACGGTGTTCAGGTCGGCGATGGCCTCGGCCACCGTACCAAACACGCGCACGCCCTCCAGCACCCAGTCGGCGCCGGACGCGGTGGCCCAGGCCCGGTCCTGGGGCCAGCCGTCGCGCGGCGCGACCAGCCGCAGGTCCGCGAGGCCGAAATTGGCCATCACCCGCGCCACCGAGCCGATGTTGTCGGCCATCTGCGGCTTGTCGAGGATCACGGCGGGCGGGGTCAGTTCGGTCATGTCGCTCCCCTACAACCCCGAACGCCGCGGCGAAAGTCAGGCCCGGTCCAGGGCGGCCTTCAACGGTCCCAGATGGGGCTCGTAGTTGCGCCAGCGGCCCGACGCCCGGCGATACAGCGGCTCACGCACCTGCCACACGCTGGCCGTCCGCACGGCGTTGTCCAGACCGTGGAACGACAGGCAGCCGTCCTCCCAGTCCAGCCCGCAGAAATCCAGCAGGCCGCGCACCTTCGCTTCCGGCTCAGCCACCAGGGCGTCGTAATCCAGTGTGTGGATGTCGTCCGGCCACAGGGACTTCCAGTGATCCATCAGCCGCTCCTGCTGGATCAGCCAGTGGGCCGCGTCCTCCAGATCCAGCGCCCACGGCATGGCGTGGCTGAGGTGCAGGAACCAGCACGACAGGCAGTTGTCCATCGGGTCCCGGCGGGTGTGGATGATGCGCGCGGCTGGAAACAAGGTCTTGATCAGGCCCACGTGCAGGAAATTGTCCGGACGCTTGTCGGTGATCACATCGGCGCCGGGAAGGCGCGCGCGAAGGCCGTCCAGATAGGTCCCGCGCAGGGCCGCGATCCGCCCGGCGTCCAGCGTCTTCAGGCTGTCCGGCCACGGCTGCAGTTCACGGCTGACGAGAGCGGGCAAAAGCTCCAGCTCGCCGCCCGGCGTAACCCGGCTGTGGGCGGCCAGGATCTGTTCGGTCAGGGTCGAGCCGGAGCGGAACATGCCGCAGATGAAGAGGGGGGCGTTGTCGCCGCCCTCACCGTTCCCCGCGTCGGGAAAGGCCGCAATCAGCTGGTCCACCACCGCCTCCTGCGCCGCCCGATCATAGCGAGCGCCGGGCGGGCCGGGGATCAGGCGGCTGTCGCGGTTGGCCTGGGCATAGGCCGCGAAAGCCTCATCATACGCGCTCGCCTCGTCCAGCATGCGACCGAGGGCGAACCCCAGGTCCGCCCGCGCCATGCGCTCATCCGGCGATCCCGCGCCGATGGCCTTCAGAGCCGACCGGAGCCGCGCAATCAGTGGATCGTCCGGACCCGAGGCCCGCGCCACCCCCGCCAGGCGGGCCAGCGCCAGCACATTGCCGGGTTCCAGCGTCAGGGCCTGTTCATAAGCCGCGCGCGCCGGGTCGCGCCGTCCGCGGTCCTCGTGCAGATTGCCCAGATTGAGCCACGCGGGCGCAAAGCGGGGATTCAGCTTCAGTGCGGCGTTCAGCTCGGCTTCCGCCTCGTCAGGTCGATGCAGGTCCTCCGACAGGATCACGGCCCGGTTCAGCCGCGCCTCCTCCGGCCCCCGAACGCCGAGCCTGATCGCCTGATCATAGGCGTCCAGCGCCGCATCCGAGCGGCCGATCCTTCGACGCAGCCTGCCCAGGTCGAACCAGACGTCGGTCAGCTCGGGCCGCAGCGCCAGCAGGGCTTCGAACCCCGCGACGGCCTCGTCCAGCCGCCCCGCGTTCTGGTGGTCGAGCGCCTGTTTCAGCCAGTCTTCGGGCGATCGCGCCAAAGGGTCAGTCCGTCCCGATCATGGCGTCCCAGGGATCGGCGGTCCCCGCCTCCACCTCGGCCACGGCCACGGCGGGCCAGCCCACGCGGGCGTTCGCGCTCTCGCGCCAGGCCAGCACGATCAGGTCGCGCAGTTCGCCGGCGCCGGCGCCCAGCCGCTCCACCGCGAAGGCGCCGCCGCGCGCGTCGCCCTCAGCAAAAGCGCCGTCCCGTTCCAGCCGGTAGAATGGCGTCACCTGCGCCAGGCTGTCGCCCAGATAGGCGGCCGTGCGGCGCTCGATGGCGGCTTCGCTCAGGTCCGCCTGGGGCATGGCGGTCTCCACCAGATCCAGCCGCGCCACGCCGCGCACATAGGCGCCTTCGAACAGCCCGTGGGTGCGGCGCGAGCGGGTGAAGCCTTCCGGGTTCGCGGTGTCGCCGTCCCAGCCGTTGTAGTGGATGGTGGTGTGCAGGGGCTGGCTGGCGTCGCCCACATAGTGCGCCCACACGCCCAGGTCGCGGATCAGCAGGCCCTCGCGGCGGCGGCGGTCCTCGGCGTACCAAGCGCGGCGGGCGGGATCGGTCTCGCGGGCCTCGGCGGCGTTCAGCACGCGCCAGTAGGCGAAGTCGCGCACCAGCTGCTGCCAGCCGTCGATCAGGGCGTAATAGAGGTATCCGGCGGTGTCGACGCTGAGGCCCGCCCGGGTCAGGGCGGCGTCATATTCGCTGCGCAGCTCGGGCATGGCGTCGATGTGCGGGCCGGCGGGGGTCAGCACATGGCCGGTGTCGTCGAAGTCGATGAAATGGGCGGTGTCACGCTCGCGGGCGTGGGTGCGGGGCCCGCCTTTCCAGCGGTCCGGTTCGCGGGCGAGTTCGCCGACCTCGGTCGCGGCCTGGGTGGTGCGCAGGAAGGCGGGGATTTCCTCGGGCAGCTGGCGCATGGCCGCCACCCCGATCAGACGGTGGCCCGTGGCGCCCCAGGCCCCCACGTCGGCGGCGGGCGCGGCGATCAGGGCGACGGCGGCGAGGGCGATCAGGGTGCGTTTCATGACGAGCATCCGAGTTGAGTCTGTTTCTGCGCTTAGCCCATCACGCGGTGCGTCTCCACCTCAGATCCAGGTCGCGATCGCCGCCAGGGGCTTCTTGTCCAGCGCCGCGAGGGGAACGGTGGCGCCGGGCGCCGGATGTCCGGCCACCAGCAGCAGGAACGGCTTTTCGTTGTCCGGGCGGCCGCAGATCTCGTTCAGAAACCCCATGGGCGCGGGGGTGTGGGTCAGGGTCGCCAGCCCCGCCTGATGCAGGGCGCAAATCAGCATGCCCGTGGCGATCCCGACGCTTTCGTTGACATAGTAGTTCTTGCGGTCGTCGCCGGGCTGGGGGCCGCCGCGCTTCTGGCCGAAGACCGCGATGAGGACGGGCGCGACCTCCAGAAAGCCCTTGTCCGGGTCGGTGCCCAGCGGGGCCAGGGCGTCCAGCCATTCCTGCGGCGCTTTTTCAGCATAGAATTCGCGCTCCTCCGCCTCGGCCGCCTGGCGAATGCGGGCGCGGGCCCCGGCGCTTTCGATCACCGTGAAGAACCAGGGCTGGTGATTGGCTCCGGACGGGGCGGAGCCGGCGGTCAGGATGGCCTGCTCCACGACCGTGCGGGGGACGGGTCGGTCCGAGAACTCGCGTACGGTGCGCCGCCGGGACATGTGTTCGCGGAACGCGGTCGCGGCGGATGTCATCGCCTCATCCGAGCGCTCGGGATATCCGGTCAGGGGCGTGGATGGGTGGTCGCGCATGCAGGTCTCCGAAAGCCGCTGCCTCTTGCATGCCGCCGCGCGGCGTCGCGGTCCACCGCTTCGCCACGATTTCGCCAGCAGGATGAGTCATTCAGCCCCCGCCGGCGATCACGGGGGCCGGCGTCATCGAGTCCGATTCATGCTGACCATCGCCGCCGCCATGGCCGCCCTGATGATGCTGTTCGCCGACCCGGCCCAGGCCGAGCCGGCGCTGGAAGGCCCTGTGGCCTACAGCGAGATCATCGCCGAGGAACAGGCCGCTGCGGAGGCGCAGGCGCTGCTGGAAGCGTCGCTGCATGAGGCCGAGCCCGACTGGCGACTGTCGGCGCGGCTGTATCACGCGGGCGGCGGCGGGGCGACGGGTATGGACTCCCTGGGGTGCCAGCCCATCGCCATGCGCACCGTGGCCATCGACCCCCGCGTGGTGCCCCGCCGCACCCGCCTGTACATCCGCGAAACCGTGGGCCTGCGTCTGGCGGACGGCAGCACCCACGACGGGTTCTGGTACGCCTCGGACACGGGCGGGGCCATCAAGGGAAACAAGATCGACCTGTACACCGGCCACGGGCGCGGCTCGATGGCGCCGGTCATGCCCCTGAACATGTCGACCCTGACGGTGGTGGACGCCGGTCCGTTCGAGGGCTGCCCGCCGGCTGAGTGATCAGGCCGACCTGCGCCTACGTCTGAGCCACAGATCCACACCGGTCCAGCATAAGGCCGCCGTGACGATCCCGCCCAGGAAGACCAGCGCCCGCCCGATCTCGCCGAACGCCTGGCCCGAATGCAGCGGATACTGCCAGGCGAAGAAGGCGTCGCCCGCGCCCTCGCCGTTGTCGTGACGGCTGGCCACCACGCGGCCGTCGGTCATGTCCACATAGGTCCACAGCCGACCCTGATAGTCCGGATCGCGCGGGTCGAAGGTGCGCACGCCATAGACGCCCTTGCGCGGGATCAGGCGCACGCTGTCCACATCCTCCGCCGGACCCACGCGGGCCATGGCCTGTTCGATGGAGACGGCGGGCGTTTCGACGGGGCGATCCGGGAAGGAGAAATCCAGCCGTTCGGACACGGGCGCGACCAAGCGCACCGCCGTCCGGCTGTCCTCCGGCCAGGCCAGGGTCACGCCGGTCAGGGCCAGAACGAAGGTCACCGGCCAGGCCCACATGCCGGGCGCACGGTGCCAGTCGAACAGGCGGCGCAGGCTGCCGGCTCGCCCCTTCAGCCGGAAAGCGTCCTTCCACAGGGCGATGCGGGGCACCGCCAGCACCACAGCCAGAAAATGGTCGATCAGCCAAAGCAGGCTGACCAGTCCGAAGAACCACGTGACCCACGGCGCGGTCAGCAGATCCACATGCAGGCCGTAGAACAGGTCCGGCAAATGATGGCGGTGCAGCGACCAGACCCCGCTTTCGCGCCAGCCGATGAAGGCCCCGGTTTCGGGATGGCCGAACGCCTGGACGGACACCTCGCGTCCATCAACCTGAGCGGAGCCGATCATCCAGATGGACTCGCGCGGACGATCTGGAAGATCGATGTGCCAGGCGGTGAACTCGGGCAGTTCGGCCTTCGCCGACGCGATCGCGGTCGTGACCGGCGCCTCCACAGCGGGGGCGGACGCGGCCTCGGCCAGGCGCAGGTCCGGGTTCAGCGCCGTGTCCAGCTCGTCGTAGTAGGTGATGACCGACCCGGTCACCGCGAGCAGCAACAGCCACAGGCCGGCCAGAAGGCCGAACCAGCGGTGCCACAACCGGATCGCGGGCCGGGCGCGGCGCATCAGAAGCGGTACGCCACCGTCAGGCGGACGTTGCGGCCCGGCTCGTTCACCCCCTGAACGATCTCGTACCCGGGAATGTCGCTGTAGTCGGCGGGGCTGGCGTGGGCGCGGTAGGTCTCGTCGAACAGGTTGTAGACCGCCGCGAGGATTTCCACGTCCGGATTGGCGAACGGCGCCCAGCGGCCGAACAGGTCCACGGTGGTGTAGCCGGGCTTGTCCACGAACTGGGTGTCGCCGATCCAGCCCAGCTCGACCTCGCGGTACAGGACCTCGATGTCGTTCAGATCGTCATAGCGGGTGACGCTAGCCTGGAACGACAGCTGGTCGGACGGGTCATAGCTGGCCGTCAGGTTCCAGCTGTCGCCCATGGAGTTGCCCAGGGCGATCTGTTCATACCCCTCGATCTGGCGGTCGTTCAGCTCGGAATCGTAGCTGTTGAAATAGGCGTCCACGGCGAACGGGCCGGTGCGATAACCGGCGCGCAGCTCGATCCCGTCGGACTCATAGCGGCCCACGTTCTCGTAATAGGTGGAGTTCTGCGGCGCGGGGCCCGAGCCCAGCTGGTCCAGGATCACATTGTCGATGGCCATGTCGTAATAGACCGCCGAGGCCGTGAAGCCATCGCGCGCCCAGGCCACGCCGACCTCGAAATTCTCCACTTCCTCGGGCTGAAGTCCGGGCTGCAGTGAGATGCGGCCGGGACGCTGCTCGATGGTGAAGGCGTCGCCGATCTCCTTGCCGCGGAAGGCCTCGGCGTAGCCGATGTTGAAGGTCAGGTCCGTGGTCAGGTCGTATTCCAGGCCGGCGTTGAAGCTGAAGCCGTCGCTGGCGGTCTGGTCGTTGAAGGTGATCTGCTCCAGCTCATAGTCGTCATAGCGGGCGCCGAAGCTGACCAGCAGAGCCTCGGTCGGGCGCCAGTGGTCCTGAACATAGACCGCCGACAGGGTTCCCTCCTCGGTGAAGCGGCCCACCGCAGGATCCCAGGCCCAGGGGCCCCACACGGCGGGATCGTCCAGATACTGGCTGACCACCTCGTCGCGGCGATGCTCGACGCCCGCCGTCACCCGGTGCGCACCGATGTCGAAGCGTCCGCGCAGGTCGAAGCCGATGCTCTCGATCTCGGCGCCGTACAGGCCCCAGCGATCATAGCGGTCCTGAGTGAACTCGGTGCGGGTCCAGTAGCCGGTGGCCTCCAGATCCCAGCCCAGGCCGGAATCAAAGCCATAGTTGGCCACGGCCGTGCGGCGCTGACCCTCGCCCGGGAACAGCACATCGCCCGCCAGAACGGGCCAGTTGGGCCGCTGGCCGAACTCGCCTTCCTCGTCGCGCATCTCGTAGCTGACGGCCATACGGTGACCGCCGCCAAGTTCGCCACCCAGCTTGATGAAGCCCAGGCGCTGCTCCGCCGCCGTGCCGCGCAGGACGTCGCCGTCGCCGTCCTCCACCTCGTCGCGATTGACCACGACATAAGAGGCCAGCAGGCCGACCTCGCCGAACAGGCGGCCGAAGCCGGTCAGGCTGTATTTCTCGCCGTCATTGGAGAACCAGCCCGCCTTCGCGATGCCGCCGAAGTCACGGCCGTCACGAAGCATGTCCACCGGATCGACGGTGCGGAACCGGATTGCGCCGCCAACCGCGCCGAAGCCGGCGGTCGCCTCGCCGGCGCCGGTCTGCAGTTCGACCGTCTCCAGCAGTTCCGGCTCGATGGAGACCCGGCCGATGTGATGGAACAGGGTGCCGCGCTGGGGGGCGCCGTCCACGGTGACGTTCAGCAGCGAATCCTCGAGGCCGCGCACATAGATCTTCTGGGCGATGCTGACGCCGCCGCCCACCGCCACCGAGGGAGTTGAGCGGAAGATGTCCTGCAGGTCGTTGGCCTGGGTCAGCTGAAGCTCTTCGCGGTCCAGCACCACGTCCGTCAGGGCGCCGACCACCACGATTTCGTCCACTTCCACCGGCTCGGCGGCAGGCGCGACCTGGGCCATGACAGGCTGGGCGAGAAGCAGCGGCGCTGTGGCTACGGCGGCGAAAAGCGTGTGGCGAAGCATGGACATCCCCGATTTCTGCAACGGGCGCCTGCATACGCGACAGACATCTGCGGTCAAGGCAATTGCGACCGCTTCTCATTATTCTTCTCAACCTGTGACTGAACCGTCGCCCGCAGGGCTGGCCATGAGCTCCGTTTACCGTCTAAGTAACGCCCAGTAACGGCCCGTGAGTGCGGGCGTTGGGGGATTATCCGATATGACGACACCGGCTCCTCAGGGGATCGAGGCCTTTTACGCGGGCGTGACCAACGTCAGCGATTTCATCTGGGGCGGAACGTGGAACGGCGAGGCGCTCATCCCTTTCCCGCCCATGGTCATCGTGCTGCTGGGCGTGGGCGCCTGGATCATGATCGGCCTGCGCTTCTATCCGATCCTGAAGCTGGGCGAGGCCTTCGCCGGGCTGTTCAAAAAGAGCACGTCTGGCAAGGGCGAGATCTCGCCCTTCGCGGCCCTGTCCACCGCCCTGTCGGGCCAGGTGGGCACCGGCAATCTGGCAGGCGTCGCCACGGCCCTCACCCTGGGCGGCCCCGGCGCCCTGTTCTGGATGTGGGTAACGGCCCTGTTCGGTATGGCCCTCGCGTTCGCGGAGGGCTCGCTGGCGGTGCGGTTCCGTGACGTGGGGCCTGACGGCGCCTACCGCGGCGGGCCCATGAGCTACATCATGAAGGGCCTGGGCAAGAAGTGGACCTGGCTAGCCATCCTGTTCTGTCTGGGCACCCTGTTCTCGGCCATCGCGACGGGCAATATGATCCAGTCCAACTCCATCGCGGACTCCATCACCAGCCTGGCGCCGATCCCGGAATGGGCGGCTGGCCTGTTCGTGGCCGCGGCCGTGTTCGTGGTCATCATCGGCGGCATCAAGTCCATCGGCAGCGTGGCCGAGAAGGTCGTGCCGATCATGGCCATCGCCTATCTGCTGATGGCGCTGCTGGCCCTGATCCTGAACATTGAGGACCTGCCGGCGTCGTTCGGCCTGATCTTCAGCAGCGCCTTTACCGGCACGGCGGCCACCGGCGGCTTCCTCGGCGCGGGCGTCATGATGGCCATCCGCGCCGGCGTGGCGCGCGGCCTGTTCTCCAACGAGGCGGGTCAGGGCTCGACCCCCATGGCCCACGCCGTGGCCCAGACCGACGATCCGGCGCGTCAGGGCCGTTTCGCCATGATGGGCACCTTCATCGACACCATGATCATCTGCACCATGACCGGCCTGGTCATGCTGACGGTGCAGGGCGCCTTCCCCGCCGGCGACGGCGTGGTGGAGCATGTGTGGAACTCGGACCTGCGCGGGTTCGAGATGACCTTGGCGGCCTATTCCGCCGTGTTCCCGCAGGTGCTGTTCGGGGCCACCACCATCGGCGGACTGGTGGCGTCGGTCGCCCTGATCCTGTTCGTGTTCACCACCCTGCTGACCTGGAGCTACTACGGCGAGCGGGCGGCGACGCACCTGTTCGGCCAGCGGGTCGCCATTCCGTGGCGTCTGCTGTGGGTGGGCATGATCTTCGTGGGCTCGTTCCAGCAGATCGAGTTCGTCTGGCGCATGGGCGACATCTCCAACGCCGCCATGGCCCTGCCCAACCTGGTGGCCCTGGCCGCCCTGTCCGGCGTCGTCTTCGCCCTGGCGCGCGGCGACAAGACGGCGGGCAAGGACCACGTGGACTGAGACCCGAAGGCCCTCTCCCGTCGGGAGAGGGCCGTTTCGGCCCGCTGACGCCGATCAGGCGCGCCGGGTCGCCCAGACCAGATATTCGCGATTGCCGTCACCGCCGGTGATGGGGCTGTCAGCGGTCTCGCGGACGGTCCAGCCCTGCTCGCCCAGCCAGGCGACGGCGCGGTCCAGTGCGGCGGCGCGGGCCTCGGCATCGCGCACCACGCCCTTGCGGCCCACCTCGCCCCGGTTTTCCATCTCGAACTGCGGCTTGACCAGGGTGACCAGATCGGCCCCCGGCGCGGCCAGCGACAGGGGGGTGGGCAGGGCCTTGGCCAGGCCGATGAAGCTGACGTCGCAGACGATCAGTTCGGGCGCCCGGTCGATGATGTCGGGCGTCAGATTGCGGGCGTCGGCCTTCTCCAGATTGACCACGCGGGGGTCGGCGGCCACGGCCGGGTGCATCTGGCCCTGTCCCACATCCACAGCGTAGATGTGGGCGGCGCCGCGCTCCAGGCACACCTCGGTGAAACCGCCGGTGGAGGCGCCCACGTCCAGAACCACCCGCCCCTCCACCGCCACCGGCCACAGGGTCAGAGCGTGATCCAGCTTCAACGCCGCGCGGCCCACGAAGCGGTGCGCCGGCTCGGCGGTGAGGACGGCGTCCTCGTCCACTTTTTGCGCCGGGGCCTTTGCAGGCTCGCCGTCCACCGTCACCCCGCCCGCCTCGATGGCGGCGCGGGCGCGGGCGCGCGTGTCGAACAGACCGCGCGCGACCAGAAGAACGTCGAGGCGCATCAATCCTCCCCCTTTGGGGGAGGGGGACCA
>NZ_JBLGCI010000015.1:0-68320 GCF_047617075.1 Brevundimonas sp.
AGGCCGCCACGCTCCTGGGCGACCGCAACGTGAACCTGATCGGCAATGCGGCCCACAACATCCTCACCGGCAACAGCGGCGCCAACGTCATCAACGGGGGCGGCGGCATCGACACCATGGCCGGCGGCGCGGGCGACGACATCTACCATGTGGACCATGCCCGGGACGTGGTCATCGAGCGCGGCGGCGAGGGCTACGACCTGGTCTATTCCACCGTCAGCTTCGACCTGAACGGACAGTCCATCGAGGCCGCCACGCTCCTGGGCGACCGCAACGTGAACCTGATCGGCAATGCGGCCCACAACATCCTCACCGGCAACAGCGGCGCCAACGTCATCAACGGGGGCGGCGGTGTCGACACCATCGACGGCGGGGCGGGGGATGATGTGCTGAACGGCGGCGCGCGCCGGGATTATCTGACCGGCGGGGCCGGTTCGGACCGGTTCGTCTATACGGGCGTCTCCGACAGTTCTTATGCCGACTATGACCGGATCATGGATCTCTCCGACGACGACATTATCGATCTGTCCGGCATCGACGCCGACCTCAACACCGAAGGCGACCAGGCCTTCTCGCTGGTGGATTCCTTCACCGCCCAGGCCGGCCAGATCACCCTGACCCACAACGCCGGCGCAGGCTTCACCGTGCTGTCCGCCGACGTCAACGGCGACGGTCTCGCCGACATGCGGATCCTCTTGTACGGAAATCACGAGGACTTCTCGAACTTCTGGCTATAGCCGGGGGAGCCGCGGATTTCCCCGGGGCCATAACGGTGAGGTGAGCGAGCTTCAGAGGTTGATCCGCCGCCCTGGGAGGCGCGCAGGCCGTGGCGGTGCTGTCAGTCCAACGGCAACGCGTCTCCACTGAGCACAGGCCTGCTGGATGCGTCCGGCCAGACGGGAGCGGAGACCGCTGCATCACCGGATCGGGTTCACGGCCGTCATCCCGTCGGCATCAGGAAGATCTCGTTGACGGCGCAGCGGGGGTCGGCCTCAAGGGCGAACAGGGCAGCGTCCGCCACGTCTTCGGGCTGAAGCTTGTCCGGTTTGGGCTCATCGAAGAAGGGGGTGTCGACCATGCCCGGCGCGATTACCGTACAGCGACCGCCGAACGCCTTCATCTCTTCGGCGAGATTGCCTCCATACCCGTGCACGAACCACTTCGTCGCGCCGTAGACGGAACCGGAGATATGACGCCGGCCTGCGGCCGACCCTGTCAGCAGCAGATGACCCGCACGCTGTTTCAGATGCGGCATGGCCGCCTTCACGGTCCACAGAAGGCCGAGGACGTTGACGTCGATCATGCTCGCCCATTCCTCCGGGTCGCCCGCCTCGGCGCCCGACGTCGACAATCCCATGCCGGCGTTGGCGAAAGCCGCATCCAGTCGGCCGGTCCGGTAGGTGAATTTCGAAATGGCCGTCGTCACCTCTTCGAGCCTGGTCACGTCCCCCGGCAGGGCCACGGCCTTCTCGCCGAGTTCATCCACGAGCGCGTCGAGCTTGTCCCGGGATCGGGCGAACAGCCCGACCTGCCAGCCCCTGGCGACGGCGAGACGGGCCGTCGCCGCGCCGATGCCGCTCGATGCGCCGGTGATGAAAAGGGCTTTGGAGCTCATGTCCTGGTCTTTCGTGTGATGGGCGTCGGAGTGTCCAGCGCCCGGGCAGCCATTCCGTTGCGTTCCCTGCGAAGGAGCCTTTAGCCGGCCTGCCACCGGCGCCGTGAGGCAGATCCCAGGGCAATTCCGGGTTCACAGAAGCAACGCCTGGCGCCGGGCGGCGTTGCCTTGTGTCATCCGGAAAGGGCCAGCATGCCGACCATCACCACGATCAATCCCGCAACCGGGAAAGAACTCCAGACCTATGACGTCATGAGCCGGCAAGAGGCGAGCGACCGGGTCGAGGCCTGCCACGCAGCATTCCTGGACTGGCGTGGGCGGACACACATGGAGCGGGCGCCGGTCCTGAAAGCGGTCGGGCAAAAGCTGCGCGATCATGCCGATGAGCTGGCCGCCCTCATGACCCGCGAAACCGGAAAGCTCCTGAAGGACGGCGCGACCGAAGTCGAGCTCTGCGCTGCGATCCTCGACTACACAGCGGCTAACGGGCCAGACCTCCTCGCCGATGAGGAGCGCACATACGGCGCCGATGGACAGCGCGGCGTCGTCAGCTATCAGCCGGTCGGCGTCATCTATTCGATCCAGCCGTGGAATTTTCCGCTCTACCAGCCGGTCCGCGTCCTGGCCGCCAGCCTGATGGCGGGCAACGGCTGCGTCCTCAAGCATGCCAGCATCTGCACCGGGTCGGGTCTGCGGCTGCGGGAGCTTTGCATAGAGGCCGGTCTGCCCGAGGACCTGTTCCAGGTTGTCGTCATCGACCATGACACCAGCGACGCCCTGATCGCCCATCCCCGGGTGCGCGGTGTGACCCTGACCGGCAGCGACGAGGCAGGACGGCACGTCGGAGCGGTCGCGGCCAAGGCGCTGAAGAAGACCGTGCTCGAGCTGGGCTCGAACGATGCCTATCTGGTCCTGGAGGACGCTGACATCGAGACGGCCGTGAAATTCTCGGTCATGGGGCGGCTCTTCAACAATGGCGAGACCTGCGTATCCGCCAAGCGCTTCATCGTGACCGACAAGGTCTACGACGACTTTGTCGACCAGTTCGTGGCCCGGATGGAAGCCATCACCCTCGGCGACCCCATGGACGAGGACTGCCAGCTCGGCCCGCTCTCCAGTGAAGAGCAGCTCCAGACCGTAAAGGGGCAGGTCGAGGACAGCGTCGCGAAAGGCGCGAAGGTCCTTTGCGGGGGTGAGGCGGCGGACCGCCAGGGCGCCTACTATCCGGCCACCGTCCTGGCCGATCTCGCCCCCGGCATGCCGGCCTATGACGACGAGATCTTCGGCCCGGTCGCCTCCATCATCCGCGCCCGGGACGACGAAGACGCCATGCGTCTGGCCAATGACAGCCGCTACGGCCTCGGCGGCGGTATCTTCTCCCGGAACGAGGACAGGGCCTTCAGGCTGGCCCGCGACCATTTCGATACGGGCATGGTGCGGATCAATTCCTTTGGCGCCGCAGATCCGAACATGCCCTTCGGCGGGGTCAAGGATTCCGGATACGGGCGAGAACACGGCGGCTTCGGCCTGAAGGAGTTCATCAACGTGAAGTCGCTCTTCCTGCCGTGAGCCCGCCGCGCCCCGCCGGTCTCCGGGCCGGCGCCGGCCAGAGTCCGTTATTGAGGCGGCCCCTGCCGCGCCGGGGGCGTCCCGATCAAACCTGACGGCGAGCGGATCGTCGGCTCTCTCCCCTGAAAGGATTTCCCATGACCATGTCCGTCCTCGTCGCCGGCGCCACCGGCAAGACCGGTCTGCACCTCGTCCGCTATCTCCTCGATCAGGGCGCGGCGCCGACCGCCCTGGTGCGGGAGGAATCTGACACCTCCGCGCTGCCGTCCGGTGTGCAACTGCGACAGGGCGATCTGACCGATCTGCCGGATGATGTGTGCGCGGGCATGGACGCGGTGGTGTTCGCCGCCGGCGCGGGCGGGTCGTCCAGTTCCGAAATGACGGACGCTGTGGATCGCGACGGCGCCAGACGCCTGATCGATCTGGCGCAGCAAGCCGGGGTGAACCGGTTCGTGATGCTCAGTTCTGTTGGCGCCGATCAGGCCAACCCTTCGGGCGACCTCGCCCATTATCTCAAGGCCAAACATGTCGCCGACGAGCACCTCAAGCGCTCGGGTCTCACCTACGCCATTCTGCGTCCGGTCGCCTTGAGCGACGACGGGCCGGGGGGAGAGCCCATTCTGGGCGAGGCGGTGGACATAACCGCATCGGCGTCGCGCGCGGATGTCGCCCGGCTGCTGGCCGAGGCGGCCGTCAACGGACGGCTCGACGGTCAGGTGCAGACCATGCAGTCGGCGGAATCCTGACGGACCGGTTTACCGGGCAGTTTTATACGCGCCATACCGCCGTGTGTGGCGGTTCGCGAGGTACTCAAAAAACGCAACTGACAGGCGGAACAGGTGGCGGCGGGTGAAACCGGGTGTGCCCCAAAGCGGGCAGAGACGTGCATCGCCGTTTGGCGGGTCATGGCGTCACAGCGTCGGAAACGAGGGCCGAACGGTCAGGCCGCAGGCGAAGATGGGCCGTGTTGTCGGGGGCTTGGCGACTGGTGCGTGAAGCAAGAGGCCCAGGGCAGGCCGGTGGCGGACAGAGAGGGATTCGAACCCTCGGTACGCTTTCACGTACACACGCTTTCCAAGCGTGCGCGATCGACCACTCCGCCACCTGTCCGTTCCACGCCGTGCGCGGCCCGCCGGACGGTCGATCCAGCGGAGGCGAGGCTGATAGAACAGGCGGAGCGTCTGGGCAAGCGCCGTCGGGCTTCCCATATGCGGCTGGACCCATTTAAGAGGCGATCCCATGCTGTTTTCCAAATCCGCCGACCTGCCCACCGCCGAAACCGCCTTGCCCGGCCGCGACCAGCCGTTGCCCACCGACGAGGTGCATTTCGTCTCGGGCCGCCCGCTCAAGGGGCCGCACCCCGAGGGCTTCCAGAGCGCCGTGTTCGGCATGGGCTGTTTCTGGGGCGTGGAGCGGGTTTTCTGGCAGTTGCCGGGCGTCTGGGTGACGTCCGTGGGCTATGCGGGCGGGATCACCCCCAATCCCACCTATGAAGAAGTCTGCACCGGCCGCACCGGGCATACCGAGGCGGTGGAGGTGATCTTCAACCCCGAGGAGATCACCTATGACGACCTGCTCAAGGCGTTCTGGGAGAACCACGACCCCACCCAGGGCATGCGTCAGGGCGGCGACACGGGCACCCAGTACCGCTCGGCCATCTATTACGCCGACGACGCCCAGAAGGCGGCGGCCGAGGCGTCGAAGGACGCCTATGAGGCGGCGCTGAAGCGGGTCGGCATGGGCCCCATCACCACCGAGATCGCCCCGCGCCCAGCGTATTATTTCGCCGAGGGCTACCATCAGGGCTATCTGGCCAAGAACCCCGCCGGCTATTGCGGCATCGGCGGCACCGGCGTGGCCTGTCCCGTCGGCATCGGCGTGGACGCCTGATCATGGACCGGGCGGGGATCAAGCGGTTGTGCCTGTCCCTGCCCGCCGCGACGCTGGACCATCCGTTCGGCGAGGATCACGACGCCTATCGGGTCGGCGGCAAGATGTTCTGCATGGTGGGCGCGCAAGGCGGCGTTTCGTTCAAGGTCAGCGACATCGCCTATGAGGTTCTGACCGAAACCGGCCAAGCCCGCCCCGCGCCCTATCTGGCCCGGGCCAAATGGGTCAACCTGGCCGACCCCGCCGACTGGCCCGACGACGAGCTCGCCGACCATCTGGCGACGGCGCACGCGATCATCGCCGGAAAGTTGACGAAGAAGACGCGGCAGGACCTGGGCCTTTAGTCCTCCGCCGTCTGCTCCGCGATCCATGCGTCCATGCGCTGGTCCAGCAGGTCCAGCGGCAGGGGGCCGTCCACCAGCAGGGCGTCGTGGAAGGCGCGCACGTCGAAATCCTCGCCCAGGGCCGCTTCGGCCCGGCCGCGGATCTCGCGCAGGCGGATCTCGCCGATCTTGTAGGCCAAGGCCTGGCCGGGCCAGCCGATGTAGCGCTGCAGCTCGGTCTCGATGTTGTGCGGCGCCAGGGCCGAGTTCTCGGTGAAACAGGCGCGCGCCTGTTCGATCTCCCAGCCCAGCCAGTGGATGCCGGTGTCGGCCACCAGACGGCAGGCCCGCCACATCTCGTAGGACAGGCGCCCGAACCGCTCATAGGAGGTGCGATAGAAGCCCATCTCCTCGCCCAGATATTCGGCGTACAGGCCCCAGCCCTCGGTGAAGGCGGTCACATTGGCGCCGCGCCGGAAATAGGGGCCGGCCTCGGCCTCCTGCTGCAGGGCGATCTGCAGGTGGTGGCCGGGCACCGCCTCGTGCAGGGTCAGGGCCGGCAGTTCGTACAGCGGGCGCTGGTCCAGCCGGCTGGTGTTGACGATGTAGCCGCCCGGCAGGCCGGCTTCCATGGAGCCGGCGAAGTAGCGGCCGGTGGTGTAGTTGGCCTCGATCTCCTCGGGCACGGGCCGCACGTCATAGGGCAGGCGCGGCAGGGTCCCGAACAGGGCCGGCAGGCCCCCGTCGGCCCGCTTGGCCATTTCGGACGCCTCCTTCAGCAGGTCCTCGCGGCTGGTGGCGTAGAACTGCGGATCGGTGCGCAGGAAATCGAGGAAGCTGGCGAAGTCACCCTCCCATTCCGCCGCCGCCATTTCCTCGTCCATGCGGGCGCGGATGCGGGCGACCTCGGACTGACCCAGCGCATGGATCTCGTCCGGCGTCATGTCGGTGGTGGTGTAGCTGCGCGCCAGGAAGGCGTAGTACTCCCGGCCGCCCGGCCGGTGAACCAGACCCAGGGTCTCGGGCGCGGCGGGCAGGTACTCCTCGCGCAGGAAGGCGGCCCAGGCGCGGCGGCGCGGGGCGATCTCCTCGGCCACGATCTCGCGGGCCCGGGCGCGCCAGCCCTCCTGCAGGTCCGCCGGGATTGAGGCGGGCAGGCTGGCGAACGGGCGCAGCAGAGGATCGTTTTCGGCGGTGAAGGCCGCGTCGGTCTCGGCCAGCATCAGGGCGTTCTCGACCACCGAGCGGGTCTGGACCATGCCGGACTCAAGCCCCCGCGCCGCGTCGATGCGGGCGTTGTCGTAGAAGGCGCCCAGCCCGGACATCCGCTCCAGCCAAGCCTCGCCCTCGGCGCGCGTTGTGATGCGGGTCGAGCCGGCCATGTAGCCGATCCACTGACCGGGTCCGCCCTCGGAATCGAAGGCCAGACGTCCGCCGTCGAAATCCACCCGCTCCACGGCCATGTCGATGATCCACGAGATGAAGGCGTGGTTCAGTCGGTCTTCCTCGGTCAGACCCGCCGGGTCGATGGCGTCCAGCCGGGCGGCGAACCCGCGCAGGGTTTCGGCCCGCGCCAGCTCGGCCTCGCGCGAGGTGTCCGGCACCTCAGACAGAGCGTCGTCGTCTCCTTCGCGGCCCGCGCTGATGGGGTCCTGGGACCGGTCGAAGGCTTCATAGTCGGCCAGGACCGCCGCCAGGGCCGGGTCTTGCGCCTGGGCCTCGGCCGGGACCGGCTGGGCCTGGACCGGCTGCGACAGCGGCGCGGCGGCGCTCAGGGCCAGAACGGCGGCGCCCATCAGGGCGATGGATCGGGTCATGGAATGAAGCCCCCTTGATTCATAAACGGCGCGCATGGGGCCCGGCGCGGTCGCCCGCGTCAATGCCTCGCCGATCCACAGACCGCCGTTTGTCCAAGTCCGCTTGACCCGCGGGGCGACGCACGCTGGATTACGGACCGGGGGATGCATGGGGAGGGCGGCTCTTGAGCCGACGATTGCTGACGCGGCTGATCGCCATTCTGATCGGTGCGTTTCTGGTGGCCTATTTCGCTTCGCCGGTCTTCGCGGTGCGTTCGCTGATCAATGCGGCGCGCACCGGCGACGAGGCGCGGCTGGAGCGTCTGGTGGACTTCCCCGCCGTTCGCGACGACCTGAAGGCCCAGCTGAACGCCCAGCTGGTGCGCCGCATGCGCGAGGATCCGGAGATGCGCGACGATCCGCTGGCTGGTCTGGGCCTGGTGCTGGCGCCATCGCTGATCTCCGGCGTGGTGGACGTCTTCGTCACGCCCCAGGCCATCGCCGCCATGGTCCAGACCGCCGAGGCGCCCGACATCATCGGCGACGAGGACGAGGTGGCGCTGGAGCCGCCCGAGGACCGCCAAAAGGATATCCGCATCGGCTACGGCTATCGCGGCCTGAACCGCTTCGCCGGCACCCTCACCGACCGCGACCGCCCCCATGAGCGCATCGACCTGATCATGGAGCGCCGGGGCGTGTTCAGCTGGAAGCTGGCCCAGGTTCGGCTGCCGCGGGAGTAGAGGGTGAAGGCCTAGTCAGGCTGATCCTCAAGCTCCAGTTCCCGGGCGAGGGTCAGCGCGATGGATGACAGGTTGGCGCCGGCGCCGCCATATTCCTGCGATGCGCCGTACACGGCGCGTAGATAGGCCTGATCCCAACGTGTCAGGCTCTCTTCCTGGGGCCCTTCACCGCTGAAAATCCTGAGAATCGATGGATATGCAGGTTCAGCGTCCGCCTGTATCTGGGCTAGGGCGACCATAGTGACGTAGTCGCTGATCTGGCTGAAGTTGGCCTGATCGAACACCGCCACATCGAGAACGATGATCGCCTGCATCAGATCATCTCGGGTCTGGTCGGCGATAAGCGACGACGTGACCCGCCTCCCGTAAGAGCCGAAATCGGACGGCGACGCCAACCGGGGCGGGGCAGCGAAGGGCGGTTGTCCCGGCAAGCGGCCGATGGGCAGCCCGGTATCGCCGTCTACGGGAAGACTCACGTGCCACCAGCGGATCAGACGACCTGAGGTCTGAAATCTTTCGAGCGCTGCGGCCCCCTGGTCGGCCCCGGACATCCCCGTGCGGAAATCGTCGGGACGAGCAGCCACCAGATCGCGAGCCGTCCCATCGCCATCAGTCGTCGCGACGACGAATATCTGCGGTCGACACCCGGGCGGCTCGACGGTCAGGCCGAGCTGATGCGCCCAGTCGGAGACCCGGTCCACCAATAGCTGAGCCGCTTCAGCCCGCATGCCGCCCACACCGACACAGACCGAGTTCCGCCATGCCGCCGCCTTGCGGCCGCCCACAGGCGCGGCCACCGAGCGCACGAAAGATTCAGCCGCCTCTCGGGTGCGTTCGCCGACGACGACGACTGCCTCCACCTCGGTCGGAACAGATTGCTCCGATGCAGATGTGGTGGAATCCCCCTCCGGGAGCTGTCCCGCCATCAATGTGGCGGCAAAGATCAATGAGGGGATTGTGGCGTCCATTTACGTCCTCAGCCTTTCAACGCCGCCCGCACCGCGTCCAGTCCGGCGTCGGCCTTGGCGCCGTCCGGGGCGCCGCCCTGGGCGAAGTCTGGCTTGCCGCCCGCGCCCTGGCCGCCCATGGCCAGCACCGCCGCGCGGGCCAGATCGGCCGCATTCACCCGACCCGCCACGTCGGCGGTCGTCGCCACGGTCACCGCCGCCTTGCCGTCGGTCACGCCGATCAGGGCCACCACGCCGGAGCCCACCTGCTTGCGGAAGTCCTCGGCCACGCCGCGCAGGCCCTTGCCGTCCACGCCGTCCAGCACCCGCGCGATCAGCTTGATCCCGCCGATCTCCTCCGGCGCCGCGTCCGCGCCGCCTCCGCCGCCCAGCGCCACCTGCTTCTTCAGCTCGGCCACCTGCTTCTCCAGCGCCTTGACCGAGGCGGCCATGGCCTCGACCCGGGCGGGCACGTCGGCGGGCTGCATCTTGAACTCGCGGGCCAGGCCGCGCGCCACCTTCGCCTGTCCTTCCAGATACTGGCGGGCCGCCTCGCCGGTCAGGGCCTCGATGCGGCGCACGCCTGCGGCGATGCCGCCTTCGGACACGATCTTGAACAGGCCGATGTCGCCGGTGCGCGCCACGTGGGTGCCGCCGCACAGCTCCATGGAATAGGCGACATTGTCGCTGACCAGCGAGCGGCCCAGGGTCAGCACCCGCACCTCGTCGCCGTACTTCTCACCGAACAGGGCGATGGCGCCCGCCTCGATGGCGGCGTCCGGGGTCATCAGGCGCGTCTCGGCCGGGGCGTTCTGACGGATCACCGTATTGACCTCGGCCTCGATGGCCTCGATCTCGGCGTCGGTCAGCGGGGCGTTGTGGCTGAAGTCAAAGCGCGCCCGCTCGGCGTCCACCAGCTGGCCCTTCTGGGCCACATGGGCGCCCAGCACGTTCTTCAGCGCTGCGTGAAGCAGGTGCGCGGCCGAGTGATTGGCGCGCGTGGTGCTGCGCTTGTCGGCGTCCACGATCAGGGCGCAGCGCTGGCCGATGGCCAGACCGCCGGACACGATCTCAACGTCATGCACGTGAAGGTCGCCGGCCTGCTTCTTCACATCGGTGACGCGGGCCTCGCCGCCGGGCCATTCGATGATACCGTGATCGCCCGCCTGGCCGCCGCTCTCGCCGTAGAAGGCCGTGCGGTCGAACAGCACCTGCACCGTCTCGCCGGGCCCGGCCGCATCCACCGCCTGGCCGTCCTTGAGGATGGCCAGAACCTCGCCGGACTCCTCGACGCCGTCATAGCCGGTGAAGACCGTGGGGCCCATGCGGTCGCGGATGGCCAGCCATTCGCCCGCCGTGGCCGTCTGGCCCGATCCGGCCCAGTGCTCGCGGCTGCGCGCGCGCTGCTGGGACATGGCGTCCTCGAAGCCGTCCACATTGACCGAGAAGCCGCGCCGGCGCGCCTCGTCCTGGGTCAGATCCAGAGGGAAGCCGTAGGTGTCGTACAGGGTGAAGGCGGTTTCGCCCTCCAGCATGTCTCCCGCCTTGAAGTCGGCGGTGGCCTGATCGAACAGGGCCATGCCCTTGCTGAGGGTGGTGCGGAAGCGGATCTCCTCCTGCTTCAGCGTGTCCTCCACGAAGGCCTGGGCGCGCTTCAGCTCGGGGAAGGCCTCGCCCATCTCGGACACCAGCGTGGGAACCAGCCGGTGCATCAGGGGGTCAGACGCGCCTAGCAGGTGGGCGTGACGCATGGCGCGGCGCATGATCCGGCGCAGCACGTATCCGCGCCCCTCGTTGGACGGCGTCACCCCGTCCGCGATCAAGAAGGATGACGAGCGCAGGTGGTCGGCGATGACCCGGTGGCTGGCGGCGCGCTCGCCCTGGGCCTTGGTCGAGGTGGCGTCTTCTGAGGCCGCGATCAGGGTCTGGAACAGGTCTGTGTCGAACACCGAGTTCTTGCCCTGAAGCACGCTGGTCATGCGCTCCAGACCCATGCCCGTATCGACGCTGGGCTTGGGCAGCTTGCGAACGATCTCGTCGTTCTCCTTCTCGAACTGCATGAAGACCAGATTCCAGATCTCCACGAAGCGGTCGCCGTCCTCGTCCGGGCTGCCGGGAGGTCCGCCGGGCACGTGGTCGCCATAGTCCCAGAAGATTTCGGTGCAGGGGCCGCACGGGCCGTTGTCGCCCATGGCCCAGAAATTGTCCGACCCGGCGATGCGGATGATCTTGTCTTCCGAGAAGCCCGTGACCTTCTTCCAGATCGCGGCCGCCTCGTCGTCGTCGATATAGACCGTCACCAGCAGGCGCTTGGGGTCCAGGCCGAAGTCCTTCGTCACCAGGCGCCACGCGCTCTCGATAGCGTGTTCCTTGAAATAGTCGCCGAAGCTGAAGTTCCCCAGCATCTCGAAGAACGTCAGGTGCCGCGCGGTGTAGCCCACATTGTCCAGATCATTGTGCTTGCCGCCGGCGCGCACGCATTTCTGGCTCGAGGTGGCGCGCGGATAAGGCGGCGTCGCCGCGCCGGTGAAATAGTCCTTGAACGGCACCATGCCCGCGTTGACGAACATCAGCGTCGGGTCGTTCTGGGGCACCAGAGGGGCCGAGTGGACCTTCGAGTGGCCGTCGGCCGCGAAGGAGTCCAGGAAGGTCGAGCGGATCTGTTTCAGGCTGGCCATAAGTCGTTCGCTGGGCGTTCGGGAAGAGGAACAGCGGTCATATAGGGCTTTCGCCCCGAACGCATCACCCCGGCGTGATCCAACGCGCCTGAGGCACAGGCAAAAGGCCCGCGACGCGGTGTCATCAAACTGTGGAAAACCCAGCCGATTGATTCAGTTTTGTGAATCGAAGCCGTCCACAGTCTTTCACAGACTTGTGCACCGGACGGCGGGTCCTCATGCACAGCGGGAGGAATTCGGGCGCTTGCCGAATAGACGATTTCGCGGGAACGTCAACGGGCCGAGGGACACGGCGGCGCGGAAATCCCGGGAGACCGGGAACTTCAAGCGGGTCGGTCCGGCTCTCTGATCCAGGCTTTCAGGCGTCTTCGGACGGCTCGATTGACCGGACAGGGCCAAGGCTCCCGAACCAGACGCCCTCGGGCGGAGGTTCACGGAGAACCGGGCCGGGATCGACGGACGACGACAGGGGAGACCCTGACGGAACGCCGAAGACCAGGAGCCGCCAGGAGGCCGCGTTTCAACGCCGGGTTCGCCCGCCGGTGAAACGGTCAGGTTCCTGACCCTAAGGTCAAGTCCCAACCCGGACTTGGCGAGGGGACGAGAGCAACGGTTCGACCGGGCTGTCGTCCCCTCGCTCAATTCGGGCTCCCGCTAATTCGGCAGTGCCGCCTCAACCGGCCTCACCGCTTCTGGCACGTGGGGCACCAGAAGGTGGAGCGGCCGCCCTGAACCGTGCGGCGGATGACGCCGGTGCAGTCCGGTCTGCGGCAGGGGTCGCCCTCGCGGCCATAGGCGTCGAAGCTGTGCTGGAAATAACCCTGGCCGCCGTCGGCGTTGGCGAAGTCACGCAGGGTCGAGCCGCCCGCCGTGATGGCGTCGTTCAGGACATTGCGGATCTCGCCGGTGAGGCGCTCGAGCCGGGGGCGGGACACCTTGCCCGCCGCCGTCAGGGGCGAAACGCCGGCCCGGAACAGGGCCTCGCACACATAGATGTTGCCCAGCCCCGCGACGATGCGCTGGTCCAGCAGGCTGACCTTGATCGACTGTTTCCGGCCGTGAAACGCCTCGCCCAGATGGGCGGCGGAAAAGGCGTTGCCCAGCGGTTCCGGCCCCAGCCCCGCGAACCAGGGGTGTGCCTCCACCTGGTCGGTGGCGATCAGGCCCATGAAGCCGAACCGGCGTGCATCGGCGAAGCCCACGCGCGTGCGCCCCGCCGGCCCCTCGGCGCACAGGCTGACATGTTCGTGCTTGCCGGCGATGGGCGCCGGCTCCTCGAACTCGCCCAGTTGGCGGCCGTCCAGGGTGAAGCGGCCGGTCATGCCCAGGTGCGCCACCCAGGTCTCGCCGGTGGACAGGGGCATCAACAGATACTTGGCGCGGCGGTCCACCCGCTGCACGGTCGCCCCTTCAAGGCGCGAGACGAAATCGCGCGGAAAGGGAAAGCGCAGATCGGGCCGGTTCTGGCGCACATGGGTCAGGTGCGCGCCGGTCAGGATCGGCTCCAGACCGCGCCGCACCGTCTCGACCTCGGGAAGTTCAGGCATGGCCCGGCCATAGCGCGCGTCACACCGGGCGCCTACATCGAAGTCTTCACTCAGACAGGGAGATCACCATGGACGTGCTCTACAAGGCTCATGCGACGGCCACCGGCGGCGGACGCGAGGACGGACGCTCGCGCACCGACGACGGCAAGATCGATGTGAAACTGTCCACCCCGACCGAAATGGGCGGCAAGGGCGGCGAGGGAACCAACCCCGAGCAGTTGTTCGCCACCGGCTACGCCGCCTGTTTCCTGGGCGCCCTGCGGCTGGTTTCCGGCCGAGAGAAGCATCCCGTCGCCGCCGACACGGCGGTTCAGACGACCGTCGGCTTCGGCAAGAACGACAAGGGCGAGGGCTTCAATCTGGATATCGAGATCAAGGTGACCGGGCACGGGCTGGACGCGGACGTCATCGACGACATTCTGGAGAAGACCCATCAGGTCTGTCCCTACTCCAACGCGACGCGCGGCAATGTCGATGTTCGAATCGGGCGCGATTGAGGCTTTTTCTCACGAACCCGTGAACCTTTTCGGCATGGGTGAGTTCATCAAGCTCCACACCAACGGAGACCCTTCCCATGAAGAAGATCGCCATTCTGACGACCGGCGCTTTCGCCGCCCTGGCCCTGGCCGCCTGCGAGCCCGCCGATCCGGTGGCCGAAGAACAGGCCGATGCGGTTGAGGCCCAGGCCGACGTGGAGGCCGCCCAGCTCGAGGAGCAGGCCGACGCCGCCTACGACCAGGGCATGGACGAGCAGGGCGACGCCCTGAACGAAGAAGCCGACCAGGTTCAGGAAGAGGCCGACGAGCAGGCCGACCAGATCACCGAGAACAGCGAAGGCATGTAAGCCTTCCGGTCATTCGGATGTCATGAAGGGAGCCCCTCGCCTCGGCGGGGGGCTTTCTTCGTTTGTGGCGGTCGCACCGCTGGACCCGGCGGCGCGGAGTTTCTAGATGGACGTCATGGCCTCATCCACTCCCCTCGACGCATCGCCCGACCCCATGCTGACGCTGGAGCCGCACCGCAAGGTGACGGTGAGGGAGGCGTTCGGCGTGGATTCCGACATGACGGTCCCGTGCTTCGACACGAAGGACAGCCACGTACCCGAGATCGACGAGGCCTATCAGTTCGATCCCCAGACCACTCTGGCCATCTGTGCGGGCTTCGCTTTCGACCGCCGGGTGATGGTTCAGGGCTATCACGGCACCGGCAAGTCCACCCATATCGAGCAGGTTGCGGCGCGGCTGAACTGGCCCATGGTTCGGGTCAATCTGGACGCCCACGTCAGCCGCATCGATCTGGTGGGCAAGGACGCCATCGTCCTGAAGGACGGCAAGCAGATCACCGAGTTCCGCGAGGGCATCCTGCCCTGGGCCATCCAGCGGCCGGTGGCCCTGGTGTTCGACGAATACGACGCCGGGCGGCCCGACGTGATGTTCGTGATCCAGCGGGTGCTAGAGGCGCAAGGACGCCTGACTCTGCTGGACCAGAACCGGGTCATTCGCCCGAACCGCTGGTTCCGCCTGTTCGCCACATCCAACACCGTGGGTCTGGGCGACACGACGGGCCTGTATCACGGCGCCCAGCAGATCAATCAGGCCCAGCTGGACCGCTGGAACATCGTCACCACCCTGAACTATCTGGACCACGACGTGGAGGCCGAGATCGTGGCCGCCAAGGTGCCCGAGTGGCGCGACGCCGAAGGCCGCCGCAAGATCGCCGCCATGGTCCGCGTGGCCGACATGACCCGCAACGCCTTCATGAACGGCGACATCTCCACGGTGATGAGTCCGCGCACGGTCATCACCTGGGCCCAGAACGCCCTCATTTTCGGCGGCGACGTGGCCCTGTCCTTCCGCCTGACCTTCCTCAACAAGTGCGACGAGCTGGAGCGGCCCACCATCGCCGAGTTCTACCAGCGCGCCTTCGGCGAGGACCTGCCCGAGGCGGCGACGCGGGTGAAGGTGGGCTAGGCGGCCTCCTGGCCCCGCGCGGCGGCCAGGGTGCGGTCCAGACGGGCCATGACCTCGTCGCGGCGCGCTTTCGCGGCGTTCAGCGCGGCCTCGGCCCGATCAATAACGGACAGAAGCGCCTCACAGGCGTCGTTGAGCGCCCCCTGATCCGGGTTCACACGCCGAAGCGGGGTCAGCTTCTTGCCGTCGGCGCCCAGCGCCTTCAGCAGATCATCGCGCCAGCCCATGGCCGCCTCCGCAACCTGTCCCGCCGTCTCGGCCAGACGGGCGTCCACGTTCTGGACCATGCGGGTCAGGGGCAGGTGCTTCAGCCCGCCGTCCCGTGCCGGGTCGGCGCGCTCGGGAAAGGCCATCAGGGCCTCGTCCAGCTCTGTGATGGCGGTCAGCAGGCCCTGATGGTGCTCGTTCAGGGCTCCGTTGCGGCGGGCCAGTTCGGCGGCGGCGTCGCGCAGCTTGACCGCGGCGGTGGAGATGGACGGCGCCAAGTCCGTCACATGATCACGGAAGCGGGCCAGCCGCTTCTTGCGGCTGTCGAATATTCCGCCCAGACCTGTGCGCGGGGTCAGCTCGGACGGCCGCACCGTCGCGACACGCGCGCGCAGATCCTCAAGCTGTCCCCGGATGAAATCTGCGTCGGCGCCCTGGCACGTCTGGTTCAGCCGCTCGCACCCGGCGATGACCGCGGCGCGCAGACCTTCCAGCGGACCGGCGTCGGCAGGTGCTCCGTCGTCGGCGGGCGTTTCGTCAGCGATATCTTCGGCAGTCGGCTCGGCGCCGGGGGCCTCGCCAACCGCATCCGCCCCAGCGGTCTCGTCCGCCGGGGCCTCGGCCACGGTGCCTTCCCCCGGTTCCCTGACGGGTTCCGTCACGTCCAAAGGCTTCTCCTCGGTTCGCGCGTCTGACACTGACCCCTCCACGTCCTGAACATCCGGGTCTTTCGCCCGGCGGAACGCCACTATGCCAGCGAACTAACCTTTTCGGAAACCGTGAAGTCGGCTTCGGTCTTCTCGCGTACCTCGTCCAGGGTGACGCCGTCCGCCAGTTCCACCAGCTCCAGACCCGATCCGTCCGGCTTTACGTCGAACACCGCCAGATCGGTGATAATGCGGCTGACCACGCCGGTTCCGGTCAGCGGCAGGGTGCAGGATTTCAGCACCTTTGACTGGCCGTGCTTGTTGGCGTGATCCATGACCACCACCACGCGCTTGACGCCGGCCACCAGATCCATGGCGCCGCCCATGCCCTTCACCAGCTTGCCGGGGATCATCCAGTTGGCGATGTCGCCGTTCTGGGCCACTTCCATGGCGCCGAGGATCGACAGGTCGATGTGCCCGCCCCGGATCATGGCGAAGCTGTCGGCGCTGCTGAAATAGGCGCTCTCGGGAATCTCGGTGATGGTCTGCTTGCCCGCATTGATCAGGTCCGGATCCACCTGATCCTCATAGGGAAACGGCCCCATGCCCAGCATGCCGTTCTCCGACTGCAGGGTCACGGTCATGCCCTGGGGGATGTAGTTGGCCACCAGGGTCGGGATGCCGATGCCCAGGTTCACATAGAAGCCGTCCTGCAGCTCCTTGGCGGCGCGTTCGGCCAGTTGTTCGCGGGTGCGGGCCATTATGCGCTCTCCTTTTGACGGACGGTGCGCTGTTCGATGCGCTTCTCGAAGGTTCCCTGGATCAGGCGGTCCACATAGATCCCCGGGGTGTGGATGTGGTCAGGGTCCAGCGAGCCTGTGGGCACGATCTCCTCCACCTCCACCAGACAGACCTTGCCGGCGGTGGCCATCATCGGGTTGAAGTTGCGGGCGGTCTTGCGGAACACCAGATTGCCGCGCTCGTCAGCCTTCCATGCCTTGACGATCGACAGGTCGGCGACGAGGCCGGTCTCCATCACATAGTCGCGGCCGTCGAAATTGCGCACTTCCTTGCCCTCGGCCACCAGGGTGCCGACGCCGGTGGCGGTGAAGAAGGCGGGGATGCCCGCGCCGCCCGCGCGGATGCGCTCGGCCAAGGTGCCTTGGGGATTGAACTCCAGCTCCAGCTCGCCAGCCAGATACTGGCGCTCGAACTCCTTGTTCTCGCCGACGTAGGAGCTGATCATCTTCCTGATCTGGCGCGTCTCCAGCAGCTGGCCCAGGCCGAAGCCGTCCACGCCCGCATTGTTGGAGATGACGGTCAGGCCCTTCACGCCCGACGCCTTCAGGCCGGCGATCAGGTTCTCGGGAATGCCGCACAGGCCGAAGCCGCCCGCCATGACGGTCATGCCGTCGAACGTCAGGCCCTCCAGCGCGGCCTTAGCGTCAGGATAGATTTTTCCCATGAGTGCGTCCCTGGCGTCCCTGATTTTCACCGACTAATGAATAACGCGGCCTGCGCGCTTCCTAGCCGGAGGCGGCCGCGCGGGCAAGACCGACTGTCTACCCGGTCAGCGCGCCGAACCCAAGGTCACAGGCTGGGACGGGGGCGCCCCGCGCGAGCGATACTTCGCGCCCTTGATCAGGCTGACCGCCGCCTCCCAGTGAATGCCCCACATGACCTTCCAGGTCAGCAGCGGGTGGGTGACGAAGGCGCGGATCAGGGCGCCGTTGGTCAGGGGGCGTCGTTCGCCCGCGAAACTGGCGGTCAGGATCGGCGTCTGGCCCCGGCGCACGGCGATGGTGACGCCCACCGCCTCGCCCGGCGGGCGCACGGTGAAATCATAGGTCAGATCCATGTCCATCAGGGGGGAGACGAAGAACGTTTTGTCCGCGCTCTGGCGCACCGGGCCGTCCCCGGCGGGCGTTGCGATCAAATAGCTGTGGCGCTCATGGAAGGTGTTGGTGACCTCGTACAGGATGGCCGCCAGCGTCCCGTCCGGGCGGTGACAGAAGAAGACGCTCAGCGGATTGAAGCCGTAGCCGAGGATGCGCGGCATGGTCAGCAGGCGGATCGGCCCTCCCGCCAGGTCGATGCCCGCCTCGGCCAGATGCCCCTCCACCTGAGTGCGCAGCGGGCGGCCGGACCGGTCGCCGTGGTCGGCGGCGCGCCAGCTCATCAGGCCGAACCGTCCCCGGCCCAGCAGGCTGGGCCGCCGGTCCTCGATGTGGTCCAGATCCAGCAAGAGCATATAGACCCGGTAGGCCAGCCGGTGCCGGATGCCGTGCATGCGCTCGTGGATCACCCGCCCCACATAGAGCGCACTGGCGTCAGGCGAGGCGGCCTTCAGCATGGGATCAGGCCACCTGCACCGCAGGCCGACTCATGGAGGCGCTTCGCCCAACGCCTTGGGGCGTGGCCACGTGGATGCGACCGCTCTCGTTCTCGACGCTCCAGGGGCGGCGTACGCCGCCCAGCTGTTCCGCCACAGCCAGGCCGGACTGGATGCCGTCCTCATGGAAGCCCGATCCGAACCAGGCGCCGCAGAACCACACATTGCGCGCGCCCTGCAGGGACCACAGCTCGCGCTGCGCGGCGACAGCGGCGCGGTTGAACACCGGGTGCTCATAGTCCCATTCGCCCAGCACCGTGGCGGGGTCCGGCTCCTGCGCCGGGTTCAGGCTGACGAACAGGTTGGGCCCGGGCAGGGACTGCAGATCGTTCATCCAGTAGGTGACGCCGCCCTCACCGCATCGGTCGCTATGACCCAGGTGATTCCAGGCGGCCCACGCCTTGCGGCGTTTGGGCATCAACGCGGCGTCACGGTGCAGGACGGCGCGGTTCTTCTGATAGGGGACGGCGCCGATCAGGCGACGTTCCTCGGCGGCGGGCGCCTCCAGAAGGGCGAGGGCCTGATCCGAGTGGACCGCCAGCACCACGGCGTCGAACCGCTCCAGCGAGCCGTCCGGCAGCCGCACCGCCGCCGCGTCGCGCCCGCGCGCCACGCCGGTCACCCGTGTATGGCGGACTGTGCCGGAAAAGTCGGCCAGGATGCGCTGGACATATTCGCGACTGCCGCCGTCCACGGTGCGCCAGGTGGGCCGCGTGTCATAGGTCAGCAGGTTATGGTTCATGTAGAAGCGCACGAAGGATGCGGCCGGATAGTCGCTCATCTGGGCCATGGACGAGGACCAGATGGCCGCCGCCTGGGGCAGCAGATGGGCGTCCCGGAAAAGGGGGCCATAGCCGCGCCGGTCCAGATATGCGTCCAGGGTTTCTCCGCTGGCTTCCAGCTCGGCCAGATCAGCGGGCGCCTCCTTCTGGAAGCGCAGCACGTCGCCGATCATGCGCCAGAAGCGGGGGCTGGCGTAGTTGCGCTTCTGGGCGAACAGGGCGTCGACTCCGTGGCTGGAATATTCCAGCGCTCCCCCGTCCAGCGAAACAGCGAAGGACATGTAGGCCGCCTTGTTGGGCACATTCAGGTGCGCGAACAGGGCGGTCAGATTGGGGTAGTTGGCCTCGTTGTAGACGATGAAGCCGGTGTCCACCGCCACCGGCCCGTGGGGCGAAGGCGCGTCCACGGTGTTGGAATGGCCGCCGATGCGATCCTCGGCCTCGTACAGCGTCACATCATGGGCCTTGCCCAGCAGCCAGGCGGCGGACAGGCCGGCGATGCCAGAGCCCACCACTGCGATGCGCTTGCGCTCGCCGGGGGCGGCGTCACTGGAGGCGACGAGATGGGGCGGCAAAGGGAACCTCCGGGTCCGAACGGGCTTCACGAACAGCTACGGCCCGCCGCGCCCGCCGGATGACATCCGGATGTGAAGCTGCGCCGTATATGCACTGAAATGCCGCGCCTTAGGAGCCGTTCCGAATGAATCTGGCCAATGCCGCCATCCGCCGTCTGCAGGACGCCCCCTTTCCCGATTTCGTGACCCGTCCTGCGGTGGCCAGCCTGGTGGCCGAGGCCAGGAAGCGCCTGGCCAAGGACCCGCCCCATACGGAGTTCGACTTCGCTTGCCAGATGGCCGCCCGGCCGGTGGCCGAGCACGCCGACGCGGCCAATGAGCAGCACTATGAGCTGCCGCCGCAGTTCTTCCGCCTGTGTCTGGGACCGCGCCTGAAATACTCCTGCTGCCTGTATCCGACCGGCGGCGAGACCCTGGCCGAGGCCGAGGAATTCGCCCTGGCGGAAACCTGCCAGCACGCGGACCTCAAGGACGGCCAGTCAATTCTTGAGATGGGTTGCGGCTGGGGTTCGCTGAGTCTGTGGATGGCCGAGCGCTATCCGAACGCGCGGATCACGGCGGTGTCCAACTCCTCGAGCCAGCGCGGCCACATCGAGGCTGCGGCCGTGGCCCTGGGGTTGAAGAACCTGACCGTCGTCACCCGCGACATGAACGATTTCCAGACCAGCGAACGGTTCGACCGCATCGTCTCGGTGGAGATGTTCGAGCACATGGCCAACTGGCGCGAGCTGCTGACACGGGCGCGCGGCTGGCTGAAGCCGGATGGGCGGATGTTCATCCATGTGTTCACCCACAAGGACGCGCCCTATCGCTTCGACCATACCGACAGCGGCGACTTCATCGCCCAGCATTTCTTCACCGGCGGCGTGATGCCCAGCCACCGTCTGATCCGCCAGTTCCCCGACCTGTTCGAGGTGGAGGAGGAGTGGCGCTGGTCCGGCGAGCACTATCAGCGCACCGCCGACCACTGGCTGGAGAATTTCGACGCCCACAAGGGCGAGGTCATGGAGCTGATGCGCCAGACCTATGGTGCGGATGCGAAGCTGTGGGCGCGGCGCTGGCGGCGTTTCTTCATGGCCACGGCCGGCCTGTTCGGCGACGACGGCGGGCGCACCTGGGGCGTCAGCCACTACCGGCTCAAGCCGTTCGTTTGATGGAATAATGGGAGACGACCGATGATCAAATATGTAGCCGCCTATGTGGGGGCGGGCGTGGCCTTCGCCGCCATCGACGCAGTGTGGCTGACCACCATGGCTGACCGGCTGTACCGCCCGACCATCGGGCCGATCATGGCCGACAAGCCGAACATGGTGGCGGCGGTTGCCTTCTACCTGATCTATCTGTTCGGGGTCGTCTTCCTGGCCATCGCGCCGGCGCTGAAGGACGGCCATTGGACCCGCGCCCTGATCACGGGGGCGGTGCTGGGGCTGGTGGCTTATGCGACCTATGACCTGACCAACCAGGCGACCCTGGCCGTCTGGTCCACCAAGATGACGATCATCGACATCATCTGGGGCACGGTCCTGACCGCCAGCGCATCCACGGCGGGCTATTTCGCCGCCAGCTGGGCCGAGGGGCGCTGGGGCTGATCCGGCTCGCCCCGCGCAAGCTGCGTTAACCTTTTCCCTCGCCTGAGACGGGTTCGGGCTGGCACGCTGATCCCTTGTTGGGTTAACAGGGGGCCGTGAACCAGTCTGGTTTCCGGGGGGCGATAGGGTTGCGCGCCAGCATCAACGCACTGACGGCGGCATTGATCGTGGGGGTGATCATGGGCCTGGCCCTGACGCCGGACGGTCGCGGCTGGCTGCGCAACCCCACCCTCATGCTGGGCTCGGCCAACGCATCGGCCAGCCCGCCCGCTCCGCAAGTGACGGCGGCCGTGGCCCGGCCCGAACCTGTCGCTCCCGCCGCCCCGCGCATCACCCCGCTCAGCCGGCGTCTGGCCGAGGGCGAGCTGGTGGTGGGAGTGATCGGCGACTCCATGGCCGACGGCCTGTGGACCGGCGTCTATCGCGATCTGCGCGACGTGGACGGCGTCCGCGTGGTCCGCATGGCCGAGGTCTCCACCGGCCTGTCGCGCTATGACTATGTGAACGTTCAGGACAAGACCGCCCGCCAGCTGCGCGAACAGCCCATCGACGCGGCGGTGGTCATGTTCGGCACCAACGACGCCCAGGCCATCGAGCACGACGGGGTGATCCACCAGTTCGGCACGCCGGGCTGGCGCGAGATCTACGCCCGGCGGGTGGATGATCTGGTGGGCCTGCTGCGCGAGAACGACGTGGCGGTCTACTGGGTCGGCCTGCCGCGCATGAAACGGGAGTCCTTCGACGGGCGCATGGCCCAGATCAACGAGCTTGTGGCCGGGCGCATGGCGGCGCTGGACGTGCCCTATATCGACACCGTGGCCCTGACCTCCAACGAGGGCGGCGATTACGACGCCTATCTGGCAGCCTCTGACGGACGTCGCCGCCTGATGCGGGCCCACGACGGCATCCACATGTCCATGGCCGGCTATCTGCGCCTGACCGAGCCGGTGACCGAGCGCCTGCGCGCCGACGCGGGCCTGAACCGCATAATGGACGGGGCGGCGGACGGGGCCGCGGGGTGAGACCGGCCCGGCTGGCCGGGCTGGTCGCGGCGCTCATGACGATGATCACGCCAGCGGCCGCGCAGGACTCCATGACCGCTCTCGAACGCCCTGAAACCCTGGCGCGCTTCTTCGCCGCCCTGGACGCGGCCCAGGCCGGGGAAGGCGAGCGGCCGGTGCACATCCTGCAACTGGGCGACAGCCACACGGTAGGCGATCTGATCACCGCCTCGCTGCGGTCGCGCCTGCAGAACAGCATCGGCCGGGGCGGGCGCGGCGTCCTGCCGCCCGGCAAGCCCTATCCCCTTTATCAACCCCGTCAGGTGGAGCTGTTCGAACAGGCGTGGACCGCCGTGACCCCGTCGCCGGGTTCGGACGCCATGGCCGGCGTGGGACTGAGCGGATCGCGGGCGTTGATCTGGGGCGAGGGATCGTCCCTGCGCATCGAGGCCGAGGGCTCCGCCGCCTTCAGCCGCGTGGTGCTGTGCGCAGCCACCGGCCCCGCCGCCGGGAGCCTGACGGTGCGGGCGGGTTTCAGCGAGACGGCGGTCAGTTTCGCGGAGCCGGTTCCCGGCGCCGCCTGCCGCGAGGTGCGGCTGGAAGAACCGACGCGCGCGGCGACCATAATCGGCGGGACCGGCGCAGTTGACCTGCATTCCGTGGGCGCGTTCGCCGACGGCCCCGGCGTCGCCGTGTCGGCGCTGGGCGTCATCGGCGCGACCCTGAGAGACCTGGCCGTGCGCGATCCGGCGGTGGTGCGCGCCGAGCTGGACGCCTGGCGACCGGACCTGATCATTCTGGCCTTCGGCACCAACGAGGGCTTCGATCCCTTCCTCGACCCCGCCGCCTATGAGCCCCTGCTGCGCGGCCAGATCACCCAGCTGCGGACGCTGGCGCCTCAGGCCGACATCCTGATCCTGGGCGCGCCGGACGCCCAGCGGCCGGAAGGCGGCGGAACCTGCGGCGACGAAGAGAGCCTGTGGCGCATACCCCGCGAGCTGCCGCTGGTCCGGGATGTGCAGCGCCGGGTCGCCGCCGACATGGGTGTGGCGTTCTGGGACTGGCATGCACGCATGGGTGGGGACTGTTCAGCGCACCGGCTGGCCACGGCGTATGAGCCCCTGATGCGGGGCGACCATGTGCATTTCAACTCCGCCGGGGGCGACTGGATCGGACAGATGCTGTCCGAAGACCTGACCGCCGCCTGGCGCGCGAGGGCCGTCCCGGCCGCCGCGGAGGAATAGCCCATGCTGTTCCCCACCCTGGCCTTCGGGATCTTCTTCCTGTTCGTCTATTTCACCGCCTGGTCGCTGGATCGGGAGAACGGGCGGCGCAAGATCTTCCTGCTGCTGGCCAGCTGGTTCTTCTACGCCCAGTGGGACTGGCGCTTTGTCGGCCTCTTGATCGCCTCTGCCATTCTGAACTGGGGCGTGGCGGCCCTGATCGCGTCCAGCGACGACGCGGGCCGACGAAAATGGCTGGTGGCGCTGGGCGTGGCCATCAATCTGATCATTCTGGGCGTTTTCAAATACTACGGCTTCTTCGTCGAACAGGCCATCGAGCTTCTGAACCAGTTCGGCTGGGAGCGGGACGCGCCGCTGCTGCAGATCGTCCTGCCCGTTGGCATCTCGTTCTTCACCTTCCAGGGCATCAGCTATGTGGTGGACGTGCACCGGGGCAAGACGCCCCCGGCGCGCTCGCTGGTGGACGTCATGCTGCTGATGTCCTTCTTCCCCCATCTGGTGGCCGGGCCCATCGTGCGGGCTTCGGACCTGCTGCCCCAGTTCGACCGGGTGCCGCGCCTGACCCGCGAGATGGCGGCCCACGGCCTGCTGCTGATCGCCTGGGGGCTGTTCAAGAAGACGGTGATCGCGTCCGAGCTGGCCGTGCGGCTGGTGGACCCGGTGTTCTTCGACCCGTCGGCTTATGGCGCTTTGGACATCGCGGCGGCGACCTATGGCTATGCGGTGCAGATCTATTGCGACTTCTCGGCCTATTCGGACATGGCCATCGGGCTGGCGGCGCTGCTGGGTTATTCCTTCCCGCGCAATTTCGACCAGCCCTACCGCGCCCATTCCATGCAGCAGTTCTGGCGGCGCTGGCACATCAGCCTGTCCAGCTGGCTCAGGGACTATCTGTACGTGCCGCTGGGGGGCGGGCGTAAGGGTCTGGTGTCGTCGTGCATCAACATCATGATCACCATGCTGTTGGGCGGGCTGTGGCACGGGGCGGCCTGGACCTTCATCGCCTGGGGCGCCCTGCACGGCGCGGTGCAGGCGGTGGAGCGGGTCTGGCGTCACTTCCGGGACGGCAAGGCGGGCTTGCCGCACTGGCTGGGCGTCATCGTCACCTTTCACATCGTCTGCTTGGGCTGGATCCTGTTCCGCGCCGAGAGCTTCGACCTGGCCATGCAGATGCTGGAAGGCCTGACCCGCATGGCGCCGATCATGGTGCTGACGCCCTTCCTGCTGGCGCTGATCGTGGGGGGCGTCGCCATGCACTGGCTGCCGCCCCGGGCGGTCGAAGGACTGGCCGTGCGGGTCAAGGATGCCCCGGCCATCACCATGGGCGTGCTGGTGGGGATCATGATCCTGCTGGTGGAGGCCGTGCGTCCCGAGGGCGTGGCGCCCTTCATCTATTTCCAGTTCTAGGCGTTGGCATAACCGATGGACCCGAACGAGCCGAAAGACCCCGACGAGCCCGCGCCCTTCCCGGCCGGCGAGCATGACCCCTTTCCGCCGCGCGGTCAGGAATTGGCGGCGGAGGACCCGACGCCCGCGCCCGCGCCCGAGGTGGCGCCGGACGAACGCAACGACTGGATTCAGTCCGCTGACGCCCACGACCTGCCCACGCGTGAGCCGCGCCTGAAGACGCTGGGCCGGTACGCTTTCCCGCCGGAACCACCGCTGGACGAGGAGGGCGAGGCCGCCCGCGACCGGCGCTGGACCAGCCGCACCCTCGTCTTCGCGGGGCTGTTTTTGCTGATCTTCAACAGCGTCTCGATCCAGTCCTGGGCCCGCCAGCAGGAGCCGGGCTGGATCCCGTCTACGGTCCAGCAACTGGCCGACGTCTGGACCGCCCAGATCAGCCAGCTGGGCGCCGATCAGCCCCGCCAGGGTGTCCGCGAGGTTTATGAAACCGCCCGCGACCAGCGCTTCATCGGTCAGGAAGACGCGCCGCCGCCGACGTGAGCGCCGGGCGTATGCGGCCTCCGGAACCGCCGCGCTTGTCCGTCGTTTCGACGCACATGAAACCCTTGTTCGCCCTGACCGCCATCGCCGCCTGCGCCCTTTTGCTCGGCGCCTGCGCCACCCTCCAGACAGGGCCCGTGGGCAATCCGGCCGTTCCGGAACCGGCGCAGTCCGTCGACCTGAACGCCTATCTGGGCCGCTGGTACGAGATCGGTCGCTATGAGGCCGGGTTCCAGCGCGGCTGCGAGGGCGTCACCGCTGACTACAGCCTGCGCGAGGATGGACTGATCGGCGTGGTCAACACCTGTCGTCAGGACAGTCTGGACGGGGAGGTCAGGTCCGTCACGGGCAAGGCGAAGGTGGTCGACGGCAGCGGAAACGCCAAGCTCAAGGTGTCGTTCTTCGGTCCTTTCTATTTCGGCAATTACTGGATCCTGGATCATGCCGAGGACTATTCGTGGTCCATCGTGGGCGAGGGCTCGGGCCGCTATCTCTGGCTGCTCAGCCGCACGCCCCAGCCGTCGGAGCAGGTGCGCGACCAGATCATGACCCGCGCCCGGGAGCTGGGCTATGACCTGTCGATCCTGCGGCCCACCCAACAGCCTTCCGACGGCTGACCGGGGCACGCCGGGGCATTGCGAAGACAACCCCGCTGCGTGCTTGACCTCGGGCCTCGCCGCTCTAGCTTGGCGGCCTCATCGGTTCGGGAGTTCTCCACATGCATCAGCGGTTCGTCACCGGCGCAGTCTGCGCCGCAGCCATCCTTGCGGTCGTTCTGGCGCCCGCCGCCTTGGCCCAGGACGCCCCCGCCTACCGCATGCCCCCTGCGCCGATCGCCCAGATTCTGGACACCGATCCGGCGCCGGCGCCCAGCATCAGTCCGGACCGGGAGACCCTGGCCCTGCTTGGACGCTCGAACCTGCCTTCCATCGCAGAGGTGGCCGAAGACGATCTGCGCCTGGCCGGATACCGGATCAATCCGCGCAACAACGGTCCGGCCAACAGCCGCACCGCATGGCTGAACAGCCTGACGTTCCAGGACGTGGCCACGGGCGAGCAGCGTGTGGTGGCCCTGGCTGAAGGTCAGCGCTTCATCGCCGGCGGCTGGTCGCCCGACTCCCGCTTCATGGCTTTCCTGGCCGATGCGCCCGAGGGGCTGGAGCTCTGGGTGGCGGAGGCCGCGACCGGGCAGGCGCGCCGACTGACCGGTCCGACCATCAACGCCGCCTTCAGCACGGCGCTGGACTGGACGCCCGACAGTTCCGCCGTTCTGGCCCGGCTGGTCCCCGAGGGGCGCGGCGCCGCGCCCGACGTCACCGCCGCCCCCACCGGTCCGGTGATCGAGGAGACGACGGGGCAGGCGGCGCCCAACCGCACCTATCAGGACCTGCTGTCCACGCCGGGCGACGAGCGCCTGTTCGACCACTATTTCACCGCCCAGCTGGCCCTGGTCCCGGTGGACGGTTCGCCCGCCCGCATGGTCGGCGAGCCGGGGCTGATCGCCGGGGCGGCCATCTCGCCGGACGGACGCCACATCCTGCAGACCCGGCTGAAGCGCCCGTACAGCTACAATGTCCCGGCGCGGCTGTTCCCCACGGAGGTCCTCGTCACGGACCTGGGCGGAAATCTGATCCATCAGGCGGCCGACCTGCCCCTGCGCGACAATGTGCCGACGCCCTTCGACTCGGTGGCGGAGGGCCCGCGCTCGGTGCAATGGCGCGCTGACGCCCCCGCCACCCTGGTCTGGACCGAGGCCCAGGACGGCGGCGACTCCCGCCGCGAGGCCGAGGTGCGTGATCGGGTCTTCATGCAGGCGGCGCCGTTCGACGCCCCGCCCCAGGTGCTGATCGACCTGAACGAACGCTATGCGGGCGTGACCTGGGGCCGGGGTGATCTGGCCATGGTGTCGAGCCGCTGGTTCAACACCCGGCACGAGACCCGCTGGCTGGTGGATCCCTCCAACCCTGGGCAGGGGCGGCTGCTGCTGGAGCGCAACTATCAGGACCGCTACAACGATCCCGGCTCGCCCATGACGCGCCCGACGCCCGAGGGCTTCCGCGTCATGCACATGACGCCGGACGGGCAGGGGGTGTTCACCACCGGCGCCGGAGCCACACGAGAGGGCGCCTTCCCCTTCCTGGGCCGCATGGATCTGGCCTCGGGCGAGACCGAGCGGCTGTGGACCTCGTCCCGGACGCACTACGAGACCGTCTCGGGCCTGCTGGATGACGAGGGCCGGGTGCTGCTGACCCGGCGCGAGAGCCTGACCGAGCCGCCGAACCTTTATGTGCGCGATCTCGACGCGGCGGACCCTCGCGCGATCACCGACTTCCCCGATCCCGCGCCGCAACTGGCCGAGGCGACGCGCGAGACCATCACCTACACGCGGGCAGACGGCGTCCAGTTGTCAGGCACGCTTTATCTGCCCGCCGGATATGACAAGGACCGGGACGGGCCGCTGCCGCTGCTGATGTGGGCCTATCCGGCCGAGTTCACCGACGCCGCCGTGGCCGGCCAGGTGGTGGACACCGGCAACCGCTTCGTGCGGCCGGGCGGCTCCAGCCACCTGTTCATGCTGACACAGGGGTTCGCGATCCTGGACAACCCCTCCATGCCCATCGTCGGCGTGGACGGCGCCGAGCCCAACGACACCTATGTGGAACAGCTGGTGTCCAGCGCCCAGGCGGCGGTGGATGCGGTGGTGGAGCGCGGGGTGGCCGACCGGGACCGCATCGCCGTGGGCGGGCACAGCTACGGCGCCTTCATGACCGCCAACCTGCTGGCCCATTCGGACCTGTTCCGGGCGGGCATCGCCCGGTCGGGCGCCTACAACCGCACCCTGACGCCCTTCGGCTTCCAGGCCGAGCAGCGCACCTACTGGGAAGCGCCGGAGACCTACAACGTCATGAGCCCCTTCATGCACGCAGATCAGGTCAATGAGCCGATCCTGCTGATCCACGGGGCCGACGATTCCAACTCGGGCACCTTCCCGGTCCAGTCCGAGCGCTTCTATGCGGCGCTGAAGGGTCACGGCGCGGTCGCCCGCTATGTGGTTCTGCCGGCCGAGGACCACGGCTATCGCGCCCGGGAGTCGGTGATGCACACCCTGTGGGAGATGACCGACTGGCTGAATCGCTACGTGCGTGACGCCGGCCCGACCGCCCAGGGCGGGCGCTGAAGCCAGACCGGCGCCCGACTTCGTTGCGAGCGGGTTCGGGCGTCGGCGCACCCTGTGCTAGGTGTTAACCTCTTTCACGAGACGACAGGGGGCTCTCGATGCTGGGGATCATCAATCTCGTCCGCCGCACGGTGGAGGGCTCGATCATTTCTTTCGTGGTGATCGCCGTGGTGGCGATCTTCGGTCTCTCTGCCACGGTCAATGCACTGCTGGCCGAGGTCACCGTGGCGTCCATGGCCTTTCTGGTCGTGATCGCCGTTGTGCTGGCGGACCTGATCGGACGGTTCATCGCCATCCTGAGCCTGACCTTTCCGGACCTGATCCCCGACGTTGGGGAAGGTGAGCGGAAGCGCGCCTCCCTGATCCAGCGCCTGCGGCCGGGGCAGACCATGGCCCTGTTGTCCGGGGCCTATGCGGCGCGCCTGGTGTTGTTCCTCGTTATCTTCGCCCTGATGGGCGTCAGCTATGCCCTTGCGCCCGCGCCGGCGCAGCAAACCCTGTTCGGCGATCTGGGCGTGCTGGAGGCGGTCGAGACTTTCCTGCGCGAGGGGATCGCCGGTTCCGTCGGCTATTTCCTGTTCTTCCTCGGCCCCCGGGACCTGCAGGCGATCACCGGCCTCATCGTTGCGGAGCCGCTGGCGCCGTCCACCGTCAACGGCGACATCTTTCTGGTGGGCATCCGGCTTTACGGGCTGGCGTTCGCCCTGTCCGTCCTGCGGACCCTGGCGACCCCGATTATCTATCTGCGCGCCCGGCGCCGCGCCGCCAACCTTCCGACCGCTGCGGAACCGTCACCGGCAGCCTGAGCCTCGCTCCCAAGGGGCAGGGCGCCTGGCTGTCTGTCGCTGGAAGAAGAAAGCGAATGGTGGGTGATCACGGGCTCGAACCGTGGACCCGCTGATTAAGAGAGGTCGTTCCCGACCTTTCCGAATGCCGCCGAACACCCGCCAGAGCGCGACACAAGCCATTGGCCTAATTGACTTTTATGGTAGCCGTGCGCAACTCGTCGTAGTTTTTCGCAGGCGCCCGATACAGACTCGGCGAGAGAAGTTCACCGTTCTAACGCCGTTCTAAACGCCCTCGAAAACGCCGTTCTAATGGCCTTCGAGTTAGCAACATGCCCGACCTCAGACTGCCGCTCACGGACAAGAACCTGATCGGTCTTCCGTTCGCCCAAGCCGGTCAGTATCGCGCCCGCGACACCGATCTCGGCGGCTTCTTCGTCCTCATCGGAAGCCGCACCAAGAGCTTCATGATCCAGGCCGATCTGCGCGCAGACGGCCAGCGGAAAAGCATCCGGATGAAGGTGGCGGAGGTCGGCGAGCTGTCCGCCCGGGACGCGCGCGCCAAGGCCAAGACGCTGCTCGGTCGCATCGCGGACGGCGACGACCCGCGGCCCGCGCCGCCCGAACCGCCGGCCCCGCCGGACGCGTCAGCGGCGATACCGACGCTGCGGGAGGCCTGGACGCGGTTCCGGGTTTCCCATCTGGAGCGGAAAGGACGGAGCAAGGCGACCCTCCGGCTCTACAAGGACCACATGGAGCGGCTGTTCGCCGACTGGCTGGACTGGCCTCTGTCCAAGATCGGAGACGAGCCGCGGCTGTTGGCGGATCGCCATGACAGAATCTCGGCCGACAACGGACCTTCGATCGCCAACGGCGCCATGCGCAGCTTCCGGGCCGTCTACAACCACGCCAGAAAAACCTGCCGTGCGCTGCCGCCCGAGAACCCCGCCCTGGCGATCGACTGGAATCCCGAGAAGCGCAAGGACACGGCCATGGGCGTGGCGGACCTGCCGGCCTGGTTCGAGCAACTCGCCGCCGTGCCCAATCCGATCCGGCGCGAATACCACCTCCTGATGCTGCTCTGCGGGTCGCGGCCCGAAGCGCTGAAATGCGTCCGCATCGAAGACCTGAATCTGCGCGAGCGGGTGATGCATATCCGCGCGCCCAAGGGCGGGACGGCCAAGGCTTTCGACATCCCGCTGTCCCGCGCGATGATGGAATCCATTTTCCGCCTGCGCCGCATCGGCCCCGTCATCTATCCGCAGAGCGGATGCGTCTGGCTGTTCCCGAGCGACAGCCCGAGCGGTCACATGGAAGAGCACAAGGAGAAGCGGACGGTCCTCAGCCACTGGGGCAACGACCTGCGCCAGACCTACCGCACGCTGGGCCAGGCCGCGGAGATTTCCGAGGTGGACATGCATCTCCTGATGAACCACGCGCTGCCCGGCGTGAATCCGGGCTATATCACCCGGTCGAAGCTGATGCGGGACCATCTGAGGAGCGCGCAGGACAAGCTGTCGGTGTTCGTCTTGAGCGGCGTCGTCGGGCGGGGGAGGCGGCCATCGGCGGACCTGTCCCGGTGGTTGAACAGCACGAGCCGGACGCTGCTGGACGACCTAATGGCGATCGATCCTGACGTGGCGCGCCTAAAGGCGGGGCCGAGGGCCGCTTTGCGCAGACTCGAGGTGCAGGCAGCCCGCCTCGCCACGCACAACCTCCCCGGCGTCCTGATAGATCCGCCGAGCCGGCGGCTTCGATCAGAGGCAAGGCGAACTCGCGTCGTATAGGTTTCGAGTAGAGAGCGCCGCGGCAGGGGAACGGCGTGCGCGCGCGACTGTGCTGAATTTTCGCGCGGTGACGCGCAGCTGCAAGCTAGAGTGAGAGCATGAGAAGCGGAGCCATTCCTTTCCAATTCGACGTGTCGCAGTTCATCGCCCGAGCGAAGCGCATGGCGAGCAATCACGTCGGCGACGTGACGCTCAACCTCCCGTTCGTCAGCGTCGCCGTCAGTCCCAGGGATCGGGAAAAGGCGGCAGCGCGCGAGATCGTCATCCGGCTGCGGGATCGTCGCGTCCTGAGCAGCCACGAATGCTGCGACAACTGCATCGACGCCTCTCTGGCCTCCCTTCAGGAAATCCGCGCCATTCTGGTCGACCAACAGGTGGCGCTTTCTGATTTCCAGGACGGACCGTTGTTCCTGATGATCGATATGATCCGGCAGGGAATCCGCCAGTTCGTCACCTATGAGGAGCGGCTAAGGGCGGCCGGCGACGACCCGACCCCAGGGCTTCCAAGCGATTTCAGGCGGGATCCCCAAGTGCGCCAGGACTATTTTGATGCGCTGGAACTGTTGCGCGCCCATGTCAGTCACTGCCTCCACGAAATCCGCACGATCGCAGACATGGACGAGCAGGTGGCAGCCCTGGAGTACGCGGGCCCGTGGCTACTCCAGTCCTATGTCGCCCCCGCGCTTGCCCCGCCGCGAGCATGACCATCCTTCTAACGGAGCAGGACGTCACCTACTTCGACGCGCTCAAGCGGCGTCGCTCCGAGGCTCAGAGCCCCGGGCGCCCGGTGGTCGTCTTTAGAGACGGAACCTCGCCTCGACGAAACGACTGCCATTCAAACGCGGCTCGGTGGGCGTCGGAAGATCACCATACGGTCCCCGTCCATGGGTGGTTGATCGAAGCAGACGACGGCTATCATCTCCGCTTGGCCGCGCACTCGCTTCTCAAGGACAAGAAGGGGGGGCTGCTCGATATCACGCCGATGGACCCTTTCAGTCCGCTGTTCCTTGCCCATGACGGACCGGCTGAAACCTTCTTCGCTCTACTGCCTCGCTTCAACACAATCACCTGGCCGCCCTCGGAGACGATGGCGCAACTGCCCGCGGCCGACCCCGATGCGAGTCGGGGTCCCGATTTCTGACCGCGAGATCTGTTGGCGCCGCCAGCCGCGCGTCGCTTGCGCTTGAGGATGTCCCGACCGCTCGACCAATAGAGCAGCATCATTTGGTTGACAGCGACCGTCCTTTCGCGGGGATGGCGTTCCGCTCAGGCCCGCGGGTGTGCGACTGAAGAAGTCCGGTCGTGCCCCGCCGTGCACAGATCATGATCGTGCAACACCTCGATCACCTTGCACGCCGACACCCGACCGCCGGCGCATTCAGCGGTCATGCGCGTCAACTCCGTGCGCAACGCCTGGAGTTGAGCGATCTTCTCGCTGACGTTCACAAGGTGCCGTTCCGCAATGGTGCTGGCCTCGTCGCAGGACCGGTCCGGATGATCCGAAAGATCGAGCAGGGACCGGATGGCGTCCAGATCGAACCCCAGCTGGCGCGCATGGCGGATGAACGACAGCCGCCGCAGGGCGGCGTCGTCATAAAGTCGGCGGTCGCTCGCGGTCCGCGGCGGCTCGGGCAGCAGACCGATCTGTTCATAGAACCGGATCGTCGGAATCTTGACGCCCGTGGCGACCGACAGCTTGCCGATCGACATTGGGCGTGAGGCGTAGGAACTGGTCATGGTCGAAAAATAGGGTGTTGATCCTCTAGCGGCTAGAGCATCTATACCGTTCTCGCATCATGTGCGGAGAGCGGCATGGCCGAAACGACACCGGGCGATACGTCCGTCGCCAGCGACGGCTGCGGTTGCACCGTAGCCGTCAAGTTCGACGGGGCCACGCCGGCCTACCGCCGCGTCCTGCTCACCGTGATCGCCATCAACTTCATCGCCTTCATGGCGCTTGTTGGCGGAGCTTGGGTTCAGGGCTCGGCCTCGCTGGCCGCCAACTCGCTCGACTTCCTCGCGGACAGCGCCACCTACGCCATCAGTCTCTGGGCGATCGGCAAGGCCGTGCGGGTGCGAGCGGGCGCGGCGCTCCTGAAGGGCGCCAGCCTCGGCCTCCTGGCCGTCGGCATCCTGGTCTTCGCCGTCTGGCGGGCGGTCTCCGGCGCGCCGCCGGAGGGCGAGGTGATCACGGGCCTGGGGCTGTTCGGGTTCGTCGCGAACGCCGTCGCCGCCGTGCTGCTCGTGCGCTATCGAGAGGGCGACGCCAACGTCAGGTCGGTCTGGCTATGCACTCGCAACGACCTGATCGAAAGTCTGGCCGTCGCAGGGGCGGGCCTCCTTGTGTGGCTGACCGGCTCGCGATGGCCCGATCTGGCCGCGGGTGTGATCCTCGCCGGCGTCTTCCTTCAGTCAGCTTGGTCGATCGTGCGCCAGTCACGGCAAGAACTGACAGACGACCGATGAGCGATCCGCGCCGCCCCGGGACCCGGCTTGCGACCATCGGGCGATTGCCGGCGCGGCGGCCCGTGCTATGGGGGCGCATGGGACTCGCCTCGTTCAGGCATGGGCTGATGGCGACGCTTCTGGCGGCGTTCGTGGGCCTTTTTGTCCTGACCTCCGTCGTCGACGCCGCCGCCTGCACGCCTAAGGCGGCCGGTTCCCATGCCGCGCAAACCGTCGTCGGCGAACCGTCCGACACCGATTCAGGCGCCGGACGGGACCAGGACGCGATCTGCGCGCATGGCCACTGTCAATATGGCGGCGTCCCCGCCGTGGACGCCCCCGACATGACCGCCGGCCCGACGCCTCGTCGCGAACCGCGACGCCTGGCGGCCGAGCAGCCGCTGCGCTCATGCGCGCCGGCCGGGCTGGATCGCCCCCCCCAAGCCTGACGGGATCGCGCGCGACCGCGCCCTTCCACGTCAACCACTCGGGATACAGCCCATGCCATACCCTCACCGACGTCGGCCGCGTTTCGCGGCGGTCTGCGCCGTGGCCGTCCTCGCGGCCGCCTTGACCGGCCCAGCTTGGGCCGATCCCGCCCCGGCCTACGAGACCTTGCTCGCGCGCCTCGGACAGACGCCCGTGACCCTGGAGGCCGACGCCGTGCTCGACGCGGCGGAGGCGCGGGTGCGCCAGGCCCGCGTCCGGCCCAATCCGGAACTCGGCCTGGAGGCGGAGAACGCCTTCGGCAGTGGGCCTTTCGAAGGCTACGACAACGCCGAAACCACCCTGTCGCTGAGCCAGGATCTGGAGCTGTGGGGCCGCCGCGGCGCCCGGGTCGAGGTGGCCCGGGCCGAAGCCGGAACAGCCGCCTTGCGTCGTGATCTGGCCTCAGTCGAAGCCGCCGGTCGCCTCGCCCTGGTCTACGCCGAGGCCGAGGCTGCGGAACGTCGCTTCGCCCTCGCCGAAGAGGCGTTGACCGTCACGATCGCCGACACGCGAGCGGCCTTGACCCTTGTGGAAGAGGGCCGTGAGCCCCTGCTGCGCGGCATCCAGGGCGAGAGCGAGGCCGCGGCCGCCCGCGCGGCGCTGGATGAGGCCGAGGCCGAACGCGACGCCGCCTTCGCCCGGCTGACCGCGATCGCCATGCTGCCGACGCCGGTCACCTCCATTCACGTCAGCCTGATCGACCGGACCCCGGCGGGGCTGGCCGACGTGGACGCAGAGGGGACCCTCGAAGTTCGCGTGGCCGAGGCGGAACGGGCGGCCGCCGAGCGCCGAATCGACGTGGAGCGGGTGCGGGTCCGCCCCGATGTGCGCGCTTCGGTGGGCGTGCGGCGCTACGAAGCCGAGGACGCCACCGCCTTCACTTTCGGCCTCAGCCTGCCTCTGCCGTTGTTCGACAGGAACCGCGGCAACATCGATGCGGCGCAGGCCGAGTTCCGCGCGGCCGACGCCAGGCTGATGGGCGCCCGGCAGGAGGCGCAAGCCGACCGCGAGGCCGCCGAGGCTCGCCTCCGCGCCTCGGTCAGCCGTGTCAGGGCCGGGGACGCCGGAGTCGCGGCCGGCGAGGAGGCCTATCGGCTCTCCCGGATCGGCTTCGAGGCCGGACGCATTTCGCAGCTCGAGCTTCGCTCCTCTCGCGCCGCCCTGATCTCCGCTCGCAACGCCGCCGTGGACGCTCGCCTCGCGCGCGCCCGCGCTGAAATCGACCTCGCGCGCCTGCAAGGCCGCGCCCCGTTTGGAACATCGCAATGAAGCGCCCCTCGTCGATCAACAAGACCTGGCTCATGGCCGGAGCCGCCGCCGTCGTCGTCCTTGGCGGGGCTGGGCTCTACACGGTCTTCGGTCCGAGCGGACAGCCCGCCGCGGCTCAAGGCGAGGCAGGCTCCGCCGAGGAGGAGGCGGGCCACGCGGAAGAGGGCGGGGAGCAGGGCGTCGTCGTGCTGTCGCCCGCCCAAATCCAGGCCGCAGGCATCGCGGTCGTCACGGTCACCGGCGGCGGCGGGGGCGAGACACGGCTGGCCGGCCGAGTGGAGCCCATGGTCGATGCGCGGGCCGCGGTCGCCGCCTCGGTCGGCGGGCGCGTGGAGCGGGTGCTGGTCGCGCCCGGTCAGTCGGTTCGCATCGGCCAACCCTTGGCCGTGCTGGTCAGCGGCGACGCCGCCGCCTACCGCGCGGACGCCGACGCCGCCGTGGCGTCCGCCGACGCCGCCCGGCGCGCGTATGACCGTGACCGCAATCTGGAGCAGGCCGGCGTTGTCGCCCGTCAGGATGTCGAGACCTCCCGGGCCCAGTCGCTCAGCGCCGAGGCGTCCGCTCGCGCCGCCCGCGCAAGGGTCTCGGCCGCCGGCTCGCCTAGCGCTTCCGGCCGACTCAGCGTCACCAGTCCGATCAATGGCGTCGTCACGAGTGTTCTGGTGGGGCCGGGCGGCTTCGCCGCCCAAGGCGGCGTGATCGCCGAGGTCACCAACCCGGCGCGCGTCGAGATCGTGTTCAACGCGCCTCCGGCCCTTGCCGCCCTGGTGCGCACCGGTTCGCCCGTGCGTGTTCAGGGGGCGTCCGGCGAGTTCGACGCCGTGGTCACCGGCGTCGCCGCCGGGGCCGGCGCCGAAAGCGGCGCCACGATCATCCGCGCGCGCCCGACGGGAGGCGGCCTTCCACCCGCCGGTTCCGCAGTCAGCGCATCGATCGTCACCGGCGAGGTCGCAGGCGGCCTGACGGTGCCGTCCGAAGCGGTGCAGACCCTCGAGGGGGCTACCGTGGTTTTCGTGCGCACGGCAGAGGGCTTCCGCGCGGCGCCGGTGCTGGCGGGCCGCCAGGCCGGCGGCCGGACGGAGATTCTTCGGGGCCTTGTCGGAACGGAGCGCATCGCAGGCGCCAACGCCTTCCTCCTGAAAGCCGAGCTCGCCAAGGGCGAGGCCGAAGAAGAAGAATAGAGAGCGACGCGCATGTTCAACGCCATCATCGCGGCGTCGGTCCGGTTCCGCTGGTTCGTCGTCATCGCCGTCGCCCTCGTCGCCGGCCTGGGGCTGTTCGAGCTGACCCGGCTGCCGATCGACGCGGTGCCGGACATCACCAGCCGGCAGGTCCAGATCACCACGGTCGCTCCGGCGCTCGCGCCCGAGCAGATCGAAAGGCAGGTGACCTTCCCGCTCGAGACCGCGCTCTCTGGCATCCCTGGCCTGACCAGCACCCGCTCTCTGTCGCGCAACGGCTTCAGCCAGATCACCGCGGTCTTCACCGACCAGACGGACATCTACTTCGCCCGCCAGCAGGTCGCCGAGCGCCTGGCTTCGGCTCGCGAGGGCCTGCCCGACGGCGTCGAGCCCAATCTGGCGCCGATCACCACCGGACTGGGCGAGGTTCTGATGTGGACGGTCGACTATACGCCGTTCAATAGCCGCAACCTCGCGCGGCCGGGCCAGCCCGGCTGGCAGCCGGGCGGTCATTATCTGACGCCGGAAGGCGAACGGCTGACCACGCCGGAGCAGCGCGCCACATACCTTAGGACGGTGCAGGACTGGATCATCGCCCCGCAAATGCGCGGGACGGAAGGACTCGCGGGCGTCGATACGATCGGCGGTTATGTGAAGGAATACGCCGTTCGTCCCGACGTGGCCCGGCTGTCCAGCTATGGACTGGGTCTCGGCGATCTGGTGGAGGCGCTGGAACGGGCCAACACCCAGGCTGGGGCGGGCTATGTTCACCGCGCCGGCGAAGCGCTGGTGGTGCGCACTGATGCGCTCGCCCTTACCGTGGACGATCTCGCCCAGGCGCCGGTCGTCAATCGCGGCGGTCTGGTGCTGCGCGTGGCGGATGTCGCCACGGTGGAGATCGGACAGGCGCCCAGGCTCGGTGCTGGCAGTCGGGACGGTCACGAGGCGGTGCTCGGCACCGCCCTGATGATCGCCGGCGGCAACAGCCGCACCGTCGCTGAGGCGGCCGCCGAGCGGCTGGCGGAGGTCGACGACAGCCTGCCGCCCGGCATCGTCGCCGCGCCGGTGCTTAACCGCAGCGAACTGGTCAACTCGACGATCGCCACCGTCGCCCGCAACCTGACCGAGGGCGCGCTGCTGGTGGTGGTGGTGCTGTTCCTGTTGTTGGGCAACATCCGCGCCGCGACCATCACCGCCCTGATGATCCCGCTCAGCTTCCTGTTCGCCGTCATCGGCATGAACCGGTTCGGAATCAGCGGAAATCTGATGAGCCTCGGGGCGCTGGACTTCGGGCTGATGGTCGACGGCGGCGTGGTCGTCATCGAAAACACCCTGCTGTTGCTCACCCAGCGCCGCGCCGCGCTCGGCCGCATGCTTACCCGCCACGAGCGGCTCGATGTGGCCGTGCAATCGGCGCGGCAGATGATCAAGCCGGCCGCCTTCGGTCAGCTGATCATCCTGCTGGTGTTCGCGCCGCTGCTGATGCTGGAGGGCGTAGAGGGCAAGACGTTCCAGCCCATGGGCGCCACCGTCATGCTGGCGCTCGTCGGCGCGTTCATCTTCTCCTTCACCTTCGTGCCAGCCATGACTGCGCTCCTCGTGCGCGACCCAAAAGCGGTGCAACTGGGTCCTGACGGTCGTCCGGCCGAACATGAGACCTGGATCCTCCGTTTCGCGCGCCGCCACATCGAGCCTGCCATCCAGGCGGCGGTCGCGCGGCCGAAGGTCGTGCTGATCTCGGCCGTGGCGGCCGTGGCGGTCGGCGCCATGTCCTTCATGGCGCTCGGACGGGAGTTCATCCCCACCCTTGATGAGGGCGACGTCTCCATGTTCGTGGTCAAGCCGCCGGCCACCTCTCTCGATCGATCGCTTCGGATGCAGCGGAGCCTTGAGCGCGCCTTGCTCGCCGCCCCGGAGGTGCGCTCGGTCTTCTCGAGAACCGGAACCGCCGAAGTGGCGATCGATCCGATGACGCCCAATGTGTCGGACGCCATCATCATGCTGAAGGATCGAAGCGACTGGCCCGACCCGGGCTTGGCGAAGGAAGACCTCGTGGAGCGTCTGGAGGCGATCGCACAGGGTCAGCTCGGAAACGTCTTCGAATTCAGCCAGCCGATCGAGCAGCGCTTCAATGAGTTGAGTTCGGGCGTGAGAAGCGATGTGGCCGTCATGGTCTATGGCGACGACTTCGCCACCCTTCAGCGAGTCGCCGATCAGGTCGCGGCGTCGCTCAGTGAAACTCCGGGTTCCGCGGACGTTCGTGTCGAACAGGCTTCCGGCCTGCCGACGCTGACGGTGAGCGTGGACCGCTTCGCGGCGGCGAGCTACGGCCTCTCGGCGGCCGACGTCAGCGAGGCGGTGTCGGTCGGCGTGGGCGGCGCTGAGGCTGGTCGCGTCTTCGAAGGCGATCGCCGCTTCGATGTCGTGGTGCGTCTTCCCGACGCCGCCCGCAACGATCCCGCGGCCCTCGCGGCCCTACCCGTTGTGTCGCCCTCCGGCGTCATTGTGCCGCTCTCCTCGGTCGCCCGCATTCAGGTCGCCGAAGGCCCGAACCAGATCAGCCGCGAGAACGGCAGCCGCCGGATGGTGGTCCAGGCCAATGTGCGCGGTCGCGACCTCGGGGGCTTCGTCGCCGACGCCGAGGCGAAGGTGTCGCGCATTGATCTTCCGGCGGGGCTCTACCTCGACTGGGGCGGTCAGTTCGAGAACCTCAAACGGGCCGAACAGCGGTTCAGCGTCGTCATCCCCATCGTCTTCATCCTGATCGGGGTTCTGCTGTTCCTGGCGCTGGGCTCCTTCGCCGAGGCCGGCCTGGTCTTCGCTTGCGTGCCCTTGGCCCTCGTCGGCGGGGCCTTGGCGTTGTTGCTGCGTGGCATGCCGTTCTCGGTCTCGGCCGCCGTTGGCTTCATCGCCGTGTCGGGCGTGGCGACCCTCAATGGTCTGGTGCTGATGCAGGCGATCCGCGAACGCCTGACGGCCGGCCTGGCGCCACGCGAGGCGGCCATCGAGGGCGCGTCTAGCCGCCTGCGCGCGGTGTTGACGACCGCGCTGGTCGCCATCGTCGGCTTCATTCCCATGGCCCTGGCTCACGGGGCGGGGGCCGAGGTGCAGAAGCCGCTGGCGACGGTCGTGATCGGCGGCCTTTTGACAGCCACGGCGTTGACACTGCTGGTTTTGCCGACGTTCGCCGCCAAGGCGGTTCGGCATCGGGCCTCGGAAGGAGTGGACGATTGACGGGTTTCAGCGCGGAAGATCATGAGCAACGCCGAACCCTGCTCCTGGTCCTGATCCTCAACGGCCTGCTGTTTCTAGGGCTCGGTGTAGGGGGGCTGATCGCCGACTCGAGCGCGCTTCTCGCCAATGCGGTCGACAACGCGTCGGACTCGGCGGTCTACCTGATCAGCTTCCTGGCCGTGGGCAGGGCGGCGACCTGGAAGCGCGGCGCCGCCCGCATTTCGGGCGTCCTGCTGCTTCTCTTCGCGGCCGGGGTGCTGATCGACGTCGGTCGGCGCTGGTGGTTCGGAACCGAGCCTGTCGGCTGGACGATGATGAGCATGGCGCTGGTCGCCGCTGTGGTGAACCTGATTTGCCTTGGCCTGCTCCGGCGGATTCGAACTGACGACGTCAACATGCGCGCGGCCGAGACCTTCAGCCTCAACGACTTCGCCTCCAATGGCGGCATCCTGGTCGCAGGCGGACTGGTCCTGTGGCTCGACCGGGCCTGGCCTGACCTGGTCGTCGGGCTGATCGTGGCCGGCATCGCGGTCAAGGGCGGCCTTGAAATCCTGGAGGACGCCCGCAAGGAGTCCGAGGGGCGGGAGGGGGCGGTTTGATGGTCTGGCACGACCACCAAGACGCCGGGACCCATGACCATACAGCCGGCTCCAACGCCCGCCAGTTGATCGTCGCCCTGGCCCCTGACCGGGACCTTCCTTGGCTCCGCGGCCGGTCTCTACTCCGCTGACCGAACCGCGCGTCTGTCTTAGAGAGGACCAGGGCCGTCAGGCCCCGTTGTGTCGGCCGAACACGCGGGTTGAGCCGTCATTGAGGATCAGCAAAGTCGTGTAGGGCTCGCGGCCGGCGGCTTCCATGCCCGGCGAGCCCGCTGGCATGCCGGGGGCGCTCAGCGCCCGGGCGGCGGGACGTTCGCGCAGCAGCCGGTCGACATCGCCGGCGGGAACATGGCCCTCGATGGCGTAGGCGCCCACGACGGCGGTGTGGCAGCTCGCCCATCGGTCGGGAATGCCGTGCCGGGCCCGGGTGGGCGCCAGATCCTCTCGTTCGATGACTTCCACGGTCCAGCCGGCCTGACGCATGTGGGCGATCCAGCCGCCGCAGCAGCCGCACCAGGGCGTCTTGTAGGCGGTCATCCGCTTGTCCGACGCGGCCTGGGCGCCGCCGGCCAGGGCGGCGAGAGGCAGGCCGATCAGTACGGCGCGGCGAGAGGTTGAAACTTGAGCCATCCGAAATCTCCTGAAGGCGTTGCGAGGCGGCAAGGCGGGATCCCGATCGCGGTTGATCCTTGGCCGATTTCAAGGCGAGGGTCGCCCCTATCGCCTTGGCGGGTCCTACCGGCCGAGGCCAATGAGCACCGCCGCGATCCCGAGCGCCGCGATGAGAGAGCCGCCGGTCAGCGCCATGCCGAAGGCGCGCGCGGTCGCGCCGCGAGGGTAGGCGACGGCGAAGGCGACGCGGCCGATGAGGTAGAGGCCGACAAGGGCCGGCAGGACGATCAATTCGTCTCCCCGAAGGACCGTCGCCAGGACCAGGTGGCTGCCGATGGCCAGGACCGTCTGTTCGAGCGAGTTCTGCAGCACCGCGGCGGCCACGGCGAGGCGGGGGCTCGGGGGAGCATAGGCCGAGCCGGGCCGATCGGCGTCGGACCGAAACCGGATGGAGGCCACGACACGGACGCAGCCGGCCAACCACAGCAGAATCAGGAGATCGACCTTGAGCGCGTAGGCTAGGCGCTCGGCGACGCCGGGTTCGGCGGGGACGCCGAACCAGTGCGCAGGAACCGCCAGCTAGGCGACCGCGACCGCGGCGGCGGTCAGCACGACCGCCGCCGCGGACGATAGCGCGATCAGGCGCTGCTCGCCGGTCATACCGCCGACTGTCCTGACCGGGCGGTCAGCCAAAACAGGACGGCCACCCCGCAAACGATCGCCGCGTCCGCCAGGTTGAACGTCGGCCAACGCCAGGCGCCGACGTAGAAGTCGATGAAGTCGGTCACCGCGCCCTGGCGGACGCGGTCAATGATGTTGCCGACCGCGCCGCCGGCGACGGCGCCGAGCGCCAGGGCCAGCGGAAGGCGGCGCGTCCTCCAGGCCGCCACCAGAACCGTCGCAGCGACGGCGCCGGTGAGCGCCACCAGCAGCCAACGCCCCATGTCGCTGTCGGCCGACAGGAGGCCGAAGGTGACGCCGCGGTTGAAGCTGAGGTCGAGATTCAAGAAGGGCGCGACCTCGATAGCGGCGGTCAGGGTCCTGGCCCACGCCTTGGTCAGTTGGTCGATCCCGACCGCGGCGAGGGCAAGGGCGACGCTCGCCAGTCTGATCGATCGGATGTCGTCTTTGGAAGCGATCAAAGGTGCGAGGGCTGATTTTCGGTCAGGCATGCGGTTCTTCCGTTTGATCAAGCGGCCGATGGCGTGGCTTTTCGGCGCGGTACAGGGAGATCGACCCGGTGGCGGTCGCGATCACCGCCCGCTCCTCGACGCCCTCGAACCCGGCCTCGGCGATCAGGTCGGGCAAGCCGCCGGCGGCGCTCAGCCGGGTGTTCTCGACCCCGTCGAGGGCCTGGACCTGGCGGAAGAGAAGCCGCATCGACGCCGTGCGTTGCCAGCCGTAGTCGGCGATGTGCAATTCCCCGCCCGGCCGAAGGGCGGCGTGGATCGACGCTAGCCCCGCCCTCTTGCCGGCGATCGGCACCTGGTGAAACACGAGGCTGGACACGACCTTGTCCGCCCGGTCCCGGCCGACCAGGCCCGAGACGTCGCCAGCGAAGCCCTGACGAAAATTCACGTCGGCCCCGCGGTCGCGGGCCTTGGCCCGGGCTCGGTCCAGCACCTCCGGGTCGGGGTCGATGCCGATCACGGCGGCCTCCGGGGCGGCGGCCTTGAGCAGGGTCGCGAGAGTGCCGGTGCCGCAGCCGACATCGACGATCGTTTCGCCGTCGCGTGGCGCGAGCTGCGCCAGGAGGGCCGCGCGCCAGATCCTCTCGCGCGTCATCAGGGCGATGACGGCGTCATACAGTCCCGTCAGGCTGCGGTGCCCGAGAGCCGGTGTGAATTCGGCCGAGGATGCGGAACGAGTCATGAAGCCTCCAGGATTAGGCGTCATGCTGCATCCTCTAGTCGCTAGAGGGTCAAGCGAAGATTTCGTCCGTCGTCGGGGCCGTCCCGGCCCTAGATTTCGGCCTCCGACCGGCTCTTGTGATCCGCCCACCAGAAACCGACGATGACGGCCGCCAGCGCCAGCAGCTGGGCGGTCACGCCTTCCCAAGTCGGGAAGACGCCGAGGATTTCGATACGCGGCAGGGCGGTCAGGGGATGGACGTCCATGACGCCCGCCTCCTGAAGGCCGGCCACGCCCTTGCCCGCGAGGACTACCGCCAGCGCCGCGATCAGCAGGGCGCTGTAGGCGAAGAACTGCGAGATCGGCAGCCGCTTGCTGAACATCAGCAGGCCCCAGGCGATCGCGGCGAGGCAGACGATCGCCAGCGCAGCGCCGCCGAGCAGGGCGCCTTGGGTCCCCTGGCTCCATAGCGCGGCATAGAAGAGGATGGTCTCGAACACCTCGCGGTAGACCACGATGAAGGCCAGCAGGAACAGGAACCAGGCCGAACGCTTCGAAAGCGCCGTCGACAGCTTGTCGCGGATATAGGCCTGCCAGGCGCCGGCCTGGGCCTTGCCGTGCATCCAGACCCCCACGGACAGAAGCACGACGGCGGAGACCAGCGAACCGACGCCTTCGGTGAGCTCGCGACTGGCCCCGCTGATGGCGATCAGCCAGGTCGCCGCGGCCCAGGTGGCGCCCCCCGCGACAAGGGCGGCGACCCAGCCGCCATGCACATAGGGAAGCACGTCCGTGCGCTCGGCCTTGCGCAGGAAGGCGATCATCGCGATCACGATGAGCAGAGCCTCCAGCCCCTCGCGCAGCAGGATGGTGAAGGCGCCGAGGAACGTCGACAGGGCCGAGGCCTGGGACGGCGCGAGCGCCCGGCCGGCCTCGTCGAACAGCCCGCTCAGCGCCGTGACTTGTCCGGCTACTTCGTCCGCAGGAGCCCCGCGGTTGAGGCTGGCGCGAAGCTCGCCCATCGCAGCCTCGATCCGGGCCATCAGCTTGCCGTCCCGGGCCCGCAGCAGCGGCTCCACGGGCTCGAAGCCGTCGAGATAGGCCGAAAGGGCCAATTCCTAGGCCTTGCGCGCGTCGCCGGCGCGATAGGCGGCCAAGCTCTCGGCGAGCTTGCGGCGCGCCAGATCGAGCCCGTCCGTGCTCCCGACCGCAAGGGCTTCCGGATGGCTGCGCAGATAGGCGACCACCTCGTTGGACCGCGGCTCCCCGAGACGGGCCGCCAGCGCCGCCGGCGTAACCTGGGTCAGGGCTTCGAGGTCCGGCACGGCGGCGCGCAGATCGGGGTCGTCGCGCCAGGCGCGCTCTCCGGCGCGGCTGGCTCCCTCGGGATAGGCGAAGCCGCCGACGTAGAAGGCGAGCGCCCACCGGTCCTCGGCCGAGAGATGGGCGAAGCTTGGCATGGCGGTGCCGTCCAGACCCTGGCCGATCACCTGATACAGGCCGAACAGGCTGCGTTCACGGGCGCGGTCCCGATCGGTGAAGGCGATCGGCGCCGGCTCGAGTCCGGCCGCCCCGGGGCCATCGCCGCGGCCGGTCGCGCCATGGCAGACGGCGCACTGCTCGGCGTAGAGCGCCGCGCCGCGCGGCAGGTTCGGAATGGTCTGCGGCGCCAGCGGCGTTGGATAGGCGGCGAGCAGGTCATCAGCGAGGCTCCGCGCCTGTCGTGCGACCGCCTCCGGCGCCGCCCGCGTCTCGACCGCCGAGATCAGGGCGGATGATGCGGCCAGGAGCCGGGGCCGGGCCTCGTGCGCCGGAAGCGCGGCGATGCGGGTCCGCACCGAAGTCGAGAACTCGCGCATCTCGGCATACTCCGCCTCGCTGATCACCCGGCCGCCTGAGACGGCGCCCGGATAGTCGACGGCGATGTAGTCCAGCAGCCGCCAAGCGGTTTCCGCCCCGGGGGTCGCCTCCTGGGCGGCGGCGCGCTGGGGTATCGCGACGCCCAGCAGAAGGGCGAAGACGAGGAAGAGGCGAAGCGTCGCCGGCATGGTGGCATCCTGTTCGTGAGATTGGGTCTCACTAGCAGCATGCATGCTCAAGCCGCTAGAGGATCAAGGGACGCCGGCCTCGACCGGGTTCGACTGCTCCCGCTGCGACTGACCGGCGCGAGGCGGTCGAGGAGGTGTTCGCCTATGACGACCAGGCGCCAAGCGCTACGTCATGACGGCCAGACGGCGCGCAGGCCTTCCACCAGACGATCGCGCCGGTCGGGCGCGAGCTGGTCCAGGTTTCGCTGCTTCCAGCGCACGGCCGGCAGGTCGGCGACGCCGGGCAGGCCGATGAGATCCCAGTCCGGTTCGCCGCTCTTGAAACCAATCAGGAAGGCCCGGTGCTCGGCCGGCATCTCATCGACGATGACCGCGATCATCGCTTCTCGCGCGGCGATCAAGTCGTCGAGGCTGACCGGTTCTTGCGTCATGCCGACGAAGCCTCGCCGAAACTCCTCGGCGATGTCCTTGCGGCGCGGACGCAGCACTTCAGCCATCGGGCGAGGGTGGCTGATCAGATAGGCGATGAAGGCCTGGCGCAGTTGATCGTCCACGCCTTCATTGGCCAGCAGGTCGCGCACGTCGAACAGATCGCGCGGATGCTGGCGGTCCAGGGCGGCGGCGATCTTGCCCGCGTAGAGGTCGGGCAGGGACACCATCCGGGCCTCGGCGAAGCCGAAGCGGTCTTCGACGGCCGGCGCGACGGGCCGCAGTTCAGGCGCGAACACCGTGCCGCGCAAGACGGGCGTGACCTCGATCTTGATCTGGACCCCGTCGGCGGCGACGAGAAGTTTGTCGATCGTGCCTTCGGGCCGCGCCTGGCCAGGCGTCACCATCACTCCGGGCAGCCTGGCGGCCATGGCGGCCGCGATCCGCCTCAGGCCGGCGTCGATGGCGGCCAAGGACTCCGCCCGTTCGCGGACGGGCAGATAGGTCAGATCGATGTCGACCGAAAGGCGCGGCAGGTCGCGGACGAACAGATTGATCGCGGTGCCGCCCTTCAGGGCGAATTCGGTCTCGGCCAGCACGAACGGCAGGGCGCGGATCAACAGCCGGACCTGGCGTTCGTAGAGATCACCGAACGGCATTGAAGTCCTCCGGCACGGTGATGCGGTAGGTCGGGTCAAGGCGGCCGCCCTTGGCCAGCATGCGGTTGCCGCTGCCGAGGTCGATCGAGGTTCGATCCAAGCGCTTCAGCCAACCGTGGCCGTGACGGTCGGCGAAGAAGAAGAACAGCCGTTTGACCTTGATGCTCCGGCAGTCGTCGAGGAGCAGTTGCAAACGGCGCGGGCTGAGATTGGCCAGGCCCTCCACCAAGGCGTCGACCTGGTCGAACGTCTCGCGATCGGGGAGTTCGTCGAGCAGTTCGAGAAGGGCCCGTTCGGGCGTCGAGACGAGCATCGGCCATTTCCAGTGACCTATGGGCATCTCGGCCACGCCCGCCTGGCCCCAGGCGAAGGGATCGGCGGGCCCGGAAGGCTCCTGGCCGCGGAGCCCGAACCAGGCGGCGTGGCCGAACAGCCTGGCCGGATTGTGATAAAGGAAGGCGACGCCGAGCTTGAGGTCGTTCAGCCAGGTCGGCGGCCGGGTCAGGCCGTACAGATGAACCTCCTGGACCTCGCGGCTCAGGTAGTGGCCGAACCCCTGGAGTTCGAGGGCGGTGCGGCCCCCCACCACCAGCTGGTAGTCGAGCAGCGTCTGCAGCGACAGCACGACCAGCTGCCAGTCCAGCGTGCCGCGCGGGCGGCGATAGACGCGGCGCGCGGGTTGTTCGAGCCAGCCGGCGGCGACGTATTTGGCGCGGAGCGAATTATAGTAGCCGTGTTCGTTGAGCCAGGTGGAGTCCACCACCAGCCCCTCCGGCAACAGCCGCTCCAGCTTGTTTAGCTTTCCTAGCATTTGAGCACTTATGGTGCTCAAAGTGGAGAAATGTCAAATATGAGGTTTTACAGAGCCGCCGTTTGAGCACTGTGAGTGATCAAACTTGCATGCCGCCAAACCAAACCTACACGGGTCTGAGGCGGACCACCTTCGGATCGTCGATCGACGGCGCAGGCTCCGGGAAGCTGGAGCCGGTGATCAATTCGAGCATGGCGGGGGCCAGACCGATCTCGCGCCCGATCCCCCCGGCGCCCCCGACCACTGCATCCTCCAGCGCCGAAAGCGCCGACGGCAGCAGCTCAGGCTGTTCGACCGGCAAGGCGCCGTCCGCGTCATAGGTCTCGACCTTGGCCTGTCCTGTCTTCACCAGATGAATGTTGGCGGTGCGGTACTGGGCCGGGGTCAACAAACCCAGGTCATAGCCCCGCCGAACCAGCGCGCGGACGGACATCTTCCACCTGAGTTTGAGCTCGAAAAGTGCGCGCCAATTGATCGCACGGCCCCGTGGAAATTCCCGCAGGACAGCCCCACGCGGAAACAGGAACGCGCTCGCGAAACGGTGGGCCTGGTCTTCGGTCGCGCGGTCTCCCGTCTGCATGCCACGATGCATGATCAGATGGCCGCACTCGTGGGCGAAGTCGAACCGTTGCCGACACAGGCTCTCCTTGAGAGAGCTGCGGACGATGATCGGCCTGCGCCGATCCATCGAGAAGGCGTCGACCCGATCCGACAGGTCGCCGAAATAGGTGACGACGGCGCCGGCGTTCTCGACCACTCGCATCATGCTGGTGATCGGACCCGTCGTTCCGAGCCCCCAATATCGCCGGGCCTCTTCGGCCGCCTGTTCGATCTCCTCGGCCGTGGCCGCCGGCAGATCGGGGAAGGACACGGCCGGCAATTCCAGGTGGACTTCGATGGCCGCGACGAATTTGTCGAGCAGCGTGCCCCGGGCCAGGACCTGGCTGGTGATCGAGGCCGGCCGGGTGATGTGCCCGCGGAAATGGCACTGTTCCGGCCGCACCGTCGAGGGGATCGGTTGCGCCAGAAACGCCGGCGTGACGCCCAGCACATCGGCCAGGGCGTCCACCACTTCGTCCGATGGCGACCGGGAGCCGGTCTCGAGTTGGTGGATGAACTGGCGGGTCGCCCCGATCAGCTCGCCGACCTCCTCAAGCGAATAGCCATGCGCCAGCCGGGCGAGCCGGAGTTGCTCGCCCGCGATTTTCGAGTTGGTTTCCATGACTGGCCGGTCTAGCGACCGCCCCCCACCCACATCCGTGCGGAACGGCCGATCATTTGGTCGTCCCGTCTTTCCGCTTCCTTGCCGCGATTCCGACGGCAGGGGCAGGCAGGTCGACGCCGTCGCTGCCAGCAACCCAGAGCGGCGACACCTTGGTCACCGGTTCGTCCAGCGGCACCTGCCAGGTCAGCACCGGCGTATCGCCCGCCAGCACGACGAAGGTCACGGCCGTGATCGCGCCGTCCAGATCAGTCTCGATCGCGAAACGGTACAGGGGCTCGGAGGTCAGTTTGACCAGTTCGTCGGCGCCGAAAAGGCTCAGCTGCTGAAGTTCCGAGAAGGTCTGCTTCAGGGTCCGCGCGTTCGGATCGTCCGGCTCGCCGCGATAGAAGCGGATCGGCACGCCGCCCACGCTGAACACGAACTGCATCGTCGGATTCAGGATCTCCAGCCAGTCGACGTCGGGCGCCGTCGCTTCGATCTGGTGCTTCTGGAAGGCGAAGGCCTCGCAGCCGAGGGTCCATCCCGTGCAGCCCGCGCTCGCGTCGAAGCGATCCAGGGCGTCGTTGCGGCCGCGCTCGATCAGTTTCCCGATCGTGATCAGACGATCGCGGGTGAGGGCGGTGTGATGTTCCCAAGGGGTCATGCGGAGCTCCAAGCCTGCCAAACCATAATGGGCAAACTCGATAATTCGTCAACTAACTCGGAGAAAGTAAGCTGGGGACGATTTTGTAAACAAGGAAGCGCTAAGGGCTCCGCCCTCGCGCAGGCCAGGGTGAAGCGGCTCCGCCGCCGGACCGGCCGGTCTCCCCGACCTTCCGCGCCGGCGATGATCGTCATCATCGTCATGACCGTCAGGCTTGTGCAGGCCGGGCGATCCCCCTCCGGCCGGTCCGCCCTGGCCTTTGCTACCCCGCTCTCGCCGAGGGGCATGGGTTGCAGGCGCGCAGTTCGCGTGCCTGCAACCCATGCCCAAAGGAGGCAGACATGACGACCCAATCCACCCAAACCGCCGCGACCGAGCCGCAACACGGCGCCGAGATCATCGTGCCGCTCAACCGGCTCAAGGCGTCGGACAAGAACGCCCGCAAGACCCCGCACAGCCCGGCCACCATCGAGGCCTTCGCCGCTTCCATCAAGGCCAAGGGGGTGTTGCAGCCGCCCGTGGTCGAGATCGAGCGGAACGGCGAGGGCGCCCCGACCGGCGCCTACCTCGTCACCATCGGCGAGGGGCGTCGGCTGGGGCTGCGGCTGCTGGCCAAGCGCAAGGCGATCAAGCGGACCTATCCGGTGCGCTGCATCGTGGACGCCGAGAACGACGCCCACGAGATCAGCCTCGACGAGAACGTCACCCGCGCTGACATGCATCCCGCCGACCAGTTCGAGGCGTTCAAGCGGCTGGCCGAGGAAAGGGGCTACGGCGCCGAGGAGATCGGCGCCCGGTTCGGGGTGTCGGCCCATGTGGTGCGTCAAAGGCTGCGGCTGGGCGCGGTGGCCCCGGCCTTGATGCAGACCTACCGCGAGGGCGGGCTGACCTTGGAACAGTTGATGGCGTTCGCCGTCAGCGAGGACCACGACCGGCAGGAGCAGGTGTTGGGCATGATCGGGCCGCATACGCCCGCCTACGCCATTCGCCGCGTCATGACCGAAACCAAGGTCCGGGCCGACGACCCCCGCGCCCGTTTCGTCGGCGTCGAGGCCTACGCCGAGGCGGGCGGGGCGGTGCTGCGCGACCTGTTCACCGAGGACGGCGGCGGCTGGCTGGAGGACGCGTCCCTGCTGGACCGGCTGGTCATCGGCAAGCTGGATGGGCTGGCCGAGGAGGTCCGCGAGCGCGAGGGCTGGAAATGGGCCGAGGCCTATCCGGATTTCCCGCACGGCCTCGGCCTGGGCCGGGTCTATCCCGAAAAAGTCGAGCGGTCCCCCGAGGACGAGGCGGCGATGACGGCCTTGGCCGAGGAGTATGACCGCCTCATCAGCGACAACGATTCCGCCGAGGTGCTGCCGCCCGAAGTGGACGCCCGGCTGGAGGAGATCGACGCGGCCTTGCAGGCCTTCGGCGACGACCATGCCTACCGGCCCGACGATCTGGCCCGCTCCGGCGTGATCGTCACGCTGAGCCATGACGGCGTGGCCCGGTTCGAGCGCGGGCTGGTCCGGCTGGAGGACGCCCTGCCGGAGCCGGAGGACGAGGCCCCGGAGCAGGGCCGCGAAGACGCCGGTGACGCGGAGGCCACGGCCCCCGCGACCAGCGGGGTCGCCAGCGGCGCGGCGGAGGCGGACGAGGGCTTGGCGCCCCTGTCCGAGAAGCTGGTGCTGGACCTGACGGCCCACCGCACGGCGGACTTGAGGGACGCCTTGGCGGCGGATGCGAGCATGGCCCTGACCGTGGTGGTTCACGCCTTCGCCTTGCAGGTCTTCTATCCGCCCTACGACCAGCCGACGGTCCTTCAGTTGCGGTTGAGCCTGACCGGGCTGGAGCGGTTCGCGCCGGGCGTCTGCGAAGGCCCAGCCGGACGGCGCATCGCCGACCGGAGCGAGGCTTGGGCCACGCGTCTGCCGAACGAGGCGCGCGACCTGTGGGCGGTGCTGGTCGATATGTCCGGTTCGGACCTGTTGGACCTCCTGGCCCATTGCGCCTCGCTGGGGGTCAACGCCGTGCGCGACCCGCACGACCGGCGCCCCGGCGCCTGGGCCCAGGCCGAGACGCTGGCGACCGCTTTGGGTCTGGACATGACCGGGACGTGGACGGCGACCGCCGCCTCCTACTTCGGTCGGGTGTCCAAGGCGCGGGTAATGGAGGCGGTGGAGGAAGGCGTTTCCAAGACCGACGCCGACCGTCTCGCCGGAATGAAGAAGGCCGACATGGCCGAGGCGGCGGAAACGCTGATCGCGGGCAAGGGCTGGTTGCCGCCGCTGCTTCGCACGGCGCCGCCGCAAGTCGCGGACGCCGGAGAAGAGGCCGCATCTCCGAACGAGGACGCCTATCCGTTCGCGGCGGAATAGGCCCTAGCGTCGGGGCCGCTTCGGCGGCCCCGATTGCCCGACAGAGCTTGGCCCGGCGCTCGCGACGCTGACGCGTCGCTCGCGGAATCATCTCAGAGCGCCGCCCGGAAACGGGCGGCGTCTTCGCGCCATAGACCCACATCACAGATCAGAAGGGTTCGTTGGACTCGCTCGAAATGCTGGTCGAACTTCGCCTCCAACCGATCCACAAGTCGGGCGATCGTCTCGGTCATCCCGGTGCGATCGCAGTAATCGCAGGCGGCATTCTCACCACTGCTTCGCCAGTCCCGAGCCTAGCGACGGCGCTTTCGAGGCTTCACAGTTCGGAACATCGTCGCGGCTCTGGGGTTGCTCTTCGATCACCCCAAGGAGCCCTCCGATGCAAATCCAGCCCATGATCAGGACCCATCCCGACGTGCGCGGCGGCGTCAACGACAGTCTCGTTCGCGCGATCGAGGCGGCTTACGGCTGCGCCGCCGTGTGCCACATCTGCGCCGACGCCTGCCTCGCCGAGGAGATGGTCAAGGATCTCACCCAGTGCATCCGCCTAAATCTCGACTGCGCCGATGTCTGCCTGGCCACAGCCGGCATCGCTGCGCGTCGCACCGGCAGCAACGAAGCCCTGATCAAACGCATGCTCGAAACCTGCGCCGAGGCCTGCGCCGATTGCGCCGTCGAATGCGAGAAGCACGCCGACATGCATGAACACTGCCGTATCTGCGCCGAGGAATGTCGGCGTTGCGAGCAGGCCTGCCGCGATGCCGCCGCAACGATCAGCCCGTCACAACACTGAGAACGACCGCAGTCCAACCGCTTGGCTTCCCGAATAAGCTGGAACCCGGATCATGATGCCCATGCTACTGCTCCTCGCGACCGTGTCTGACAGTCCGCCCTGCGGAGAACTATGAATCAGCATCTCTGACCGCGTGAATCGCCAGATGTAGATCGGACCTGGTCCTAGCGGCGAGCGCTCAAGGATCGCCGACCATGCAGATCATAAGCCAAGCCGATCGTATCCGCGTAGCCGTTCAGACGATGAACCGATCCCAAGAACCGTAGTGCTCCTGACTCCGCCGCCCTCGCGGCAAACTGAGCGCCAGGGTCGTCAGTCCGACGATCTGGTTCGAGAAGGTTCCTGCCAAGGATCCGCCGTCTATCATCCAAGGCGAGGCGATCAGCCATGCGGCAAAGCCTATGTTTAGGAAGCGGAGGGGACGTCCGACTTCGGCCATCGCGATGACGGAGACCGTGACCACCAGGGCTCCGATCAGATGATCCGTGTCCGCTAGGGGCGGTTCTGTGCCCAAAACCAGCCTTGAGAGCATCAGCCAGACGCCCAGCCCTGCGCTGACCACGAGGGTCCACGGAAGCGTCGCGCCCCGCAAAGCGGAAGCGGTCGCCCGTCCCCAGCCATCGGAAAAGCCCGGCCGCTTGTCGACCGTTCCGCCAGGCAGGGCGTCGCCTCGGAAGAAGGCTCGCCAGAAAGGTCGTCCGCGCCGCGTGTTCAGGACCAGGAACTGACCCATCGCCACGAGTTCATCCAGCGAATAGGGGATCATGATCAGCATCGCCGCTGCCGCGAGCAGACAGATCGTGCAGTAGGTTCCTATGGCGATCGGCTGCATGATGATGAAGTAGATGCTGACCACACCCAAGGGCACGACGACGATGCCGAACAGCACCACCATCCACGGCATGGTCCGCCACCGCGCCCGTCCGCCCATGGCACCCATCAGTATCTCGGCCATGTAGGTGATGGCGCCCACGCCGCCGTCGGCGACCGGCCAGGCCTTGGACATCGCCGAGGTGATGATGTGTTCCGTTCCGTTGAGGGGCCCAGGCGCCTCGAAGAACGGCTCCCACACATTGTCGACGTGGCCGAGCTGATAGGCCGTCAGAATTCTGGCTAGCACCAGCCCGACCACGCCCAGGGCGATGATCGGGATGCGCTGCAGATAGGTCGATGGACAGTAGGTCCAGCCCGGCGGCGTGTCGGTCTCGTCCATCATACCCTCCATGCTCATTCCGGGCATCATCGGAATGAGGAGGGTGAGGGCGACGACAAGGGCGCCGACGAGCATGTCGTTGCTGTAGACCGCCGCGCTCGGCGCCCAGAACAGGATCCCGGCGCCCAGCAGCCAGACGCCGATGACGGCATTGGCCCACTGCGCCCAGCCGTTCCGGGGAGACATGGAGAAGGCGGCGAACACCATGATCAGTCCGCCGCAGATCACGTCGTTCCAGCCCGTCAGCGTATTTCTGAAAGCCGCCGGCCACAGGCCGCGATCTTCGGTGACGGACTGTACGGCGGAGGAAAACTCGGTTTGGTCGAAGACGCCGAAAACGAAAGGCGCCGTGGCCAGCCAGAGACCCAGTCCCATGGTCAGCCAATGCACCCAGAGCATGCTGAAATGCATGCCCTGCATTGACCGGGCGTGATCGGACAGCATCGCCCGGTGCTGTTCGGGCGGGATGGCGTGCGTCTCCGACGCGGCGACTTCGGCCTTGTCGTCCGCCACACGGGCCGCGTTTAGCTTGTTGGCGCGATACCAGGCGAACGGATCGGCCTTAAGGCCCGCAACGATGTCCGGAAGACTCTGGCGAAGGCTGTGTCTGGACGACCAGCCCAGGTGGGTTCGCGCCGCGGTCAGATCCAGTTCGTAGTGGTCGTCGGAGATGTCGACCATCCAGGGGCGGATGAAAGCGTCTTCATCTAGAACGGTCTCCGCCCAAACGCCTGCCTTGGCGGCCGTCTTCGGAATGGTGTGAGTTGCCCAAGCTTCGTCGTGGATCAAGCGGCCGAGGTCGCGCTGCAGTTCGTCATAGGTCATGACGTCGGCCTCGCCGAGTAGGACCGGGAACTCTGTCGGCAGATCGCGTCGCCGGTCGATCACCCGCTCGATGGCGTCGAGCAGGTCTTCCAAGTGCAACGAAGGTTGTCCCGTGGCGAGGTCGCCCGGATAGACGTGCGAACTCAGGCGCCGTTCGTAGATGCGCGCTATCTGTTGGGCGAGGAACGCCGAGTGGCCGCCGTCGTCATAAACGCCCGCCGGGCGCAGGAAAACGGCCGGAATCCGGCCTCGCTTCTCGCGGACGAGGGCTTCAGCGAGAATTTTGGACTCCCGGTACGGCAAGGCGGCGCTCAGAGACGCCGCCTCGTCGATGGGACGTCCACGCTCCGTGGCTTGGTGAACTAGCATAGTGCTGGAGAAGACGAACTGCTCGGCGTTGAAGGCCTTCAACGCTTCGAGCATGCGCTCCGTGCCTCGGACCGTGACTGCCTCGTAGCGGGGGTCAGGGTCCCCGCTGAGGTCAAAGAAGGCCGCGAGGTGGACCACGGACGCGATCTGCTTGCCGTACCCGGCGCGGACGCGATCGAAGGCGGCCTTGACGCTGGCGTCGTCGGTGAGATCGATGCACACGCATTCCGCCTCGGCCGGCGGATGGGGCGGCATGTCCCGATCGAAGCCGATGACCCTGAAGCGCTTGGCCAGCCGCTCGACCAGAGCCGAGCCGATAAATCCGCTGGAACCGGTGACGATGACCGTCTCGGGGGTTTTGGCAGAGGTCGCCATCAACGCCTGCTGAACAAATATTTGATCAAGCAAGCTATGGCGAGAATCAGGGCGATGACGACCAGTAGTCCTACCAGCCCCATACCGCTCATCATCGAGCCGGCATCCATCATACCGTTCATCATGGTTAAGCCTCCTCGTAGACTAAAGTCCGCAAGTCTGCGTCAAGGTTCCCTCAGATCGATTTGGGCGACCGGCCTATTGCCGAACCTTCGGCGCAACGGGCCGGTCGACGTCACTCGGGTCGAATGGCCGTGATCTCGTTGACGCCGTCGCGGACGGAGACATCGAACGCGATGCGCTCGCCTGTCTCGGCGGATTCCGCTACGGCGGGCGAAGCGGTGAAGCGCATGGTCATCGCCGGCCAGCCGACGCCGGGGATAGGTCCATGATCGACGGTTATCGTGCCGGCGTCCGGGTCAATGGCGGTGACTACGCCGGTCCCGGTCCCGGTCTGCGCGCCGGCGTCAGCCGTCATCGGTATAGTCGCTACGTCAGCTTCTCCCGTCGCTGGCTCTTCGGTCGAGGCCAGCGTCTCCTGCGGTTGGTTGCAAGCCGCCAGGCCGAGCGCCATACCCGTCGCCAGGATCAATGAGTATTTCATGGGAAAATCTCCTCAGGTTGAAAGGGTCTGATCGAGTTTGCGCCGCCGGAGCAGCAGATAGCCCGCCGGGATAACGAGCATGGACAGCAAAGGCGCCGTCACCATGCCGCCGATGACCGGAGCAGCGATGCGGCTCATGATCTCCGATCCGGCCCCGTGACCGATCAGGATCGGGAACAGGCCGGCGAGGATGACCGCCACGGTCATGGCCTTGGGGCGAACGCGCAACAGCGCGCCCTCACGCACGGCCGCTTCCACAGCGGCGCGGTCCGGGTTGTCTCCCCGGGCCTTCAGCGCCTGTTTCAGGTAGATCAGCATGACCACGCCGAACTCGGCCGACAGTCCGGCCAAGGCGATGAAGCCGACCGAGGTCGCCACCGACTGGTGATAGTCCAGCAGGTAGAGCGTCCAGACGCCGCCGGTCAGGGCGAACGGCAAGGTCGCCATGATCAGCGCCGCCTCGTCCAGCCGGCCGAAGGTCAGATAGAGCAGCAGGAAGATGATCGCCAGGGTCGCCGGGACGACGATCTTCAGCCGCTCCGCCGCGCGCTGGAGATATTCGAACTGCCCGGAGTAGGCGATGCTGACGCCCGGGGTCAGCTCCACCTCGTCGGCCACCGCGGCCTGCAGGTCGCCCACCACCGAGGCCAGGTCGCGGCCGCGAACGTCGATATAGACCCAGGTGGTCGGCCGGCCGTTCTCCGACTTCAGCATCGGCGGGCCGTCCGCGACATCCAGCGACGCGACCGAGCCCAGGGTGATCTGCTGTCCCGACGGGGTCAGGATCGGCAAGGCCCGAAGCTCCGCCAGGCTGTCGCGGATTTCGCGCGGATAGCGCACGCTGATCGGGTAACGCGCCACGCCCTCGACGGTCTGGCCGATGGTCTCTCCACCCACCGCCCCGGACACGATGGACTGCACATCGGCGATGTTGAGGCCGTACCGGCCGGCCGCTAGGCGGTCGATGTCGACGTCGATGTAGCGGCCGCCGGTCAGACGCTCGGCGAAGGCGGAGCTGACGCCCGGAACAGCGCCGGCGACGTCGGCGACCTGCTGGGCGATCCGGTCGATCTCGGCGAGATCGGCGCCGGAAACCTTGACGCCGATGGGGCTCTTGATGCCGGTCGCGAGCATGTCGATCCGGTTGCGGATCGGAGGCACCCAGACGTTGGTCAGGCCCGGGACCTGGACGGCGCGATCCAGCTCCTCGACCAGCCGGTCCGGCGTCATGCCGGGACGCCACTCATCGCGTGGCTTGAAGCGGATCGTCGTCTCGAACATCACCAGCGGCGCCGGATCGGTGGCGGTGTCCGCCCGCCCGGCCTTGCCGAACACGCTTTCGACCTCCGGCACGGTCGCGATCATCCGGTCGGTCTGCTGCAGAAGCTCGGACGCCTTGGCGGCCGACAGGCCCGGCAGCGCGGTGGGCATGTACAGCAGATCGCCCTCGTCCATCGGCGGCATGAACTCCCCGCCCAGCTGACTCAAGGGCCAGGCGGCGGTGGCGAAGGCGATCAGGGCCATCAGCAGGGTCGCCCGTGGCCGCCGCAAGACCCAGTCGAGCGGTCTCCGATAGACGAAAACAAGCGCCCGGTTGATCGGGTTGCTGTGCTCGGCCGGGATGCGTCCGCGGATAAGAAATCCCATCAGCACCGGCACGAGGGTGATGGAGAGGATGGCCGCCGCCCCCATGGCGTAGCTCTTGGTGAAGGCCAGGGGCGAAAACAGCCGCCCCTCCTGCGCCTGCAAGGTGAACACCGGCACGAACGACAGGGTGATGATCACCAGGCTGAGGAACAGCGCCGGCCCCACCTCGACGGCGGCCTCGGTGATCACCCGCCAGCGCGCCTCGCCCTTAAGCCGGTCGTCCGGATGATCGTGTTCCCATCGCTCGATGTGCTTGTGGGCGTTCTCGATCATGACCACCGCCGCGTCGACCATGGCGCCGATGGCGATGGCGATGCCGCCCAGCGACATGATGTTGGCGTTGACCCCCTGCAGATGCATCAGGATGAAGGCCGCCAGCACGCCGAGCGGCAGGGTCAGGATCGCGACCAGCGCCGAGCGGGCGTGCCACAGGAACAGTCCGCAGACGATGGCGACGACCACGAACTCCTCGATCAGCTTGGTGCTGAGGTTCTCGATCGCGCGATCGATGAGTTCGGACCGGTCGTAGACCGGAACCACCTCGACCCCGGGCGGCAGGCCCGACTTGAGCGTCTCGAGCCGTTCCTGCACCGCCGCGATGACGGACCGCGCATTGCCGCCGGATCGCAGGATCACAACCCCGCCGACCACCTCGCCCTCGCCGTTCAGCTCGGCGATCCCGCGGCGCATCTCCGGCCCGATCTGGACCGTGGCGACGTCGCCGAGCTGAACCGGAACGCCGCCGGCCGCCGCCCGGATCGGGACGGCGCGAAAGTCGTCCAGGTCGGTCAGGTAGCCGTTGGCGCGGACCATGTATTCGGTTTCCGCCAGCTCGAGCACGGAGCCGCCAGTCTCGGCGTTGCCCTGCCTGATGGCCTCCACCACCGCCTGGTGGGTGACGCCGAAGGCGGCGAGCTTCACCGGGTCGAGCACGACCTGATATTGGCGGACCATGCCGCCGATGGTGGCGACCTCGGCCACGCCGGGCACGGTCTTCAGCTCGTAGCGCAGGAACCAGTCCTGCAGGCTGCGCAACTGGGACAGATCGTGCCGGCCGGTTCGGTCGACCAGGGCGTATTCGTAGATCCAGCCCACCCCCGTCGCGTCCGGGCCCAGCGCCGGCCTCGCCGTCTCGGGCAATCGCGACTGGACCTGGCTGAGGTATTCGAGAACCCGCGACCGGGCCCAGTAGAGATCGGTTCCCTCATCGAACAGGACATAGACGTAGCTGTCGCCGAAGAACGAATAGCCCCTCACCGTGCGGGCGCCGGGCACCGACAGCATGGTCGTGGCCAAGGGATAGGTGACCTGGTTCTCGACGATCTGCGGCGCCTGGCCGGGATAGGCTGTCCGGATGATGACCTGGACGTCCGACAGGTCCGGCAAGGCGTCGACGGGCGTGCTGCGAACGGCCCAAAGCCCGCCCGCCAGCAGGGCGAGCGCGGCCAGCAGGACGAAAATCCGCGCCCGGACCGACGCGCGAATGACGGCGGCGATCATCGGGTTGCTTCCTTGCGGGTCAGGCTGCGCACCGTCGGTTCGCTGTCCGCCGCCTCGAAGGTGAAGTCCACCTGGTCGCCGATCGATACGTCCTGATCGACCGTCTCCGGAATCCGGAAGGTCATGGTCATCGCCGGCCACTGCAACGCCGGCACCGGTCCGTGGGCGAGGGTTATGGTCCCCTCCCCGATCGCCTGGACCCGTCCGCTGGCCCGGTGGATGGCCGGTCCGTCGGCGGCCGCGGCCTGGTCGAGGTTGCGCGCCTCCACGCCCGACAGGCTGGCTTCCGAATCCAGCAGGAACTGCCCGGACGCGACCACCCGCTCGCCTTCATTGAGTCCGGCGAGGATCTGCGTCTGCCCGCCGGCTTCGCGCCCGACCCGGACCTCTGCGGGTTGATAGCGGCCGCCCTCCAGCGCGAGCATGACGAGCGTCCGCCGGCCGGTCCGGATCACCGCCTCGGACGGTACGAGCAGGGTGGTCCCGGACTCGCCGCCGAAGACGATCTGCCCGTACATGCCCGGCCGCAGCCGACCTCCACGATTGGTCATCTCGATGCGGGCCGTCACGGTCCGGCTGTCGCCCGCGATTTCCGGCAACAGGGCGGTCAGCCGCCCCGTCATCCGCTCGCCGGGGAAGGCCGCCAGCGTCACCCCGACGGTGCGCCCGACGCGCAGGCGGCCCGCCATGGCTTCGGGTATCGCTGCGTTGAGCCACACGGTCGAAAGCCCATTGATCTCGGCCAGGGTCATGCCGGCGGGCACGCTCATCCCGGCCCTGACGCCGAGCGTGCGAATGGCGCCGCCGATCGGGCTGGACACCGTCACCGTCGTCCGGGGCCGGCCCGAGCGCTCGACCGCAGCGACCAGGCTTTCGGGCATGCCCAGCAGGATGAGGCGTTGGCGCGCAGCGGCCGTGAGGGCCGCATCTCCCGTGCGCCGGAGCGCGAGATACTCGAGCTGGGCGCCGCCCCACTCAGGCACGAGCAGATCGACCAGCGGCGCGCCGGCCCGGATGACGTCGCCGGGCGCGCGGTCATAGACGCGTTCGACGAAGCCGGCGGCGCGAGCCTGGACGACGGCCACGTCGCGCGCGTTGAAATCGACGACGGCCGTCGCCGCGACATCGCCCTCCAGGGTTCCTGATCGAACCGTGGCGAAGCGGGCGCCGAGCGACTGGACGAGAGCGGGATCGATGCGAACGCCGGCCCCGGTGTCCGAGGCCTCGTCGGCGTATCGGGGGACCAGGTCCATATCCATGTAGGGGGACTTGCCCGGCCGGTCGAACCGCTGGTCCGGGACCATGGGATCGTACCAGTAGAGCACCTCGCGCTCGCCCGACGCGGCTTCGGGCGCCTCCGCGCGATCCGCCCCAGGTCTGGAGAGTCCCCATCCGAGGCCGGCGCCGATGATGATCAGACCGGCGGCGGCCGTCGCCCACCGGAGATGGTTGCGCTCGAGCCGGATCATTGGCCGCTCCCGTAGGTCAGGGTGATCTGGACGGCGAGCCGCGCCACCTCGGCTTCCCGGTCCAGGGCGTCGAGGCGGGCATTGGCCAGGGCGGTAAAGGCGTCGATGACCCCGGACATGTCCGCGGAGCCGGCCGCATAGCCGGCGGTCTCGACATCGGCGCGGGAGCGCAGGTTGGGCAGGACCACGTCCCTCGCCCGGATCCAGCGCGTTCGCGCCGATTCGTACCGGGCCAGATCGCCCTGGAGCTCCGCCGAGAGGGCGCGCTCGAGCGCCTCACGCTCGGCGGCGACGCGTCGCGCATCGGCTGCGCGGGCGGTGATCAGCGGCGCCTGTCGTGTCGATTGAAACAGCGGGAGGCGGACGCTGGCGCCGACGGAGACGAGATCGCCGAACATCGGGTCGCGGCGCGAATAACCCACCTCGAACGACCAGTCGGGCCGCCGGCCCGCGCGGGCCAGATCGACATCCGCCTCGGCGCGCTCGGCGGCGGCGCGGTAGGCCCGCAGGGGCGGCAGGTCCGCAAGGCTGATGCGCCGGGCGGTCGGATCGAGATCGATGTCCGGCGGCGGGCCGTCCGTTGTCGGCGCCGGATCGCCGGTCCAGCGCGAAAGTCCAGCGCGCGCCTCGGCGATGTTCGCGTCCAGGCCGTCGCGCCTGTCCTCAAGATCGGCCTTCAACTCCACAGGTCCGAGGGCCTGGGCCGGGCGGAGCCGGGATGACGCCACCGCGGCGGGCGCCGCCTCCCAGAGCGGCTCGAGCGACGCCAGAAGCTCATCGAGGACGGCCAGCCGGCGCTCGGCGTAGTGCAGATCAATCCAGGCCTGGCCGGCGGCGATGCGCACCTCCCAGAGGGTGGTCGCCGCCCTCGCCCGGGCCACGTCGACATCCGCCCCGGCGACTTCACGTTCGGCGCGCCGGCGCGCCCGGCTTGGAACATCCTGCTGAACGCCGACCTGAAACATGGTCATCGCGCTCTCGTCGAACCGGCCGGCCGAAGGACCCGACACCGGATAGTTGCTCAGGCCGACGCGCAGGCGGGGATCCGGCAGCCGACCGGCGGCGATCGCAGAGGCCCGGGCGGCGTCCACGCCCAGTTCGCTGGCGCGCAGGGACGGCGCGTCCGAGCTGGCCTCCAAGGCCTGTTCGAACGTCAGAGGTTCAGCCTGGACCGAGCCTGCGATGAGCAAGGCGCAGCCGCCGAACGATGCGGCGCGGAGCCAGAGCGGCGCGCCGCGGCGCGCCCGACCGGCAGATGATTTTAACACGACAAGGAACTCCGAAACCCTCGGACCCGTCGCCGTCAGGCTACGGGTTCAGCTGCTCGAATGGTCGGCGTCCAATGGTGCGCCGCCCGCGAAGACAGTGTCAGGGCTGGAGTCTGGGAGGATCTCGAAGCGGACACGGGGTCGTCCCCGTCAGGCGCGTCACCACCCGGTCGTAGGCCGCTGGTGCGCCCACCGACGGATGAGACAGTATCGATTCAGGCCTCAGCACCGGCGAAACCGCCGTGCATCCCATCTGGACCATGCACTCCGGCGTCATCTCGTCGCACGGCATGCGTTTCCCGTCTGATGGGTCGGCTTGGTCCATCGCCATTTCCGCGCAGTCCGAGGACATCTCGACCGCGTCGGCAGCGACAGGCAACGGAGCGGCGCGCGCCATCGACTGGTCAAGAAAGCCAACGAACGCCAAGGCGATGATGAATGTGCGGATGACATTCCACATGCGGAAGACCTTAGCACGACCGGTTGACGGGCGCAACTCGGTCCGGCGGCTGAGCAGGCGACGGACGCTCCGTTCGCGGCGGAATAGGCGGGAAAGCCGGGGCCGCGTCAGCGGTCCCGGCGCCCGTTATCCGACAAGGCCAGACGCTCGCGCCGCCGTCGGCGGGGCTCGCGGATGAATAGGGAACGCCAGGCGCGGGAACAGCGGCAATCGGTCTGACTTGTTCCGGGAACCGTGAGGAGCTTCCCATGCATATCCAACCGATGATCAACAGCCACCCCGACGTGCGAGGCGACGTCAACGACTCCCTCGTTCGCGCCATCGAGGCCGCCTACGGCTGCGCCGCCGTCTGCCGCATTTGCGCCGACGCCTGCCTGGCCGAGAAGATAGTGGCGGACCTGACCCAGTGCATCCGCCTGAACCTGGACTGCGCCGATGTCTGTCTCGTCACGGGCGGTCTGGCCGCGCGGCGCGCGGGCGGCAATGAGGCCCTCATCAAGCGCATGTTGGAAGCCTGCGCCCAGGCCTGTGCCGACTGCGCCGCCGAATGCGACAAGCACGCCGACAAGCACGAGCACTGCCGCCTCTGCGCCGACGAATGCTGCCGCTGCGAAGAGGCCTGTCGCGAGGCCGCCGTCACCATCACCGCGTCCCGACACTGAAACGAGCCTCGCATGCGGCGCCGCCTCTGCGCAAAGGCGTCAACCGACGAAACTCACCCGGCGCCGAGCGCCTCGATGACGGGGCAGCGCGCCTGATCGCCGTCCTCGCAGCCGTCGAGGGCGCGACCCAGCACCGTTCCCAGCCGCTCGAGGTCGGCGATCTTCTCATCCACCAATTCCAGATGGCTCCGCATCAAGTCCCGCACAGCCCCGCAGGCTTCAGTCTCGGCATCGCTAAGCGCCACGAGATCGCGGATCGTGGGAATCCCAAAGCCCAGATCACGCGCCCGCCGGATGAAGCGCAGTTGCTGGGCCTCCTGCTACCCATAACGGCGATGACCGTTGCTGGTCCGTCCAGGCGGAGGTAAAAGCCCGATCCGTTCATAATAGCGGATCGTTTCGAGGTGGACCCCCGCCCGCGCCGACAGTTCGCCGATTTTCATCGCACACACCACTCTTGAACCCGTAGCCGCTACGGGTTGTAGAGCGGGTGACTGGCGCTGAACAGGAGCTGCCGATGACTCCCGATCCTACCGACCGCGACAAGGCCGAAATTGCCGTCGGCGCCTCAGCCGCTATTGCCGGCGCGGCGTCGGTTCTCGCTTGGGCCGCCTGCTGCGTCCTGCCGCTAGCTCTGTCCGTCGTCGGGCTTTCCTTCGCCGGCGCGGCGATGCTCGCGGGCCTGCGCCATACGCTGACCCCGATCGCCCTGCTCATCGTCGCGGTGGGCTGGCTGCTGCACTTTTGGCGCTTGCGGCGCTGCCGAACCGATGCGAGCTGCGACCGGCCATCGCGTCTGTCCTTCTGGGTTCTAGTAGTTGCGACGGCTCTTGTGGCGACGGCCTTCGTCTGGGAACCCCTGATTGAACCATTCCTCATGCTGCGCTTGGCAGCCCTCCGATGAGCACGCCCGTGGTTCTGACCTCGACGCTCGTCTGTCCGCACTGCCGCCACGCCGCGACGGAGACGATGCCGACCGACGCCTGCCTCTGGTTCTACAACTGCCTCGGATGCAGGCGCCAGCTAAGGCCCCTGCCCGGAGACTGCTGCGTCTTCTGCTCCTATGGCGACACCGCCTGTCCGCCGGTTCAGGTGGATGGCAAGGGATGTTGCGGCTAGGCTCAGTCCATGACCGATCACGCCACGCCGAATCTACCCTCGCGGGATTTCGAACTCACGTCGCGGTTCTATGCGGCGTTGGGCTTCGTCGAAGGCTGGCGCGACGAGGGCTGGATGATCCTCAAGCGCGGCGATCTCACGCTTGAGTTCTTTCCCTATGCCGACCTCGACCCGACGACCAGTTCGTTCAGCTGCTGCCTACATCTCGACAACCTCGACGGCTTTTACGCCGTCTGCAAGGCCGCCGGCCTGCCCGGGCAGTGCTGGGGAGCGCCCCGGCTTCACGCGCCCGCCGTCGAAGCATCAGGACTGCGCATTGGTGCCTTGATCGACCTCGACGGGACACTGCTCCGTTTGATCCACAACGCCTAGGATTCACGACGCGCGCTCCACTTGGACGCGAGGCTTGCTGTTCGAGCCGCCATCAGGGAGACTCTGGCGATGAAGAAGAGTCTCGATCATCTGCCGCTGCGCAAGCAGGCGGAATTGCGCCGGGTGGTGGAGGTGGTTCGGGAGTCGTTCGAGGAGGCGATCTCGACGCGCCGGGCCGCGCGGCTGAAGAACGGCAATATCCTCAAGATCATCCTCTACGGATCATACGCGCGCGGCGACTGGGTGCACGATCCGGTCGGCCGCTACTTCTCCGACTTCGACCTGCTGATCGTGGTCGACCACGAAGACCTGACCGACGGCGAGTTCTGGCATGACGCCGAAAACCGGCTGATGCCCTTGGGGCCGGACATCAAGACACCGGTCAGCCTGATCGTTCACAGCCTGGACGACGTGAACGAGCAGTTGGACCGGGGTCGCTACTTCTTCGCCGACATCGTGCGGGAGGGCGTGGTTCTGCACGACACGCCTGGCGCCAAGCTGCACAAGCCAGCGGACCTTAAGGCGCAGGTGGCGCTGGCGGAAGCCGAGCAGCATTTCGAGAAGTGGATCACCAGCGCCACCGGAGCGCAGGCTGGCGCGAAGTTTTATATCGAGATGGGAGACCGCAACTGGGCGGCCTTCCTTCTTCATCAGGCTGCTGAGCACCTTTACCACTGCATCTTGCTGGTGGTGACGCTGTATAGCGGCAAAGCGCACAACCTCGCCTTTCTACGCAAGAAGGGCGAGGCGATCGACGCGCGCCTCACGGCGGCGTGGCCGCGTGAGAGCAAGTTCGAGCGGCGCTGCTTCGAGCTGTTGCGCGAAGCATACGTCAAGGCGCGCTACTCCAAGCACTACAAGATCAGCGACGAGGAACTGGCCTGGTTGACGGAACGGGTAGAGGTGCTGCGTGGGCTGGCGGAGATGGTCTGTGAAGAGCGGCTGGTGCAACTGCGCGACGAGGTCGACGATGACGCTGGGGCTTGATTTGAACCTACAGGGACTCGCCGAAATCCATGACCGGTCATGACGGCGACCGTTGGAACGACGTCTATCGGTCGAAGACGTCCGATCAGGTCAGCTGGTTCGAGGCGACCCCGACCGCCTCGCTTGAGGCGCTGCGCCGCGTGGGCGCCGGTCCGCGCCGGTCACTGATCGATGTCGGCGGAGGCGCGTCGGCCCTGGTGGACCGGCTGCTCGATCTGGGCTGGAGCGACCTGACCGTCCTGGACATCGCAGAGGAAGCCCTGGAGGTCTCGAAAGCGCGCCTGGGCGCGCGAGCGGATCGGGTGGACTGGCGCGTCGCCGACATCGTCACCTGGCGGGCGAAGCGGCGCTACGATCTCTGGCACGACCGAGCAGTCTTTCATTTCCTGATCACGGTCGAGGCGCGAGCGGCCTACCGGCGGGCCTTGGCGGCCGGCCTGGCGCCCGATGGCCATGTGATCATCGCCACCTTCGCGCCGGAAGGGCCCGACCGATGCAGCGGACTGCCGGTCCGCCGCTACGACGTGGCCGGATTGCACCGTGAGTTCGAGGTCGATTTCGATCTCGTGGACCACTGGACGGATTATCACCGGACCCCGGCCGGAGGGTTTCAGGCCTTCACATGGGCCACCCTGCGGAAGCGGCCGTGAGCGCGTCGCTGGATCGCGTCGCCGCCGATCCGCAGCCGCCCCCGCTCGGGTACGCCGCGCTGTTCCTCCGCTTCCTGAAGTTCGGCTTCATGGCCTGGGGCGGACCCGTCGCCCAGATCGCCATGATCCGCCGCGAGCTGGTCGACGAGGAGCGCTGGATATCCAGCCCCCGCTTCAACCGCCTGCTGGCCGTCATGCAGGCCCTGCCGGGCCCAGAGGCGCACGAACTTTGCGTCCATCTCGGCATGCGGGCCAGGGGCCGCATCGGCGGCGTGCTGGCTGGCCTGGGCTTCATGCTGCCGGGCTTCCTGCTGATGATGGGGCTGTCTTGGGCCTATTTCGCCCTCGACATCGACGGGACGGCGCTGGGAGCCGCCTTCCTCGGCATCCAGGCGGCCGTCATCGCGCTCATCGTCCGGGCCGTGCATCGCATCGGCGAACACGTTCTGCGCAATCGCTGGCTCTGGGTCATCGCCGTCGTCTGCGGCTTGGCGGCCTTCGCGGGGACGCCGTTCTGGATCACCCTGCCAGCGGCCGGGCTCGTCTATGCGCTTCTGGCGCTGGTGCGTGGGATCCTGGCCGCGTTGGTCTTCATCGTCGCGGTCGCGCTGGCCTGGGTCGTGACGTCGTCGGGTTCGACAGCGGACCTCGACATTGCGCCGATCGTGACCGGAGCGGTCGATGCCTCGCTCCTGTCCTTGTTCGCGTCCGGCCTGAAGGCCGGACTGCTCACCTTCGGCGGTGCCTATACGGCCATCCCGTTCATCCGCAACGACGCCGTGGGGCGAGGCTGGATGACCGATGGACAGTTCCTCGACGGCTTGGCCCTGTCGGGGGTGCTGCCCGCTCCACTAATCATCTTCGCCACCTTCGTGGGCTATGTCGGCGGCGGGCCGGTCGGCGCGGTGGTGATGACGGCGGGGGTGTTCCTGCCGGCGTTCGGCTTCTCCCTGGTCCTGTATGATCGTCTGGAGGCCGTGCTGGAGGACAAGCGACTGCACGCCTTGCTGGAGGGCATCACCGCCGCCGTGGTGGGCCTGATCGCGGCGACGACCGTCGAACTCGCCCTGGCGACGAGCGAACGGATCTCTCCCCTGGTCATCGGCGTGGGGATTTTCGCGGCGTCGCTGGCGGTGCTCTACGTTTGGACCAGTCGGTTGAACATCGTGGCGGTGATCGTGGCGGCGGGGGGCGCCGGCATCGTTCTTCTCTGAGCCAGGGCGTTGGGCGCGCGCCTATGACGGGCGGGTAAGGTCGCCGCCGACCGTCCGTTTGCCGGCTGACCGAGGAGCGGACGGGCCGGCTCTCCTGGCAGCGGGCTCAGCCGTGCGCGGCCTCTCAATGGCTTGATCTGACCGAAAGCCGGTCGTCTTCCGCAACCGGGCGGGGCGAGTTTCTTCCCCGGCCTGACGGCCTCCTCGCGCAAGCAAGAAACACGCCCCGCCCAGTCCTTCGCGTGCGCTTCGGGGTCTCTCTCGCCTGCGGCGCTCCGACCTGCGGGCCGTCCGTCTCCCGGTCCGTCGATCGCCATCGAGGCCGCGGCAGGCGTGGCCCGACATCAGCAAGGAGAGACGACCATGGCCACCATCGGCACCTTCACCCAGCAAGCGGACGGAACCTACAGCGGTTCGATCAAGACCCTCACCCTCAACGTCAAGTCCGCCAATCTGCGGGCCAACGAGAAGACCGACGAGAAGGCTCCCGACTTCCGCATCTTCTCCGGCCAGACCGAGTTCGGCGCCGCCTGGAAGAAGACGTCCCGCGAGAACCGCGACTACCTCTCGGTCAAGCTCGACGATCCCAGCTTCCCCGCTCCGATCTACGCCTCTCTGGTCGAGATCGACGGCGGGCACAGCCTGATCTGGTCTCGCTGACCGAGTCGCGGCGGCGCTGACCAAGCGCCGTCGCCCCTTCCTTCACATCCCGTCCGAGGAGGCCGCCATGACGCGCCCCAACGAACCCGCTCGCCCCGATCTCTACGCTCGCGTCACAGATCGGATCATCGCCCAGCTTGAAGCCGGGGTCCGGCCGTGGACCCAGCCCTGGACAGCCAGCGAAACCGTCAGCCGGCCGCTCCGCCACGACGGCACGCCCTACAATGGCGTCAACGTCCTGCTTCTCTGGTCGAAAGCCATGACGCGAGGCTATGTCTCCGCCACCTGGATGACCTTCCGACAGGCGCTCGCGCTTGGCGCCCACGTCCGCAAGGGCGAAACCGGATCGACCGTGGTCTACGCCAACACCATCGTCCGCGAGGAAATCTCTGACGTCGGCGAGCCCGAGACGGCCCGCATTCCGTTCCTGAAGGCCTACACAGTTTTCAACACCGAACAGATCGAGGGACGCCCCGAGGCCTTCGCGCCGGTGAAGCCGCCCGTCCAAAACCCCGACGATCGCATCGCCCGCGCCGAAGCCTTCTTCAGCGCGACCGGGGCGGTTGTTCGGCACGGTGGCGGGTGCGCCTTCTATGCGCCTGGGCCTGACATTATCCAGATGCCGGCGTTTGAGACCTTCATCGACGCCGGGAGCTATTACGCCACGCTCGGCCACGAGATGACCCACTGGACACGCCACGCCAGTCGGTTGGACCGCGACTTCGGGCGTCGTCGGCACGGCGATGAAGGCTATGCTCGCGAGGAACTGGTCGCCTTATCTGGACAGTCTGCGCCGTCCGCAACATTGCAGTAAGGTCGGCGATGGACGCCCACGGTAGGCAGTTATCAGGCTGGCCGTAGCGCTGACCCAAGAGCTGGCGGAGGCCAGCCTGATAGCTGCCGGGCCATCGGGCGCAACGGTGCGAGGTCAGTTTCCGGGGGGGGGGTCCGGGGGGAGGGTTTCGCGCCGGTGTCGATCATTGCTGTTTGCGAGCGGCGCGAGGCCAGGGGCCTCGATGCGCATGTGCCGCTGATCCTGCGTGGCGATGCGCTCTATCATCCCGATCTG
>NZ_JBLGCI010000016.1:0-55599 GCF_047617075.1 Brevundimonas sp.
CCGGGGGTGGGCCGGGGGCGCCCCGCGCCGCCGGGGTGGGGAGGGCGAGGCGACGCATCCTCGCTGTCTCGCTTGGGCGCCCCCACCCGCTTCGCCTGCGGCTCAGCTCCCTCCCCTGAAGGGGAGGGAGAACTATGGCGTCACCCTTCCGCCACAACCCGGTATAGAATGCCGTCCATGAAACGCGCCGCCGCCTTCGCCGCCCTGGCCCTCGTCGCCGTCGCCGCTCCGGCGCGGGCCGAGATCCTGTTCTACGCCTATGATCCCGCCGACACCCTGACCCTCAGCCTGACCCGGGGAATCACCCTGGAGATCGAGCGCGGCTTCCTCGGCGGGACCAGCATTCGCCGGCTGTTCTCAACCGGCGGACGCGGCTCGGCGGCCCTAGAGCGAGGCGGCCCGAACGGCGTCATCGACGCCCTGCCCGAAGGCGCCGGTGAGCGCACCGTCTATCGCATCGTGCCCGAAGGCGACGGTCGCGCCCTGGCCAACGCCCTGTGCCCGGCTTCCGAAGAGGCATGGTTCGTCTCCAACCGTATTCGCGGCCCGCGGGCCCTGACCCTGCACGCCGTGGGGCGCTGGGCCGACGGGCAGTTTCGTCACTGTGCGCCCCTGCGTTACGACTTCCGCGGCGAGTGGGCCGGGACCGACGCCCCGCCCGAGGGAACCGAGAACTCCAGCGCGCCTCGGCCGCAATAGACCATGCGCGGCGTCGCCTTCGCCGCCCTGATCGGCCTGATCGCCGCGCTCCTCACCTGGGTCCGTTCCGGTGACCCGGTCTTTCCTCCCGCCGCGCCGGGGCAGGGCGTCGCCATCCACATTCTGGACAACGGCTTTCACACCGACATCGCCTTGCCCCGCGCGCGGCTGGAGGCGCGCGGCGGCCCGCTGGCCGAGGCCGTGCGCGAGCTGCCGCCCGGCGACTGGGTGCTGGCGGGCTGGGGCGACGCCCGCTTCTATGTGGACCAGCGCCCCATCCACCACCGCCTGCCTGACGGCGCCCGCGCCTTCCTGCGGCCCGGCAACCCGTCCGTGGTCATGCTGGACCCCTATGGTCGCGATCCCGCCGTCGCCTGGGGCGATGCGCGCCGCCAGAGCCTGGCCCTGTCGCCGCGCGCCTTCGACGCCATAGCCGCCCGCATCGAGGCGTCCCTGGCGCTGGAGAACGGCCGGGCCCGCATCGCCGCCCGGCGTCCCGGCGACGACGCGGTCTTCCTGGCCAGCCACGAGCGCTTCTCGGTGCTGCGTTTGTGCAATCACTGGTCCGCCGAGGTGCTGAACGCGGGCGGCGTCGCTGTCCGCCCGGCCCACGCGTTCTTCTCCGCCGAGGTCATGGGCGCCGCGCGCCGGGCTGCGGAACTGGACAGGACGGCCTCAGGGGACTAGACCGCGCCCCCTCCCGTATCCCCCGCCGGGTTCGATCCCCGGCAAGCGCGTCAAGGAGGCGCTCATGGGCCGCAAGCAACATACCCGCAACGCCACCCCCCAGGGTCCCAGCCAGCGCCAGCTGCGCGCCGGCGAACTGATCCGCCACGCCCTGGTGGACGTGCTGCGCGAAGAAGACATCCACGACGAAGCCCTGCGCGGCGTCTCGGTCACCGTGACCGAGGTGCGCATGTCGCCTGATCTGAAGCACGCGACATGCTTCGTCGAACCCCTCGGCGCCGGGGTGGACGCCGCCCCCACGGCGGGCCACGTCGAGGAGATCATCGACGCCCTGAACGCCCACGCCAAATTCCTGCGCGGGGTGCTGGGCCGCCGTATCGACATGAAGTTCACCCCCGACCTGCGCTTCCGCCACGACGAGAGCTTCGACGCCGCCAGCCACATGGAGCAACTGTTCGCCGACCCGAAGGTGCGCGCGGACATCGAAGCGTCCGACGAAGACTGATGGCCCGGAAAAAGAGAGGCGACCCGGTCCACGGCTGGGTCAATCTGGACAAGCCGGTCGAGCTGGGCTCCACCGAGGCGGTCAGCCGCATCCGCCGCCTGTTCAACGCCCAGAAGGCGGGCCATGCGGGCACCCTGGATCCGCTGGCCTCCGGCGTCCTGCCCATTGCGCTGGGCGAAGCCACCAAGACCGTGCCGTTCCTGATGGATGCGGAGAAGGTCTATCGCTTCACCATCCGCTGGGGCGTCTCCACCGCCTCGGTGGACCGCGAGGGCGAGGTCACGGCGCGCTCGGACGTGCGCCCGTCGGTGGAGGCCGTAAAGGCCGCCCTTCCGGCCTTCTGCGGTGAAATCCAGCAGGTGCCGCCCATCTTTTCGGCGATCCGCGTCGACGGCCAGCGCGCCTATGATCTGGCCCGCGAGGGCTTCGAGGTGGAGCTGCAGGCCCGTCCCGTCACCATCCACGAGATCGCCGTCTCGGACGCCCCCGACCCCGACCACGTCGAAATCACCGCCCGCACGGGCAAGGGCGTCTATGTGCGCTCTCTGGCGCGGGATCTGGCGGTCATGCTGGGCGCGGAGGGCCATGTCTCGGCCCTGCGTCGCGAAAGAGTGGGGCCCTTCGCCGCGGAAAACGCCGTAACGCTGGAAATGCTGGAGGATTTGGCGTATAGGGGCGCCGCCCTGGAAGGTCTTCTTCCGGTCGCGACCGCTCTGGACGACATCCCGGACCTGGCCGTGACTGGATCGGACGCCTTCTCGCTTCGGCAGGGACGGCCGATCGTTCTGCTTCCCCGACAGGTCGAAACGCTCAAGGACCGGCTCAAATCCGGTTCGCGAACTGTTTCGGCGTTCGAGGACGGAACCCTGGTCGCCCTCTGTCAGATGCGGGCCGGTCGACTCGAACCCGACCGCGTTTTCAATCTGTCCTGACGCGGCTCAACCCCCGCCGATTGGACACCCCACGCCCTCAAGCAGCGAGGCCTCGCAGGCCGAGCGATAGGGCAAAGAAAGGGACTTACGATGTCGATTACGGCTGAACGCAAGGCCGAGGTCATTTCCGAGAACGCTCGCGGCGCGGGCGATACCGGTTCGGCCGAGGTCCAGGTCGCGATCCTGACGGAACGCATCGCCAACCTGACCGACCACTTCAAGACCCACAAGAAGGACAACCACTCCCGTCGCGGCCTGCTCAAGCTGGTGTCGCAACGTCGTGGCCTTCTGGACCACCTCAAGAAGACCGATGAAGGCCGCTACGCCGCCCTCATCGAAAAGCTGGGCCTGCGCCGCTAGGGCCAGGTGACGGGAGGGGCCCGCTCGCGGGCCCTTTCTCTTATCCGCCGCACGGCGGACGGGGGCTGAACGCCTCCATGACGCGAGGGCCAAGCCGGTCCTCACTCAACCCGCCCGATCGGCGACGTCGCCGGCCGGGTTTTCGGGACCGAAGGACTGAAACAAAGCCTGACGCTCCGCCCCCGCCGGAATTCGCCTGCGGGACACGAAAGAGAAAAAATGTTCGATATCAAACGCAAGACCATCGACTGGGCCGGTCGCCCGCTGACCCTGGAAACGGGCCGCATCGCCCGCCAGGCCGACGGCGCCGTTCTGGCCACCTACGGCGAGACCGTGGTGCTGGCCACCGTGGTCTACGGCCGCGCCCCCAAGCCGGGCCTGGATTTCTTCCCCCTGACCGTGAACTACCAGGAAAAGACCTTCGCCGCCGGCAAGATCCCGGGCGGCTATTTCAAGCGTGAAGGCCGGCCGACCGAGAAGGAGACCCTGGTCTCGCGCCTCATCGACCGTCCGATCCGCCCCCTGTTCGTCAAGGGCTTCAAGAACGAGACCCAAGTGGTCATCACCGTTCTGCAGCACGACATGGAGAACGACCCCGACATCGTCGGCATGGTCGCCGCCTCCGCCGCCCTGACCATCTCGGGCGTGCCCTTCATGGGCCCCATCGGCGCCGCGCGCGTGGGTTACGTCGAGGGCGAGTACGTCCTGAATCCAACCCTGGAGCAACTGCCGGACTCCGACCTGGATCTGGTGGTCGCCGGCACCCAGGACGCCCTGATGATGGTGGAGTCCGAGGCCAAGGAGCTGTCGGAAGAAACCATGCTGGGCGCCCTGATGTTCGCCCACCGCGGCATGCAGCCGGTGATCGACGCGATCATCGAACTGGCCGAGCACTCGGCCAAGGAGCCCTTCGACTTCCAGGCGGACGACGTCTCGGACGTGGTGGCCTCCATCAAGAAGCTGGTCGGCGACGACATCAAGACCGCCTACACCCACACCGGCAAGTACGACCGCCGCTCGGGCGTCGATGCGGCCAAGAAGAAGGCCGCCGAGGCCCTGCTGATCTCGGACGAGAACCCCGACGGCGTCGAGCCCGGCAAGTTCTCCACCGCCTTCAAGGAGTGTGAAGCCGAGGTCCTGCGCCGCGACATCATCGAAAACGCCCACCGCGTCGACGGCCGCGCTCTGGACAAGGTCCGCGCCATCGTCTCGGAAGTCGGCGTCCTGCCGCGCACCCACGGTTCGGCCCTGTTCACCCGCGGCGAGACCCAGGCCATGGTCGTGGCCACCCTGGGCACCGGCGAGGACGAGCAGTACGTCGACGCCCTGGCCGGCACCTACAAGGAGAAGTTCCTCCTGCACTACAACTTCCCCCCCTATTCGGTGGGTGAAACCGGCCGCATGGGCGGCGCGGGCCGTCGCGAGATCGGCCACGGCAAGCTGGCCTGGCGCGCCCTGCGTCCCATGCTGCCCAGCGCCGAGGACTTCCCCTACACCATCCGTCTGGTGTCGGAGATCACCGAGTCCAACGGCTCGTCCTCCATGGCCACCGTCTGCGGCGGCTCCCTGGCGCTGATGGACGCGGGCGTGCCCCTGATCCGTCCGGTCTCGGGCATCGCCATGGGCCTGATCCTGGAGCCGTCCGGCGAGTTCGCCATCCTGTCCGACATCCTGGGTGACGAAGACCACCTGGGCGACATGGACTTCAAGGTCGCGGGCACCGAAGTGGGCATCACCAGCCTGCAGATGGACATCAAGGTCGCCGGCATCACCGAGGAGATCATGAAGCAGGCCCTGACCCAGGCTTCGGCCGGTCGTCTGCACATCCTGGGTGAAATGGCCAAGGCCATGGACGCCCCGCGCGGCGAACTGGGCGCCTACGCGCCCAAGATCGAGGCCATCAAGGTCCCGGTCGACAAGATCCGCGAAGTGATCGGCACGGGCGGCAAGGTGATCCGCGAGATCGTCGAAAAGACCGGCGCCAAGATCAACATCGAGGACGACGGCACGGTCAAGATCGCCGCTTCGGAACAGGAAAAGATCGACGCCGCCAAGGCCTGGATCCAGTCCATCACCTCCGAGCCCGAGCCCGGCGCCATCTACACCGGCAAGGTGGTCAAGCTGGTGGACTTCGGCGCCTTCGTGAACTTCTTCGGCGCCAAGGACGGCCTGGTCCACGTCAGCCAGATCGCTCTGGAGCGCGTCGCCAACCCGGCCGACGTCCTCACCGAGGGGCAAGAGGTCAAGGTCAAGTTCCTGGGCATGGATGATCGCGGCAAGACCAAGCTGTCCATGAAGGTCGTCGATCAGGAAACCGGTGAGGACATCACCGACAAGATCAACGCCGAGCGCGCCGAACGGGGCGAACCGCCCCTGTCCGACGACACCGGCGGCCGTCCCAAGCGTGACGGCGACCGGGGCGGCGATCGCGGCCGTCGCCGCCGCGACTGATCGCTCTGATCGTTGAATGAGAAAGGCCCCGGTGAGCGATCACCGGGGCCTTTTTCTTTTTGAGCGCGATCAGAAAAGCCCGTCATCCCCGGGCTTTTCCCGGGGACCCACAATCACCCCCGCTCCCCTAACCGCGCCTCGATCCGCAGCAGGGCGTCCCGGATTTCCCCCAGCACCGCCCCGTCTCCGGCGCCGGCCTCGACCGGCGCATTGGTCACGCCCGCGCCGGCAAAGCCGCGCTCCGCCAGCCGGTCCCGCTGCGCCAGGATCTGGTCCCGCATCTGCCGCGCGTCCATCACCCCGGTCAGGTCCGCCTCGGACTTGCCCGTGGCGGCGCTCCGCTGGCCTGCCGTCTCCAGCCGCAGGCTCAACAGCCCCAGCGCGCTCAACAGAGGCCCTTCGTGGATCGACACGTCCTGGATCTTGTCCAGCGGGATGGTCAGCTCCTGGCGAAAGAACACCCCCTTGCCGATCACCACGCTGCGCTCGGTCAGCCGGCACGACAGGGAGGCGTGATACCGCGAGGCCCACCAGCTTCCGACGAAAAGCCACACCGGCAGCAGCACGATGCCCGCCACCGTCGCGATCAGGATCAGCGCGCCGTTGATCCAGAAATACGCCTTCAGCTTCGGACTGAATCGCGCCTCGACGATGGAACTGGGCTGCGCCGTCATGGATTCCCCCCGGTTGGCGCCCCCACCCCTGCGGACGCCGCTTCAAATGACCCAGACCCTGGCGCGCGCCAGGGTCTGGAATCGATGCCTCAGGCCGCCAGGGCCTTGTTCAGGTTCTCGGCCACCTTGTCGAGGAAGCCCTCGGTGGTCAGCCAGCTCTGATGGTCGCCGACCAACAGGGCCAGATCCTTGGTCATGGAGCCGCTTTCCACCGTGTCCACGACCACCTTCTCCAGCGTCTCGGCGAAGTCGATCAGGGCCTGGTTGCCGTCCAGCTTGCCGCGGTGCTTGAAGCCGCGGGTCCAGGCGAAGATCGAGGCGATGGAGTTGGTGGAGGTGGCCTCGCCCTTCTGATGCTGGCGGTAGTGGCGGGTGACGGTGCCGTGGGCGGCCTCGGCCTCCAGGGTCTTGCCGTCCGGGGTCATCAGCACCGAGGTCATCAGGCCCAGCGAGCCGAAGCCCTGCGCCACCACGTCGGACTGCACGTCGCCGTCATAGTTCTTGCAGGCCCAGACGAAGCCGCCGGACCACTTGATGGCCGCGGCCACCATGTCGTCGATCAGGCGGTGCTCATAGGTCAGGCCGCGGGCGTCGAACTCGGCCTTGAACTCCTCTTCGAAGACCTTCTGGAAGATGTCCTTGAAGCGGCCGTCATAGGCCTTGAGGATGGTGTTCTTGGTGGACAGATAGACCGGGTAGTTGCGCGCCAGGCCGTAGGCCAGGCTGGCCCGGGCGAACTCGGTGATGGAGTCGTCCAGGTTGTACATGCCCATGGCCACGCCGGCCGAGGGGGCCTTGAACACCTCGTGTTCGATGACCGCGCCGTCGTCGCCGACGAACTTGATGGACAGGGTGCCCTTGCCGGGGAACAGGAAGTCGGTGGCCTTGTACTGGTCGCCGAAGGCGTGGCGGCCGACGATGATGGGCTGGGTCCAGCCGGGCACCAGACGGGGCACGTTCGAGCAGATGATCGGCTCGCGGAAGACCACGCCGCCGAGGATGTTGCGGATGGTGCCGTTGGGCGAGCGCCACATCTTCTTCAGGCCGAATTCCTCGACCCGCGCCTCGTCCGGGGTGATGGTGGCGCATTTGACGCCCACGCCGTGCTTCTTGATGGCCTCGGCCGCATCGACGGTCACCTGATCGTCGGTGGCGTCCCGGTGCTCCATGCCCAGGTCGTAGTAGTCCAGCTCAAGGTCCAGATGCGGAAAGACCAGCTTGTCCTTGATCATCTGCCAGATGATCCGGGTCATCTCGTCGCCGTCGATGTCCACGATGGGGTTGTCGACCTTGATCTTGGCCATGCTTCTTTGCCTTCCAGTTCGGGGAGAAAAGTGTTGGCCGGGGTATAGCGAGCGAGGCCGCCGGTGCAAAGCCCGCCGCCGCGCCGGGCCATTCGTCCGTTGCGCGAACCCGGGGGCGCTGATAGCGCTTTGTGGTCTTCCTCCGGAGCAACCGGCCATGCCGCGCCGCCCTTTTTCGCCCACCCGGGCGCCCGTCGTCCGCCCTTCCATCAGGTCTTTCGGCAAGACCTCGCCCGGCGAGGTCATGATGGATCTGCTGACCTTTGACCGGCTGCTGACCGGACCGGTGATCCACATCATCTACTGGGCAGGCCTCGGCCTGATCGTGCTGGGCGGGTTCGCGGTGGTCGGTGGGGCGGTGGGCCTGGCCCTGAACGAGCCCGGCTGGCTGTCCTGGGTTCTGGCCTTTCCAACCCTGATCATCGGCCTGTTGGCTCTGGCCATTGTCTCGCTTCTGTGGCGATCCTTCTGTGAGCTCTATGTGGCCCTGTTCCAGATCGCCGCCGACCTGAAGGTCATGCGCGCCTATGTGGAGCAGGATCACGCCCCGGCGGCAGGTCCGACCGAGGCTGTCGCCGCCTCCCGTGAGGCGAACCGGAACGGCTGACAGGGCGTTCCGGGCCCGAACCGCAAGGAGATCGCCCGATGCGCCGCCTGATCACTTCATCCGCCCTTGCGCTGGGACTCGCGGCTTGCGGACCGGACGCCCCGTCCGCAGACGGGCCGTCGCCGGACCAGACCGGCCCGGAGCCGGAGGCGAGCGCGGAGGCGGGCGTCTTCACCCCGGCCAGCCGCGCGTTCGATGACTGGCGTGTGCTTTGCGACAATCTTGGAAGCTGCACGGCCTACGGCGCCAGCGGCGTGCCCAGCGGCTGGGTGATGATCCGGCGCGACGCCGGGGCGGCGGCGGCCGTTCGCATCACGGCCGGGCTGCCGGAACGGGGCGCTCGCGCCGATCAGGCGGCGATGGTCCTCGACGGCCGCCCGGTGGACGTCGGTGACGACGGCCTGCCGCTGGCCCGCGACCTCGCGCAGGGTCAGGCGCTGACACTGGGCCGGGGCGAGCGGGCGGTGGACATTTCGCTGGACGGCGCCGCCGCCGCCCTGTTGTGGATGGACGAACGTCAGGGCCGCATCGGGACCGTCGGGGCTGTGATGAGGCCGGGCGACGGACCGGATTCCGCTGTGCCGGGACCCGCCGATCCCCCCGAAGTGGTCGCAGCACCCGCCGTCAGTCAGTCAGGCCTGCCGACAGAAGGGATCGAACTGCCGGCGGTTCTGGAAGCACGCGACGACGTGCAGGCTTGCCGCGCGGACTCCTGGCCCGCCGCCGACCCCCTGCACACGGTCAACCGGCTGGCGGAGGGGCGTTATCTGTGGGGCGTGGAATGCTATCGCGGCGCCTACAATCTGGGCCGCAGCTACTGGATTACGGGCGAGGACGGCGCTGACGCCCGGCCCATGCTCTTCCCGTTCGCGGAGGGGGAGCCCGGCAATCAGCTGACCGGCGGCGTCTATGATCCTGAAACGCGCGAGATGGAGTCCGTGTCGCTGGGCAGGGGCATCGGAGACTGCGGCACGCACGCGCGCTGGCGCTGGACCGGCGAGGCCTTCGTCCTGATCCATCATTCGGTCATGGAGGTCTGCGCCGGAATGAGCCCGGACGACTGGCCCGTGCTTTACCGGGCGGCCGGCCAGTGAGGGCTGTGGATGTTCTCGTCATCGGCGCGGGCCCCGCGGGGCTGACGGCGGCCACCTATCTGGCGCGCTTCCGGCGCTCGGTTCTGGTCGCCGACGGGGGCGAGCCGCGCGCGGCATGGATTCCGGTTAGCCACAACATGCCGGGCTTTCCCGAAGGCATCGGCGGCGACGCCATCCTGAAGCGCATGCGGCTTCAGGCCGAGGAATACGGCGCCGAGATTCAGTCCGTGTTCGTGCAGTCGCTGGAGCGTGACGGCGACGGCTTCACTGCGCAGTTGGGCGAAGACCGGATATCCGCCCGCGCCGTGCTGCTGGCCACGGGCGTTGTGGATCATCACCCGGACCTGCCCGGCATAGAGAACGCCATCGCGCGCAGTCTGGTGCGCATCTGCCCCATCTGCGACGGCTTCGAAGCCATCGGCAAATCCATCGCGGTGATCGGCGACAGTGACCTGGGCGCGCGGGAGGCGGCGTTTGTGCGCACCTATTCGGAGAAGGTCTGCCTGATCCATGTGGGCCGGCCCGAGGCCCTCACGCGCCATGACGACCTGAAGCGTCTGGGCGTGCCGGTGATCGAGACCACCATCGAGAAGGTGCATATCGAGGGCGACCGGCTGACGGCCCTGTCGTGGGGCGGAAAGCAGACCAGTTTCGACGCGGTCTATTCCGCCCTGGGCACGACGCCCCATTGCGGCCTTGCCGTGGATCTGGGCGCGGCGCTGGGCGAAGACGGCCGAATGGTGGTGGACGACCATCAGGAAACCACCGTGCCCGGCCTCTATGCGGCGGGCGACGTCGTCCGCGGCCTCAATCAACTGACCGTCGCCTCGGCCGAGGCGGCGGTGGCCGCCACCGCCATCCACAACCGCTTCAGACAGGCGGAAGGGATGACGGCGGACTGATCGTCATTTGAGAGCCTGATTCACGGCATCGGTGGAATCGCAAGGCTATCCCACCTCAACCGACCAGGCTCTTGTCAGGCGGTCTGCTGCGCGGCGGTCCAGTCGCGCACGACCCGCTCCAGCACCGTCAGCGGCACGCCGCCGACGGCCAGGGCCGTGTCGTGGAAGCCCTTGATATCGAACCGGTCGCCCAACGCGGCCATGGACTCAGTGCGGACGCGATCCCACACCGTCTGGCCCACCTTGTAGCTGGCGGCCTGGCCCGGCCAGACGCAGTAACGCTCCACCTCGGTGGTGACCGCGGATTCCTGATCGCCCAGGGTTTCGACCATATAGCGGATGGCCTGTTCGCGGCTCCAGCGCTCGTGGTGCAGGCCGGAATCCACCACCAGGCGTACGGCCCGGAACATGAAGGACTGCAGATAGCCGATCTGGCCGAAGGGATCGTTCTCGTACACGCCCATCTCGTCCGCCAGCTGCTCGGCGTACAGGCCCCAGCCCTCGGAATAGGCCGAGAAGCCCAGCACCTTCATCAGCATGGGCGCGTCGTCATTCTCCTGCTGCAGGGCGATCTGGTGGTGATGGCCCGGCGACGCCTCGTGGTAGGTCAGGGTCGGCAGGGTGAAGCGCGGCCACTCGGCCGTGTCGCGCAGGTTGATGTAATAGGCGCCCGGACGGGAGCCATCCAGCGCCGGCGACTGGTAGTAGCCGCCCGGCGCGCCCGCCTCGGTGGCCGGCGGCACGCGCCGCACCTCGACGGGGCTTGTGGGGATGCGGCCGAAATAGTCGGGCAGGCGCGCCTGCATGTCCGCCATCTGCTCGTTCAGCCAGCCCAGCAGCTCTTCGCGCCCCGCGTCGGTGTTGGGATAGACCTGGCCGGGCCGGTCGGAGATGGCGTTGATGCGCTCGCCCACCGTGCCCTGGGTCATGCCCTGGGCGCGCAGCAGCTGATCGGCGCGGGCCGACAGCTCGGCCACCTGCTCCAGACCCATCTGGTGGATCTCGGCGCCGGTCATGCTTGTGGTGGTGAAGGTGCGGATGCCGAAGTCGTAGAAGGCCTCGCCGTTCGGCAGGCGCCATACGCCGGCGTCATGCACCGCGTTCGGGCGCTGGGCCCGCAGGGCCTCGGCCTGACGTTGTAGGGCCGGATAGATGGACTCCGTGACGATCCGCTCGGCCCGGGCGCCCCAGTCGCCGGCGATGCCCTTTTCAGCTGTGCGGCGAGCGACGGAGGCGGCGAGGGTGCTTTCGGCGGCCGGGGTCTCATAGACGTTGGCGATCAGCTGCAGCGTCTTGTCGATGATGAAATCGGGCGGCACCGCGCCGGCGGCGAAGTCCAGATGCATGCGCTCGGTTTCCTGATCGAGCGCGGTGGGGAAGGCCTCCAGCCGCGAGATATAGGCCTCGGCGTCCTCGGCCGTGTCGATGGCGTGCTGGCTGTCCAGGAAGTCGGGGATGCCGTTGTAGGCGCCGCCCATCTGGTGGACCGTGTAGGGCGACGGGAAAAAGCCGCCGCCGTAGGGGAAGGCATAGCCGCTGATCACCGTGTCGCCGAAATATTTCACGGCGTCGTAGTGGACCTGGCTGCGGGGGGACAGGGCGTCGCGGTCGATGGCGTTCAGCTCCTGGCCGAACACGCGGAACTCGGCCTTGTCCTGCTCGATCTTCTCGATGGAGCGGTCGTCCAGACGAGACTTCATCGCCGCCATGGGACCCTTGTCCATGCCCAGGCTGGTCAGGGTTTCCGGCGAGGTCAGCAGCATTTCGTTGAAGACCCGCTGCATCCAGTCCGCCAACTGGGCCTCGGCGCCGGTGGCGGCGGCGTCCTGCGCGGCGAAGGCGACGGTCTGCCCGGCGGCGGCCAGACCGGCCCCCGCGGCGGCGGTGAACAGAAGGCGGCGACGATCAATCATGGCGAAGCTCCCGAAAAACCCAGACTGCAAGGGGTATCACCCCCCGTCGGGAGAACAAGTCAGTCCTGCCTTACAATGCTTTCATCCTGGGTGGCGGCTCACACCCTGCCGTCAGGGATGGTCAGGGCGTCCTGGCTTGTCAGCGACCAGCGTTCGGCCGCAGGGTCCGGTGGACGGCGGGAGGCCGCCGCTGAAAGAGGTTGTTCGATGTCCCGACCGATCATTCGCCGGATGCGCAATCTCGCCGTCGCCTGCGTCGCCGGAGCCGGGGTGTCCGGGTGCGTCACCGATCCGGCTTTTCTCGAGGGTCTGGCCCTCGCGGCCGACTCCATCGCCGCCAGCACGGCCAGCTGCCATTACCGCTATAACGGTTATGGGGTCAGCGAATACTATTGCCCGCCCACCTACGCCTACGGGCCGCCGGTCTATACGCCGCCTCGTCATGATCGCTACGACCGCCGGGACCGCCATCCTCGCCGCGAGTGGCGCGATGACCGCCGCCGGGATCGGGACGGGCGGCGCGACCGGCGCGGGCGCAAGGACTGATCAGGTGGCGTAGAGTTCCTGCTTGACCCGCTCGGCCAGGGTCTTGATGTCCAGCGGCTTGGGCAGGAACGAGACATTGGCCTCGTCGGTCAGCAGGTCCGAGAAATCGCTCTCGGCGTAGCCCGAAATGAACATCACCGGCGCGTCGCCCAGATAGCCTCGGGCTTTCTTCAAAAGGGTCGGACCGTCCATGCCCGGCATGACCACGTCGGAGATCAGCATGTCGATCTGACCGGCGTGCTCCTCGGCCAACAGCAGGGCTTCTTCCCCGTCGGCCGCCTCGATCACCTCATAGCCGCGCTGGCGCAGCAGCTTGGCGGCGATCAGGCGCACGGCGGACTCGTCCTCCACGAACAGGATGCGGCCGGCGCCGGACAGATCGCGCGGGGCCGACTTCTTGGGCTTGGGCTCGGGCGCCGCCTCGGCCAGCGCCTGCTCCCCGGCGGCGGGCAGGAACATGCGGAAGGCCGCGCCCTCGACGCCTGTGGGGCCTTCCAGATTTTGGACCGCCACATGGCCGCCCGCCTGCTGCATGATGCCGTAGATGGTGGCCAGGCCCATGCCCGTGCCCTCGCCCACCGGCTTGGTTGTGAAGAACGGTTCGAAGATCTTGTCCAGCAGCTGGGGCGGCACGCCGGGGCCGGTGTCCGCCACCTCGATCAGCGCCACGTCGCCATCCGGCGCGCCGGGCCAGCCCAGGTCGCGGGCCTGATCGGCGGTCAGGCGCTGGGTGCGGATGGTGACCACCCCGGCCCCCGGCTCCACCACCCCGCGCATGGCGTCGCGGGCGTTGACCGCCAGATTCATGACGGCGCGCTCCAGCTGCCCCCGGTCGGCGGTCACCGTCGGCAGGTCGCGGCCGTAGTCGGTCTCCAGCCGCACGTCCTCATGCAGGAGGCGGCGCAACAGCACGGCGAAATCGGCCACCAGTTCGCCCAGATCCAGCCGCTCGCGCTTGACCGTCTCCTTGCGCGAAAAGGCCAGCAGCTTGGACACCAGGCTGGCGGCGCGCGACACGGTCTGGCGGATGGCGTTCAACCCGTCATAGGACGGATCGCCCACCGGATGCCGTTCCAGCAGGGCGTCGGTCTGAAGCCGCATGGCCGTCAGGATGTTGTTGAAATCGTGCGCCACCCCGCCGGCCAGCTGGCCCACCGCCTGCATCTTCTGGGCCTGGGCCAGCTGCATCTCGGTGGACTTCTGGGCCGTGACGTCGAACAGCCAGATGCGCCGCCGGTCGCCCTCGGGCGCCACATACAGGTGCAGGCTGCGGTCGGGAAACGCCTTGGCGATCAGCTCGATGGGACCGGACGACCCCTGGGCGATGCGATCACGGGCGTCGGCCACGCCCTGGGGCAGGAACAGATTGCCGAAGGCGGCGTCCCGCGCGGCCGCGGGGCCGGTCAGAACGGCCAGGGCCGGGTTGGCCTCCTCCACCTTGCCCGCGAACAGATCCTCGCCCGCCAGCACCGCCGAACCGAAGGGGGCCCCCGCCGCCATGGCCCGGCCGTCGCCTGTATCCATGGCGGGCGCCCGGGCCGGCTGGGCCGGATCGCGCGGCGCCAGAACGCTTTCGGGCGCCTGCCGCACCAGGAACCGGCCGTCGCCCGCCGCCCCGATCAGCACCTCCACATCCCGCTCGCCGAGTTTCAGCATGGCGCGGCCCGGTTCCCCCCCGCGCGCCTGGGCGAAGGCCATGTAGAGCGAACTGGCGGAACGGCCGGCGGGCAGGGCGGTGGTCGACCCGCCCGCATCGGCCCATGCGGCGTTGAAGGCCAGAACCCGGCCCCCGCTCCACACCAGCGCCGCAGGCTCCGCCATGGCGTCCAGCAGGTCCACCGCCGCGTCGCCCGCCGCCCGCCGCCGCTCCCCCGCGTCGGCGCGGCCGAACGCCATGACGCCCATCAGGGCCACGGCCGCCAGGGTCACGATCAGGATCAGCCCCGGCGCGCTCCAGGGATCATGTCGAAAGGCCGGATAGGCGGCCGCCGCCACGGCGATGACGAAACAGACCGCCGCCGTCACCAGCCAGGGGTCGATACGCATCCGGGTGGGGATGTCCCTGTTCAGGGCGTCCATGGGGGCCTCGCCGCCGATTCGCTGGGCTTCAGCATACTCTGTTTGCGTCCTATCGGCGCTTGCGGCCGTTCAGCACGAATCCGATGACCCTGGCGGCGGCCTCGAAGTGTTCGCGCGGGATCACCTCGTCCACATCCACCGTGGCGTAGAGGGCGCGGGCCAGAGGCACGTCCTCGATGATCGGGACCTCGTGCTCGCGGGCCACCTCCCGAATCTTCAGCGCCAGGGCGTCGACGCCCTTGGCCACGCACAGGGGCGCCGCGTCCTTGCCCGGCTCGTACTTCAGGGCCACGGAATAGTGGGTGGGGTTGGTGACGATCACCGTGGCGTTGGGCACGTTCTGCATCATCCGCTGGCGGCCCTTCTGGGCCCGGATCTGCTTCAGCTTGGCCTTCACGTGGGGGTCGCCCTCGGACTGCTTGTAGTCGTCCTTCAGTTCCTCGCGGGTCATGCGCATTCGCTTGGCGAAGCGGTGCCGCTGCCACAGGAAGTCGGCGAAGGCGGTGACCCCCAGAAAGGCGAGGGTCGCCCCGATGATGGCCACGGCCAGATCGCGCGCCATGGGCAGGATGGCCGCCGGGGTCATGGCCGCCATGGCTTCCATCTCCCGCGTGTGGGGTTTCAGCACCACCCAGGCGATGGCGCTGATGGCGATCACCTTCAGCAGGGTCTTGATGAACTGCACCAGGCCGTCGGGGCCGAAGATGCGTTTGGCGCCCTTCAGTGGAGAAATCTTCTCCAGCTTCGGCTTGATCTTCTCGCCGGTGAACAGAAAGCCGGACTGGATCAGATTGCCGCCCGCGCCGCCCACGATGGTGGCCAGGGCGATGGCGCCCAGCAATGGGACTGTGGACCAGATGGCCCGCGTGCCGATCTCAACCCCGGCGCCGGCGTGAAGGGCGTCCACCATGGCGTGGGGCTGGGCGAGGAAGGGAACCAGTTCGGCCGCCATGCGGGTGCTGAACCAGCCGCCGCCGATCAGCAGCACCGCCGAGGCGCCCATCAGCGACAGCCAACTGGCCAGGTCGGGGGTCTTGGCGACGTCGCCCTTTTTTCGCGCCTCGTCTAGTTTTCGCGGGGTGGCTTCTTCTGTCTTGGAGTCCTGGTCCTTTTCCTCAGCCACCGGCGCCTCCGGTGAAACCCATGGCCAGGGTGCGGAACCGCTCGATGAAGATGGTTCCGATCACGCCCAGGCTCAGGGCGAAGATGGACAGGCCCAGGATGATGCTGAGCGGGGCGGTGACGAAGAAGATCTGGAACTGGGGCATGACCCGCCCCACCAGTCCCGAGGCCAGGTTGAAGATCATGGAAAACACCAGCACCGGCGCCGCCAGCTGAACCCCCAGCAGGAAACTGTCGCCCACGGTCCGCACGGCCATGGCGGCGAAGTCGTTCAGCAGCAGGGGGCTGACCGGGGGGATCACCTCATAGCTGCCCGCCAGCCCGGCGATGAACAGGTGGTGGGTGTCGGTGGCGAAGATCAGGGTCACGCCCAGCAGGGTCAGGAAGGCCGCCAGGGTTGATCCCGGCTGGGCCTGCAGCGGATTGGCGGTCTGGGCGAAGGCCAGGGTGGTCTGCAGCGAAACCACCTCGCCCGCGGTCGCCAGCGCCGACAGCATCATGCGCAAGAGGGCGCCGATCATCAGGCCGGTGGCGACCTCGCGGATCACCCAGCCCGCCACCCCGCCCATGGTGGCGGGCAGGGGGGGCAGATAGCCGACCACCACGGGCGCCAGGGCGATGGAGATGACCAGGGCCAGGGACAGGCGAATGCGCGGCGGCACATAGGATTCGCCGATGCCCGGGATGGTCATCAGCAGGGCGCCCACGCGGGCGAAGATCAGCCCGCCGGCCCAGACCTGATCGGCGGCGGCGTAAGGCTCCATGCCCGCCCTACATGCCCGCTATGCGTTCGGTGATCTGCTGGAAGAACCCGCCCATCAGGGCGCCCATCAGCGGCAACAACAGCAACAGGGAGACGAAGATGGCGATGATCTTCGGCGCAAAGATCAGGGTCGCTTCCTGAATCTGGGTCAGGGCCTGGAACAGGCCGATCACCACGCCCACGATCAGGCCCACGATCAGCACGGGCGACGCCAGCTGAATGGTCAGCCACAGGGCGTCGCGGCCCACATCCATCACCTCGGTTCCGGTCACGCCGAACGCCCCGCCAGTCGCAAATCACTGGGCTGAATTTGCCGGGTGCATGGTTAACAGCGCGTTAGGATCAGTCGCTCGCATCCGTTCGCCGGGGGAAATCGTATCGAAAGGGTCCCCTCCATTGGACCCCCGACGCTCCGATCCGCTAAGGACGCCCCATGACCGACGACAGCACCCCCGTCTCCCAGACCGAAGCCGAAGCCGCCGTTCGCACCCTGATCCGCTGGGCCGGCGACGATCCCGCCCGCGAGGGTCTGGTCGACACGCCCGCTCGGGTGGCGCGCAGCTATCGCGAGCTGTTCGCCGGTTATGAGGTCGATCCGCGCGAATACATGGAGCGCACCTTTCAGGAAGTGGGCGGCTATGACGAGCTGATCGTGCTGAAGGACATCCGCTTCGTCAGCTTTTGCGAGCACCATATGCTGCCGGTGGTGGGCAAGGCGCACGTGGCCTATCTGCCCACCGACCGGGTGGTGGGCATCTCCAAGCTGGCGCGGGTCGTGCGCGGCTTCGCGCGGCGCCTTCAGATCCAGGAGAAAATGACCGCCGACATCGCCCGCACCATCCACGAGGTGCTGCGGCCCCAGGGCGTCGGCGTGATCATTGAGGCCGAGCACAGCTGCATGACCATGCGCGGCGTCGATGTGCCGGGCGCCAGCCTGATCACCAGCCACCTGATCGGCGTGGTCCGCGACGACCCGCGCACCCGCGAGGAGTTCATGCGTCTGGCGCGGGGCTAGATTCGGGCCCTGTGCCGGGGGCGGGGACCGTGTCCGATCCGATCAGACCCTAGAAGCGCAGCAGGTTCAGCAGGGACGTGGATTGCAGCTGGCTGATGACCTGGGCCGAAGCCTGGATCGAGAACTGCGACAGCTGAAGATCGGTCACCGCCTGGGCCATGTCCGCGTCGGTGCGGTCGCCGATCAGTCCCTGCAGCGAAACCTGCTGATTCTCGTGAGACGTCAGGATGGAATCCACCCGCGCCTGAATGGCGCCCGAGCGCGCCGCCACGTCGGTGATGTTGCTGTGGGCGTCGCGGAACCGTCCAAGCTGCGTGGTCAGGAAGTCGCGCATGCCGTCATCGATCTGGCCGTCGATGGGGCCGTTGGGGCCGGTGTGGTACTCCTGAATGTCGCGGAAGATCTGGAACAGCTCCGACCCAACGTCATCGGCCAGAAAGCCGGTCTGCATTGTGGCGTTCTCGTCGAGACGCGAGACGGTGGCCAGATCATCGTTGACGAAGACAGAAGCCACATCGGGCGCTGCCGCCAGATCGGCCAGTGTGTCCACCGTCACCGGCTGGTTCTCGGTGTCGCCGCCAGAGAACAGGTGGCGACCCTGATGCTTGGCGTTGAGACCGTCCTGCGCGGTCTGGAAATAGGATTGCATCTCCAGCATCAGCCCGTCCGCCCGTCCGGCCGCGATAGCCTCGGCGATGGCCTGGCGCGCGCCGTCCGCGCCGGCGGCGACCCGGTCGAAGGCGAGGGCCTGGGTGGTCATGCGGGCGGCCACGGCCTCGCCCGTCTGGATGAAGCCGGTGATGCGGCTCTGGGCCGACTTCAGCGCGGTCAGGGTCTCGGCGCCCCGCCCATAGCCCGTCAAGTCGTGGGCGACCTTTTCGGTGGACAGGCGCTTCTGGGCCTCGAGCCCGCGAGACTGGGCCGACATCAGGTTGAGCAAGGCGCTCTGGTAGTTTCCAAAGGTCGAGACGCGGGTCATCAGATCATCCCTATCAGGGTGTCATACATGTCGCCGGCGGCCTGGATCAGGCGGGCCGAAGCGTTGAAGGCCTGCTGGTAGGTGGTGAGCAGCACCAGCTCCTCGTCGAGGTTCACGCCTTCCTGCGCCACCTGGCGGGCCTTGGCTTCGTTGAAGAGACCTTCGGCGGCCTCCTGCCGGTTCTTGGCGATGGAGGCCTTGGCCCCGATGTCGCCCGCCATTTCCGACGCGTAACGCGCGATGGAGATGGGACCGCCGGAAGCGCCGCCGGCCGCCTGGAAGGCCGCCGCCTTCTGTCCGGCGTCCGCGAGCAACAGGGCGCCGCGCCCGTCGCCGGAGGACAGGGCCTTGGAACCCGGCGCGGCGTTCAGGTCCAGCTGCGCCAGGGCCAGTCGCGCCGGACTTTGGCGGACGTCGGCGCGGATCGAGAATCCATCCGCCCGCGACGCCCGCGCCCCGCCGATGCCGAACAGTTCGGTCAGGGAAACGCCCGAAGGAACCTGGGTTGTGCGGTCCTCCAGCACCGACAGCTGCGGCGCCGGCGTGCGCGTGGCGTTGAAGGTCAGGGCGCCTGACGCATCCAGAGAGAAGCCCCCGAAATAGCCCACGCCCGTGTTGGGATCGTTCAGCGCCGCCAGCAAGTCGTCCACCGTCCCGCCCGCCGGGATCGCCACCTCGATGTCGCGCAGCTTCGCGCCTGTATCGCCGGTGAAGCGGAACTTCAGGGTTTCGCCCGCCGTGAAACCGTGCGCCGACGTGCCCGTCAGCCCCGTGTCATACAGCGCGGGGCGATCAGTGGAGACCAGATCGTTCAGCCCGAAGAAGTGCGAGAAGCCGCGTCCGGTCTTGCTGGACGGACTGGCCGGGTCGTCCGCCACAACCACGCCGTTGGCGCCCCCCGCCGCAAGGCTCAGGACGCCGCCCGAGAAACTGGCCGTGGCTGCGCCGCCCAGTTCGGCGTTCAGCACGGTCAGGAAGGTGGCCGGGGTCGCCGCGGCGCCGTTCACCGTCATGGTCCCGCCCGAGAAGACGATCTCGACCTGGTTCTGGATGACGCCGCCCGCATCCACCACGGCGATGTTGGTGGTTCCGGTGAAGCCCGCGATGGCGTTCTCGAACGACTGGCCCACGTTGCGGCCGGTCAGGGTCGCGGGGGCCGGCACGGCGCTGTTGGCGTTGTGCGCGCGGTTCAGTTCGTCGGCCACCCGCGTGACCAGTTCGGCCAGGCGGTCGGCGGCGGCCGGGGCGTCCACATTGCGCAGCTCCAGCAGCCCCTTGATCTCGCCTGAGGTGATGTTCTCGGCCAGGGACCGCTTGGTTCCGCGCGGCTCGGTGATCCAGATCTCGGAAAAGGCGCTCTCGCTGTTGACCGCGCCCGCCCGCTGGTACTCCAGGGTGGCGTACCCATCGCCGGCCAGCAGCACGCCGGCGGAGGTGCGCACGCTGACGCCCCCCTGGGTGCGGACGCTGACGCGCACGTCCATCAGTTCGGACAGCTCGCCAATCAGCTTGGCCTGGGCGCTTTCCGCGCCCGAGGCGTCGGCCCCGCTGACCGAGGCTCGCGAGATTTCGACGTTCAGGGCCTCGATCTGCTCCACCAGCAGATTGGCGCCGTCCACCGCGCTCTGGATGCGGCCGTCCGCGTCCTCGCGCACCGCCTGGATCTGGGTCTGGATCCGCGACGCTTCGTCGAACAGGGACTGGGCGCGGAACAGGGCCTCCTGCCTGCGAGGCGAGGAGATCGGATCCTCCGCCGCCACGGCGAAGGCCGAGAACATTTCGTCGACCTGGCTGAAGAAGTCGGTCCCGCCGCTGGGATCGCCGAACAGATTCTGGATGCGGTCGAACAATTCATAGCGCACGCCCTGGCGTGCGGCCTCGGCGCCCGCGTTGAAGCTGGCGGCCTGAAGGAAGCGGTCGGTGGCCAGGCGCACCCGCGCGATCTCGACCCCGGCGCCCATGCCCTGGGTGGTCATGGCCCGCTGTTCGGCCACCTTGCGCACATAGCCGGGCGTGTTGACGTTGGCGACGTTGTCCGAGACCACCCGCAGCTGACCCTGGGCCGTCATCAGGCCCGAGGTGGCGGTGTTCATGATCAGGTTCAGGGACATGCGCGCACGCTTTCAGCACCGTGACCCGGCAAAGCCTGCTGGCGCCCGGGCGCTTTTTGCCCGGCGTTGTCCAGTTCGAATTTGCTCAAGTCATTGATCGTCATGACATTCTCAATTCGCGACGGTCGGCCGCGCTGACCACGGCGCAAGGGACGGGCCAGTCCGCAGAGCGTCGGGGGCGCCGGGCAAGAAAGGTCGCCCGGCACGGCAAAAAGCGCCTCGGGTGCCGCCCGGTCGCCTGCGATGAACGCCAGCTTTCTGTTTTAATTTCAGAGCCTTGATGTCGATCAAGCCTTGTGGCGCGGCCGTTGCTTGTGACCTCGACGTGAAATTCCGGGCGCAGCACGCGCCGCCTCATCCCCAAGCCTCAAGGCCCGCCCGGTCCATGTCCGCACTCGATCTGTTCGCCATGCTGAACGCCCCTGTTCCGGGCAGCGGCGCCGGTGCGTCCGGGTCCGGTCAGTCTGGCGGTCAGGCGGACGGCGCCTTCGCGGGCCTGCTGGCCATCATGGCGCCGAAGGGTGAGGCGACGGGCGAGGCGGCGGCGGCTTCGACGGCGGCCAGCGCGGGCATGTCCCTGACGCCATTCCGCTTCAATGGGGCCAACACGTTTGTCGCCTCGGACGAGGCTGCTGCGAACAGCGACGAGGGCGAACAGAGCGGTGAAGGCTCCGAAGCCGGCGCGGGTGATGACGGCGGGCCGGCGCCGGCCGGGCTGATCACTGGGATCCCTACGCCTCCGCCGCCCCCGCAGACCCTCGCTGCACAACCTGCCGGCGCGGCTTCGGCTCCGGCGCCCGCTTCTCCTCCGGTCTCGCCCGAGGCCGAACCGACCGCGTCTCCGGCGCTCTCCGCCGAAGGCGACCCCCAATCGGTGAGCGACCAGCCCCCAGCCGCCGCTTCGGCGCGCGCCGAAACCGGATCCGGTTTCCAGATCTCCGCCCCACAGGGCGCCCAAACCGTCCAGCCCACACAAGCGTCGCCCGCACCTCAGTCCGCCAGCGGCGCCGCCCCACCGACGCCCGATGGGGCGCCTGAAGGGACGGCGGAAGCGGCTCGGGCCACCGTTGTCACCGACGCCCGCGCCGCAACCGAAGCCGCGCGCACCGCCGGCCAGCAGGCGGCGACGGTCGCCGTCGCGCCCGAAGCGGGACGATTGGCCCAGCCGCCGCGCCCCGACCCGGTCCAGGCCGAACGACGCGGCGAGCGCCGTGAGGGCGACAGCCGCATCAACCTGTTCTCTGCGGCGGAGTCCGCAGACGCGCCCCGGCCTTCCGTCGCCGCGCCGGCCCCGACCAATACCGCCGTCACGACGACTCCTGCGCCGGGTCCGGGGACCGCGCCTGTGGAGGCCCGAGCGGAGATCGCGCCCATCACCGTTGAGCCGGCGACGCCTGACGGGGAAGCCGCTCCCGAGCCGACCCGCACCGTCGATGCGCAGAGCGCGGCCTCCGTCCGCGAGCATCTGCCCAGCACCCTGTCCCGGGCGAGCGCCGAGACCACCGCCATGCTGTCCGCCCAGATCGTGCGGCGGCTGGAAGCCCGATCCACCCGCTTCGATATGGTGCTGACGCCCGAGGATCTGGGCCGGGTCGACGTGCGCATGGAGGTGGACTCTGACGGTCAGCTGACCGCGCGCCTGGCCTTCGACAATCCCGCCGCCGCCGCCGAGCTGCGCGGCCGGGCCGACGAGCTGCGTCGCCAGCTGGAGGCCGCCGGATTCCAGATGGCCGAGGGATCGCTGGAGTTCGCCGAGCGTGACGGCGGCCGCCGCGACCAGCCCTTTGACCAGCGTGGCCGCGCCTTCAACGGCGCCGGACAGCTCGTCGACGCGGCCGACACCCTTTCCGCGCCCCCGCGCTGGACCGCCCTCAGCCTGACGCCCGAGGGCGTCGACATGAAAGTCTGACCCATGGTTGACGCCATTTCCACAACCCAGGCCGGCAACCGGATGAACGCCGGCAGCCAGATGCTGGCCTCGAACTTCGAGACCTTCCTGCAGCTTCTGACCGCCCAGCTGAAGAATCAGGACCCCCTGTCGCCGCTGGACTCCAACGAGTTCACCGGGCAGCTGACCCAGATGGCGGGGGTGGAGCAGCAACTGCTGACCAACGATCTGCTCACCGCCCTGCTGGAACAGAGCGGCGGGTCGGGCATGGCGGGCGCGGCCAACTATATCGGCCGCGAAGCCACCGCCGCCTGGGAGGCGGTGAAGTATCAGGACGGCGAGGCCACCTGGAGCTACGAGCTGGCTTCGAACGCCGCCGAGGTCACCATGGAGGTGCTGAATGGCAACGGCGACGTGGTCTGGACCGGCCAGGCCGACCAGACCGCCGAAGGCGTCCACGACTTCACCTGGAACGGCCAGACCGCCGGCGGCGGCCAGGTCCAGGACGGCGGCGTCTACACCCTGCGCGTGACCGCCGCCTCGGCGGGCGGCACGGCGGTGGACTCCCAGGTCCTGATCCGCGGCCGGGTCAGCGGCGTCGAGATGTACGACGGCCAGCCCTACCTGACCATCGGCCGCTCGGTCGTGCCCCTGACCCATGTCATCGCCCTGGAGGAACAGGCCCAGGCGCAGCTTCCACCCGAGGACGAGGAGAGCGTCATGGCCTCCATCGCCTCGGCCCTGAACCCTTTCAACTGACCCCGTTCAAAGTTTTCCTTCCAGGAGTTTCACCATGAGCATCAACAGCGCGCTTCTCGCCGGCGTTTCGGGCCTCGCCGCCAACTCGGCCGCCCTGTCCGCCATCTCCCAGAACATCGCCAATGTGAACACCATTGGCTACAAGCGGACCCAGGGCGAGTTCCAGACCATGGTCAACGCCCAGAACCAGGGCGCCGGCTATTCCGCGGGCGGCGTCATGGCCAATACCCGCAACTTCATCAGCCAGGCGGGCCAGCTGCAGCGCACCAGCTCCTCCACCGACCTGGGCATTTCAGGGTCGGGCTTTTTCGTGGTGACCGAGCAGGCCGAGGGCCTGACGCCCGCCGACACCCGACTGTTCACCCGCGCCGGCGCGTTCCGCGTGGACGAGATGGGCTATCTGAAGAACACGGCCGGGCTTTATCTGCAGGGCTGGCCGGTGGACACCGAAGGCAACGTCAATACGGATCCGTCGGATCTGAACCGTCTGCGCTCCATCAATGTGGGCACCGTCGGCGGCACCGCCGAGGCCACCACGCGGGTGCAGCTGAACGCCAACCTGCGCTCCAGCCAGGATGTGTCGGCCGAGGCGCTGGCGGCGGTCGCGGTGCCGGTGGGCGCAAACGCCTATGATCCGGCCACCAATTCCATGGCCATGTGGGATCCGGAAGCGGGAACCGGCGTGAAGCCGGACTTCGAGCTGACCATTCCGGTGTCGGATTCCAAGGGCGGTCAGCGCACCCTGGCGGTGTCCTTCCTCAAGAGCGACACCCCCAACCAGTGGTACGCGGAAATCCGCGCCATCCCCGAGGGTGACGTGGTCACCGGCGCCGGCTTGAACAACGGCCAGCTGCGCTCCGGCATCGTCGCCTTCACCCAGGACGGCCGTCTCGACGTCCCGGCCATGCAGGCCCTGGGCGCCGCCGCCCTGTTCGACGATCCCGAGAACGCCAGCCTGGAGTTCGGCGCCTCCGACGGCGGCGCGCCCGCCGCCGGCGAGTTCCGCTGGGCCGACGGCCTGGGCATCGACGACCAGACTGTCACCTTCGACCTGAACGCCTCGGCGGGCGGGCTGACCCAGTACGACAGCGCCTCGGTGGTGCAGGCGACCCTGACCAACGGCACGGCGTTCGGCAACCTGACCGATATCCAGATCGACGACGAAGGCTCGGTCACCGCCATCTTCGACAACGGGGTCATGCGCCGCATCGCCCAGGTGGCCCTCGCCACCTTCCCAAGCCCCGACAGTCTGCAGGCGGTGAACGGAAACGCCTATTCCGTCAGCCAGGCCAGCGGCACCTACAACCTCAAGACCCCCGGCTCGGGCGGGGCGGGCTTCATCGGCGCATCGCAGCTGGAAGCCTCCACCGTGGACCTGTCCACCGAGTTCACCGGCCTGATCACGACCCAGCGCGCCTACTCCGCCTCGTCGAAGATCATCACCACCGCAGACCAGATGCTGGAAGAGCTGCTGATGATCAAACGCTGATACGCGGGCAAGTAATCGTTAGAGTCAATGAATCATAGCCTAAGCATTTGGGGTGGAATCCACCCGGAAACGGCGGATTTTATCCTTCCGTTCACCAAGGCGCTTAAGCGGCCTTTCAGGGCTGCCGCGTATGCTCATGATCGTGATGGTGACGTACGAGGCATAAGCCCATGTTGAAGGAACAGCGTCTTAACAGCCGCGGAGAGCGGTATGTGGTGGGCCCCACGGGCACGCCTCTGACTCTCTCCGACCTGCCGCCCCCGAACACCGACCGCTGGGTTATCCGGCGCAAGGCCGAGGTGGTGGCCGCCGTGCGCGGCGGGCTGCTGACGATCGAGGAGGCGCTGGAGCGCTATCGCCTGACCGCCGAGGAATTCGGCGCCTGGCAGAAGGCCATCGACAAATGGGGCATGCAGGGCCTGCGCACCACGCGCATCCAGCATTATCGCCAGTAGTCGCGGGTTTCTCCGAAGGTTTCAGGGCCGCGTCCGCAAGGGCGCGGCCCTTTCCTTTTCCTCCCCGCCCGAGCGGGGAGGGGGACCGCGCCCGCAGGGCGTGGTGGAGGGGTTGTTTCAGCGGCTCAGGTCGTTCTGGTGAAGGCGATCAAACGCTGGCGTCGCCCCCTCCGTCACGAGCGCTGAATCGCGCTCGCGCCACCTCCCCATCCCAAGCGATGGGGAGGAGATTCGCGCAAAGCCTCGAATTCCGCATCATTGAAGACTAAATGGCGCCCATGACCCTGATGGAGCCCATCTGCCCTGTGCCCGACATCGCCCGCGCCGACATGGACGCGGCGGTGGAGGCCGCGCGCGCGGCGGTGGGTCTGCCTGTGGGCGCGCGGGTGGTGGCGGCCATGTCCGGCGGGGTGGACTCCACCGTGGTGGGGGCGCTGCTGGCCAAGGCCGGCTATGACGTGGTGGGCGTGACGCTTCAGCTCTACGACCACGGCGCGGCCCTGAAGAAGAAGGGCGCCTGCTGCGCGGGCCAGGACATCCACGACGCCCGGCTGGCGGCCGAGATGATCGGCATTCCCCACTATGTGCTGGATTATGAAAGCCGCTTCCGGGACGCAGTGATCGATCAATTCGCCGACAGCTATCTGCGCGGCCAGACGCCGGTGCCCTGCATCCGCTGCAATCAGACGGTGAAGTTCCGCGACCTGCTGGACGTCGCCCGCGACCTGGGCGCCGAGGCCATGGCCACCGGCCACTATGTGCGCCGCGCCGCTGTCGGCAATCGGGCGCAGATGCGCAAGGCCGTCGATCACTCTCGCGACCAGTCCTATTTCCTGTTCGCCACCACGGCCGATCAGCTGGACTATCTGCGCTTTCCGCTGGCCGATCTGGACAAGCCCCAGGTGCGCGGCGTGGCGGCCGAACTGGGCCTGAAGATCGCGGCCAAGCCGGACAGCCAGGACATCTGCTTCGTGCCCACCGGCGATTACCGCACCTTGATCGACCGGCTGCGACCGCAAGGGCGCGAGGCCGGCGAGATCGTGCACATGGACGGCCGCGTGCTGGGGACCCATTCCGGCATCACCGACTACACCATCGGCCAGCGCCGGGGTCTGAACGTGGCGGTGGGCGAGCCCCTGTTCGTGGTGCGGCTGGAGCCGGAAACCCGCCGGGTCATCGTCGGTCCGCGCGAGGCGCTGCTGACCGCGTCCCTGACGCTTGAGGAAACCAACTGGCTGGGCGATCAGGCGTCCATCGAGGAAGCGGCCAAGGACGGCGCGGCCGTGCTCGCCCGCGTGCGCTCAACCCGCGATCCCTCGCCGGCCCGTCTGACGATGCAGGACGGCGGCGTGGCCGTGGTGTTCGACGAGGGCGAGGAAGGCGTGGCGCCGGGTCAGGCCTGCGTCCTCTATGACCCCGCCGACCCCGACCGCCTGCTGGGCGGCGGTTTCATCGCGGGCACGACGGCGGTGGCGGTCTAAGGACGCCCCCGCCCCGCTCACCCCAGCGAAGGCTGGGGTCCAGATGGCGGGCCAGTTCTGTCCGGTGGTGATGCGCGCGCATATCCAACGCCGAGCCTAGGACCCTGGACCCCAGCCTTCGCTGGGGTGAGCGGATATGACTAGCGTCCGGCCGCCGCGATCCCGTCCAGCACGGGCGTCAGCTCTTCCCTCAGCATCGGCGCCAGCGAGCGGGCGTAGGTCGTCCCGAAGTGGTGGGTGTCGTGATAGACCATGACATTGCCCACCACAGCCGGGCAGGTGGCCTCGTCACAGAAGAAGCGCGAGAAATCGAGCGGATACAGACCCTCGATCTCCGTCACCTCAAGCGTCGGATTTTCCGGCGACAGCAGGTCCGCCCGCGCCCGTGAGCACCGCGCGGCGTCGCGGCCGAACCGCTCCACGCACTCGGCCACGTCGAACTGGAACCACGGCGTGTCGCGCATGCCCACGATGGGGATGCCCAAGGCCTCCAGCTCGCGCCAGCGTTCGACGTAACCCGGCGCGATCTCGTCGGCCGAATACTCGCCGCGCGTGGTGGTGGTGAACACCGCGTCCGGGCGGATGCGCTCCAGCTCGGCCATCACATTGCGGTTCCACACGGCGCAGGAAGGCGGCTCGTGGGGCTCCGGCGTTTCGCGGAACAGACAGGCGCTCTTGGTGAAGATCATCAGCTTCCAGTCGCTGGCCTCCACCGCGCCCAGCAAGGCCGGGAACCACTGGGTCACGTGCGAGCCGCCCACCACCGCCAGGGTGTAGGGCGCGTCCGGGTCGCCATAGACGCAGTTCGGCGTGGCGGTCCCGGTCTCGGACTGATGGCAGCCGTTGTCGTAGAGCTCGGGCCGGTCGGCGCGCACGGTGAACGGACCGGGCGTCACCGGTGCCTGGGGGATGTCGCGTCCGAAGGCGGCGGCGCCGGGGTAAGCCTCTGTATCCGCCAGCCGCGCCCACTCGGCGCGGGCCTGAAACTTCGTATAGCCGATCCAGCCCACGGCGACCCCGCCGGCCACCGCCACGGCGGCGGCCCCGGCGATCAGGATGCGCCAGGGTTTCGCGTCGCTGAGGTAGCGCGTCGGCCCCTCGATGAAGCGCAGGGTCAGGTCGGCGGCCAGAAGGGCCGCGCCCAGAATGACCAGACCCGCCAGCGGCGTGGCGACGGTGCGCTCGCTGATCGCCAGATAGGCCAGCAGGATCGGCCAGTGCCACAGGTACAGGCCGTAGGACCGGTCCCCCAGCCAGGTGAACGGACGGCTGCCCAGCAGCCGCGCCACGCCGAACCGGCTGACGCCCAGACCGCCGATCAGCACCATGGCGGCGCCCAGCGTCGGCCACAGGGCCGCATAGCCGGGAAACACCGTGGAGACCTGCAGCAGGAAGCCGCACGACACGATCAAGGCCAGACCCAGCCAGCCCAGCGCCAGCCTCAGACCCTCGCCCAGCTTCAGGCGCGGCAGGATCAGGGCGACGAGGCCGCCCAGGGCGAACTCCCACAAACGGGCGAAGGTGTCGAAATAGGCGGCGGGCTGATCGCGCGCCGTATGGACCACCGACCAGGCCAGAGAGCCCACGAACATCAGGATCAGGAATCCGGTCACCGCCTTGGTGCGGTCTATGCTCGTGCGGCCCACCGCCCACGCCAGCCCCCACATGGCCACGCCGAAGAAGGCCAGCGCCTGCACCTGAACCGCCATGGCCCAGTAGTGCTGCACCGGCGCGGTGGCCGCGTCGCGGGTCAGATAGTCGGTGGAGAATTTGATCAGATACCAGTTCTCCAGATAGGCGGCCGCGGCGATCACGTGCTTGGCGTAGGGCTCCCACCGCACGCCGGGCGCCCACAGGGGCGCGGTCAGGACGATGACCACCAGCACGAACAGGGACGCAGGCAAGAGGCGCTTGGCCAACTTCGCCGCATAGCGGATCACGTCCACGGAACCCTTCGCCACAGCTTCGCGGCCCAGCGAGCCGATCAGCAGGAACCCGGACACCACGAAGAACACGTCCACTCCGCCGGACACCCGGGCGAACCAGATGTGAAACACGGCCACCAGCAGGGCGCCCACGGCCCGCAGGCCCTGGATGTCTCCCCGGCGTTCAGTGCGTGCTGGCGCGATGGACATGGGCGTTCCCCGACAGTTGAACGCCCTCTCTGCCACGGTCCCGGTTACCGTCGGCTCAACGGCCGGGGATTAAATCGGCGGGCCTTCAGCCGGCCGACGGCAGTCGGATCTCCTCGACCATGGCCTGAACCTCGGCCGGCGGGGCGGGCGTGGCCAGGGTGACGACGATGGACACGATGAAGCTGATGACCATGCCCACGGCGCCGAAGCCCTCGGGCGAAATGCCCAGGAACCAGGCCTCGGGCGTGCCTGCGGCCGCGCCGGGGATCAGGCCGAGGAAGGCCGCCAGCCCGGTCAGGACCAACAGGCCCGAAACCGCCGCGAAGGGCGTGAAGCGCCGGCCGCTGTCCTGGGACGCGCCCAGATGCAGCACGAACACCGCCAGGGCCAGAACCAGCACCGTGACCCCGATCACCATGGGCGAGAAGCCGACCTTGAAGTGGATCAGATAGGCGCCCGTGACGGTCAGGCCCGAGATCATGCCCCAGATGGCGCCGTGCTTGTTCATGCGCTTCCAGAAGATGCCGAGGAAGATGGCCGGAAAGAAGCTGGCCGCCGCCAGACCGAAGGCGAAGGCCACCACCGCCGCCACGAAGCCCGGCGGATAGATACCCGCCAGAATGGCGATCAGCACCGCGACCACCGCCGCCAGCCGCGCCACCAGCAGCTCGCGCTTGTCGCTCATGTCCTTGAAAAGCACCTTCTTGCACAGGTCGTGGGACACGGCCGAGGAGATGACCATCAGCAGGCCCGCCGCCGTGGACAGGGCCGCCGCCAGACCGCCCGCCACAACCAGACCGATGACCCAGGCCGGCAGGCCGCCGATCTCGGGATTGGCCAGGACGAAGATGTCCTGATCCAGTTTGGTCACCTCATTGACCTCGGCGTCGGCGGCGTAGCGGATGCGCCCGTCTCCGTCCTTGTCGGTGAACTCAAGCAGGCCGGTGCGCTCCCAGTTGTAGAACCACTGGGGCGTGGCGCCCGCGCCCTGATCGGCCGCCTCGGCCTCGCCCTGGCGCACGTCCTGCGAATATTCCGACTGGTGCACCGTATCGATGAAGTTGGAACGGGCGAACACGGCCACCGCCGGGGCGGTGGTGTAGAGAATGGCGATGAAGGCCAGGGCGTAGCCTGCCGACCGCCGCGCGTCCGACGCCTTGGGCACGGTGAAGAAGCGGATGATCACGTGGGGCAGGCCGGCCGTGCCCACCATCAGGGCCAGGGTGATGGCGAACACGTCGATGCGCGCCTTGGTCCCCTCGGTGTAGGCCGAGAAGCCAAGCTCGGTCAGGGTCTGGTCCAGGTTCTGCAACAAGGGCGTTCCGTTCTGGGCGTTGCCCACGAAGCCCAGCTGCGGAATCGGCGAGCCGGTGATCTGCAGCGACAGGAAGATGGCCGGCACCATGAAGGCGAAGATCAGCACGCAGTACTGCGCCACCTGGGTGTAGGTGACCCCCTTCATTCCGCCGAGCACCGCATAGAACAGCACCACGATGGAGCCCACCACGACCCCGATCTCGATGGGCACGTCCAGGAAGTTTGAGAAGGCGATGCCCACCCCGCGCATCTGGCCGGCGATGTAGGTGAACGACACGAACAGGGCGCAGATCACCGCCACGATCCGGGCGGTCTGGGAATAGTACCGGTCGCCGATGAAGTCCGGCACGGTGAACTTGCCGAACTTCCTGAGGTACGGCGCCAAGAGCAGCGCCAGCAGCACATAGCCGCCGGTCCAGCCCATCAGATAGACCGAGCCGTCATAGCCGGAGAAGGCGATGATCCCGGCCATGGACATGAAGCTGGCCGCGCTCATCCAGTCGGCGGCGGTGGCCATGCCGTTGAACACCGGATGCACGTCGTGCCCGGCCACATAGAAGTCGTTGGTGCTGGAGGCCCGGGCCCACACGGCGATGCCGATGTAAAGGCCGAAGCTGGTGATGACGAAGAAGCAGGTCCAGAACAGGGTCGGCGACAGGCCGAAGATGGTGTCCATGTCCGCCCCCTTCAGACCTGATCGTCCGCGCCGTGACGGCGCTCGATGCGGTCCATCACCACCGCATAGACGAAGATCAGAACCACAAAGACGTAGATCGATCCCTGCTGGGCGAACCAGAAGCCCAGCGGCGCCCCGCCGATGCTGAACTGGTCCAGCCAGTCGCGAAACAGGATGCCCGCCCCGAACGACACCAGGAACCAGATCGCCAGCAGCGCGCCCATCAGGGTCAGGTTCTTTTTCCAGTAGGCCTTGTGTTCGGCCCGGCGGACGTCTTCGCGGCTGGTGTCTGTCATGCATCGCCTCCCTGCGACCCGGCACAGTGGAACGATGCGGCCGCGACGCGCAACCGCTTTTGTCGGACTTAAGTGAGGCCGGCCTGTCGGCCTGTGGCGCCCTTGCCCTCGGACGCGGAATTCCAGCGTCCCGGATCAAGCGTCACCGGACCGTGGCGAAGCTGTCGCGCGTCCTACATGAACGGCGATTAGTGCGAGTCCATCCAATCGGGGGACTACATCATGGCTCGCATCACATCTCGTCGCATCGGCCTCATGAGCGCGGCTGCCGCCTGCGCCCTGTTCGCCGGAACGGCTCAGGCCCAGGAGGCCACCCAGGTCGACGAAATCGTCGTCACCGCCCAGCTGCGCGCCCAGGACCCCATCGAGGTGCCCTTCGCCCTGACCGCCTACAACGGCGACTTCCTGCGCGATCTGGGTGTGCAGGAGTTCGAGGAACTGTCGGCCTACGTCCCCGGCTTCCTGGTGCAGAACCAGTCGCCCAACAACCCCGGCTTCGTGATGCGGGGCATCACCTCGGACTCCGGCGCCGCCACCAGCGAGCCGCGCGTGTCGGTCTATCAGGACGGCGTGTCCATCTCGAAGTCGCGGGGCTCCTATGTGGAGCTGTTCGACATCGAGCGCATGGAGATCGCCAAGGGGCCGCAGTCGACCCTGTACGGTCGGGGCGCCCTGATCGGGGCGGTGAACATCGTCCAGCGCCGGGCCGAGCCGGGCGAATTCCAGGCTGACGCCCGCGTCGGCTTCGGCGACCTGGGCTATCGGCTGGCCGAGGGCATGATCAACATGCCGCTGGGCGAGACCTCCGCCATCCGCTTCGCCACGCGCCTGAAGAGCCGCGACGGCTATGTGGAGAACCTGCTGGGCGGCGAGGACTACAACGGCGTGGACACCGAGGCCTATCGCCTGGCCCTCGCCTTCGAGCCGACGCCGGACCTCAGCATCGACATCATCGCCAACTATCAGCATGACGACGGCACGGCGACATCGTTCAAGTCCATCGCCTACGCCCCCGCCGATCCGAACACCGGCGCGGTGCTGGGCGGGACGGCGCCCTGGGAAGGCGCGGCCCTGACTCCGGGCGGCGATTTCGACGGCGGCCAGTCCCTGGGTCTGGACCGGGATGTGTGGGGCGTCACCGGCCTGGTGGCCTGGGACCTGTCGCCCACCCTGACCCTGAACAGCATCACCGCCTATCGCGAGTTCGACTCCTACGAGACCTTCGACGCCGACGGCGTGTCCCTGCCGATCCTGACCGCCGCCGAGGACGCCTACGGCGAGCAGTTCAGCCAGGAGCTGCGCCTGAACTTCGAGGCCGGCCCGCGCGTGACCGGCTTCGTGGGCGCCGGCTATTTCCATGAGGAAGGCTATCAGCGCACCCCGACCCAGTTCGACGAGCGCGTCGCCCTGGCCCAGCTGTCGGGCTTGCTGGACGGCGGCATGGGCGGCGGCACGCTGCCCGCCGCGGCCTATCCGGGCCTGTCCCAGCTGATCCTGGGCCAGTTGCTGGCGCCGCTGGGCGCCGGCCCGCTGGCCCCGGCCATCGCCGGCAACCTGAAGCCCGCCCATATCGAGACGCCCACCAATGTGTCCGAGCTGACCTCTTGGGACGTGTTCGGCGACATGACCTTCCAGGCCACCGACCGCCTCGAGCTGTCGGCCGGCGTTCGCTACACCACCGACGAGAAGACCACCGGCTACGCGGCCCAGGTGGACAACGGCCGCTCGACCCTCGGCGGCATCCTGGGCGCCCAGGCCATCGCAGGACAGATCCAGCAGCTGATCGCTGTCGGGACGCCCGAGGCCCTGGCCCAGGCCGCCGCCCTCAACGCTCAGCTGAACGGTCTGGTCGGCGCCCTGTCCACGCCGGGCTTCGCCACCCTGCCCGGCCTGCCCCTGTTCGCCCTGACGGCCCAGCCCACGGCCAACAACGGCGATTTCGTCTATCAGGACAGCGAGGACGACGGCTTCACCTGGCGTCTGACCGCCCGCTACGCGGTGTCGGACGACCTGAGCCTGTACGCCAACTATGCGCGCGGCCGTCGTCCCGAGGTTCTGGCCCCCGCCGGCCCGTCCCAGCCGGGCGGCGCGGTGAGCTTCAACACCGTGGAGGCCGAAACGGTGGACAGCTTCGAGATCGGCGCCAAATCGGTGCTGATGGACGGGGCGCTGCGACTGGACGGCGCGGTCTATCTGTATGACTACCAGAACTTCCAGACCACGGTTCAGGACGGCGTCCAGTTCATCACCACCAACGCCGGCGAGGCGGAATCCTACGGCTTCGAGGGGCAGGTGTTCTACGCCGCCTCGGACGCTCTGGACCTGTTCGCCACCTACGGCTTCAACCACTCGCGCTTCGGCAACGGCATCTATGAGGGCAACAGCTTCCGCCTGTCGCCAGACCATATGGCGTCGGTGGGCGCGGTGTGGCGGGTGCGGGCCGGCGCCGGCGCCTTCGAGATCCAGCCCAGCTACACCTGGCAGTCGGAAGTCTTCTTCAGCGACGACAACGACATCGCCGCGTTGCAGGTGAACAATCTGGTGCCCGACACCGAGCAGGACGAGGTGCAGGACGCCTACGGCCTGTTCAACCTGCGCCTTCGCTATGCGCCCGACAGCGCGGACTGGGGCGTGGAGGTGTTCGGCGACAACCTGCTGGACGAAGAGTTCATCAAGGACGCGGGCAATACCGGCGACGGTCTGGGCATGCCCACCTTCATCGCCGGGCGCTCGCGCACCTGGGGCGTCAATCTGAGCCTGCGTTACTAGGAGCCGCCGTCATGCCCATCGACCGTCGCCGCCTTCTGGGCCTGATCGGCGCGGGGGCCGCCGCCCCCGCCGCTTCCGCCCACGCCCGCCAGTCCGCTGCGGCGGTCGAATTCCGCCACGGCGTCGCCTCGGGCGATCCGCTCGCCGACCGGGTCATGCTGTGGACCCGGGTCAGCCCGGACCGCGCCGACGCGGCGGTCTCGGTGGACTGGCGCATCCGGCCGCTGGACAGCGACACGGTGGTCGCCTCGGGTACGGTCCAGACCGGGCCCGAACGGGACCAAACGGTCAAGGTGGACGTGGGCGGCCTTCAGCCCGGCGCCGACTACCGCTTCGATTTCGTGGTCGGCGAGGTGCGCTCGCCCGAGGGCCGCACCCGCACCCTGCCCGCCGGCGGGACCGAGGACGTGGTGCTGGCGGTGGCGTCGTGCCAGCTGCACCCGGGCGGCCTGTTCAACGCCTATGAGGCCATGGCCGGACTGGAGCGCCTGGACGCGGTCGTGCACCTGGGCGACTACATCTATGAATACGGCGCCGAGGCGGACGACTACGGCATGGTCACCGGGGCGGCCCTGAACCGCGTGCCCGAGCCGGCCCACGAGATCGTCAGCCTGGACGACTATCGCCGCCGTCACGCCCAGTACAAGTCCGACGCCGACCTGCAGGCCGCCCATGCCCGCGCGCCCTTCATCTGCGTGTGGGACGATCACGAAGTCACCAACGACAGCTGGACCGAGGGCGCCCAGAACCACCAGCCCCGCGATGAGGGCGACTATGGCGCGCGCAAGGCCGCGGCCCTGCGCGCCTATTACGAGTGGATGCCCATCCGCGAACCGCAGGACGGCCTGTCCATGGCGGCCATCAATCGCACCTTCCACTTCGGCGATCTGGCGACCCTGGTGATGGTCGAGACGCGTCTGACCGCGCGGGATGAGCCCATCGGCTACGCCACCCACCTGCCCATGACCACGGACGAGGCGGGCAATCCGATCCCCGACGTGGCCGGGTTCGAAACCATCCGCAACGATCCGGCCCGCGAGCTGATGGGCGCCGATCAGATCACCTGGCTGAAGGGCGAGCTGGAGGCGTCGCGTCTGGCGGGCCGTCCGTGGCAGATCATCGGCAATCAGGTGGTCATGGCCCGCGTGGCCGGCCCCAATGTGGCCGACACCGTGCCGGCGGCCATGATCGAGGGCCTGCTGGCCCAGCTGCCCGAAGGCGTGCGGGCGCAGGTGCAGCAGTCGATCCAGCTGTTCCGCTTCGGCCTGCCGTTCAATCTGGACAGCTGGGACGGCTATCCGGCCGAGCGCGAGCGCCTGTACGCCGCCTTCGCCGAGGCGGGTGTCTCGCCCATCGTCCTGGCCGGCGACAGCCACGCCTTCTGGGTCAACGAGCTGAAGGACGCGGCCGGCCAGCGTCGCGCCGTCGAGTTCGGCGCCAGCGCCATCTCCAGCCCCTCGCCCGGCGACGCCATTCCGGCCCTGCCGCTCGGTCCGGCGCTGGCCCAGACCAATGAGGAGGTGGTGTTCTGCGACCAGTCCTCGAAGGGCTTCGTGCTGCTGACCCTGACGCGGGAACAGGCGACCGCCGAGCTGAAGGCGGTGTCCACCATCCTGGCCAAGCCCTTCGAGGTGCGCGACGCGGCGCGCTTCACCGTGGCGCGCGGACCGATGGGCGCGGGCGACCTGACCCAGGCCTAGAGCGTATCCAGCGCCTTGCCGTTGGTCTGGATGATCTGGGCGTAGAGCAGGCCGGAGTCCTTTATGGTCCGCTCCTGGGTCAGGTAGTTCACGTGGGTGATGCCGAACCGCTTGGAGAAGCCCAGCGACCACTCCAGATTGTCCAGCAGGGACCAGGCCATGTAGCCGGTCAGGTTCACGCCCTTGCCGATGGCGTCGTGGGCGGCCTTGAGGTGGTTCTTGAGGTACTCGACCCGCATGGGGTCGTGGATGCGGCCATCGATGGCGTGGGGCGGATCGTACCAGGCCGAGCCGTTCTCGGTGATCATCAGCGGCATGCCGCCCGTCTGCTCATGCAGCCAGACCAGGGTGTCGGTCAGGGCAGGGGGGTAGACCTCCCAGCCCGTCTCCGTATGGGCGTGCTGGACCTGCTTCACCGGGCGTGCGCGCACGGGCCAGGCGGAGGGGTCGTTTTCCGGCACCGCCCGCGTGTACCAGTTCAGGCCCATCCAGTCGGTGGGCGTGGCGATCAGGTCGAAGTCTTCCTTGGGGAACTCGCGCCAGGCGCGCCCATAGACGTCCTTCAGCTCCTCTGGATAGCCGCGCCCCATCAGGGGATCGAGGAACCAGCGGTTCATCTGGGCCTCGGCCCGGCGGCGGGCGGCCTCGTCCTCGGGCTTGTCGCTGGCGGCGTATTTGGGCTCGATGTTCAGGACGATGCCGATCCGGCCCTCGCCCACGTCGCGGAAGCGGCGCACGGCGGCGCCGTGGGCGCGCAGCACGTTGTGGCCCGCGATCACCGCCTCGAAAGCCGAGCGGTGGCCGGGCGCCAGGGCCCCGTGCAGATAGCCGCCGTCCACGATCACCCACGGCTCGTTGATGGTGCCCCAGGTCTTGATGCGGCCCTTGAACTTTTCGAACAGAACCTGGCCGTAGTCGGCGAACCAGTCGGCGATGTCGGGGTTCAGCCAGCCGCCGCGATCATCCAGGGCGGCGGGCAGGTCCCAGTGATACAGGGTGCACAGCGGCTCGATGCCCGCCTCAAGCAGGCCGTCCACCAGCCGGTCGTAGAAGTCCAGGCCCGCCGCGTTGATGCGCCCGCGACCCTCGGGCATCACCCGGCTCCAGGACACGCTGAAGCGATAGGCCTGAAGATTCAGGCGCTTCATCAGTTCAATGTCCTCGCGCCAGCGGTTGTAGTGGTCGCAGGCCTCCTCGCCGGTGTCGCCGTCCTTCATCATGCCGGGCGTGTGCACGAACCGGTCCCAGATGGACTCCCCCGCGCCGTCGGCCATGGACGAGCCCTCGATCTGATAGGCGGCGGTGGCGGCGCCCCACAGGAATCCCTCGGGAAATTCGTAGCTTCGTTTCATGAGAGGTGTTCCTGCCCTGGAGTGGTCGCCGGTCCGTTCATGTTCGGGCGTTCGACAAACGCTTGCGTAAACGATTACGGCTGTGTCATGTAAACGATTACACGCTGAACGCCGGACCGCCGTCAAGGCCGCCGGGACAGTTCAGGCGGGGTCAGGGAGACAGCATCAGGATGACGGCGAAAGCCCCCCATAGCGCCCATGAGCCTCGGGCATGAGGCCCGCGACCATCAAGGACGTGGCCGCCCGCGCGGGCGTGTCCGTGGCCTCGGTGTCGCGTGTCCTGAACGACCAGGGCGTGGTGGGCGAGGACACCCGCGCCCGGGTCCGTGAGGCGGTCGAGGCCCTGTCCTATGTGCCCCACTCCGGCGCCCGCAGCCTGATCACCCGGCGTACCGACACGGTGGGCGTGATCCTGCCGGACCTGTTCGGCGAGTTCTTCTCGGAGCTGATCCGCGGCATGGATCTGGCGGCGCGCGAGAAGCGGCTGCATCTGATCGTGTCCAGCTCCCACGACGACGCCGAGGAGGCGTCCTTCGCCATCAAGTCCATGCGCGGGCGGGTGGACGGGCTGATCATCCTGTCGCCCCATCTGGACGCCGCCGCCTTGGCCGCCAGCCTGCCGAAATCGCTGCCGGTGCTGCTGATGAACGGCGGCGCGCGGGATGTGGAGCGCCCCTCCATCACCGTGGACAATCATGGCGGCGCCGAGGCCATGACCCGTCACCTGCTGGAGCAGGGTCGCCGCCGCGTGGCCCACGTGGCCGGGCCGGACGGCAACCTGGAAGCCGAGGCGCGGCGCGCCGGCTACCTGGCCGCCATGGCCGAGGCAGGGATCGAGCCGGTGGTTCTGGACGGCGACTTCGATCAGGCCTCTGGCTACCGCGCCGGGGCCGCCATCGCGGCCATGGACATCCGCCCTGACGCGGTGTTCGCGGGCAACGACATGATGGCGGTCGGCGTCCTGACGGCGCTGCAGGAAGCGGGTCTGCGCTGTCCCGAGGACGTGGCCGTCGGCGGGTTCGACGACGTGCCCATCGCCTCGCTGGTCCGGCCCGCCCTGACCACCATGAAGATCAATATCGCCGAGACCGGCCGCCGCGCGCTTGAGCGCCTGACCGGCCTGATCGACGCTCAGGGGGACGGCGTCCCCGACCACGAAATCGTGCGGCCCACACTGGTCGCGCGCCAATCCAGCAGCAGCAACAGCGGGAAAAGCGGGTCCAAGTCCGCGCTCGCTCAGGGAGGATGAAGACCATGATCCGGAACACCAAACGTCACCGAGGCCTGATGGGCGCATCAGCGGTCGCCATCGCGGCCTCCCTGATGCTCGCCGGCGGCGCCATGGCGCAGACGGCCACATCAACCATCCGCGGCAACGTCACCGACCAGGGGCAGGCCGAGGCGGGGGCCCAGATCGTGGCTCGCGACACCGCCACCGGCTATGTCTCCCGCTCCACAGCCAACGCTTCCGGCAACTATGTGCTGTCGGGGCTGCGTCCGGGCTCCTACGAGGTCACCGTCACCACGTCGGACGGCCAGACCGCGACCGAGACCGTCAGCATCGGCGTGGGTCAGACCGGCACCCTGGATCTGCTGGTCGGAGGCGACGTCGTCGCCGACGCCGGCGCCACCGAGGTTGAGGAGCTGGTCATCACCGCCCGTCAGCTGGCGGACGCCCGCACCTCGGAAGTGGCCACCAACGTCAGCCGCACCCAGATCGACACCCTGCCGCAGATCAGCCGCAACTTCCTGAACTTCGCGGCCCTGGCGCCCGGCGTGCGCGTGACCGAAGGCGAGACCGAGCGGACCATCACCGCTGGCGGCCAGCCCGCCACCGCCATCAACGTCTTCATCGACGGCCAGAACCAGAAGTCCACCATCATCGACGGCGGCGTCGCCGGTCAGGACGACAGCCGCGGCAACCCCTTCCCCCAGGGCGCCGTGCAGGAGTTCCGCGTCGTCTCGCAGAACTTCAAGGCCGAGTACGAACAGGCCGGCTCCGCCATCATCACCGCCGTGACCCGCTCCGGCTCGAACGAGTTCGAGGGCGAGGTGTTCGCCACCTATCAGAACGAGGAATGGATCCAGCAGGACTACTTCTCGGAGCTGCGCGGCGCGGAGCAGCCGGAGCTGACCCGCGAACAGTACGGCTTCGTCCTGTCCGGCCCGATCATTGAGGACACCCTGCACTTCCTGGCGTCCTACGAGCGCAAGGACGAGACCCGCTCGGCCCAGACGTTCATCACCCGGCCGGAGTACGCCGACCGGTTCGCGGATCAGATTGGCAATTTCGCAACGCCGTTCGAGCAGGACTTGTTCTTCGGCAAGCTGAGCTGGCAGATCAATGACCGGAACCGTCTGGAACTGACCGGCACCTGGCGCGAGGAGGCCGACATCCGGGATGTGGGCGGTCAGAATGGCCCGGAACGCGCGCGCCAGATCAACACGGACACCCGCTCTCTGGTGCTGCGCCACCAGTATCAGGGCGACAATTTCCTGAATGAGATGGCGCTGGATTATTTCAGCTACACCTACAATCCCACCTCGCTGAACTTCGACACCTTCGGTCAGGAGTATGTCATCTTCGCCGACGCGGACGGGACAACGCCTGGATTTCAGTTCAACGAATTCTCACGAGAAGGGCTGGTCTTCTTCTCCGGTGGTCGCAGCGATGACCAGACCGCCGAACAGGAAAGCATAACGTTCCGCAACGACCTGACGTTCACTAACATCGAGTGGAACGGCGAGCACACGATTAAGCTGGGCCTGAAATACTCTGACCAGAGCTATTTCGTGAACAAGGAATTCGGACGCAACCCGCAGTTCCTGTTCGACATTGAGGGTCGCCCGGAAATCAACGGCTCAGACGAGATTCCCGTGCGAGTCACCTTCGGCTCTGACGTGCCGCCGGCGGACCTGTCGAACACCGTCATCGGGCTGTACATCCAGGACGACTGGCGCATCACCGACCGGCTGGAGCTGAACCTTGGCCTGCGTTGGGATTACGAGGACAACGCGGTCAACAACGACTACAGCACGCCCCAGAACATCCGCGACATGCTGGCGGCCATGGAGGCCCTGCCGGGCTACAGCTTCCCCGATTATTTCAATCCGGACGACTACACCACGACCAATGGCCGTGACGCCTTCGCGGAAGCCTTCCAGCCGCGCCTCGGCTTCTCCTATGACGTCTTTGGGGACCAGAGCACGGTGATCTTCGGCGGGGCGGGCCGCTACTATGACCGTATCGGCTTCAACTTCCCCTTCGATGAGCGGTTCAAGCCGACCCAGTTCATCACCGAGATCCGCTTCTCACCTGACGGCTCCCGCCCGGGCACGGTTGCGTGGGATCCCAGCTATCTGACGCCGGAAGGCCTCGATCCGCTGCTGGCGGCGACCCCCGGCGCCGGCGAGGTGTTCCTGATCCGCAACGACGCCCCGCCGCCGCGCACCGACCAGTTCAACCTGGGTGTGCGCCAGATGTGGAACGACTGGCAGCTGTCCGCCACCCTGGCCTATGCGTTCACGGACAACGAGTTCGCCTGGTACATCGGCAATCCGGCCACGGACGGCAACCGCTTCGGCGGGCCCACGCCGAGCTCGGTGGGCTTCCCCGAGTTCCGCAACCTGGTCTTCATCTCCAACCACGACCGCGAGCGGGAATACGCGGCCCTGCATCTGCAGGCCGAGAAGCCCTACAATGCGACTGACGGATGGGGTTTCCAGATCAACTACACCCTTTCCGAGGCCACCCAGAACGGCAGCCGCGATCAGGGCCTGGGCAATTTCGATTTCGACTACAACTGGATCGACACCACCCCGACCTTCTACTCGCCCACGGACGAGCGGCACCGGATCACGGCCAGCGGCCTGGTGGATCTGCCCTGGAACTTCCAGCTGTCCGGCTTCCTGACCCTCGGATCGGGCCGGCCCTACACCATCTTCAACTGCCCCGACGCCCCGGCCGGCGGCCCGAACATCTGCTGGAACGAGGGCCGTCCGGAGAAGTTCAGCTTCCTCATTCCGGACGCCTGGGCCTACCGCCAGCTGGACCTGCGCCTGACCAAGAACTTCGACCTCTTCGACGGTCATCAGGCCCAGATCTACGTGGACGCCATCAACGTGTTCGGTTTCCGCAACTACTCGGGCTTCAACCAGGACTTCAACTCGCCGGAATACGGGCGTCCGAACAGCGTGTCGCTGCCCACCCGCAGCTTCCAGATCGGCATGCGCTACCGCTGGTGACGGTTTTCTCCTGAGCCTCGGCCGCTCCCACCTCTGCCCGGGAGCGGCCGATTTTTTTGCTATAGTATCGCGTAAGGAGGCTCCGCCTTGGACCGCCGTCGTTTCCTGTTGACCTCATGCGCCGCCGCCGGCGGCCTCTCGCTCGCCGGCCTGGGCGCCTGCGCCACCACCGGCATGGCCGGCGGGCTGGATCCCGAGATCGCCGAGCTTCAGGAGCGGACTTTCCGCTGGTTCTGGGACGTCACCCCGCACGAGACCGGCCTGACGCCGGACCGCTGGCCGACGCCGTCCTTCTGTTCCGTGGCGGCGGTGGGCAGCGCCCTGACCGTCTATCCCATCGGCGTGGAGAACGGCTGGATCACGCGGGATCAGGCGCGCGAGCGGACCCTGAACACCGTGCGCTTCTTCCACGACGCGCCGCAGGGACCGCAGGCCACAGGCGTCACGGGCCACAAGGGCTTCTTTTACCACTTCCTGGACATGCAGACGGGTCACCGTTTCGGCACGACCGAGCTGTCCACCGTGGACACCGCCCTCTTGCTGGGCGGCATGCTGTTCGCGGCGCGCTATTTCGACGGCGAGCACGCCGATGAGGTGGAGATCCGGCGGCTGGTCGAGGCGGTCTACGCCCGCGTCGAATGGCCCTGGGCCCAGGTGCGCGGCCACAAGATCAGCATGGGCTGGCATCCCGAGACCGGCTTCATCCCCCACGACTGGGACGGCTACAACGAAGGCATGCTGGTAATCCTGCTGGCCATGGCCAGCCCGACCCATCCAGTCGATCCCGCCGCGTGGGCCGCGTGGTGCTCTACCTATGACACCCTCAGCTGGACGGACCGATGGGGCCAGCCCTATCTGCATTTCGCGCCCCTGTTCGGGCATCAGTACAGCCACATGTGGGTGGATTTCCGGGGCATTCTGGATCCCTACATGCGCGAGAAAGGCTTCGACTATTTCGAGAACAGCCGCCGCGCCGCCTATGCGCAACAGGCCTATGCCCGGGCCAATGCGGGGAACTGGACCGGCTATTCGGATCAGGTCTGGGGCCTGACCGCCTGTGACGGACCGGGCGACTTCACCCTGGACATCGCCGGACGCGAGCGTGAGTTCTTCAGCTATTCCGCGCGCGGGCCGGGGGAGCGGGACGACGGCACCATCGCGCCCACGGCGGCGGCGGCCTCCATCGCCTTCGCGCCGGAGATCGTCATCCCCTGCGTCAAGGCCGTGAAGGCGCGCTATCCGGCCATCTACACCCGCTACGGCTTCCTGGATTCGTTCAATCCGACCCTGACCGAGACCGGCGGCAACGACCTGCTGCACGGCGACATTCATCCGGATGTGGGCTGGGTGGCCGACGATTATCTGGGCATCGATCAGGGCCCCATCGTCATCATGATCGAGAACCACAGGTCCGACCTGGTCTGGCGGCTGATGCGCACTGATCCGCATATCCGCCGGGGGCTGGAGCGCGCCGGCTTCACCGGAGGCTGGCTGAGCGCATGAGCGGACCCGGCCTTCATCGACGCGCGGCGCTCGGCCTGATGGCCGGGGGTCTGGCCGCGTCGGTGGGGGCCTGCGCGCGCCCGGATGACGGGGTCACGCGCCTGACCCTGTGGGCCATGGGCAACGAGGGGGCGGCGACCCCCGCCCTGCTGGACGAATTCCACCGCCTGAACCCCGACGTGCGCGTCTCGGTGCAGGCCCTGCCCTGGACCGCCGCCCACGAGAAGCTGCTGACCGCCTATGCGGGCGACTCGCTGCCGGACGTCAGCCAGGTGGGCAACACCTGGATCGCCGAGATGACCGCCATCGGCGCGGCCACGCCGGTGCCCCCCGGCGCCGACGACATCGTGGCCGGGGGTTTCGACAGCGTCATGGAAACCAACCGCATCGGCGGGCGGCTGATGGGCGCGCCCTGGTATGTGGACACCCGGCTGGTGTTTCACCGCACCGACCTGCTGGCCCGCGCCGGCTATGACGCCGTGCCCCAGACCTGGGCCGAGTGGAAAACCTGCATGCATGCGGTCAAGGGCGTGGCGGGCGACGGGAACTACGCCATCCTGATGCCGGTGAACGAGTTCGAGCAGCTGCTGACCTTCGGCCTGCAGACCGGCGAGCCGCTGCTGCGCGACAACGACAGCCGAGGCAATTTTTCCAGCCCGGCGTTCGTCTCGGCCCTGGCCTTCTACAAGAGCCTGTTCGACGAGGACCTGGCGCCCACCGTGTCCGGGACCCAGATCTCCAACGTCTGGGACGAGTTCAGCCGCGGCTTCTTCAGCTTCTATTTCTCCGGGCCGTGGAGCGTGGGCGACTTCCGCGCCCGCCTGTCCGACGAAATGCAGGCGAACTGGGCCACAGTCGGCGTGCCGGGGCCGGACGGGCCGGGCGCCTCGGCGCCGGGCGGGTCCAGCCTGGTGGTTTTCGACTCTTCGCCGCGCAAGGACGCCGCCTGGCGGCTGGTGCGCTACCTGTCGCAGGTGGACACCCAGGCGCGCTTCAATGATCTGACCGGCAACCTGCCCGCCAAGGTGGAGGCGTGGGCCGCTGCGGGCATCCGCGGCGACGCCAAGCTGGCGCCGTTCGAGGCCCAGCTGGAGCGGGCCGTGCCCGTGCCCAAGGCTCCGGAATGGGAGCGCGTCGTCACCGAGATGCAGGTGGTGGCCGAGCGCATGGTGCGCGGCGAGTACACCCCCGAGACGGCCGGCGCCGAGATCGACCGCCGCGCCGACCGGCTGCTGGAAAAGCGCCGCTGGATGCTGGATCAGGGGCGGGCGGTATGAGCGCGGCGCGGACGGAACGGGCGGCCTGGGGCTTCGTGTCGCCCGCCTTGGCCGCCGTGGGCCTGTTTCTGGTCATTCCGGTGTTCGGCGCCCTGCTGCTGAGCCTGACCGATTTCGACATCTACGCCCTGGCCGACATCCGCAACATGCGGTTCGTGGGTCTGGACAACTACGTCAATCTGCTGGGCAATCCGCTGTTCTGGACGGCCATGCGCAACACCGCCTGGTTCGCCGTTCTGGGCGTGCCGGCCACCATCGTCGCCTCGCTGCTGGCGGCGGTGCTGCTGAATTCGAAGATGGTGAAGTGGCGGCCCATCTGGCGGGTGGCGTTCTTCGCCCCCTATGTGACCACCCTGGTGGCCACGGCGGTGGTGTGGCGCTATTTGCTGCACACCCGCTACGGCGTCATCAACTGGGTGCTGGACGGATTCGGCATCCCGCCGGTGGACTGGCTGGGCCAGCCCGAGACCGCCATCCCCGCCATCCTGATCTTCGCGGTGTGGAAGCTGTTCGGCTATTCCATGCTGATCTTCCTGGCCGTGCTGCAGACCGTGCCCGAGGAACTGTACGAGGCCGCCCGCATCGACGGCGCCGGACCGGTCAAGCAGTTCCGCCATGTGACCCTGCCGGCCATCGCGCCGACCGTCCTGCTGGTCAGCATCATCTCGGTGGCCACCTTCTTCCAGCTGTTCGCCGAGCCCTATGTGATGACCCAGGGCGGACCGGCCCAGAGCACGGTGACGGTGCTGTATTTCATGTACGAGGAAGGCTTCAAATGGTGGAACCTGGGCTCCGCCAGCGCCGTGGCCTTCATCCTGTTCCTGTGCATCTTCGCCATCACCCTGGTGCAGCTGTGGGTGTCACGCCGTCTGGGGGGCGAGACATGAAGCGCGCCCCGCCGACGGTTCTGCTGAACATCGCCGTGGTCCTGATCGGGCTGATCGTCCTGTTCCCGCTGGCGTGGATGGTGTCGGTGTCGTTCATGAGCGCGGGCGAGGCGGCGACCTTCCCGCCGCCGCTGTTGCCGTCGCAACCGACGCTGGAGCACTACCGCGACCTGTTCGCCAATCAGGGCATGGGCCGGTATCTGTGGAACAGCTTCGCCCTGGCGGGCATGGCGACGGGCCTGTGCCTGCTGGTCACGGTTCCCGCGGGCTACGCCTTCGCCAAGCTGAGGTTCACCGGCCGCGACCGGCTGTTCCAGATGCTGGTGGGGGCCTTGGTGATCCCGGCCCAGATCGGCACCCTGCCGCTGTTCCTGATGCTGAAGCAGGTGGGTCTGGTGAACACCTACGCCGGGGCGCTGGTGCCGTGGCTGACCTCCATCTTCGGCCTGTTTCTGGTGCGCCAGTACGCCTTGTCGATTCCGGACGAGATGCTGGAGGCCGCGCGGGTGGACGGCGCCTCGGAGCGCCAGATCTTCACCCGCGTGGTGCTGCCGACGCTGCAGCCCATTCTGGTGACCCTGGCCCTGTTTGTGTTCGTCGGGTCGTGGAACGACTTCCTGTGGCCCCTGATCATCCTGACCGACCAGTCGAACTACACCCTGCCTGTGGCCCTCGCGACCCTGTCGCGCGAGCACGTGCAGGACATCGAGATGATGATGGCCGGGTCGGTCATCACCGTCCTGCCGGTGCTGATCCTCTTCCTCGCCCTGCAACGCTACTACATCCGCGGCATGCTCGCGGGCAGCGTGAAGGGCTGATCCCCTTGTGAGTGCGTACCCATGCTGACCCGCCTGCTGATCGCCCTGTTCGCCCTGATCCTGCCCGGCGCCGCCCTGGCGCAGACCACCGTGCTGGACGACTTCGAGGACATCTCGGCCTGGAGCGCCGACGCCTCCACCGACATCAGCGCCCGGGTCAGCCAGGTGGAGGGCGTCGAGGGACAGGCCCTGCGGCTGGACTATGACTTCAATGGCGTATCGGGCTACGCCTTCGCGGCGCGCCCGCTCGTCATCGATCCGCCCGCCAACTACGAGATCAGCTTCTGGGTGCGCGGCGCGGGGCCGGCCAACACCTTCGAGGTGAAGTTCACCGACGCCTCGGTGGACAATGTGCACTGGCGCCAGGTCACCCGCTGGGAGGCCCCGGACGACTGGACCCTGGTCACCATCCGTCGCCGTCACATCGTCAAGGCGTGGGGGCCGAACCCGGATCCCGTCTATCGCGGATCGGAGCGCATCGAGTTCGTCATCGCGGCGGGCGAGGGCGGCGTGGGCTTCATCGAAGTGGATCAGCTGACCCTGCGCGAACTGCCGCCCGAGCCGTCGTCGCCGCCCCGCCCCATCGCCTCGGCGTCGTCCGAGGACGGGGTGTTCGCGGCCGGTCAGGCGGTGGACGGCGATGCAGAGACGCCGTGGCGCACGTCGACGGGCGGCGCCCAGAGCCTGACGCTGGACCTTGGTTACGAACGCGAGTTCGGCGGCGTGACCCTGCGCTGGGCCGGGGACGAGTACGCGAGCCGGTACGCCCTTTCCACCTCGTCGGATGGCGAACGCTGGACCCGCCTCCGTGACGTGACCGAAGGGAACGGCGGCGCCGACCCCATCCTGCTGACGGAGACCGCCGCGCGCTGGCTGCGGCTGGAGCTGATGGAGGGGCCGGGCGAGGCCTACGCCCTGAACGAGATCCAGATCGAACCCCTCAGCTTCGGCGAGGACGCCACCAGCTTCGTCACGGCGGTGGCCCATGAGGCGCGGCGGGGCCTTTATCCGCGCGGCTTCCACGGCGAGCAGCCCTACTGGACGCTGGTGGGCGTGGACGGCGGCGGCGACAGCGGCCTGATGGGCGAGGACGGCGCCATCGAGCTGGGTCGCGGCGGGCCGTCGGTGGAGCCCTTCGTGGTTGAGAACGGCCGGCTGATCACCTGGGCCGACGTGGGCGTGACCCAGAGCCTGATGGACGATTATCTGCCCATCCCGTCGGTGCGCTGGACGGCCGAGGACTGGACGCTGGACGTCACCGCCATGGCCGAGGGCGCGCCGGAGCAGGCCGCCCTGTACGGCCGCTATGTGCTGACCAACACCTCCAACCGGATGCTGGACCTGACCCTGGCGCTGTCGGCCCGGCCATTGCAGGTGAACGGCCCGGTGCAGTTCCTGTCCACGCCGGGCGGGGTCAGCCCGGTCGAGCGCATCGACTGGGATGGACGGCGGCTGAGCCTGGGCGAGGCCTTCGCCGTGACGCCCCTGTCGGCGCCGGACGCAGTGACGGCCGCCATCTTCGACGCGGGCGCCGATCCCCAGAGCCTGATCGCCTCGGGTCGCCAGGCGTCCCATTCGGTTCAGGACGACACGGGGCTGGCCGCCGCGGCCATGACCTGGCGCGTGACCCTGGCGCCCGGCGAAAGCCGCGTGGTCGGCTGGGCCGCGCCGCTGGAGGGTGAGCTGCCCGCCCTGACCGGCGCGCCCGAGGCGGTGCTGGGCGGCGTGGAGCAGCGCACCGCCGCCGTCTGGCGCGAGAAGCTGGACCGGTTCCACATCACCGTGCCAGACGAGGGTCAGCGCATCGTCGACGTCATGCGGTCGTCGCTGGCGCACATCCTGATGTCGCGGGACGGACCGAACCTGAAGCCGGGCACCCGGTCCTATAATCGCTCGTGGATCCGCGACGGCGCCATGATCGCCGAAGGGCTGAACCGGCTGGGCTGGGTCGATGTATCCGAAGACTATCTGCGCTGGTTCACGCCCTACATCTTCAGCGACGGCAAGGTGCCGTGCTGCGTGGACGCGCGCGGGGCCGACCCGGTGCCCGAGAACGACAGCCACGGGGAGTTCATCTTCCTGGCCGCAGAGACGTATCGATATGGCGGCGACCTGGAGCTGCTGCGCTCGGTGTGGCCGCAGGTGCGCGGCGCCATCGGCTATATGGACCAACTGCGCGCCTCGGAGCGCACGGCCGAGAACCAGACGCCGGAGCGGCGGCATCTGTACGGCCTGCTGCCCCCCACCATCAGCCACGAGGGCTATTCGGACCAGCCGGCCTATTCCTACTGGGACGATTTCTGGGGTCTGCTGGGCTATAAGGACGCCGTGTTCATCGCAGAGGCGCTGGGCGAGACGGAGGCGGCGGCCCGCATCGCGGCGGCGCGGGATGAATTCGCGGCGGACATCCACGCCTCCATCCGCGCCACGGCCGAGCACCACGGCATCGACGTCATCGCCGGGGCCGCGGACCGGGGGGACTTCGATCCCACCTCCACCACCATCGGCCTGTCGCCGGGCGGGGAGCAGGACCGACTGGATCCCGTGCTTCTGGCCAACACCTTCGAGCGCTACTGGACCGAGTTCGAACAGCGGATCGAGAACCGCCGCGACTGGGACGACTACACCCCCTATGAGCTTCGCAACGTCGGCGCCTTCGTGCGGCTGGGGCAGCGGGAGCGGGCGCTGGCGGCGCTGGACTTCTTCTTCGCCGATGTTCGCCCGCGCGCCTGGAACGGCTGGGCCGAGGTGGTGGTGCGCGACAAGCGCGAGCCGCGCTTCATCGGCGACATGCCCCATGCGTGGATCAGTTCGGACTACATCCGCTCGGCGCTGGATCTGTTCGTCCATGACCGCGAGGGCGCGCTGGTGCTGGCGGCGGGCGTCCCGGGCCGCTGGCTGGACGACCCGGCGGGCGTGGGCGTCACCGATGTCCGCACGCCCTACGGGTCCGTGACCTGGGCCCTGGCGCCGTCGCAGGGCGGCTGGACCCTGACGCTGGACGGCGACGCGGCGCCGCCCGCCGGGTTCATCCTGTCGTGGCCGCCGGATGCGCCCGCGCCGGGCCCTACAACCATCGACGGCGAAGCCGCCGCTTGGGACGGGTTGAATCTGTCCGTGCCCTCAGGCGCCGAACGCGTGCGGATCTCACGCTAGCCGTCTGAAAGCCTTGCCGTCCGCGTCGAACAGGTGGCTCAGGCCGCGGGGCGCGTGGACCGTCAGGGCCTCGCCCGCCCTGGGCCGCACGTCCCCCGGCAGCTGGCAGGTCAGGCCTTCCTCGGCCGCGCCATGGGCCAGATAGGCATAGGTGGCGTGGCCCAGGGTCTCCACGAAATCCGCCTGGGCGGACAGGGCGTTCTCCTCGCCCGTCAGGGTCAGATGCTCGGGACGCACGCCCAGGGTGACGGAGTCGCCCGGCTTCGCGCGCGCGGCGTCCACCGCCACGGTCAGGGTCTCGCCCGCCGCCGTGCGGACAACCGCCCCGCCGGCTGACGCCTCCACCACCTCGGCCTTGAGGAAGTTCATGCGCGGGCTGCCGATGAAGCCGGCCACGAACAGATTGTCCGGGTGTTCGTACAGGTCCATGGGCGCGCCCACCTGCTCGATGCGCCCCGCCGACAGCACCACGATGCGGTCGGCCAGGGTCATGGCCTCCACCTGATCGTGGGTGACGTAGATCATGGTGGTCTTCAGCTCGCCGTGCAGGCGCGCGAACTCATAGCGCATGCGCACGCGCAGGGCGGCGTCCAGATTCGACAGCGGCTCGTCGAACAGGAAGACCTGGGGCTCGCGCACAATGGCCCGGCCGATGGCGACGCGCTGGCGCTGGCCGCCCGAAAGCTGCTTGGGCTTGCGGTCCAGATAATCGGTGATGTTCAGCACCTGGGCCGCCGCGTTCACACGGCGCTCGATCTCGCCCTTGTCGGTCTTAGCCAGTTTGAGGCCGAAACCCATGTTCTGGCGCACGGTCATGTGCGGATAAAGGGCGTAGGACTGGAACACCATGGCGATGCCCCGGTCCGCCGGGGCCGCGCCGCTGACGTTGCGGTCGCCGATCAGGATGTCGCCGCCGGTCAGATCCTCCAGCCCCGCGATCAGGCGCAGCAGGGTGGACTTGCCGCAGCCCGAAGGCCCCACGAAGACCACGAACTCGCCGTCCTCGATGGTCAGGTCCACACCCCGGATGACCTCGGTGGTTCCGAAGTTCTTCCTGACCCCTTCGAGCGTGACGTTCGCCATTGTTTTTCTTGTCCGTGTGCGTTTCCGGGCCTCAAAGTAAACGTTTACATCGAGGGGTCAACGCAGGGCGCCGGCCAGGCTTTCGGCCGTCAGCTCCGCCCAGCAGGCGTAGCCCGCGTCGTTCAGATGCAGCCCGTCCGGCCCCACCCCGCCGTCGTCCAGCTCGCTCCAGCCGGCCATGGTCTCGAACCGGTGAAACACCCCGTAGCCCACCCGCCCGGCCTCCAGCGCCGTCAGGGCGGCGAAGGCGCCCAGCGCCGGATTGCGGCCCCGGATGAAGTCCAGATCCCGGTCCTCCGGCACCCGCTGGGAATCGATCACGATCACGTCCGCGTCGTGCTCCGCCAGCAGGTCCTGGCCGGCCCGGAAGTCGGTCAGGAAGGCGTCCTCGGTCCGGTTCTGCAGCACGTCGTTGGCGCCCAGTTGCCACAGGATCAGGTCGGGATCGGCCGCCTCGATCTCGGCGGGGAAGCGTCCGGCGGTCTGGCCCGCGTTCTCGCCGCCGATGCCGCGATTGACCACGGTGACCTCGACACCGGGCAGGCGCGCCTCCAGTCCGCGCTCCAGCAGGGGAACGAAGCTCAGCTCGGGCGCGGAGGCGCCCACGCCCTCGATGCTGGACGACCCCATGGCCAGAACGGTCAGGCGTCCATCAGCGACTGCGGCCCGTGCCGCGTCCAGCGGTCGGTTCACGGTCAGGACATCGGCGTCTGCGGGACATTGGGCCATCACAGGCGCGGCGGCGGCGGTCAAAAGCAGGGCGAGGAGGGTGCGCATGGGAGAGCCTTTCACTGAAGCCGCCATTGAAGCGTCATGGTCGACGGGCGCCAAGCGTGGCCGCAGACAAGAAAAAGGCCCGGCCGCCGAGGCGACCGGGCCATTCTCTCAGGTGACGACGACGATTATTCGCCGACGGTCACTTCCTCGACGGGCAGGCCCAGCTGCTCCAGCTGGGGCCGCACCACCTCGGCGTCGCCGACCACAACCCACACGAAGCGCGAGGGGTCGATGACGGCGCGGGCGGCGGCGTCCAGTTCCTCGGCGGTCAGGGCGTTGTAACGACCGGCCACCGTCTCCCAGTAGTTGTCGGGACGGCCGTACAGGGCGTTGGAGCGCATGGCCGACAGCACGGCGCTGGACGTCTCGAACTGACCGGCCAGCTGGCGGGTGCGTCCGTTGATCGTGCGGGTCAGCTCCTCTTCGGTGACGCCGTTCTCGGTCAGGAAGATGTTGAACTGCTCGATCATGGCGGCGATGGAATCGCCCGTGCGGTCCGCCTGAACCGGCGCCTGGAACAGGTAGGGGACCTGATGCTCCCGGTTGCTGATCGAGGCGGACGCTCCGTAGGACCAGCCCCTCACTTCACGCAGCTCGGTGTTGATGCGCGACAGGAAGCTGGCGCCCAGCACCTCGTTGGCGGTTTCCAGCACCAGGGTGTCGTCCTGGCCCGTCACCGGCAGGATCGTGCCGCCGAAGATGATGGACTGGGGCGACTGGGGCCGGTTGACCAGCACCACGCGGGGCTGCGGAGCGGGGGTGGCGACGTCGAAATTCTTGACGCCGCGCGGTGTGGACGGCGTCGCCCACGACCCGAAGCGGGCCTCCAGCATCGGAACCAGGGTCGCCAGCGGCACATCTCCGGTCACATAGATTCGCGCGTTGTCCGGACGGATCCAGGTCTGGTGGAAATCGACCAGATCATCGCGGGTGATGGCGCGCACCGTGTCGGGATCGCCCAGACCGCTGTAGGGACGGCCATAGGGGTGATCCTCGCCGAACAGCACCACCGGCGTGACGCGGCCGCCGAGGCCGCCCGGCTGGGTCAGTTCGCTGGCGATGGCGGCCAGCTGGGTGGCGCGCAGGCGCTCCACCTCGGCCGGATCGAAGGCGGGGTTCATGACCACATCGGCCAGCAGGTCCAGCGACGGCTCCAGGTTCGGCGTGACCGCGCCCAGGCTGACGAAGGTGCGGTCCAGCGAAGAGCCGGCGTTGATCGAGGCGCCCAGACGCTCGCGCGCCTCGGCCAGCTCGGTGGAGTTCAGGCTCTCGGTGCCCTCGGTCAGCAGGTCCAGCATCAGGCGCTGGGTGCCCAGGGCGTCCGCCGGATCAGCGGCCAGACCGGCGTCGAATTCCACCGCCACCCGGACGGCCGGGACGGTTTCGGCGCGGGAATAGACCACCTCGACGCCGTTCGACAGGGTGGCCCGTTCGATCTCGGGGAAGTCCAGATTCTGGACCTCCGCGATCTGCGGCATCGGATCACGCGGCGTCGGCGTATAGTCCTGCGGCGCGGCCGAAGGCGCGGCGCCGGACGGATCGCGTGCGGCCTCCACATAGGGCTCGCGCTCGCCGGGCTCCACGCGCATGGACCAGACCGGACGGGTCAGCCAGCGCTGCATGGCCGCGGTCACCGCCTGGGGCGTCACCGCCGCATAGGATTCCAGCTGTCGGCGGTAGAAGGAGGGATCGCCTGCGTACAGCTGGCCCTCGGCCAGGGCGACGGCCTTGCCGCCGAAGCCGCCGACCTGCTCCAGTCCGTAGATGCGGTTCGCAACCTGATTGGTGGCCACGCGCTGCACCTCTTCGGCCGAGGGGCCGTTGGCGATGAAGTCAGCCATGATGGCGTCCAGACGCTGGGACACCGCATCGGCGTCCTCGCCCGGCTTGACGTTCACGACGACGCTGAACATGCCCACCCGCTGGAAGGCCTGCATGGAGGCCGAGACCGAGGTGGCGGTCTGGTCGCCGCGCACCAGTTCATTGTCCAGACGCGAGCTGGCCAGTCCGCCCAGGACCGAACCGGCGACGCTCAGGGGGATGGCGTCCTCGTCCAGCATGCCGGGCACGATCCAGGTGCGGTACAGGCGCACATTGGCGACGCGATCCTGCATCACACGGCTGATGGGCGCGTCCAGGGTCGGGACGTCGGCCTCGGCCGGCGTGTTGACGGGGCCGGCCGGGATGCCGCCGAAATAGCGTTCGACCAGCGTGCGGGCGGTGGCGACGTCGATGTCGCCGGCCAGCACCAGCACCGCGTTGTTGGGGCCGTAGTTGTCGGTGAACCACTGGCGCACGTCGTCCATGGACGCGGCGTCCAGATCGGCCATGGAGCCGATGGTGGAGTGGCGGTAGGGGTGACCCTCGGGGAACAGGTCCTCCAGCATCTGGTAATAGACCAGGCCGTACGGCTGGTTGTCGCCCTGACGCTTCTCGTTCTGGACCACGCCGCGCTGGTTATCCAGGCGCTCCTGGCTCACGGCGCCCAGCAGGTGCCCCATGCGGTCGCTTTCCAGATACAGGGCCTGCTCCAGCGCCGGGGTCGGCACCGTCTGGAAATAGTTGGTGCGGTCGAACCAGGTGGTGCCGTTCAGATCGGTGGCGCCCATGCCGCGCACATAGTTGAAATAGCTGCCCGGCGCGTTTTCGGATCCGGCGAACATCAGGTGCTCGAACAGGTGCGCGAAGCCGGTCTGGCCCTGAGGCTCGTCCTTGGAGCCCACATTGTACCAGATGGACACCGCCACCACCGGCGCCTTGCGGTCCTCGTGGACCACGACGGTCAGGCCGTTGTCGAGTGTGAAGCGCTCGTACGGGATATCGACCCGTTCGACCAGTTCCGAGACCGGCGCCGCCTCCGTGGATGTTTGCGCCAGGGCCGCGCCTGGCGCGACCAGAAGCACGGCGGATAGAAGAGCCAGAACACGACGCATGCGCGTTACCCCCAAACCTGTGGAAGCAGAGACCCTATCAGGGCGTCGGGCGCGTGCAATTCGCCGAACATTAAAGTTCGGAAAGGTTTGGCTCAGGCGAGGGTGAACGCCTCCAGCGCCGGGCTGGCCCGCCCCCCGCCCACCACCGCCCCGCCGGCGATGGCGTAGAGCGCCGAGCCCACGACCGCCGCCGCCAGACCGTGCCGGGGCGTGGGCATGGGCGGCCCCTCGCTCCAGGCGTCGCGAATGGGATCGTAGATCCAGGTCTCTGCGAACACCCCGCCCTGCCGCGCGGTGTTGTCCGACCCGAACCACTCGCCGCCGAAGGCGATCAACCGCCCGCCCAGCGTTCCCACGGCCAGGCCGCCGCCCACCTGACGGCCCGTGGCGGGCGACGGCGGGATGGGCGCCAGCGTGTCCCAGCGATCCCGCACGGCGTCGTAACGGTCCAGCCGTCCCGTGCCGCCGCCCGACACGGTGCGCCCGCCCGCCACCCAGATGGCGCCGTCCATGACGCAGGCGGCGGCGCTGTTGCGCGCCATGGGCAGGGGCGCGGCCTCGTCCCACTGACCGCCGCGCGGGTCGAAAATTCGGTGCGCGGCGATGTCGCCCTGATCATTCCAGCCGCCGTCGGCGGCGCCGTGCGGCGCCCGGCCGCCGATCAGGTGGATACGGCCCGCGTACTCGACGCCCACCGTCTCCGCCTGCGGCGCGGGCATGGCCCCGGCGGGCGCCCAGTCCCCGTCCAGCACCCAGATGTCGGTGGTGGAGGTCCAGTCGCCCTGCGCGCTGCGGCGATAGCCGCCCAGCGCATACGGCTTGCCGTCGGCCACCACGATCATCGGGTGGTGGCGGGCCTCGGGCAGGCGCGGGCCTTCCTCCCACGCATCCTGGCGGGTGTCATAGATGGCGGTGCGGTCGCTGACGTGAAAACCCTCGGGCGTCATGGCCAGCCCGCCGGCCGTGATTATCCGCTCGCCCCAGGCGGCGGCGTAGATTTCCTGAATGGCCCAGGGCATGGGCGCACGTTCATCCCAGAACGGCCCGCGCTGGGCGTGAGCGGCGGTGGGCGCGAGGGCTGCGGCCCCGGCGGCGGTCATGAGGGTGCGGCGGTTGATCATGGGGCGAGCCTAGCCCGGTTATGCGCCGCCCGCGACTCTCAGAAACAGCACCCGCGCCGCGCCGTAGTCGCGGGCGTCCAGGCGCTCATAGCCGGGCGTGTCGATCTCCGGCTCGTCCGATCCGCGCTCGAGGATCACCAGGGCGCCGGGGGCCAGCCAGCTTCCCTCGATCAGACGGGCCAGCGCCTGTTCGCCCAGACCCTGGCCATAGGGCGGATCGAGGAAGGCCACATCGAACGCCTCGCCCGCCGAGCCCGGCCGCACGCCCAGATCCGTCGCGCTGCGCCGATGCACCCGGCAGACGCCGAACAGGCCGAACGCCTCCATGTTGTCGCGGATGGCGCCGCGCGCCCCGTCGTCGGTCTCCACGAACAGGGCGAAGGCCGCGCCCCGCGACAGGGCCTCGAACCCCAGGGCGCCCGAGCCGGCGAACAGGTCGATGACCCGTCCACCGTCCAGATTACGGCCCCACGCGGCATGCTCGATCACATTGAACACGGCCTGTCGCGCGCGGTCGGAGGTGGGGCGGGTGCCCTGCCCTTCCGGCGCCACGATGGCCCGGCCCCTGAACTGTCCGGCGACGATCCGCATGGAGACTTACGAGCGTCCGCGCGGGCCGCCGGGGCCGCGGGGCTTGCCGCCGCCGGACGGACGGTCGCCGCCAGAGCGCGGGCCAGACGGGCGCGGGCCGCCGGGACGTCCGCCGGGTTTGCCGCCCGGCTTGCCGCCGCGCGGACGG
>NZ_JBLGCI010000017.1:0-50069 GCF_047617075.1 Brevundimonas sp.
GCTGGACGCCGAGGGCGTCGAGGGCGTCAACGCCGCGACCCTGCCGGGCGGCAAGACCGTGCAGGACGAGGTGACCAACCTGATCGCCACCATCGGCGAGAACATGCAAGTGCGCCGCGTGGCCCGTCACTCGGTGTCCGAAGGCGTGGTCGCGTCCTATGTGCACAACGCCGTGGCCCCCTCGCTGGGCCGCATCGGCGTGCTGGTGGCGCTGGAAGGCGCTGCGGACAAGGCCGCCCTGCGCGACCTGGGCCGCAAGATCGGCATGCACATCGCCGCCACCGCACCGCTGTCGCTGAACACCGACGACCTGGACCCGGCGGCCATCGAGCGCGAGCGTGCGGTGCTGACCGAGAAGGCCAAGGAAGACGGCCGTCCGGAAAACATGATCGCCAAGATCGTGGACGGCCAGATCGCCAAGTTCCAGAAGGAAGTGGTGCTGTCCAAGCAGCCTTTCGTCATGAACCCGGACCAGACCATCGAGCAGCTGGTCGCCGACTCCGGCAAGGAATTCGGCGCCGAGCTGAAGCTGGTGGGCTTCACCCGCATGGCCCTGGGCGAAGGCGTGGAGAAGGCGGAAGAGCCCGACTTCGCCGCCGAAGTCGCGAGCATGACGGGCGGCTGAGGCTGACTTTCCCTCCCCCCGCGGGGGAGGGCGGCTGGCGCGAAAGCGACAGCCGGGTGGGGAGGGCGCGGCGAGGCGGACTCGCTGTTTCGCCGAAACGCCCCCACCCGGTCGCTTCGCGACCACCCTCCCCGAGCGGGGAGGGAGAATTATAGGGGCGCGTCGGCTTTAAGGTCGGCGCGCCCTTCGTCTAGTATGCGCCCGCCGATTCCGGCGCCCCGACCCGAGAGAGCATCGCCATGAGCCCGACCCGCGCCGATCCCAAATACAAGCGCGTGCTGGTCAAGGTGTCCGGCGAGGTGCTGATGGGGGATCAGGGATACGGTCTGGACATCAAGACCGTGGACGCCATCGCCGCCGAGATCGCCGAGGTGGCGCGGACCGGGGTGCAGCTGTGCCTGGTCATCGGCGGCGGCAACATCTTTCGCGGCCTGTCGGGCGCGGCCAGCGGCATGGAGCGCGCCAGCGCCGACTACATGGGCATGCTGGCCACGGTGATGAACGCCCTGGCCATGCAGAACGCGCTTGAGCGACTGAACGTGGACACCCGCGTGCAGTCGGCGATCCAGATGGACACCATCTGCGAGCCCTATATCCGCCGCCGGGCCCTGCGCCATCTGGAGAAGGGCCGCGTGGTGATCTTCGCCGCCGGGGTGGGTGCGCCGTTCTTCACCACGGACTCCGGCGCCGCCCTGCGCGCCGCCGAGATGGGCTGTGACGCCCTGCTGAAGGGCACCAGCGTGGACGGGGTGTATACGGCCGACCCCAAGAAGGATTCGTCGGCCACGCGTTATGACACCCTGACCTATCACGACGTGCTGGCGAAGGATCTGCGGGTCATGGACGCGTCCGCCATCGCCCTGATGCGGGACAACGGCATCCCCATTGTGGTCTTCTCGATCCGCGAACACGGCGCCCTGAAGGCTGTGCTCGAGGGCAGGGGCGTCTATACGGTCATCAGCGACAACCCGGCGAACGGGGCCTGAGGTCAAAGGAAATACGGACAAGAACATGAGCAAACCCGATCTCGCATCCTATCGAAACCGCATGGACAAGGCGGTCGCCGCCCTGAAGGAAGAGTTCAGCGGCCTGCGCACCGGCCGGGCCAATTCGGGCCTGCTGGATCCCGTGCAGGTGGAGGCCTACGGCTCGGTGTCGCCGCTGAACGCGGTGGCGGCCATCAGCGTGCCGGAACCGCGCATGATCACGGTCAATGTCTGGGACAAGGGCATGGTGGTCTCGGTCGAGAAGGCCATCCGCGCCGCCGGCCTGGGCCTGAACCCCATCGTGGACGGCCAGACCCTGCGCATCCCGATCCCGCCCCTGACCGAGGAGCGCCGCAAGGACCTGGTCAAGCTGGCGGGCAAATACGCCGAGCAGCAGAAGATCGCCGTGCGCAACGTGCGCCGCGACGCCAACGACGACCTGAAGAAGGCCGAGAAGGCGGGCGACATCAGCCAGGACGATCAGAAGAGGATGGAGGCCGAGGTCCAGAAGGACACCGACGCCGCCATCAAGCGCATCGACGAGACGCTGAAGACCAAGGAAGCGGAGATCATGCAGGTGTGAGGCGGCTTGACCGCCCGGCCCGGCACACAGGGAATGGCTGACGACATGCGCAGGGTGGATGCGCCCGCCGACGGCCCTTCCGATCCCGGGCCCCGGCATGTGGCGATCATCATGGACGGCAACGGCCGCTGGGCCGCCGCCAGGGGACTGCCGCGCGCGGCGGGCCACAAGGAAGGCGTGTCCGCCCTGAAGCGCACCGTGCGCGGCTGCGCCGGGCTGGGCGTGCGCTGCCTGACCGTGTTCGGCTTTTCCACCGAGAACTGGCGCCGCCCGGCCGAGGAGGTCTCGGACCTGATGGGGCTGGTGCGGTCCTATGTGGCCAGCGACCTGACCGGGCTGGCGAAGGAGGGCGTGCGCATCCGGGTGCTGGGGCGGCGCGAGGGCCTGCCGCCCGACATCGCCGCCATCGTCCAGAAGGCCGAGCGGGACACCGCGCACAATGACCGCTTCCTGCTGCAGGTGGCGTTCAACTACGGCGGCCAGGCCGACATTGTGGACGCCGCGCGCAAGCATGCGGAACGGGTGCTGGCGGGCGAGGCGGACGCGCCGATCAGCGAGGCGGAATTCGGCAGCCTGCTGTCGACCGCGGGGGCGCCGCCGCTGGATCTGATCGTGCGGACCTCGGGCGAGTTGCGGCTGTCGAACTTCCTGCTGTGGGAAGCTGCGTACGCCGAACTGGTTTTTCAGGACATCCTGTGGCCCGACTACGGGCCGGAGGCGCTGAAGGCGGCGATCGACGAGTATCAGGCGCGGGAGCGCCGCTTCGGCGGACGTCCCGCCCTTGTTGAGGCGTCAGGCTGATGGCGTTCCGGGCGAAAGACATCGGGCTAAGGGCGGCGTCGGCGCTGGTGCTGGCGCCTGCCGCCATTCTGGCCACCTGGGGCGGGGGCTGGTGGTTCGCGGCCCTGATCGCCGCCGCCTGCGTGCTGTTGGCCCGCGAGTGGGCGCTGATGAGCGCGCGGGGCGCGCGCAAACCGGTCTGGGCGGCAGTGGCCGCCGCTCTGGTGGCGGTGGTGTTGATCGCCCACGTGGGCCATGTGCCGGGAGCCCTGGTCACTCTGGTGCTCGGCGCCGGACTGGCGGGGGTGTTCGCCCGACGGCTAGGCCAGCAGGGGCTGGATGCCGCCTACGGGGTTCTGTACCTGGGCTGGCCCGCGATCCTGTTCATCTGGTTGCGGGGACAGCCGGAGGGGCTGGGCTGGACGGTTCTGCTGTTCATGACGGCGTGGTCGGCGGACGTTTTGGCCTATCTGGTGGGGAACCTGCTGAAGGGGCCGAGACTGTGGCCCCGCTATTCGCCCAACAAGACCTGGTCCGGCTTCATCGGCGGGCTTATCGGCGGCCTGGCGGCGGGCGCGCTGGTGACAGCGTCACCTTGGCCGGACCTGGGGATGTTGAGCGTGGCTTGGGGTGCGGTGCTTGGCCTCGCCGGCGCCGTCGCCACCATGGCGGGCGATCTGTGGGAGTCGGCGCTGAAGCGGCGGTACGGCGTCAAGGACGCGGGTGACCTGATTCCCGGTCACGGGGGCCTGATGGACCGGGTCGACGGGCTGATGTTCGCGGTGGTGGTGATCGCCGCCGGTCGCGTACTGCTTCAATGGATTGGCGTCATCTGATGATCCGTCGCCGTGTCACAATTCTGGGCGCCACCGGGTCGGTGGGACGCTCGACGCTCGATCTGATGGATCAGGCGGAGCAGGCGGGCAGCGGCGCTTTCGAGGTGGAAGCCCTGACCGGCGCGGGCAACATCGCCCTGCTGGCGGAACAGGCGCGGCGGTGGCGGCCGAAGCTGGTGGTGACGGCTGAGACGGGGCGACTGGAAGAGTTGGGCGCGGCGGTGGCGGGGCTGGATGTGGCCGTGGCGGCAGGGCCGGAAGCCGTGGTTGAAGCGGCGACGCGAACCGTGGACTGGACCATGGCGGCCATCGTGGGCGCGGCGGGTCTGCGGTCGGCGTGGGCGGCGGCGGGGACGGGCGCGACCCTCGCCTTGGCCAACAAGGAGAGTCTGGTCAGCTGCGGACCGGCCCTGATGGCGCGGGTGCGGCAGGCGGGCGGGCGGCTGATTCCCGTGGATTCCGAGCATTCCGCCATCTTCCAGGTGTTTCCCGCCGAGGCGCCCGAGCGGGTGGCGCGGGTTGTGCTGACCGCCTCGGGCGGTCCGTTCAGAACCTTTTCCCGCGAGCAGATGGCGCGGGTGACGCCGGAGCAGGCGGTGGCCCATCCCAACTGGAGCATGGGGGCCAAGATCTCGGTGGACAGCGCCACCATGGCCAACAAGGGCCTGGAGATGATCGAGGCGGCCTATCTGTTCGGGCTGGAGGCCCGGCGCATCGACGTGGTGGTTCATCCGGAGTCCATCATTCACAGCCTGGTCGAGATGATCGACGGTTCGACTCTGGCCCAGATGGGCCCACCGGACATGAAGACGCCCATCGCCTGCGCCCTGGCCTGGCCTGAGCGCATGGCGTGGCCCGCGCCGAGGCTGGATCTGGCGGCGCTGGGGGCGCTGACCTTCGAGGCGCCGGACGAGGTGCGATTTCCGGCCCTGGCGCTGGCGCGGCAGGCGCTGGAGGCGGGCGGGGCGGCGCCGGCGGTGTTCAACGCCGCAAACGAGGTGGGCGCGCGCGCTTTCCTTGACCACAAGCTGGGCTTTCTCAATATTGCCGCAGTCGTGGCCGAAACCATGGAGCGACTGGCCCGCGCCGACGAGGCCGCCGACGCTCCGGATGCATGCGATGCCGCTCTGCGCATCGACGCCCTGGCGCGACGGACGGCCCAGCGGATCGTGGCCGATCACGCGCAGGCGGCGTGAACGAGTGCGCGTAAAGAGGCGGGTTCGTCGAATTCCTCGACGGCTTTAGGGAGGCGCTTCGCTTCATGTTGGATTTCATCGGCCAGGCGCTGATCTACGTCGTGCCGTTCCTGCTGGTGCTGACGCTGGTGGTGACAATCCACGAGCTGGGCCACTTCTGGGTGGCGCGGGCCTTTGGCGTGAAGGTGGACCGGTTCTCCATCGGCTTCGGCAAGGGCGTTCTGAGCCGGACCGACAAGCACGGCATCGAATGGCGGCTGGGGTGGATCCCCCTGGGCGGCTATGTGAAATTCTCCGGCGACGCCGATCCGTCCAGCGTGCCGGATTCGCGCGGGCTGGAGGCCATGCGCGAGGAGATCGCCGCCCATGACGGGCAAGGCGCCGAGAAGGACTACTTCCATTTCAAGCCGGTGTGGCAGCGGGCCCTGATCGTGGCGGCGGGGCCGTTCGCGAACTTCGTGCTGGCGGTGACCATCTTCACGCTGCTGTTCAGCCTGATCGGCGCCGAGATACGGCCGCCGCGCATTGTGAATGTCGTCCCCGACAGCGCCGCCGCCGAGGCCGGGTTTCAGCCCGGCGACCTGATTCTCCGGGTCAACGGCCGCGCGGTTGAGGATGACGTCGCAGTCCAGCGCATGGTGACCCTGAGCGCCGGCGATCCGCTGGACTTCGTAGTGCGCCGTGGCGAGCAGGACGTGGCCCTGACCGCCACGCCGCGCCGGGTCGAAACACAGAATCCCATCGCCGGGCCGGTGCGCATGGGCGTGCTGGGCGTGGAGATGCGGCCCATGCCGGGCGAGGCGACCCACATGCGCTATCCGCCCCATGAGGCGGTCTGGCAGGGCATGAAGGAGACCTGGTCTGTGCTGGAAACGACGGTGACCTATCTGGGCCGCATCGTGACCGGCCGGGAATCGGGCGACCAGCTGAGCGGGCCGCTGGGGATCGCCAAGGCTTCGGGCGCCCTGACCAACGCGGCGGCGGATGTGGAGGCGTCCAACGGAATTCGCCTTGCGAACGTATTGCTGACCCTGATCAGCTTCGCCGCCATACTTTCGATCGGAATTGGCTTTCTAAACCTGTTGCCGATACCGGTTCTGGACGGCGGGCACCTGCTGTTCTACGGCTACGAAGCCGTGGCCCGGCGTCCGCTGGCCGCAAACATCCAGGAGATGGGGTACCGCGTTGGTCTTGTATTGCTGGTCGGATTGATGTTGTTCGCCACTTGGAACGACCTGCGCAAGCTCAGTCTCTTTCAATTCCTTGGCGGGCTCTCTTCATGAGCAGACGCCGCTCGCCGATGGTTCTCTCCATGATTCAACGACGTCCCGAAGCCCTGCTCCGCTCCCACGGCCGCGCCAGCGTGCTGGCGCTGATCCTCGCGGCGGGCCTGGCAGGGCCGGCGCTCGGTCAGGACGCCGCCCAGCAGCCGGCCCCTGCGCCCGGCGAGGTTCAACTGCCGCAAGCCGCGCCGCCCGCCACCGTTCAACGGGCCCAAAGCGGGGTGGCCAACCGTATTCTCGTGCAGGGCAACCAGCGGATCGATCAGACGACGATCCTGTCCTACCTGCCGATCCAGCCCGGCGACACCGTCGATCCGGTGTTGCTGGATGTGGCGGTCCGGACGCTCTACCGCACCAATCTGTTCGCGGACGTCCAGATGGCGCTCGACGGCTCGGACCTGATCATTCAGGTGGTCGAGAATCCGGTCATCAATCAGGTGGTTTTCGAGGGCAACAGCGCCGTCAGCGAGGAAAAGCTGCGGGAGGAAGTGACCATCCGTCCGCGCGGCATCTATACCCCGGCCCGCGTGCAGGAGGACGTGCAGAGCATCGTCGAACTCTACCGGCTGTCGGGTCGGATCTCGGCCACCGTCACGCCCAAGCTCATCCAGCTGGAGCAGAACCGCGTCGATCTGGTGTTCGAGATCGACGAGGGCGTGTCCACGGGCGTTCGCGGCATCAACTTCCTGGGAAATGAGGCGTTCTCGGACAGTGACCTGCGCAGTGTGATGGTTACGAAGACCTCACGTTGGTGGCGGCTGTTCTCGAGCAACGACAACTACGACCCCAACCGCCTGGATTACGATCAGGAGCAGTTGCGCAGCTTCTACACCAATCGCGGTTACTATGACTTCCGCGTCGTCTCGGCGGTGGCCGAGCTGTCGCCCAGCCAGGACGATTTCCTGGTCACCCTGACCGTGGACGAGGGCGAGCAGTACAACTTTGGCGAGATCCGGGTCGAGACTGAAAGCGATCGTCTGAACGCGGACTTCCTGCGTCGGCTCCTGCCCTTGCAGGAGGGTGATCTGTTCGAGAGCGACCGGATCGAAGAGTCCGTCGACGCCCTGACCTTCGCGGCCGGTTCGGCCGGCTACGCCTTCGTCGATATACGGCCCAGCTACAGCGCCGACCCCGAGACCCGCACCGTGGACATGGTCTTCAACGTGCGGGAGGGCGAGCGCGTCTATGTTGAGCGCATCGATGTGGTCGGCAACACGCGCACCATCGACCCGGTCATCCGGCGTGAGCTGCTGCTGGTCGAGGGGGACGCGTTCAACCGGACCCTGGTGGAGCGCTCGCGCAACAATCTGCGCGCCCTGGGCTTCTTCGAGGAGGTCGAGATCACCGAGGTGCGCGGCAGCGAGCCTGACCGCAGCGTGGTGACCGTTCAGGTGACCGAGCAGCCGACCGGCGAACTTTCGGTGGGCGCCGGATTCAGTTCGGTCGACTCCTTCATCATCAATCTCGGCATCACGGAGCGAAACTTCCGGGGACGTGGTCAGAACGTGGTCGCCCGTCTGGAGTGGGGCTCTATCCGCCAGCAGATCGACTTCCGCTTCACGGAGCCCAAGTTCCTGGGACGAGACATCCGGGCGGGATGGGACCTGTACCATTCGCGATACGACTACAGCGAGTTTTCGTCCTATAGCTACGCGTCCACGGGCGGCGGATTCCGGCTGTCATGGCCGATCAACGGCTACACCCTTCTGTCGACCCGTTATTCGCTGCGCGCCGATGACGTGACGGTTCCGGGGAATTTCTGTGAGAACGGATCGGGTTCGCGGGCGCTTTGCGAGCAACTTGGCGAATCGATCAACTCGTCGTTGGGCTACACCCTGCTTGTGGATCGACGGAATGATCCCGTTCGTCCGACGCGCGGATGGACCGGCACCCTGCGTCAGGACTTCGCCGGCGTCGGCGGTGACGTGAACTATGTGCGCAGTGAGCTGGACGCGGCCTGGTACTATGGGTTCAATCCCAACTGGGTCGTCACGCTTCAGGGCTCCACTGGCTATATCGCCGGCTGGAATGGCGACGCGATCCGCATCAACGATCGCTTCTTCAAGGGCGGAAACAGCTTCCGCGGCTTCGAGACCGCCGGCATCGGGCCGCGCGACCTGGCGCAGGGCTTCAATTCCCGCGGCAACGCCTTGGGCGGGAACTTCTACGCCATCGGCACGGCCGAACTGACCGTCCCGAATTATCTTCCTGAAGAGTACGGCATTCGGACATCGGTCTTCGTGGACGTCGGCACGCTCGGCGTTCTTGATGATCGCTACAAGCTGCTGGATGACGGAACGCTCGATGCGCAGATCGTCGACGAGCTGGCGCTGCGCGCCTCGGCCGGCATCAGCGTTCACTGGCGCTCGCCCATGGGGCCCATTCGCCTCGACTTCAGCCAGGTCCTCGCTGAAGAGGAATACGACGTTACGGAAACCTTCCGCTTCTCCACCTCGACACAGTTCTAAAGGCTCAAAATGAAACGTCTTCTTCTCACCGCCGTCGCGGGCGTGATCGCATTGTCGGCCCAGGCCGCCGCCGCTCAAACCCAGTTGCAGAACCCCGGCCCCGCCATTCCGGGCATGTGCGTCTATCACAACGAGCGCATGCTAGCGCAGTCGTCGGCCGGACAATCCCTGAACCAGGGCATGCAGCGCCTGGTGCAGGAAGTTCAGGGTGAGCTGGCGCCCTACGGGACGGCCATCGAGACCGAGGCCCAGCGCATCCAGGGCCTGCCCGAGGACCAGCGCGCGCAGCCGGTTCAGGCCCTGCAGCAGCGGATTCAGGAAGCCCAGCAGCTGGAGCAGACCCGGGACACCGAACTGCGGTACACCCGCGCCCAGCAGATCAACGCCATTGCCGAGGCCGTCGATCCGATCGTGGTCGCAATCTATCAGGAGCGCGGCTGTGGCATGCTGGTGGACCGGGAAAGCGTCTATGTGATGAACCCGGCCATGGACATCACTGACACGGTGATCGAGCGCCTGAACGCCGCCCTGCCGTCGCTGAGCTTCACTCGCCAGTCGCCGCCGGTGCAGCAGCAGCAACAGTAAAACTGAGGAGGCGGGTGACGGGGCATGCCTGACGCCCGCTTCTTTCTGACTGCTGACCCGCTGACCGTCGCGGACCTTGCAGCCCTGACCGGGGCCGAGGTGCTTCGCGGCGGCGACGCGGTCATCACGACCGTCGCGCCCCTGTCCCAGGCGGACCGGGGCGCGATCGCGTTTCTGGGTGACCGTCGCCATGCGGCGGCGCTGGCCACCACGCACGCCGGCGCGGTTTTCGTGTCGCCGGCCATGGCGGGCGGAACGCCGGCGGATACGGCCGTTCTGGCCACAAGATTCCCTCAGGCCGCCTGGGCCATGGCGGCGTCCAGGCTTCACCCCGTCGTTGAGGCAGACGAGACACCCGGGGTCCATCCGCAAGCGGAGTTGGAGGACAGCGTCCGGATAGGCGCCGGGGCCGTCATTAGCGCCGGCGCGCGGATCGGGCGCGGGACGGTCATCGGCGCGAACACCGTGATCGGGCCAGGGGTGGCGATCGGGCGCGGATGCCGGATCGGCGCCAATGTCTGCATCGGATTCAGCCTGATCGGAGATCGAGTGAGGATCGCCTCCGGGGCCGTAATCGGCGAGGCCGGTTTCGGCGCCGCAGGCTCGGCCACGGGACCGGTGGACATTCCCCAGCTTGGCCGCGTGATCATCCAGGATGATGTCACGGTGGGGTCCAACAGTTGCATCGACCGCGGCGCCTTCGACGATACGGTGATCGGGGAGGGGACCAAGATCGATAATCTGGTCCACATCGCGCACAATGTGGTCCTGGGCCGGTTCTGCCTGATCGCCGCCCAGGTGGGCATATCCGGATCGGTGGTCATCGGCGACGGGGTCATGTTCGGCGGCCAGGCGGGCGTGGGCGACCACCAGACCATCGGCGCCGGGGCGAAGATCGGCGGCGCGGCGGCGGTGTTGTCGGATGTGCCGGCGGGCGAGACGTGGTCGGGTTATCCCGCCAAACCGCTGCGCCGGTTCTTGCGCGAGACGGCCTGGCTGGCCAAACAGGCGTCTTCGCGAGCGAAGGGAAAGCGTGATGAGTGAGTCCGAGGGCGTTTCGATCGACTATGCCGAGGTTTTGCGGCGCATTCCGCACCGCTATCCCTTCCTGCTGGTGGATCGGGCTGAGGACTACCGGGCCAATGAATCCATCGTCGGGATCAAGAACGTCACCGCCAACGAACCGTTCTTTCAGGGGCACTTTCCGAACAATCCGGTGATGCCCGGCGTTCTGATCGTCGAGGCACTGGCGCAGTCCGGCGCGCTGCTGATGTCCAAGACCCTGGACGCCGATGTGTCGAACAGGACCATCATGTTCATGGCCGTGGACGGGGCGCGCTTCCGCAAGCCGGTGCGGCCGGGCGACGTGCTGCGCCTGCATGTGCATGTGACCAAGCACCGGGGCGATCTGTTCAAGTTCCGGGGCGAGGCCTATGTGGACGGCAAGATGGCGGCGGAATGCGAGTTCGCGGCCATGGTTGTCGACAACCCCAAATCCGACGGCTCCGGCGCATGACCGTTCACGCCACCGCCTCGGTCGACGCCTCGGTGACCATGGCTGACGACGTGGTCATCGGGCCGTGGTGCGTGGTGGGGCCGGGCGTGGCCCTGGCCGAGGGGGTGGAGCTGCGCGGCCATGCGGTGGTGGAGCGGGACACCATCGTCGGCCCGCGTACGGTGATTCATCCCTTCGCCGTGGTGGGGGGCGACCCTCAGCATACGGGCTACAAGGGCGAGACGGTGCGGCTGGAGATCGGCGCCGACAACGTCATCCGCGAGCATGCGACCCTGAACCGGGGCACGCCGCAGGGCCATGGGGTGACGCGCATCGGCTCGAACAATCTACTGATGACCGGCGCGCACGTGGGGCATGACTGCGTGGTCGGCGACAATGTGGTCATGGCCAACAACGCCACGCTGGGCGGCCATGCGATCGTCGGGGACAAGGTGTTTCTGGGCGGGCTTTGCGCCGTGCATCAGAACGGCCGGGTGGGCGAGGGCGCCATGGTGGGCGGCCTGTCGGCGGTGACGCGGGACGTGATTCCGTTCGGTTCGGTGTGGGGCAACCACGCGCGCCTGCAGGGGCTGAATCTGGTCGGCCTGAAGCGGCGCGGATACGGCAAGGCGGACCTGCGCCGGCTGCTGGGCGCTTACCGCGAGATGTTCGAGGGCGAGGGCGCGTTTGCGGACCGGCTGGACGCGGCCGAGGGCGAATACGCGGACCTGCCGGAGATCCTGCGGATCATCGCCTTCATCCGGGAAGATTCGAAGCGACCGCTGTGTCTGCCGGAACGGTGAGAAAACTGGGCATTGTGGCCGGCGGAGGGGATCTGCCCTTGGCGGCGGCGCGGCGGTGTGAGGCCGAGGGCCGCCCCTTTTATGTTGTTCGGATCAAGGGGTTCGCGGATGAAGCTCTTGTCCGATATGAGGGGCAGGAGTCGCGCATCGGTGAGTTCGGCCGCACCATCAAGCTGTTGAAGGCGGCGGGCTGCGAGGCGGTTTGTTTCGCGGGCGTCGTTCAGCGTCCCGACTTTCGCGACATGAAGCCGGACCTGAAGGGCGCCGCTGTGTTGCCCGGCATGATCGCGGCGGCCACGAAGGGTGACGACGCCCTGTTGCGCTATGTGCTGGGCGTGTTCGAGGCGGAAGGGTTCGCCATCGAGGGCGCCGATCAGGTGCTGGGGGGCGAGACGGCGCCCGCCGGGGCGCTGGGGCGCCATGCGCCGGACGGGGCGGCGCTGGCGGATCTTCGCAAGGCGCTGGAGGTGGCGCGGGCCACGGGCGAGCTGGACATAGGCCAGGGCGCCGTGGTGTGCGACGGCCTGGTGCTGGCGGTGGAGGCGCAGGAAGGCACCGACGCCATGCTGGCGCGGGTGGCGGGACTGCCTGAAACCCTTCGGGGCCGTGAGGGCGCGCGGCGCGGCGCGCTGGCCAAGGCGCCCAAGCCCATCCAGGACGAAAGGGTGGACATGCCGGTGATCGGGGTGCGGACCATTGAGGGCGCGGCGGCGGCTGGGCTGGCCGGCGTGGCCGGGATGGCGGGCAAGCTGATCCTGATCGACCGGGATGCGATCATCGAGGCCGCCGACCGGCTGGGGCTGTTCGTGTGGGGCGAGGATCACCGATGACTCGACCGCTGAAGATCATGCTGGTGGCCGCCGAGGCGTCGGGGGATTCGCTGGGCGCCGGGCTGGCGCGGGCGCTGAAGGCGCGGCTGGGCGACGCGGTGTCCTTTGTGGGCGTGGGCGGGGCCCAGATGGCGGCGGAGGGGGTGGAGAGTCCCTTCGACATCAGCGAACTGTCGATCCTGGGCCTTATGGAGGGCCTTCGCGCCTATGGCCGGGTCAAGCGCCGTGTGGCGGAAACGGCGGCGCTGGCGGCGCGCGAGACCCCGGACGCCGTGGTGCTGATCGACAGCTGGGGCTTCACCATCCGGGTGGCCAAGGCGATCCGGGCGGCGTCGCCGAAAACGCCCCTGATCAAATATGTGGGGCCGCAGGTGTGGGCCTCGCGACCGGGGCGGGCGAAGACCCTGGCGGCGGCGGTGGACCACTTGCTGGCGCTGTACGGGTTCGACGCGCCGTGGTTCGAGCGGGCAGGCCTGCCGGTCACGGTAGTGGGGTCATCGGCCCTGCATGTGGACATGTCGGGCGCCGACGGCGCGGCGTTCCGGGCGCGGCGGGGGATCGCGCCGGACGCGCCGCTGCTGCTGGTGCTGCCGGGCAGCCGGCCCGGCGAGGTCGCGCGCATGACGCCTGTCTATGAGGCGACGGTGAAGCGGCTGAAAGGCGAGATCGAGGGGCTGGAGACGGTCGTGATCGCGGCGGGCACGGTGGCGGCCGATGTGACGTCGCGGGTGGCCGCCTGGCCGTTCCGGACGCATCTGGTGGACGAGACCGACAAGTACGACGCCATGGTCGCCGCCGACGCCGCCCTGGCCACCAGCGGCACGGTTTCCACCGAACTGGCGCTGGCGGGCGCGCCGATGGTCATCGCCTATCGAATGGACGGTCTCAGCTGGGTTCTGATCAAACGCATCGCCACGACGAAGTACGTGACCCTGTTCAACGTGGCGGCGGACGAAGCCATCGCGCCGGAGTTCCTGCAGGACGACGCCACGCCCGAAAAACTGGCGGCCGCCGCGAGCCGCCTGCTGACCGACCGCGATGCCGCCGCCGATCAGGCGCGGCGCCAGACGCAGGCGCTGGACCTGATGGGCCGGGGCGAACCGGACCCGTCACAGCTGGCGGCGGATGCGGTGCTGCGGGTCATCGTAGAGAAGGCCGGCGATCAGGAGGCCGGCGCCGCCAGCCCCCGCTCGCGATAGGACGGCAGGACCGGGGCGTCCTCCGGCAGCGGTTCGGCCTCGAGCCGGGCGATGTGGCGCTCCATCTCGGCGATCTCGCGCACCTGGGCCTCAATGATCTGATCGGCCAGACGGCGCACTTCCGGGTCGCGGATGTTGGCGCGCTCGCTGGTCATGATGGCGATCGAGTGGTGCGGGATCATGGCCTTCATGTAGCTGACGTCGCCAACGGTCGCCTGGCTGCGCACGAGGGTCAGGGCGACGGCGAACACGGCGACCGCCGCGACCACTATGGCGACGTTGGCGCGGATGTTCTTGTACATGCCCCACATGAAGCCGAGCATGACCACTGCCATGACCGCGCCCATGACCAGCGCCATCCACGCCCGCGTCTGGCTGAAGGCCACATGCTCGATGGCGTAGGTGTTCAGATACATCAGGCCGAACATGATCACGGTGGATGTGGCGATCATGGCGGCGAACCGGCGATAGCTCATGGCGTCCTCCTTTGGCGAAGGGAACACATAAGGCCGAGGCAGGGTTCGACGAAAAACGCCGGGGCGATGGGCCCCGGCGTTCTGCGTTTCAGCGATGTCGGACCGATCAGCCGCGCTGGTCGATGGTGATGTAGTCCCGCTCGGTGGGGCCCGTGTAGAGCTGGCGGGGGCGGCCGATCTTTTGCGACGGATCCTCCATCATCTCCTGCCACTGGGCGATCCAGCCGACGGTGCGGGCCAGGGCGAACAGGACGGTGAACATGGTGGTGGGGAAGCCCATGGCCGACAGGGTGATGCCGGAATAGAAGTCCACGTTCGGGAACAGCTTGCGCTCTGCGAAGTAGTCGTCCTTCAGGGCGACGGCCTCCAGCTCCTTGGCCACCTGGAACAGCGGGTCGTTCTCACGGCCGGTGGCGGCCAGCACTTCGTAGGCCGACTGCTGCATGACCTTCGCGCGCGGGTCGTAGTTCTTGTACACGCGGTGGCCGAAGCCCATCAGCTTGTACTTCTTGTCCTTCACGCCGGCGATGAACTCCGGGATCTTGTCCGGGGTGCCGATCTCCTTGAGCATGTTCAGCGCCTCCTCGTTGGCGCCGCCGTGCGACGGGCCCCAGAGGCAGGCGATGCCCGCGGCGATACAGGCGAACGGGTTGGCGCCCGACGAGCCGGCCAGACGAACGGTCGAGGTGGAGGCGTTCTGCTCGTGGTCGGCGTGCAGGATGAAGATGCGGTCCATGGCGCGCACCAGCGCCGGGTCCACGTGATAGTCCTCGGCCGGCACGGCGAAGCACATGCGCAGGAAGTTCTCGGCGTAGCTGAGATCGTTGCGGGGCGACACGAAAGGCTGGCCGATGTGGTACTTGTAGGCCCGCGCGGCGATGGTCGGCATCTTGGCGATCAGGCGGATGGCCGAGATGTTGCGCTGGACCGGATCATGGATGTCCAGGCTGTCGTGATAGAAGGCCGACAGGGCGCCGACGGTGCCGACCATGATGGCCATGGGGTGCGCGTCGCGGCGGAAGCCCTCGAAGAAGCGATCAAACTGCGAATGCAGCATGGTGTGCATGGTGACGCTGTTTTCGAACGACTCATATTGAGCCGCCGTGGGGAGCTCGCCGTGCAGAAGCAGGTGGCAGACCTCGACGAAGTTCGACTTTTCCGCCAGCTGGTCGATGGGATAGCCGCGGTGCAGCAGCACGCCGGCGTCGCCGTCGATGTAGGTCAGGCTGGATTCACACGACGCCGTGGAGGTGAAGCCCGGATCGTAGGTGAAGGCGCCGGTGGCGCCGTACAGCTTGCGGATATCGACGACGTCCGGCCCGGTAGAGCCGCCCAGAACCGGCAGGTCGACGGACTTGTCGCCGATGGTCATGGTCGCCGTGCCGGCGGGTTTGGCTTGTTCGGTCATAAGCACCCCTTGGTTTTTGGACGCCCTCGCGGGGAGGCGACGGCGCGGGTCATTTGTTGTGCGCGTTCACTTAGCGACTGAAAGGGCATCCTCCAAGCGTCCGAGGCTCTCTTCTCGCCCAAGTGATGACAAAGTTCGGGCCAGATCGGGCGAACTTGACCCTGCGGTAAGGGCGCCGCGCAGGGGCGGGCCGATCTTGCCGAAGCCCACGCCTTCATCCTCGGCGAAGGCCTTCAGCTCGGATTCCAGGGCGAACACGTCCCAGCTCTGGAACAGGCGCAGGCGCTCCAGCAGGCGGGCCATGCGCTCGCCGGTCTCGTCGATCAGGGAGGCCTTGATCTTGTCGTTCAGGAGCAGCGGGCGGCGCTGGAGCAAGAAGGCGGTCTGGGCGGCCAGTTCGATGACGGTCTTGGCCCGGTCCTTCACGAAGGGCATGGCCTGGAGCAGGCGTTGTTCGTCACCTTCGTGCAGGGTGTGGCCCGTCTTCATGTGCTGATCCAGCACCAGCTTGGACAGGCGTTCGTCGTCGGCCAGGCGGATCCAGTGGGAATTGACGTGGGCCAGCTTGTCGAAGTCCAGACGAGCGGGCGCCTTGTTGACCGCGTCCAGATCGAACCAAGCGATGGCCTGTTCGTCGCTGAACAGCTCGTCGTCGCCGTGGCTCCAGCCCAGCCGGGCCAGATAGTTGCGCATGGCCTCGGGCAGGTAGCCCATTTCGGCGTACTCGTGCACGGCCTGTGCGCCGTGGCGCTTGGACAGCTTGGCGCCGTCGGGACCGTGGATCAGCGGGATGTGGGCGAACACCGGGCGATCCCAGCCGAGGGCGTCATATATCAATGATTGACGAGCGGCGTTGTTCAGGTGGTCGTCGCCGCGAATGACGTGGGTCACGCCCATGTCGTGGTCGTCGGCCACCACCGCCAGATTGTAGGTGGGCGCGCCGTCCGAGCGCAGCAGCACCAGATCGTCCAGCGAGGACGATTCCCAGCGCACACGGCCCTGCACCGCGTCATCCACGAATACCGCCGTGTCGGCCGGGCGGCGGAAACGCACGGTGTGGGGTTTGGACAGGTCGTCGACGCTGGGTTCGCGGTCGCGCCAGGGGGATTCGAAGGTGCGGCCCTCGGCCTTGGCCTGATCGCGCAGGGCGCCGGTCTCCTCGGCGGTCAGGAAGTCGCGGTAGGCGTGGCCGCTTTCAAGCAATTGGTCGACCACCTCGCGGTGACGGTCGGCGCGGCTGTGCTGGAACACCGGCTCCTCGTCGGCGAACAGTTCGAGCCAGGCCATGCCGTCGAAGATGGCCTTCACGGCGTCGTCGGTGGAGCGTTCGCGGTCGGTGTCCTCAACGCGCACCAGGAATTTGCCGCCGTGACGACGGGCGAACAGCCAGTTGAATAGCGCTGTTCTCGCGCCGCCGATATGCAGGTAGCCTGTGGGCGAGGGGGCGAAGCGGGTGACGACGGGTGAGGGTTCAGTCATGTCCGGGGCGGTGTCTGATGGGGCCGCCCTTATAACGCCGGAAGCGGCCAAGCCCATACGCGCGCGCATAATCGATTGGCTGGCCGGGAGCGTTTCGGCCCAGCGGGACCGCTGGCGCCTGTGGGCGCCGGTGGCCTTCGGCGGGGGATGCGCGGTCTATTTCGCCCTGCCGGAAGAGCCACCCCTGTGGCCGCTGGCGCTGTTCGCGGTGCTGGCGTCGGCGGCGTGGATCATCGCGCGGCGGCGAGGGGCGGGCCGGGGGCTGACCGTGCCGCTGATGCTGGTCGCCTGTCTGGCGCTGGGGCTGGCGGCGGCCAAGGCGCGGACCGAGCGGGTCGAGGCGCCCATCGCCCCGGCGCTGGCCGAGCCGACGGTGATCGAGGGCTGGGTGGTGGATGTGGACAGCCCCGGAGCGCGAGGGTCGCGGGTGGTGCTGGCGCCGGTCCGCATCCGGGGACTGGCGCCGGAGGAGACGCCCCTGCGGCTGCGGGCGACGTTGCGGGGCGCGGCGCCCGCGCCGGGGACGCCGATCCGGGTTTTCGCCATCCTGAACCCGCCGCCGCCGCCGGCCAGTCCCGGCAGCTATGACTTCGGGCGCAACGCCTTCTTCCTGGGCATGGGCGGGGTGGCGTTCGGGCTAGGCGAGACAAGGGCCGCGACCCTGCCGGAGCCACCGGAGGGTCTGCAGCGGCTCATGTGGCTGAACGGGGTGCGGTTCGATCTGGCCAGCCGCATCGTGGACCGGCTGGGCGAGCGGACCGGCGGCATCGCGGCGGCCATGACCACGGGGCATGAATCCTGGCTGATTCAGGAAGACATGGACGCCATGCGGGACTCCGGGCTGTTCCACATTTTGTCCATTTCGGGCCTGCACATGGCCATTGTGGGCGGGTTCGTCTTCTTCGGCGTGCGGCTGCTGGTGGCGTGCTGGCCGTGGCTGGCGTTGAGGGTGTCGGGAAAGAAGATCGCGGCGTGGGCGGGTCTGGTCGCTGTGGGGGCCTATCTGCTGATTTCGGGCGGGCCGCCGCCGGCGGAGCGGGCGGCGACCACGGCGGCCATCGCCTTTCTGGCCGTTCTGCTGGACCGTCGGGCGATCAGCATGAACGCCCTAGCGGTGGCGGCCTTCGTGGTTCTGATCTTCCGGCCCGAGTCCATCGTCCAGCCGGGGTTCCAGATGTCGTTCGCCGCCACGGCCGCGCTGGTGGCGCTGGCCGAGAACTGGCCGGTGCGGACGCGGGAGATTTCGGCGCCGTGGATCATCGTCACGACCCAGCGGTTCGGGGCGTGGCTGTTCGCCGCCTGCGCCGCCAGTCTGGTGGCGGGCATGGCCACCGGGCCGTTCGCCATGCAGCATTTCAACCGCACCGCCGTGTTCGGCCTGATCGCCAATGTCTCCACCGCGCCGATCTCCAGCTTCATCATGATGCCGGCGCTTGCGCTGGGCGCGGCGCTGGAGCCGCTGGGGCTGGGCGGGCCGTTCCTGGCCGTGGCGGGATGGGGCGTGGACCTGATGCTGGCCATCGGCCACTGGACCGCGAACCTGCCGGGCGCGGTGCGGACCATACCCAGCGCGCCGGACATCGCTCTGCCCATCGCCTTTCTGGGGGTGCTGTGGCTGTGCCTGTGGAAGGGGCGGGGCCGCTGGGTGGGCGTTCCGTTCGCTCTGGCGGTGCTGCTCTGGCCCCGTCCGCCGGCGCCGGACCTGTGGATCGGGGACGCGGCGACCACGGCGGGTGTGCGGGTTGAGCGGACGGCCATCCAGCTGCGGCCCGGCGTGCGGCAGTTTCCCATCGATCTGTGGTCCCAGCGGCGGGGGCTGGCCCTTGTGGCGCCGGATGACAGCTGGATCGCCGACCGGTTCTCGCGCCGCCCGGTTCAGACGGGACCGCTGGCGCTGTGGTGGGGCACGCGGGCCCCGGATGAGGATCAGCTTTCAGCTCTGTGCGCTTCGGCCGAGGTGGTGGCTGTTCGGGCGGTCCTGTCCAGCCTGCCGGGTGATTGCGACGCGCGGCTGGTGCTGGACGGCGCGGACTTCGCGCGCGGCGGTGCGGTGGAGCTTTGGCGTGAGGACGGCGGCTGGCGCGGCGTCTGGACGCTGGAGGAGCGCGGGGACCGTCCGTGGTCGCCTCGGGCCTGATCCCGTTTGGGCCCACAGAGCGGAAGCCTAACCTTCGGTCTTGCGCGTCGGCGACCTCCGGGCTATGTCCGCGCCTCCCGACGGTTCGAGCGTTCGAACCCGGCCCGGATGGATGCGTAGCTCAGCGGGAGAGCACCTCGTTCACACCGAGGGGGTCACAGGTTCAATCCCTGTCGCATCCACCATTCTTTTCCCATTAAAATCAACAAGTAAGCGTTTTTATCTCGCCGCTCGGGCGGCCGGAAAATCGTCCATGTTGAGCTAGTGGGGCGCTAGTGGGGTAGTTAGGCTGCAACTGGGTGAAATCATTTCCCCAGGGCCGGACGGTTTCAGTGCATTTCAATAAGGCATCGTTTCTCACGAAACTTTCACCGCTCCCGGAGCCGTTCAGATCGCCTTCGAACCTAGCCGGTGGCCCACTGAATTCCCAAAGATCGTCTCGGGTAAGGCGTTGCGAAGTCCTCTTGGCAGGCACGCTCCAGTAGTACGGATCCGCCTCTGGCCCGCGCGCGGCGGGTTGGACCAAGCGCCGGGGTCGTCTCGTTCAACCCGACTTTCGCACGGGTCCGGTGGCAACGCCGAAGTATGCTTTCAGGGTTGAGGGGCGCTGCGCTCGGGCAGTTTGCGCAGGCGATCGTTGGGCAAGCACGGGTTGCAAGGGGTAGCGCGCGCGGCTTGGGGGCGCCAACCTGAGCATGGGGCGTTGGCTTGCGGGGGACTATGACCCACGAGTATCGCGGCTATCGCATACTGGTGCGAAGGACGCCGGAGCTGGAAGCCAGCATACTGACACCTGGAGCCGGCTTTAGTTTGGGGCGGTCAGTCCGGGCCTCTGAGGTGGAGGGCGTCGATGTCCTCCTGCGCCGCGCCTATGCGGTTATCGATGAGGACATCGTGACGGTCATCGAGTCCGGCAAACGGGCGAACCCGCCGGAACCAGACACTGACGACTGACTGATGCGCAAAGCCGTCAGGGCATGTGTGCCGCGTCATGGAGCGGCCAGCGTGCGGAAAGCCAAATTCCGCTCATGCCGCATGTCCGTCAGTGGAAATCCCGCGATCCGGGCAGCATCCGCAGATCGCGGGGATGCTGGGGATGCACGAACTCGTCGGCGCCGGAGAGCTGGAGCACCGGGTCGTGGTCGGGCGACAGGCGGTTGAGCTCGGCGGAGCGGTCATGAAGGCGGTCCGCCATCAGGTGGACGACGCCCTCGGCGCTTTTCTCCACCACGCCCTCGACCGCCAGCAGGCGGGCGCTCATGACCACGCGGCGGTGCGCCTCGAAGGTGGGAACCCACAGGACCAGATTGGTGACGCCGGTCTCGTCCTCCAGGGTGATGAAGATGGCTTTCCCGTTGCCGGGACGCTGGCGCACCAGAACGACGCCTGCGGTGCGCACCCGCGAGCCTGAGCGTTTCGCCTCCACCTGGGCGCAGGTGAGCAACCCCTCGGCCGCGAACACCGGGCGCAGGATGGCCATGGGATGGGCTTTCAGGGACAGGCGCGTGGTCTGGTAGTCGGCGGCCACGTGTTCGCCCAGCGCCATGGTCGGCAGGGCGGCGTCGGGCTCATCACCCAGCTCACGGGTGTTCGCGGCGGCGAACAGGGGCAAGGCGTCGTCATCGGGCAGGCGGCGCACCGCCCAGAGCGCCTCGCGCCGGTCCAGCCCCATGGAGCGGAAGGCGTCGGCGTCGGCCAGTTTGCGAAGGGCTGCCACCGGCAGGCGGGCGCGGCGCATGAGGCCCTCGGCACCGTCGAAGGGGCGGTCGCGAACGGCGGCCATGACCTCGGCCCATTCTTTCCGGAACCCGTCGATCTGGCGCAGGCCTAGGCGCAGGGCCAACGCGCCCGATGAACCCTCCAGAGTGTTGTCCCAGGCCGAATGGTTCACATCGATCACGCGCACCTCGACCCCGTGCTCCTGGGCGTCGCGCACGATCTGGGCCGGTGCGTAGAAGCCCATGGGCTGGCTGTTCAGCAGGGCGGCGGCGAAGGCGGCCGGGTGCCTGCACTTGATGTAGCTGGACACATACACCAGCCGGGCGAAGCTGGCGGCGTGGCTTTCCGGGAATCCATATGAGCCGAAACCCTTGATCTGTTCGAAGCAGCGGCGGGCGAAGTCGGGATCATAGCCGCGCTCAATCATCTTCCCGACCATGCGGTCTTCATAGGTGTGCAGCGTCCCGTCGCCCCGGAAGGTGCCCATGGCCTTGCGTAGTCCGTTGGCCTCACGGTCGCTGAACTCGGCGGCGACCATGGCCACCTTCATGGCCTGCTCCTGAAACAGAGGCACGCCCAGGGTCCGGTGCAGGATGGTCTTCAGCTCGTCCGGGTCATGGGGCGGCGCCGGGCTGGCGTAGATCACATCCTCCTGACCCTTTCGGCGGCGCAGATAGGGATGGACCATGTCGCCCTGGATCGGGCCGGGGCGCACGATGGCCACCTGGATCACCAGATCATAGAAGGCGCGGGGCCGCAGGCGCGGCAGCATGTTGATCTGGGCCCGGCTCTCCACCTGGAACACCCCGACGGAATCGCCCCGGCACAGCATGTCGTAGACATCGGTCTGTTCGGCCGGGACCGAGGCCAGGTCGTGGTCCGCGCCCTCGTGCGCCTTCATCAGGTTCAGCGCCTTCCTAATGCAGGTCAGCATGCCCAGCGCCAGCACATCGACCTTCATCAGGCCCAGCTCGTCGATGTCGTCCTTGTCCCATTCGATGAAGGTCCGGTCCGTCATGGCTGCATTGCCGATGGGGACCAGTTCATCCAGCCGCCCGCGTGTGAGGATGAAGCCCCCCACGTGCTGGCTGAGATGGCGGGGAAACCCCAGAATGCGCCCGGCCATGTCCACGGCGCGCCGGATCATGGGGTTGGCCGGGTCCATACCCGCCTGCTCGATCTGGGCGTCGGGGATGGACGACCCCCAGCTTCCCCACTGGGTGGAGGCCAGGCGCGCGGTCACGTCCTCGGTCAGGCCCAGGGCCTTGCCCACCTCGCGGATGGCGCTGCGGGGGCGGTAGCGGATGACAGTGGCGGCGATGCCGGCGCGCTCCCGGCCGTAGGTCTCATAGATGTGCTGGATGATCTCCTCGCGCCGCTCGTGCTCGAAATCCACGTCGATGTCGGGCGGCTCGTTGCGGTCCGCCGACATAAAGCGTTCGAACAAAAGGTCGTGGTGGACCGGATCGACGCTGGTGATCCCCAGCACGTAACAGACCGCCGAATTGGCGGCTGAACCGCGCCCCTGACACAGGATGCCCTTGTCCTCGGCCACCCGCACGATGTCGTGGATGGTGAGGAAATAGGGCGCCAGATCGCGCTCGGCGATATAGGCGAGCTCCTTGCGGATCAGGGTCATGACCTTGTTCGGCGCGCCGTCCGGATAACGCACCGGCAGGCGGCGGTTCACCAGGGTCTCCAGCCAGCCCTGCGGGGTTTTCCCTGGCGGGATGGGCTCCTCGGGATATTCGTAGCGAAGCTGGCCCAGGTCGAAGGCGGAGCGGGCCAGCAAGGTTTGCGTCTCGGTAAGGGCCTCGGGTGCATCGGCGAACAGGCGGGTCATCTCCCCGGGCGCCTTCAGATGGCGCTCGGCGTTGGCCAGCAGGTGCAAACCGGCCTGATCGATGGTCACGCCCTCGCGGATGCAGGTCAGCACGTCTTGAAGATCGCGCGACTCCGGCGCGTGATAGAGTACGTCGTTCATGGCCAGAAGGGGGGTGCTCGCGCCCGCCGCCAGCGTCCTCAACCCCGCCAGCCGCCGCCGGTCGTCGCCTCGCCGGTGCATGGCCGCGCCTAGCCACACCGCGCCGGGACGCGCCGCGTTCAGGCGGGCCAGAAGGTCGGGCAGGGCGTTCAGTTTCTGGTCGGGCACGGCGATGAGCAGCAGTCCGTCCGGGTCCGCCAGCAGGTCGTTCAGATGCAGCAGGCAGTCGCCCTTTTTCGCGCGCCGCGCGCCCAAGGTCAGCAGCCGCGTCAGCCGTGCCCATCCGGCCCGGTCCTCAGGGTAGGCGACGATGTCCGGCGTCCCGTCGGCGAACACCATCCGCGCGCCGGTGAGCAGGCGGAAACCCTGCGCCCGTTCCCGAATGGCCTCCGCCAGATCGGGCCCGCCGGTCGCATTCTCCACGAAGACCACCTCGCCGGGCGAGCCGCCGGTGCGGACCTTTTCGGGCGCTCCGCCGTGTTCCTTGAGCTGTTTCAGCGCGCTCCACGCCCGCACCACCCCCGCGACCGTGTTGCGATCCGCCAGCCCCAGCCCCGTGTGGCCGCGCAGCACGGCGGTCAGCACCAGATCCTTGGGGTGCGAGGCGCCGCGCAGGAACGAGAAATTGCTGGCTGCGACCAGTTCGGCATAGGGCGCGTTCATGCGAACAGCCCGTGCACGTACCAGCGCGGCGGCGGATCGTCGCCATAGCCGCCGGCGCGGAACAGCCAGAAACGGCGCCCTTCCTCGTCCTCCACCCGGTAATAGTCCCGCACCCGATGCCGGGGCGCACGCCACCACTCGGCCTCGATACGCTCGGGGCCCTCGGCGCGGATGACCCGGTGCGTGGCGCGCCGCCACTGGAACTGGGCGGGCGGACTGTCGGGCGCCAGGGCCACGGCCTCCACTGGTTGGGGCGGGTCGAACAGGTGCAGCGGCCGAAGGGGCGGCGACGCCGTATCCGGGGCCGGCCAGTCGCCGGCGGCCATCTCCGCCTGGGCCGGAACCAGCCGGGCTGAACGCTCCGGCAGGTGCGAGGCTGCCGGATGCACCCGCAGCACGGCGTCGGGCCCGAGCCGGACGCTGAGCCGATCGATCAGGGCGTCCAGAGCCTCGCCGTCCTGGGTGCGTCGGTCGAAGGTGATCTGTTCGGCCGCGATGGCGTGCAGTTGTTCGGCGCCCAGACGCAGATGGTCGAAACCGAAACCGGGATCGACCGGCCGGGCCAGAGCGGCCAGCCGCTCTCGGAACAGGCGCATGACGACTGTGGCCTCTCGCACCGGACGGGCGGTGTTCAGAGCGATGCGGCGGATGTGGCCATCCACACGATAGAGACTGACGGTGAACCGGCGCGCGCCCTGGCCCCGCGTCTCCAGCTGTCGTTCGGCGTCCGCCAGCAGGTCGGCGATGACGGCGTGTACCGCATCCAGATCGGTGATCGGCTCGGCCAGAACGCGGTCAGCCGTGACCGGAGGCGGCGGACGATGGGGGGTGATGCGCACGTCCACGCGGCCCATCAACCGATCCAGCCGATCCGGGAAATCAGCGCCGAAGCGGGCGGCCAGGGGCGCGCGGGGGCGTTCGTCCAGATCGGCGACGGTCTTCAGCCCCGCGCGACGGATGGCCTGATGATCGCGCGGCGGCAGTTCCAGGGCTGCAATGGTCAGGCGACCGGCAAGGGCGGCGTCCCGACCCTCGGGGGCGACGCCCCCCGGGCCGAACCGGGAGAGGGCGCGGGCGGTCTGGGGCGTGCGGGCCATGCCCAGCCGGACCTGCAGCCCGAGGCGCTTGGTTCGCGCCTGAACGGCCCGCACCATCCCGTCCTCGCCACCGAACAGGTGGGGGCAGCCGGTCACGTCCAGCATCAGGCCGTGGGGTTCGTCCAGCGCCGCCATGGGCGTGAAACGGTCGAAGTCCTCCAGCACCGCGTGCAGAAGCCGGGCGTCGGCCTCCCTGTCATGGGGAAGCGCCGTGATGTCCGGAACCCGAGCCCGGGCGTCGGCCAGGGTCATGCCGGGGGCCAGACCCAGCGCCATGGCGGCCGTGTTCCCCGCCGTCAGGCGCAGCGCCCCCCGATCCTTGTCCGCCAGAACCATCGGCTGGTCGGGGTCATGCTCAGGCGGCGCGGGATCGCTTCGCGCCAGCCGATCGGTCGGCAGGAACGGAAACCAGACCGCCAGATGCCGCCGGTTTGACGAAGGCCCGCGCCTCACGATCCCACTCCATGATCCACTCGCCCGGCTGCGCTCCGGACCGGCTGCGCAAAAGCCGCGCCCGGAAAGCCGGACGCCCCGGCGCGTTGGCGTCCAGCGGCGAGGAGGGCGTAGCGGCCACGGACCATCGGGTCTCGGCCGCGCTGGGCGCCGGCGCCGCATTGGCCCGCACCAGCACCCCTAAGGTCGAGCCGCTGCGCGCCGCCATCATCAGCCGCCGGCTGGCGGTCAGGCCATGGACCTTCGCCTCGCCCCAGCCGCTCATGATCACGGCGCCCGCCGCCCCGCTGCGCAGCGCCTCTTCTCCGGCGGCCAGCAGGGAGGCCGCATCGGGCGTCCGCACCATGACCAGATCGGCGGGGTTCAGGCCCCAGGCCGCAAGCCCGGGGCCGAAGGGCTCCCCCATTTCGGATCGTCCCGATGTCTGCAAGATCCACACGATGACGCCCGAAGCCCTTGAGGCCAGACCAAAGGCGAACCCATGCGCTGCCAGGGTATGGCGGGGGGCCTCGGGCAAAAACTCATGAACCGCATCCGCCCTGAGCACACCCAAGTACTTATCCAATGTGCTCAGGCCCGACCTGACAGGCGCACACGGCTTGGCTTCCAAGGCCAAAAGCTGGCGTTGCAGACTGTGGAGGGAAGAGGGGGCAGGCATCTTGTGTTCCTGATATGTTCTTCTATATGCCTCTCCTTCAACCATCGGAGTCAAGCGGTGCATTTGGAGGAAACTGGGGCCGTCGTACCGCTCAGCGGTGACGAGGCATCTAACCCAAATGGCAGAAAAGGTCGGTGCGAACACTTCGCGAGGAACGGGGGCAATCGCGCCGATGGCGCAAAGCCGGACCCGGAGCGGCTCGGCACACAGTTTGGCGAAAGGGAGCCCGCTCGAACCTGCACTCCCATCTTTTCCACCAGCCTGAACCAGGGTCACCCGAAGCCCTAGGCGTCTCCACCGGAACCGGACGATGGAGATCCAATGCCCCAGAAAGCTCAGCCACGAAGAAGACCCGGTCGACCTCCGGCCCCAATTGTCGAGTTCCCGGATCCATTGTGGGAGGCGCATGATACGCCAGAGGCATTCCACGAAGCGCTGGATTTCCACATGCGGCGGCACGGGGACAACGTGTGGCGGCTGTTCCGCGCGCTTAAGGCCAAGGGCGCGCTCATTGATCGAACCACCATCACGAGCTGGCGAAACGGCGCCAAAGCACCGCGGACGGTCGCGACGCTGAGAGCGCTCGACTTGATCGAGGACCGATACCGGCTCGACCGGGGAGAGCTTCGCAAACTTCTGCCGCGGGGAAGGGCAATCAGCGGGCATGGCCCCAGCAAGACGCCTCATGCGCTGTCGCGCCGTCTCGCCTGGCATTTGCCAGATGATTTTGGCCGGCGAAGCTCTGTGGAACAGACCGAAATCCTGGCGTGGGTCCGCGAGAATATACTGTCGGGCGGGACCGCATACCGGCGCTACCAGTCTGAGGTCTGCAAAACCCGCTTTGCGATCCGGTTTGAAGCAGTCCCGATATCTCCCGGCGCTGGCCATCCGCACTGTGCGCCAGCCTCCCTGGCGGAAGAAATGGCGGACCTGCTGCACTTTAAAACGGCGACCCTTACAGATGCCGGCTATCAGCGTTCGGGGGTGTGGAATACCGAGACGGCCAGCCAGAGGGTGGAGCATCTGGGGCTCATGCTTGGGGCGCTTTGCGCCTCTCCGGACGGTGAAGTACGCGGCGCCGGCGCGCCTCTGGAAGACGTAAGCCTCGGGCACCTGGTCTTTCCTGGGGTCTGGGACTGGTATCTGGGATGGCGGGAGCGTCGGCGCGGCTTCTTCACCGGGTGGGAGGCCGATATGCTTCTCCTGGCCGCAGCCTTCACACGCGAGCGAACCGGCTGGCTGAGACAGACGCCCCGGCTTGCGGACAATCTCGTTCCTCTGAAGAACCTGGTCAGCGAGACGGAGCTTGCAGTCGTCCGGGCAGACTGGGGCGCAGCCTGTGACCGTATGAACCAGCACGCACTGAACCGGGCAAGGGAGGTGCAGAGGGTCGCCCGGGTCCATCGTGATCCATTCGAACCTCTGTTGCCCGTCCTCGAAGCTGCCAGCCCGCTTGAGGCCTATCGGCGGATCACTGAAGAAATCCTGCGGCTTATGCCCGACGCCCGGCGTTACCCGCTTCAGGCGGCTGAGGCCACGCGCAGTTTTCTGATGCTTCGCTTCGGACTGCACTTGGGTCTTCGCCAGAAAAACCTGCGCGAACTTTTGGTAAGGCGCAGGGGCGAGCCCGCCACTCCTGAACGGGATCTCGAACGCCTCAAACGGGGAGAGCTCCGCTGGAGCACCGGTGAGCAGGGGTGGGAGGTCTTCATTCCCTGCGCCGCGTTCAAGAACTCCAACTCAGCCTACTTCAGCCGGCGACCATTCCGCTTGTTGCTCCCTGATCTGGGCGATCTCTATCGCTGGATCGACACCTACCTTGAGCGCGAGCGCGCCGTGCTTCTGAAAGGAGCGCCGGATCCGGGCGTGTTTTTCGTCAAGACGGTCAAGCGATCGAGCCGCGACGCAGCCTTCACCCAGACGGCATTCTATGAGGCGTGGCGGCTCACCATTCAGCGGTACGGGATCTACAACCCATGGACCGGGCGCGGGGCCATTGCCGGGTTGCTCGCACACGGCCCACACAGCGTCCGGGACGTACTCGCCACCCACGTCCTGAAACAGACGGGCTCGTACGAGCAGGCCAGCTACGCCATTCAGGACACACCCGCCACCGTGGCTCAGCACTACGGACGGTTTCTGCCGCAAGACAAGGCGGCAATCGCTGCCAGACTCCTGAACAAGGCTTGGATCGAGCCTCTCACTCAGAGCGACAGGCCCCTCCCGCGAGATCGGGGAGGCATTGGTCGGCCGACCCCGCCGGATCCGACCACCATTTCGATGGCACGGCCAGGCTCGGGCATCGGGGCGCCAGGGCGCAGCCGCACGTAACGCTCCACCCCGCCGGATTCTGCCACGATTGCCCAGGGGCAGGCGCCCAGCTCGTCGTGGAAACCTGTCTTCACCACACGGCCTCGAAGCACTCCCTCGCGGGCATCTAGGACCGCGCGGCCAGTCTGAAGGCGCCGTTGGTTGCGCAGGCGTATGACATCGCGGGCGAGCTGGAGCCGGCGCAGGCGGCTTTCCATATCCTCGGCAAGCCTGAACCTCCGCCCGATCCGTGTCGCCAGACCAAGCTTCTCCAGGTGCCGAAGCCGGCCACGCGTCAGAGCCTGCCAGACGTCGGTGCCCCCGACGCCGTCGCTGACCATCCGTTCCGTATCGGCTGATGCGAGCAGGCGCCGGTCGAAACCGGTTAGCCGGTCAGCTTGGGTTTCACGCCAGATGCGGCGCTCCGCATCCTGCCGCGAAAGGTCGCCCAGCCGCTCCTGAGCCACCTCCTGCGCTCGCGCACGGAAGCCGTAGCCAATATAGGCCCGAGGAATAACCAGATCGCGCCCGTCGGCGCGGCGGCCGGGCAGGAGGACATGTCCGTGCGGCTGGTCCGTATCGTAGTGGCATACCGCCATCCAAGGCAGGTCCGGCTCTCCGAGATCGCCGCAGACCCTGCGCATCGTCTCGCGCACATAATCCGGCAGGTTCTTCAACCGGTCGCCGTGCTCGGGGGAAACAATGAAGCGGAAATGGTGGCGATGCTTCGCCCACTCCTGGAGCCGCGCCTGCGCGTCGACGCGGTCGCTTCCGGCGTCGAAGAACGCCGCCGTCTCACCCTCCCAGCCGGCGCCCAGGCGGCTGAGATAAGCGACATGCCGCGCGAGGGCGGAGGCGTGAGCGGCACCCCTTCCCTGGTGGCGGCAGACCAGCGCTTTGACGATCACTCTCTGGCGAACGTCCAGACGAAAGGGTCTGCCTGAGCGCCCCTCGGCAGCGCGCAGACAACCTGATCGATCACCCAGGGCGAAGAGCCGGCCGGCCGAAAGCCGCCGCAGCATTCCAGTGCGCACGAGAGGGCGATCTGGCCGGATCCTGAGAGGCAGGCGAGCAAGGGGGCCTTCGCTCTCGGACAACGGGAGGTAACCCTCGAGGCGGGCTCTGACCTGCATGGCGACGCTCCGGCTACGCGCGGCATGCACTTGCCGACGATGGCTCATGAAAAGTCGCCGCGCCGCAGGAGCATGCCGCTAAACAACGGACAGACTAGGACAACAGCGCAGCGCCCGGCTCCGCCTTTTATCTTGCCCTAAGCCTGAAATTTGCTGCTGAGATCACAGATGGTCCAAGGGGATCAACAGTCATCAAACCGGCCTATTGCTGATGGTGCCGCGAGTCTCGACATCGGCCAAACGAAGAAACCCGCCCGGCCGGAGCCGAGCGGGTCGAAGGTTTTGCGTCGCCGTCAGCCTGAACGGGCGCGAATGGCCAGGTGCCGGACGCCGCGCGCCCGGGCCTGCTGGCCAATATTGAGCGCCGGTCCGAAAGGCTTGGCCGGGCCGCCTTCGCCCGGGCGAAGTGACTGCGAAAGGCTGAGGCAGCAGACCGGGCTGAGGGCCATCATCTCGTCGTTGGCCCTGAACGGAGCTGCCTTGCCATGCCGGTCGAAGTCCGCGCGAGCCAGGACAAGGACGACGTCCTTCTGGCGCGCCCATCTGATGGCCAGCTTCTCGGCGCCCTTTGCTCCTGTCGTGGCCAGCGCCATGTCGGGCCACTGCTCGCGGGCCCAGTTCAGGGCGTCGAAGATGCGCCCCGCATCCTCGCCGGAGTCGGCGAAAGGCGCGCCGCGAAAGGCTACAATGGGCCCCTTGGGCCGCCGGGCCTCCCGCCGCTGCTCCTCGACGGCGCGAAGCAGGTCTCGAGCTTCGATCTGCGCAGCGGTCAGGCGCGTACCGCGGCGACCTCCGCGCCATGCTGTCCAGACTTCTCCGGACGCCACGGTCCAGGTTTGTGCGGCTGCGTCCCGGATCAGTTCTGCGGCTGTGGCCGCCACGTCTGCGGCGCGCGCCTCCCTGGAAGCTGCCTGCAGTTCGGTATCCGCCAGCTCGGAGCCGTCGAAGTCGCGATCCAGCTGACGCATGCGGTCCCTCGCCCGGTCCGCGTCCCGTGAGATCCGACCGGACGCCGAGTGGAAGGCTCCGATCAGGCTCTCGGCCAGAATGGTCTGGACGTCCTCCAGCGCGGTGTCCGTGATGAGGTCGACAAGTTCGGTCATGAGAGCCTGACCCAGCTGGATCAGTGACGCCTCGGTCGGGTGAGGACGAATGTCCTCAAGCGCCGCAGCCTGGATGTCGAAGGCGGTGTCAGCTGATGAAAAGGCATGAAGAGAGAAGGTCATCGCACGCTCCTGAGAAAGGGGAATGCCGCAGCGCCCGTGCGCAACGACCCCGATCCCCGGCACGTCGGGCCCCGGGAAGTCACCGGAGCGGGCTCATGGAGACCGCGCAGGGGAACGGCGAAGCCGTTGACATCCAGGGTGACGTGACAGGATCGGAGGGCGTTGTGTGGGGGTGGGTGACCGCCGAAGGCGGTCACGCCGTCCGGCGCTGCGGCGCCGGGACCGCCGTTGGCTGCGCCCCGTGGCGGGAGAGCCGTGCCAGAAACGAAAAAGCCGCCCCCGGCGAAGCCGGGAGCGGCTGAAGGCGATGTGCTGAAGATCAGAACGGAATGTCGTCATCCGCCCCCGTATCCGGGTCCGCCTGGTGCGGTCCTTCAGGGCCGTCTGGCTCGCTGCGCCGGTTCTTCACCCGCAGGTCGGCGACGACGACCCGAAGATCGTAGTGTTCGACGCCGTCCTTTCCGGTCCAGCTGTCGTTTTCGACATGGCCCTGCACCACAACCCGCGTTCCCTTGCGGGCGAACGGTGCGATGTACTGCTGCGCAGTGACTTCATTGAAGCAGACACAGTTGAAGCCGGTCGTGCGCTCTGCGGGCTGGCCGTCGGCACGCCGGAAGCGCGTGGTTTCCAGAATCCGGAAGGTGGCGCGTGTCCGGCCATCAGTCTGTGAGGACAGGATGGACGGATCACCGGCCAGATAGCCTTCGATGGTTATGGTCTGCATCTTCAGTCTCCCGCTCTTGCTGTGCCGGCGATCGGCTCTTCGGCTGCGTCCGCCCAGTCCAGGACGCTCAGCCGTGACACCACAAGCTCCTTGGCCTTGCGCGTCACGCCGTCCTGGGTGGTGTATTCGGTGTCTGCATAGGCTCCCGCGACCAAGGCTTCGCAGCCCTTCCTGAGGCCGGCCAGGATGACCTTCTCATTGAGGCCCTTCTTCCAGCTGATGCAGTTGATCCCGACGAGGCGCGGCCGGCCGTCGGCCTCCTTGCCCCTCTTTTCGAGCAGTCTGAAAATGGCCTTGGCGCCATTGTCGCTGACGACGGGATCATCGCTCAGCCGCCCGGTGAATACGGCAGATTGCATGTCAGTCTCCTGTGATCGAGACGGACCGGAAGCCGATCCCCCGGTCCTGCCTCGTCTCCCATCCCCCTTTCTTTCGCTCCTTCCGGCGCCGGGGCGCCGCTTTCAGCAGAAGTCGAAATAGCCGGCATGAGCCCGCAGATCGGCCATGGTCACCCCGCAGGTCTCGAGGAAATCCGCGACGATTTCCGGATGGGACCGGACGAACGATGAATCAGCATCGAGAGACTCAAGGATCGGAGCGGCGGTGCTTTCCTCCCACCGCCAGTCCAGGCCCCACAAATCGTCTTCCGGGGCCCCCGGTGCGCGCTCGGCGGTCAGGCCGGAGAAGTCGGCCGAGACCAGGGTGTCGCGCAGCCAAGCCAGAAAGACCAGATCCTGCTGCTCGCGGGGGCCGTGGGCGTTGAAGTAGCCAACGGAAACATTGGTGCATTCACCCACGAGTCCGGCGTACATGGCGGTGTCGGTGAACAGGCCGGTGTCGTCGGGCTGGAAACGTGCGCCTAATATCCCCGCCAGGGATGCGGCGAAGGCGTCAGACGCGGTCCTGCCGCCCTGGTGGGTGATCACGTCGCTGTACCCCCGCCGGTCAAGGGCGATGGCGAACCTGATGTTCTCAAGACGCTCGGGAGTGTTGGACGCGATCCAGGCGGAGCCGTGACCGCCGTTCTCCTCGTCCCGGTGAAACACATACAGACCAGGAACACGGGCCAGGATCATCTCGCGCATAAGCCAGACCCCCGAAGCGCAGTCCGCTCCAAGGCAGTTGGATGCTCCGCCGCGGCCCTCGGAGGTATCGCGCAGAACGGCCATGGTTCCTTGTCTCAGGACGGACTGGCGTCCCGGGGCGCGGTGAACCGTGTCCGTGTGCGAGGACCACAGGATGTGGGGCGTCTCGCCGCCTGGTCCGGCGATGCACAAAAGCAGGTTGCCGAAGGCGTCCTCTTCCATGCCCTCCAGCGGCCTCAGGAACCGGGAGATGAACGCCTCCTCTGTGGTCGACCAGGCGGGGCGGCGAAAGCTGAGCATGTCCATGAACACACCCAGGCCTGCGCCTGGCGATGGCGAAGACAGGTGCACGTCTCGGGCGCTCACTGGACCGCCTCCGCAGCGCTGTTCGGTCGTCTGGTGCTGAAGGTATTAGTGGCCGCGTGGAACTGAAGTTCCGGCCGTGCTTCGGCGATCCCGCGTGCCCAGAGGTGTCCATCAACCTCCACGCTGGGCACCGTCACGCTGAAGATTGCGCCCGAGCCCGCGCAGTCGAAGGTTACGCTGTCCCGGCAGGACTGGCAGAAGTCGTGCTCGCAGCCCGGCGCGCCGTTCCACACGGAGACGCAGACCGTGTAGCGCTCGTGGTCATCGCTCATGCCGGAGCCGCAGCCGTCGCAGGTCCAGGATGTGTCGTCGAGGTAGAGGAGGCCGTCTGTTCGCTCCGCGACGTATTCGCCGCTTCGCGCCATGCGCCAGACCCGGCCGCAGTCATCCAGGCCGTAGTCCAGATCCAGATAGGGCATCACCCAGGCGCCGCAGCCGGCGGCGATCTTCCTTATGCGCGCTCCGCAGAATCCCTCGTCGTGCAGCCGTTCGTGTTTCCAGCCCCTGGCCTCCATGGCCTGGACCAGGGCTCTGGCGTAGTCGCTGGCGTCAGGGTCCGGGTAGGTTCGGCCGTAGACGCCGCGATGGGGCCAGCAGAGGCATCGGGCGGTGATCTCCTCATCGTCGGCGCGCCAGAACGCCACGGCCAGGTCGCCGGCTGCGTAAACGCGCACGCAGTCCTGGCCCTCCATGCATGAGCTGATGCTCGACGCATAAACCTCGGTGATCTCGTCTCCGCTGCTTGTCAGCGCCATGGCGCCGTCCATACTGACCGGCGGGCGCGAACCGCTGACGAACCACTCGGCCAGATAGGCGATCTGCTTGGCGGTGAGGGCTTCGCTGAAGTAGCGTTTCAAGTAGCGGCCCGGCTTCATCCGGGTTTGCCGGTCCAGCTCGCCGTGGGCTTCGTCTTCGGTGAAGGCCACCATCGCCGGGTCTTCGAGCGACACGTGAGCGTAGTGGTCTATGAGCGGCGCCGGCCGCTGCCTCCAGAACGGCTCCTGGTTCCAGACCGGGGCGGTGTAGACCCCGGAATCGAAGAAGCCTTGCTCCCGTTCGCGCCAGGTCGCGCGCCGGGGGATGCGGCGCCGGATGATCTCGCCCAGCCGGTAGTCGGGACAGAAGCTGAGCGGAGAGCCAAAGGCGTCTGCTATGTAATGGTCAGTCTGCTGAAGCGAGCTGAACAGGTTTGATGAGGGCACCGTCCCGTAAGGATCGACGGTGTCGTAGGTGAACAGTTCGGGCATGAGGCATCGCGCCCGCACATGTGCGGGCGGCCTTTTCGTGCTTGGAATGAGGGTCGGGAGGTGCGGGCTCGTCCTGGGAGGGCCCGCGGATCAGGCGATCATCGGCCGGAGGCCGGCATCGCCGGCCCAGAGCCTGGGCTGTACGTTCAGGATAGAGGGCGCATGGCTGTCTCCGGCGGCGCCGGACGGAAAGCCACTCTTTCCTTCATCTCCGGCGCTTACCCGGCAGCGCCCTTCCTTTTCACCCTGGGGCGCGCAGCGGCGCCGGTATCGCACAGCCCCCCGGATCGATCGCCGGGGAGCAGGGGATTGCGTGCGTTGTCTTCACGCGACCGCTGGTGAAGCGGCGGTGGAGCGTGAGTGACCGCAAACCTCTCGCGCCACGGGCGATCGGGCGAGCTGAATGAGGAAGGCAGGTGGCTGCGCGGCCGCAGACCGGCGGCGGAGATGGGGCCGGGCTGTAGCAGCCAGCTCAGTTCGTGGGTGCGTCACCCATAGACTCAAGCTCTGCAATCTCCGCCCAGGGGACAGGCGGCCGCATAGGAAGCGGAAAGGCTGAAGTGTTACCCCGATGCGGGGCTTCACCTGTTTCGGTAGCGGCTGCAGTCTCCACAGGGACTTCAAGCCGAAAAACAAGCGAGAATCGGCCCACGGGTCTTTGGGCGAAAAGCACTGTCCATATGGTTAGTGGGCTCTGGTAGGCGAACAGGCGACCATTGTCGTCGAACCGACCGACCTGCAGGGGCACGTCATACTGCTTCACGCGATAGTGGACATTCGCCGAGGGAAAGTACTGAATATTGTTGTTGGCCACATGGACGAAGTCTCCAAAGAGATCCGCCCCGTTCTCATCCTCGGCCCGCAGTGAAAGCGACGAGACCCGCGCGTTCTGGAATTTTCTTGGAAGCTCGCCCACGGTCAGGTTTACGGCGTGTTGGCTGTTCAGGTCAGCAAACATCTCCGGGTGGGTCTCACGGCTGAACACCGCCAGCGGTATCTCGATCGAAGCTGTCGGCGGCTCGCTGATCATGAGCCTCCGGATTCCGCTGAGAACCGCCTGCATGTGAACGGCGTTGAACGCCTGGTGGATTCCGTCTGCCGGTATCTGAGGCGCCAGTCCGTCGTTGCGCGTCGTACGCAGGTCGACGTATCTTAGAAGCGCGTAGACGTCCCGGCCCGTAGCAAGGCGAATATCGCGATGGGCGCGCTCTGCGATCCGCGCCAGCTCTGTAAGCTTGGCGGTGTCTTTCGAACTCCACCAGGCATCCAGATTGGCGGCCAGCCGGCGGTAGTCCTGAATGCGTTGCTGAGCTGAAATCTTCCGGATGTTCAGCTGGGCTATGGCGGCCTCCATCCCGGCCATCTCGTTCTTTACGCGGAAAAGGTCGTCCTTGGCCTTGTCGATCTGCGCGCGGATGGAATCGACCAGAGCCGCCAATCGCCGCGCTGCGTCCTCAGCCTGAGCCAGGCTGCCCAGAAAATTTGAAAATCCCAAACCTGCGGCGGCCCAGTTCTGAGCCCCCAGTGCGGCGCCGATTGTTCCGATGTGAGTGATGGCGTTTTCCACCGAGCCGAACAGATCCCGGAACGCCTGGGCTGCGGCGCCGGGAAGCGCGCTGAGGCTTTCATAAAGCCGTCTGATGCGATCGACGAGCTCCTGGGCCTGCCGGCTGAAGCCTGCGAGTCTCTCCCGCAGGGCCTCGATCTCGCCTGCGAACGATTCAATATGGCTGGTGAACTCTCGTATGCTCGCCTGCAGTTGGTCGCCCTCAAAGCGATAAGCCTCCTCGGCTCTCTTGCCGTCCCATTCCTGGCGGCGCCTGTATGTGAGGATCGCTTCCGATCTGCTGACATCGTTCATCAGCTTTTCGAAACGGGCTTCAACGTCCTCCAGCGACAGAGGTACGTTGCGTGCTCCGGAAGCACCATCTCGCGTTATCACCCTGGCGGCATGCCGGTCTTCGCCGAAATAGGTCAGACCCAGATTGATCTGGGTGATCAGCGTAGTGGCCCGCACCGCGTCGGGACTCGGCCGTCCGGCATTGTCCTTCAGGAGCGCAACCTTCTCCAGCAGCGGGCGAGCTTCGGCTTCACGATTTAGGAAGTAGAGCATCTCGCCTTTGCTGAGCAGGCCGTCGAAGACCTCAGGCGCGAGCCTGGCCGCTTCATCGAAGAAGTCCGCCTCGCTTTGATAACGTGACACGGACAGGCGGCCCGCCGCTCCGGATGAGCCGGCTGGTCCTGTCCGGCCGCGGTCACCCGCCGGACCTTCACGGCCCGGCCGGCCCGGGCTTCCGCCGGGCATGTCCTCGCCGCTGTCATGGTCGGTCACGGGCCGGCACCACTTTCCCGCGCCTCCTGCGCCGCCGCTCCCTCCAGGACCGCCGCGGCCGCCGCTGCCGCCGGCGCCGCCGACGCCGCCTTCCCCGCCGCGAATGTTTACGACAGTGTCGGGCGGCTGCGCCAGACTGACCTTTGAGTTCAGATACCTGATTGTGACCGAGCCGCTGGCGCCGCCCGACGCGCCGCGTCCGCCGGGGTTTCCGGCAGGGCCTTTTCCGCCGTCCTGACCGTTCTTGCCATTACTGCCTGGCCCCCGGTCCTTTCCGCATTTGGCGGGTTCCCCGGGGGCGCCGTGGGCGCCCGGCGCGCCTCGTCCTGCAGCCGCCAGCCCTGCCGGACCGCGTCCGCCCTTTTGCCCTTTTGCCGAGAGGCTAAGGGACTGGATCTGGGACGCGATGACTGTAATCGCGCCGGCCGCGGCCCCGGGTCTTCCATCCGGCGCGTCAGACGCATAGCCGGAGGAGACATAGGCTCCGGCGCCGAAGCTCAGCTTCTCCGCGACAATGAGGATGGGCGCCCCTTCGGAGATGACCGGCTCATTGATTACAACTTCAGCCCCTACGATCACCTTGGTGTCGGCGGGGCTCGCCGGCGCGGCCGTCCAGGCGGCGTTCTTCAGGCGCATGCCCTGGGCTTCAAGCTGGGTGGCTATGTCGGCCCCGTCGGGGTCGGCCTCCGAGGTCCCGGTTCCGGCCATGGTTCTGCTCGCTCCCTCTCATGGGAGAGGTAGAGAACAGTGTTTTTTTAAACTGTCCACTTCAATCAGCGCCGCGGCCCGTCGCTGACGGCAATTTGCTCAGGCCCGGACCTGCGCGTTTTCTTGGCCGGCTTTCGCCCGCCTTGGCCGAGGCCCATGGATTTGGCCAGTTCGGACCGGGCTTTGGCGTAGTTGGGGGCGACCATCGGATAGTCCGGAGGCAGGCGCCATTTGGCGCGATAATCCTCAGGGCTCATGCCGTACTTGGTGGCCAGGTGGCGCTTGAGCGATTTGTACCTGGAACCGTCTTCGAGGCTGATGATGTAGTCCGGCGTGATGCTCTTGCGGATCGGCACCGCAGGGGCCTGCGGCTCCGGCTCAGGCTCAGCTCCGGACGGCATTCCGGCCAGCGCTGCGTGGACGCTGGTGATCAGACTGGCCAGTTCTTCCGGAGCCACGGCGTTGTTCGACACGTAAGCGGTGACGATGTCGGTGGTCATGCCGGCCAGATCGGCTTCGGTGCGGGTCTCATCCATGGACTGCGATCTCCCAGAGCGCGGATTAGCTGATGGCGCCAAGTTGCACGAACGCCCCTGGCCTGAGAACAGTCCGGGGTCATATTCGGCCCGGCTTTTCTTCCGGCCTCAAACCGTTCAGGGGGGCTGTGCGAGGGGAGAGGAGACGAACCTGCGCCCCCTGGATTACCCATGCCGTTATGGCCGGTCCGCGGCCGCTCTTTAAAGGGTCAGGCGAAGACTGGGGCCGATGGACCGGCGCATGCCCTCGTCCACCTGGGCGGCGTCCGCGAACCTGGGCCATTCGGCGACGGTCGCGATGACCTCGTCAATGATCGTGCGGGCGCGGGCGGCGTTGATTGAGGCGGTTGCGGCGCATGCTTCCAGATCGGCGCGCGTGAAGTCGTCGCGCCGGCCGTTCACCGACATCTGGTGCTGCCTGAGCCACTTGTTCCCTGGTTCCATGGCCCAGGTCACATCGAAGGCGGGCGCGAGCGACCACACGCCCTTTCGGTCCATTAGGAAGGCGATGTTCTTCACATGGTCGTCCTGGTTGCGGGCCACGACGTTGAACGTCATTCGCCGGAATAGCTCTTCCATCTGCTCCATCGGCAGCTTCAGCCGCCACATGACTTGGAAGGCCTGTTCGTAGGTGTAGCTGTCGGGGCTGCAGTAGTCGTAGTGGGCCAGGGCGGCGAGCGACTGCATGTGCAGCTTGCCGCCAGAGTCCGTGCGATCGAAGCGGCGTGTCATGAAGTGACGCCGGTCCCCCTCGGGCAGCAGGCGGCATTCGGTCATGGTGATGCCCGCGGCCCTGGCCATTTCCGAGTAGGCGTACTCTACCGCGCCGTAGCCCTGCGGGTCAGCGAGGCCGCGGTCCTTGTTGTTGCTCACCCCGTCGAACTTGAGCAGCCAGTAGCTGAACCCGTCTCCGGCCTCGACCTGGCCGGAGCGGACCTCGTTGGTCTCGGGATTCCACGCGATGACCGCTTTGGCGCGGGCGCCGCCGGCCGAGGTTCCGACCTGCAGGATTTCGGTCAGGGCGGAGGCCTTCCCGGGATCGGCGAAAGAGACCTGCAGGGTGTTGCGGTTGCTCAGCACCTCCGAAGCCAGCCGGACCAGGTTCTCGATGTGGATCTGCTCGGACTTGCGCGGTTTGGGGCCGGCAGCGGGGGTGAACTCGAGCGCACCCATGCCGCGGGCGCCCATGTAGCAGAGACGCTCAACCGCATCGAAACTGTCTGGTGTTCGGCCCTGGGTCGCCAGCCAGGCGTTGATCAGGGTGTGGCCGTAGCGGTCGGGCAGGGCGTCGGCGAGCATACCGGGCAGACCGTAGAAGCTCTCGGGGTTGAGGCCCGGGAAACTGTAGATGCGATCACTCAGCGGCATGAACAGCGGCGCCACCTCGATCTGCGATCGAACGAAAGCCGGTTCATAGGCGAAGGTCGCGACCGCGGTGCCTTCGGCCAGCGAAACGGCGCCGATCCGGCGGCCCCAGAGGTTGACGGCGGCCAGGCTCATGTTTCGTCACCCCAACGCCAGGGCTGCGATTCCTCGTCTTCATCGCGGGCGTCCGGCCGGGCGCGCTGCCGGACCTTGCCATGCCGCTCCAGCAGATCGATCGGATTGGCCGGCGCGTCCGGAAGGAAGCGGTCGAGGCCGTCGAGCTTCTCCAGCACGCGCAGGGCGCGGACCAGGTTGACGAGCTGAACGGATTCTCCGGCCTCAAGGCGTTCAACGGTGCGCTTCGACAGCCCGGCGGCTTCGGCGAACTGCGCTTGGGTCATATGCCGTTGCAGGCGGTAATCGGCTAACCTGCGCCCGAGCTCGGCCAGAACCGCCTGATCCGTGTTATGGTTATCTATCTTCATAATTCGCCACTTCCGCCGACTTATGTATCATAATGCGGGTTAATTCGTCAATAGTGGCGAGTTAAACGTAAGAACCGCTTTACTGATAGTTCGCCATAGCTGACGAGTTAGGCGCTTTATCGCCCTTAAGTCGTCAACTGTGACGACTTAATGGGTGAGAAGCCCCAGCTTGGCGCTAAACGCCCGCCAACCGGAAGGAGCAGATATATCTGCGCGCGCCGCAACCCCGCTGCCCCAAGTGGTCACGGGCTTGCTCCATATATTCGTGCGGCCGGACGCCAAGCCGGTCTCCGCGCCTCCAAAGTCGCCGAAAAGTCGCCATTATGTGCCGCGCCAATCGCCTGCATGGGAGCTCGCATGGCATCGCGGCTGGCGGCGCTGGCTGTCGCACTCGTGGCGGGAGGACAGGCCGCGGCCCAGGCGTTCGCCTGGGTCTACCGCTTTGATCCGGTCCTGGGCGCCGCGATGCGGCCTGGCCCGGACATCGCCATCTATCCGCCCTGGGCGCTGCTGGACTGGCGGGCGCGGTTTCCTGAGGCGGAGCCAGGCATGGCTGCGGCGGCCCCGGCCTTTCTGCTTGGCTTCGGCCTGACCCTCGCCGCCGGCCTGGCTCTGACTGCGCGGCCGGCCACGCGCAGGCGCGGATGGGGCGGCATGGCTGAAGCGCGCGCCGCAGGCCTGCGGGACCCCGGCGGCTGCATCATCGGCGAGATGAACGGCCGGCTGCTGGCCACAGGCGACCTTCGCCCGACCCTGGTCACCGGCGGAACCCGGTCGGGCAAGGGGCGGGGACATGTCCTTCCGACGCTTCTGAGCTGGCCCGAAAGCACACTGGTCCATGATCCCAAGGGCGAACTCTGGGCTGTCAGCGCGGGCTGGCGCTCAGGATTCTCACATGTGCTGCGGTTCGCGCCGCGCGATCCCGCCTCCGCCCGGTTCAACCCTCTGGCCGAGATCCGGCCGGGGCCGCAGGAGCTCGCCGAGGTGCAGCGTCTCGTGGCGATACTGGCGGATCCCGGCGGGGTTCGTGACGACGAGGCGATTTGGGACAAGGCCGCGTCGGAGATCCTCGAGGCGGTGATCCTGCACGTCCTCTACACGGCGCCCGACGACGAAAAGACCCTGCTCACAGTGCGCCGACTCATCGCCGATCTGGATGAGACGGCCGAGATGATGAACCGCACCCTTCATCGCGAAGGGCCGGACGGGACGCCTGAGACCCATCCCTTCATCGCCACGGCGGTGAAGGGCTATGCGGCCATGCATGATCGTTTCCGCACCTCGGTTCAGGGCACCGCGCGCAGCTATCTCAAATGGCTGGCGGGCGAGGATCTGGAGCATGCCCTGTCGGCCTCGGACCTGGCGCTGGGCGATCTGATGTGCGCCCGCGCGCCGGTCAGCCTCTATGTGCAGGTCGCGCCCGCCGACGCGGCGGCGCTGCGCCCTCTGGTCCGGCTGTTTTTCTACGCCGCCGCCCAGGCGCTGACGGCTGAGGAGAAGAGCGACGCCGCGGGCCGGCCCAAGGCCTGGCAACTGCTCATGATGATGGATGAGTTTCCGCTTCTCGGCCGGCTCGCCTTCTTCGAGAAGTCCCTGCGGCTGATGAGCGGCTACGGCATCAAGACCATGTTCGTGGCCCAGTCCCTCAACGACATCGTCGAGACCTACGGCGCGCACAACACCATCCTGGACAACTGTCACGTCTACACCGCCTTCAGCGCCCTGGACCCGCTGACCCAGGACAAGGTGTCCAGGCTCACGGGATCGGTCCTGGAGCCCCGCGAGAGCCGCAGCCGGCCGGCTGGGCTTTCGGGGGGCAATGCCTCGGTTTCGCGCTCGGAGATCGAACGCCCGCTTCTGGAGCCCGGTGAGATCCGCGCCCTCCCGGACGACACTCAGCTTGTCTTCGCGGCCGGTCACCGGCCACTGCGCACGCGCAAGATGAAGTACGACCGCCGCCGGCCCTTCGCCAGGCGCGCGCGCATCGCGCCGCCCGCGCCGGGTGCGCCTGTGGATACGCCCGGCCGCCCGCCTCATCCCTGGGAGGGGAGGCGGGCGCTGGGCGAGGATCCCGCCGCCGCCCTGCCGCTGTTCAAGGAGGTGGAAGCCGCCATTCACGAGCGCCGCGTCGCGGCCCGGGCGGCCGAGACCTATGAGCGGGTCTCAACCGAGTTCGCCGCCCAGCAGGCGGCGTTAGACAGCCTGCAGGGAGAGCGCCATGAGCCGTGAGGGCGCCACGACCCGGGTTCAGGTCTATCTCAGCAACCCGCGCGTGATCGAAGCGCTGAACCGGGAAGCCCGCGTGTCCGGTCTTTCCCTGAGCCAGACCGCGGGACGCGCTGTGGCGCGGGGTCTCGCCCGCAGGCTGACCGCCGATCCCGAGGATCGGCTGGCTGTTCTGGAAAGGTCGCTGCGGGACCACATGCGATCGACCCGGCGCGACATGCAGATCGTCCAGGAGCTGACGGTGGAGATCGCACGCGCCTTCTTCCTGCGCCTTCCCGATGCGGCCGTGGACGAGGATCCGGTGGTCCTCGCCGCGGTCGAGGTCAGGATCGACAGGATGCTGGACGCCGTCGCCGCCCGCCTGATCAGCGGCGGCTCTGTTCCGCCGGAGCGGGAAGGCGAGGGGACCGGGTCTTCATGACGGGCGCCGCCCTGAGCGCCGCCCGCAAGCTGGAGGCACTGCGCCACGCGCTGGGGCCTGTGGTCTGCGAGGCGCTGGAGGACCCGGCTGTGGTGGAGATCATGGCCAACCCCGACGGCCGTCTGGTGATCGACCGCCTTGGGGCCGGCCGGGCGCGGGCGCAGGATGCTTTGGAGCCTGAGGCGCGCGAGCGTGTGATCCGTCTGGTGGCTGATCATGTGGGCGCGCCGGTGACGAGGGAGGATCCCCGCCTGTCCGGTGTGCTGCCCGGAGGCGAGCGCTTCCAGGGCTTCCTGCCGCCGGTGACGGCGGCTCCCGCCTGGTCGATCCGCAAGCGCCCGGCGGTCATCTGGCGGCTCGATGACTATGTCGAACAGGAGGTGCTGAGCGCGGATCAGGCCGACGCACTCCGGCGAGCCGCGCAGGAATGCCGCAACCTGCTGATCTGCGGCGGGGCGGGCTCGGGCAAGACCACACTGGCCAACGCCATCCTGGCCGAGCCGGCGTTCGCGGATGATCGCATCTTCCTCATCGAGGATGTGCCCGAGCTGCAGTGCTCGGCCTGGGACAAGGTGCCGGTGCTGACCCGCCGCCATCCGCGCGTCATCGGGGTGGCCGATCTGGTGCGCGACGCCCTGCGCATGCGCCCTGACCGCATCGTCATCGGCGAGATCCGCGACGGGGCCGCGGCGCTGGAGACGCTCAAGGCCTGGAACACCGGACACCCCGGGGGACTGGCGACGCTGCACGCCAACTCCGCCGCCGAGGCGCTGACGCGAATGGAGGACCTGATCGCCGAGATTACGCCTGCGCCCCCGCGCCGGGCGCTGGGTCAGGCCATCGACCTGATCGTGCAGATCTCGCGGACGCCGGCCGGGCGCCGGATCGACCAGATCCTGGCGGTAAAGGGCTGGAGCGAGGAAGGCTATGCGCTGACCGCAGTCGAGTAAGCGACGGGCGGGATCGGTTTGTCACGGAGGCGCCCGGCCGTATTGTGCGATTTCACTGAGAGCAGAACACGGAAGCCGCTCGATGCTGAACTTCGGACTCGCCATGTCGGTGCTTGCGGCGCTTGTGACGCCTGACCAGCTGCGCCCGCTGAGCGAAGAGGAGATCGCGCGCAGGTTCTCCAACGTCGCGGTGATCCCCGAGGCCGTCGTCCACGACCGCGCCGAGCGCTTCTTCGCCGGTGGGCGTTACGTTGTGCTTGGACGCCCCCGTGTGGAAGGGCGGTTCGAGGTCCGCGGCGGCCGGCTGTGCACGGCCCTGCCCCTGCAGGATGAACTCTGCCGCGAGATTCTGCAGGACGAAGACGCGTCGCTGTATTTCAGGGGGAGCGCCGGTGGCCGCCCGGGCGGATTCCGGCTCGTTCCGGCGGAACCGCAGCCCTGACTGCGGTCCAGGCGAGGCCTGAAGCAACGCTTTGCCTCCAATCAAATGAGGCTGGTGTCGAATAGTCCGGTCCGATGCTCGGTTGGTAGCCGACATCATATCCAGCAATCGCCGAGTTGCGGTGACTTGCCGAAGTATATAGCAAGTATACTTTCTCACTCCAATTGACTTAACAGCCGCTCTATTGCTTGCCTTGAGTCGCGAGCGATCTCTGCTCGTCATGTTCAAAGGGCAGCAGACATGAAGCGCATGGTTTCACGCAGTCTCATGGCCGGTGCGGCGATCTGTCTTGCGGCCGCTTCCGATGCTCTTGCCGGCGGCTCGGGCATGCCCTGGGAGGGGCCGATCCAGCAGATCGTCCAGTCCATCACCGGGCCGGTGGTTCAGGCCGCGGCGGTGATCGCGGTGGTCATCTTCGGCGCCGGGGTGGCCATGAGCGAGGGCGGTTCCTCCATGCGGCGGGGGCTCGGCATTCTGTTCGGCCTTTCGATCGCGTTCGCCGCCTCAACCTTCTTCCTGGATTTCTTCGGCTTCGCCGGCGGACTGGAGATCGGCTGATGGAGCGCCGCCCCGAAGGCTGGGATCTGCCGCTGGCCGGCGCCCTGACCGAGCCGGTGACCCTGGCGGGGCTGCCGCGCGACTACGCCATCCTCATGGGCACGGTCGCCTTGGTGCTGGGACTGGCGCTGAGGATCTGGTGGCTGGGTCTCCTGTGGTGGGCGGCGGCCCATGCCTTGGGCCTGCTGGCTACCCGCCGCGACCGGCGCATGTTCGACGTCCTGCGCCGGCATCTGGCGCTGCCTGGTCATCTGGACGCTTAGGGAGGTGATCGGATGCGCTTTCTGGACGAGCACCGCCGCCGCCCCGACCGTCTTTCGGACCATCTCCCCTGGGCCGCCCTGGTTTCCCCCGGGATCATCCTGAACAAGGACGGCTCCTTCACCTGCGGCTTCCGCTTTCGGGGCCCGGATCTGGATTCCGCTGAGGATGAGGAGCTGATGGCTGTGCGGGCCCGGCTCAACAACGCCCTGAAGCGTCTGGGTTCCGGCTGGTGCCTGCACATGGAGGCGCGCCGGCGCCCGGCAGATCCCTATCCCGAAGACCATTTCACCAACCCCGTGGCCTGGCTGGTGGACGCCGAACGGCGGGCGGGGTTTGAGACGGACGATCCCGCGTTCGAGACCGACTACCGCGGCGCCCTGACCTGGCTGCCTCCGGCCGACGGCGGCCGTCGTCTGGAGCGGTGGATGTTCGATGGCCTGAGCCGGCTGAACGCGGACTGGCGCTCTGCTCTGGAGACCTACCGGCGGGAAACTGCCGCCCTGCTGGATCTTCTCGCAGACGCTCTGCCTGAGGCCGAGCCGCTTGATGATGAGGCGCTGCTGAGTTGGCTGCATGCCTGCGTCTCGACCCGGGAGGGCAGGGTCGCGCCGCCGCCGTGCCCCATGTTCCTTGACGCCCTGCTGGCCGATGAAGCACTGACCGGAGGCGCGGCGCCGCGTCTCGGAGACCAGGCCCTGCGTGTGGTCTCGGTGCGGGGCCTGCCGTCCTCGACCCGGCCCGGTCTGCTCGATGCGCTGGGCGCCCTGCCGTTCCCCTGCCGCTGGAGCGTGCGCTGGATCGCTCTGGACAAGGCGGACGCCGAGCAGGAGCTGCTGCGGCTGCGCCGCCGGTGGTTCGCCCGGCGCAAGGGACTGGGGGTGCTGCTGCGCGAGGCGATCACCAGGGAAGAGACGCCTCTGATCGACACGGACTCGGTTGCCAAGACCGAGGAGTGCGACGGCGCCCTGGAGGCGCTTGGCGGGGAGGTCTGCGCCTATGGCTACCTGACCCTGACCGCCGCCGTCACGGCGCCGGACGATGCGGAGGCTGACGCGCGTGCGCGCCAGATCGAGCGGGTGCTGAACGCCCAGGGCCTGGTTGCGCGCACCGAAGACCTGAACGCGGTGGAGGCATGGCTGGGCGCGGCGCCCGGAGAGCCCTATGCCGATGTGCGCCGGCCGATGATCTCGACCCTGAACCTGGCCGACCTGCTGCCGGTCTCGGCGGTCTGGGCCGGGCCGGCGCAGGATCCCCGCCTGAAGGCGCCGCCGCTGCTGACGGCGCGAACAGGGGGCGCGGCGCCGTTCAGGCTGGCTCTTCACGTGGGCGATGTGGGCCACGCAATGGTGGTGGGGCCGACCGGCTCGGGCAAGAGCGCGTTTCTGGCTTTCCTGGCCCTGCAATGGCTGCGCTATTCCAACGCCCGGGTGGTGTTCTTCGACAAGGGCCGCAGCGCCCGGGCCGCAACCCTGGCGGCGGGCGGGAAGTGGCGGGCCCTGGAGCCCGGCGCCGGGCTCAGCCTCCAGCCCCTGGCCGGCATCGACCGGCCGGGTGAGCGGGCCTGGGCCCAGGACTGGCTGACCGGCGCCGTGCGCTGCGCCGGCCTGGAGCCGTCGCCGGCCCTGCGCGAAGAGCTGTGGTCGGCGCTATCGGCCCTGGCGGAAGCGCCTGAGGACCAGCGGACGCTGACGGTGCTGTGCGCCCTGCTGCAGGACCGTGCGGCGGCCGCCGCGCTTGAGCCGCTGACGCTGCAGGGGCCGCACGGGGCCCTGCTGGACGGCGCGGAGCAGGCGAACACCGGAGCGCAGATCGAGTGTTTTGAGATGGAGGCGCTGATGGGCGCGCCGTCCGTTCTGATCCCGGTGCTGGAAGCCCTGTTCCGCCACGTGGAGCGCGGATTCGACGGGCGGCCCACCCTGATGGTGCTGGACGAAGCCTGGCTGTTCCTGGACGCCTCGGCCTTCGCCGGGCGGCTGCGAGAGTGGCTCAAGACACTGCGCAAGAAGAACGTGGCGGTGGTTTTCGCCACCCAGTCCCTGGATGACGTCGCGGCCTCCAGCATCGCCGCGACCCTGATCGAGAGCTGCCCAACCCAGATCTTCCTGCCTAATCCGCGGGCTCTGGAGCCCGCTTCGGCGGAGCTCTACCGCATGTTCGGCCTGAACCGGCGCCAGCTGGAGCTGATCGCCTGGTCCACCCCGAAGCGCGCCTACTACCTGCGCCAGCCGCAGGGCCGGCGCCTGTTCGACCTGAAGCTTTCAGGCGCAGGCCTGGCCCTGTGCGGCGCCAGTTCTCCCGAAGACCAGGCCCTGATCGACGCCGTCCTCGAGAGCCACGGCCCGGACGCCTTCGCCCGATCCTTCCTTGAAGCCAAAGGAGTCCGCCATGTGGACCAGATCCTTGAAGCCTTTGACGCCGCCTGACCGGCGGCGTTCTGCAGCGCTCAGCATCTTCGCGGCGGCGTCGATCCTCGCCGCAGGCGGCGCAGCTTCGGCGCAGCACGTGGTGTTCGACCCGCGCAACCACGTGGAAAACGCCCTGCAGTCGGCCCGCCAGCTGGAGTCCCTGGCCAACGAGGCCGCCCAGCTGGCCAATGAGGCGCGGATGCTGGCCGCTTCGCCCTACAGCCATCTGGTCCAGTCGTCCGAGACCCTCGCCCGGATGCAGGCCCTGGCCGGGTCGGTGACGGGCATGGCGTCCGGCGTGGAGGATCTGCAGCAGCAGTTCGACCAGCTGTATGCCAGCGATCTCACCGGCCTGGGGCCGCGCGCCCTGGCCGGGCAGCGGCAGGAGCGGGCCGAAACTGCCCGGCGCACAGCGCAGGATCTGGCCCTGGCGGCGGCCGAGCTGGACCGGCTGGCCGCAGGCCGCGCTCAGCGCGTGCATGGCGCTCTCAGCGCCAGCGAAACTGCGAACGGCCAGACCGCGGCGGTTCAGTCGTCCACCCAGATGCTGGCGGTTCTGGCCGAGGACTTGGCGTCCATGCGCATCGTTCTTGCGGCGGAGGCCCGGCTCATGGCCGAGACCGCGGCGCGCCAGGCCGCTGAACGGGCCGCGGCGGCGGAGGCCAGGCGCCGCTTCTGGAGCGGGGGCGATGCGTCTCCGGCGCCGCCGGCCTTTGATCCGTTTCCCCGGGCGCGGGACTGAGGCGCATCATGGCCGGACCCACCCTGCAAACGCCCAATGATCTGATGGTGGTGTTCTCCACCACCATCACCGAAGGCTTTGACGCCCTGTCCGGCCCGGTCAGCGGCATCTTCGGCATGATGATCGTGCTGGTGGTGGCCCTGACGGGCATCCAGTGGGCCCTGTCCTCCCAGCGCGAGATGCTGGCGGCGGGTTTCGGCAAGGTGCTTCTGATCGGCGCCTTTGCCTGGCTGATCAATGACTGGCAGGCCCTGTCCGAGACCATCTACGCCGGGTTCATCGAGCTGGGCCTGACCGCAGGCGGGGGATCTCTCAGCCGCGCCGAATTCCTGAACCCCGGCGCCGTGCTGGCCCAGGGCTGGGAGATCGTCAGGGCGCTGGGCGAGACGCCGGCGCCGGTGGACAATCCTCTGGACGTGGCGGGCAACCTGGCCGACGCCCTGATCCTGAGCCTGGCCATGATCGGCATCATGCTGGCCTTCGCGGTGCTGGCGCTGCAGATCATCGTCTCGCTGATCGAGTTCAAGATCGTCACCCTGGGCGGCTTCGTGCTGCTGCCCTTCGGCATCTGGTCGCGGTCCGCGTTCCTGGCCGAGCGGCCGCTTGGCTATGTGGTCTCTTCGGGTCTGAAGGTCCTGGCCCTGGCTCTGGTGGTCTCCGGCGCCCGCTCGGTGTTCGACCAGCTTCAGCCGAGCGCAAACCCTGACCTTTATGAGGCCCTGACCATCCTGGTCGCCAGCCTGCTGCTGGCCATGCTGGCGGTGTTCATTCCCAACCTCGCCGGGGCTCTGGTCACGGGCGGCCCGGCCCTTGGCGCCGGAGCGGCCATGGGCGGGGTTCTGGCGGTCGGCGGAACGGCCGCGGCGGGCGCAGGGCTCATCACGGCCACGGCCGGACGCCTGTCCAGGGCCGGGGCTCTCCTTGGACCGTCGCGAGCCGCTGCAGGCGCCCAGGCGCCGCCGCGCTCTGCGGGACCCGGACCGTTCGGACCGCGGCCGGGGAGCCAGGGGGCCGGACCTGACGCACCGCCGCCGCCGGCATCGCCTCCGGGACCCGGCCGCCCCCCGTCTGGCGGAGGCCAGCTCCGCCGGAGCCCGCCTGGATTTCCCCAGACACGGGCAACTGCCGCACCGGATCCCTGGAGCCAGGGCGCCGGACCGGCAGGCGCTTCGTCCGAACCGTCCGCCTCCCGGCCGGGCCGCGCCGGCGCCCTTCGCGCCTATCTGGCCGCCAACAGCGCCCGGTCTCTGATGCCAGCCGTGGAGAGCAGCGGAACGCTCCAGCCCCAGCTTCGCCCGAGGGAGGACTGAGATGAATCCCTTCTTCCGGTCCCGCCGCCCCATGAGTTCGGCGCCGCAGGCCACGCCTTATCAGCGCGCCGGTCAGGTCTGGGACGAGCGCATGGGCCTGGTGACCGCCCATGCCCGCAACTGGCGCCGCTTCGCCGCCGCCAGCCTTTTGCTGGCCGGGTTCCTGGGGGCGGGATGGTGGGCCCAGGCCCGGCGGGCCGAGGTGCGTCCGTTCATCGTGGAGGTGTCGGACTGGGGCGAGACGCAGAGGATCACGGCCCTGGACGGACGTTATGAGCCGACCGAGGCCCAGACCGCCCATGCCCTGGCCGTCTGGGTCCGCCATGTGCGCTCCAAGTCCATCGATCCCATCGTCATCCGCGAGAATTGGCTGAGCGCCTATGACCTGACTACGCCGCGCTCGGCGGCGTTTCTGAACGCCTGGGCCCAGGCCAAAGATCCGTTCGCCGAAGCCGGGCGCGAGGCTGTGACGGTGGAGGTCCTCAATGTGGTGCGGCGCAGCCCGCGCACCTGGGACCTGCAGTGGCGCGAGACCCGCTTTCTGGACGGCCGTCAGACCGCCGCGGAGCGCTGGCGCGGGCTCATCACCACCCGGATCGAGCCGCCCCGCACCGAGGCGGAGCTGATGCGCAATCCCCTTGGCCTGAAGATCGAGGACATCTCATGGACCCCCGACGCTTCCTGATCGCCGGGGCGGCGGCCCTGGCGCTGGTTCCCTCGCTCACGGGCTGCGTGCTGACCCGCCAGGATGCGGCCGCGGCGGTGGTCGTCGACGCCTCGAGCGCCGCTGCGGCGGACCCTGCTGCGGCCGGCGCCGCCATGCAGGAGGCCGGAGGCGAGATTTCTGCTGCGCCAGTCCCGCTCGGCCCGCAGGGCCCGCCTGCGCCGGTCCCCATCACCCCGGCGCCGCCGGAGCCGCAGGAGTCACGCCAGCCGGTCACGCCGCACGTCGGAGAGCCATACATGGCATGGGCGCAGGACACTCCGGTGCTCGAGGGCCGGGCCGCCCTGGTCGCCGCCGGCCAGGCCGCGCGCGCCCGCTCCCGGTCCGACGCCTTTGCGGGAGGGGTCCAGGTCTTCGGCTGGTCGCCGGGCCGCCTCTACGAAATCTGGACCGCGCCCCTGCGCGTCACCACCCTGACCCTGGCGCCCGGCGAAGCCGTCACGGCCCTGGCGGCCGGGGACACAGTCCGCTGGCAGATCGCTGAGGCGCCTTCAGGGAGCGCGGACGCAGCGTCCGGAGCGCCGGGGGAGGGGCGCCGCAGCCACGTCCTGGTCAAACCGCTGGAGACGGGGCTGGAGACCAACCTGGTCCTGACCACCACGGAGCGGGTCTATCTGATCACCCTGCGTAGCGGCCGCGCCGCCGACGGGTTCAACGCGGCTGTCGCCTGGGACGTCCCGCCGAGGGCAGCGCCCCCGCCCCCGCCCCCGCCGCCGCCGCCAGAGCCCCTCAGGCTCAGCCCGGCTGAGCCTGAGGGGCCGATCCAC
>NZ_JBLGCI010000018.1:0-48473 GCF_047617075.1 Brevundimonas sp.
GATGAAGCCCTTGCCGAAGGCGGTGGGCGGGGCCTTGGCTTCAGGTTGCGGGGCTGGAGCGGGCGAAGCATTCATGGCCCCTCCTTATCACCGCTCCTGCGACCAGGGCGAGGCTTCAGGAGAGCGACTTTGCATTTCAAAGTAAGGTGTGTTTATGCTGTCGCCGTCCCATCAGGAGAAACACATGATCCGTCCCGCCATGATGATCGCCGCCGCCGCTGTCTTCCTTGCGGCCGCGCCCGCCGGGGCCCGGTCCCAGGAGCATCACGGCCATGCCTCGGCCGCACACGCCCATGCTGACTTCGCCTCGGACCGCCTGCACGTGATGGTGGAAGGCGAGGGGCAGGACGTGATCCTCATTCCGGGCCTGAGCTCATCGCCCGAGATCTGGCAGGGCACGGTGGACCGGCTGGGTGACGGCTACCGCATCCACCGCGTCCACGTGAACGGCTTCGCCGGCGCCTCGGCCGGGGCCAACGCCGAAGGGCCGGTGGCCGCGCCCGTGGCCGAGGAAATCGCCCGATATATCGCTGATCAGGGTCTGGAGCGCCCGGCGGTGATCGGTCACTCCATGGGCGGGACCATCGCCATGATGCTGGCGGCCCGTCACCCTGACGCCGTCGGCCGCCTGATGGTGGTGGACATGGTCCCCTTCATGGGCGCCATGTTCGGACCGCCCGGAACCACCGCCGAAAGCGTCGCCCCCACGGCCGATCAGGTCTACGCCGCCCAGTCCGGCAGCCCGCGCGAGGCCTATCTGGCCCAGGCCGAGCAGACCATCATCGGCATGATCCAGACCGAATCCGAGCGCGAGGGGCCCCTCCGGCACAGCCGCGACAGCGACCAGCAGGTATCCGCCGCCGCCTTCCGCGAGTTGATCGTCACAGACCTGCGCCCCGAGCTGTCCGCCATCACGGCCCCGACCGAGGTGCTGTACGTCAAGTTCAACGATCCCCGCATGACGCCCGAGATCACCGACATGATCTACCAGATGTCGTTCCAGACCTTGCCCGGCGCCGAGCTGACCCGGGTGGACGACGCCGCCCACTTCATCATGCTGGATCAGCCCGACCTGTTCGCCGAGCGGGTGCGCGCCTTCCTCGACTGAGCGAAAAAGTCGTAAGTTGACGTTGACGTAAACGTAGCATTTCGCCCGCAAACGCGCTAAGGAAGCGTCCTCAAAGGAGACGCACCCATGGCCGACGCCTATATCTTCGACGCCGTGCGCACCCCGCGCGGCAAGGGCAAGAAGGACGGATCGCTGCACGAGATCACCGCCCTGTCCCTCGCATCCCAGGTTCTTGAGGCGCTGCGCGACCGCAACGACCTGGACACATCGCAGGTGGACGACGTGATCCTGGGCTGTGTGGCCCCGGTGGGCGAGCAGGGCGCAGACATCGCCCGCACCGCCGTGCTGAACGCCGGCTGGTCGCAGCTGACCGCCGGTGTGCAGATCAACCGCTTCTGCGCCTCGGGCCTGGAAGCCGTGAACATGGCCGCCGCCAAGGTGGCCTCCGGCGAGGCCCGTATGGCCGTCGGCGGCGGGGTCGAAGCCATGAGCCGGGTGCCCATGGGCTCCGACGGCGGGGCCTGGCCCATCGACCCGTCCAGCGCCATCTCCACCTATTTCGTGCCCCAGGGCGTGTCTGCCGACATGATCGCGTCCAAGTACGGGTTCAGCCGCGACGACGTGGACGCCTATTCGGTGGAAAGCCACAAGCGCGCCGCCGCCAGCTGGGCCGACGGCCGCTTCAACAAGTCCGTGGTGCCGGTCAAGGACCAGCTGGGCCTGACCATCCTTGACCACGACGAGACCATCCGCCCCAAGACCGACATGCAGACCCTGGGCGGCCTGAATCCCTCGTTCCAGATGATGGGCGAGATGGCCTTCGACGCCGTGATTAACCAGCGCTATCCCGAGGTGGAGCGGGTAAACCACGTCCACACCCCCGGCAATTCCTCGGGCATCGTCGACGGTTCCGCCGGGGTGCTGATCGGCACGCTGGAGGCGGGCAAGGCCCTGGGCCTTAAGCCCCGCGCGAAGATCCGCGGCGCCGCCTCCATCGGTTCGGAGCCCTCCATCATGCTGACGGGTCCCGAGCCGGTGACGCGCAAGCTGCTGGACCGTCTGGGCATGTCGGTGGGCGACATCGACCTCTATGAGCTGAACGAGGCCTTCGCCGCAGTGGTCCTGCGCTACATGCAGGCCCTGAACATTCCCCACGACAAGATCAATGTGAACGGCGGCGCCATCGCCATGGGTCACCCCCTGGGAGCCACCGGAGCCATGATCCTGGGCACCGTGCTGGACGAGCTGGAGCGCTCGGACAAGACCACCGCCCTGGCCACCCTGTGCATTGGCGGCGGCATGGGCACCGCCACCGTCATCGAACGCGTCTGATCCGAGGGAGAAGCACCATGGAAAACTTCAAGATCGAGATCGACGGCGACGGTATTGCGCTGATCACCTTCGACGTGCCGGGCCGCTCCATGAACACCCTGACCTCGGGCGTCATGAAGGAGATCCCCGAGTGGGTCGAACAGGTGAAGGGCGACGAAGCCGTCAAGGGCGTGGTCCTGACCTCCGGCAAGCCCTCGGGCTTCTGCGCCGGGGCGGATCTGGGCGACATGGCCGGCGGCATGCTGGGCGGCGCGGACCTGCAGGCGGCCTATGACGCCGGCTGGCGTCTGAACGGCGCCCTGCGTGCGCTGGAGACCTGCGGAAAACCTGTGGCCGCGGCCATCAACGGCCTGGCCCTTGGCGGCGGTCTGGAACTGACACTGGCCTGTCACTACCGCGTGGTGGGCGACAATTCGAAGATCCAGCTGGGCCTGCCCGAAATCAAGGTGGGTCTGTTCCCCGGCGGCGGCGGCACCCAGCGCCTGCCGCGTCTGATCGGCGTTCAGGCCGCCCTGATGCAGATTTCCGAGGGCAAGAGCTGGCGCCCGAAGGACGCCCTGTCCGCCGGCGTCGTCCACGAAGTGGTCGAGCCCGGCAAGGAAATCGAGGCGGCGAAGGCCTGGATCAAGGGCGGCGGCAAGGCCGTGCAGCCGTGGGATGAGAAGGGCTTCAAACTGCCCGGCGGCGGTCCCTATCATCCCGCCGGTTCACAGGTCTTCATCATGGGCAACGCCATGCTGAGGAAGCAGTCCTACGGCAACTATCCGGCCGTCACCAACATGATGAAGGCGGTCTATGAGGGCGTTCAGCTGCCCATGGACGCGGCCCTGCGGGTCGAGACCCGCTACTTCATCAAGACTCTGATGACGCCGCAGGCCCAGGGCATGATCCGTTCGCTGTTCCTGTCCAAGCAGGAGCTGGACAAGGGCGCTCTGCGTCCGGCCGACGTGCCCAAGTCCGACCCCAAGAAGGTGGCCGTTCTGGGCGCCGGCATGATGGGGGCGGGCATCGCCTATGTGCAGGCCATGGCCGGCATCGAGACCATCCTGATCGACGTCAGTCAGGAAGGCGCCGACAAGGGCAAGTCCTACGCCGAGGACATCCTGAAGAAGCGCGTCTCGCGCGGTCAGATGACCCAGGACAAGGCCGACGCCGTGCTGGCCCTGATCACCCCCACCACCGACTATGACCTGATCAAGGGCTCGGATCTGGTGATCGAGGCGGTGTTCGAAAGCCGCGACCTGAAGGCCGAGGTGACCAAGAAGGCCGAAGCCCAGCTGGCGCCCGGCGCGGTGTTCGGCTCCAACACCTCGACCCTGCCCATCACGGGTCTGGCCGAGGCGTCCTCGCGGCCCGAGGACTTCATCGGCATCCACTTCTTCTCGCCCGTCGACAAGATGATGCTGGTGGAGATCATCCTGGGCGAGAAGACCGGCAAGGCGGCCATCGCCAAGGCGCTCGACTACGTCATGAAGATCAGGAAGACCCCGATCGTCGTCAACGATGGGCGCGGCTTCTACACCTCGCGCTGCTTCGGCACCTATGTGGCCGAAGGTCTGGCCATGCTGGAGGAAGGCTATGCTCCGGCCATGATCGACAACATCGGCCGGGCCACCGGCATGCCGCGCGGCCCGCTGGAGATGCACGACGACGTAGCGCTGGACCTGTCGGTCAAGATCACCAAACAGACCAAGGCCGATCTGGGCGACAAGTTCACGCCGCAGCCGGGCATGGAGATCGTCGAAAAGATGGTCGAGGAGCTGGGACGCTACGGCCGCAAGAACGGCAAGGGCTTCTATGACTATGACAGCAAGCCGAAAAAGCTGTGGTCCGGCCTGTCGGATCTGGCCCCGGTGAAGGTCGCCGAGTCCACGCCCGATCTGGTCGAGGACCAGAAGCGGCGCCTGCTCTATCGCCAGGCGGTGGAGGTGGCGCGCTGCTGGGAAGAGGGCGTCATCGACGACCCGCGCGAGGCCGACGTGGGCGCCATCCTGGCCTGGGGCTTCGCGCCCTGGACCGGCGGCCCGATCACCTACATCGACCAGATCGGTCTGAAGGCCTTTGTGGCGCAGGCGGAGGAATACGCCGGGAAATACGGCGAACGTTTCGCCCCGCCGCAGCTGCTGCGCGACATGGCGGCGAAGGGCGAGACCTTCTACGGCAAGTTCGCCGGCAAGAAGGCGGCCTGACCTTGACGGAATGATTGCGGGCGGGCGCGGGCGAAGTTAGCCCTGTCCGCCCCTTTCCGATTCCTGGATGAGACGTGACTGATTTCACCACCCGCGGCCTCTGGTCGACAGGGGAGGCCGTGCTTGTCGGCGTCGCCGCCCTGACCGTGTGCTCACAGGCGGCCATCCCCATGACTCCGGTCCCGATCACGCTCCAGACGCTGGCGGTGACCCTTGTCGGCGCCCTGTACGGGTGGCGGCTGGGGGGGCTTGCGGTTCTGGCATGGCTCGGGGTCGGGGCCCTGGGGCTGCCGGTATTGGCGGACGGCGCGCGCGGACTCGATCATTTCGCCGGACCCACGGCGGGCTATCTGTTCGCCTTCCCTCTGGCGGCCATGCTGACCGGCCGGCTGGCGGAAAGGGGCTGGAACGGGGCGCGGCCCTTGCACGCCCTAGCGGCCATGACGCTCGGGAATGGGTTCTGCCTCATGCTGGGCGCCGGCTGGCTGGCGCTGGCCATCGGGCCGACACAGGCGCTCGCCGTCGGGGTCGCGCCCTTTCTCCCAGGGGCCCTGATCAAGTCGGGGGCGGGGGCCGCCGTCCTGGCGGCGGTGCAGCGAGCCGGGCCGCGCTGAGCACCAACGCGTCGCGAGAACCACCGGCCACCACAAGCGTTACGGGCGAATGAGCGCATCCTCCAGAAAGCCGTCGACGGTCGAATCCAGCAGCCAGGCCGTCAGGGCGGCGCTGGACGACGTGTTCGTCCGGCGCGTCCTCTTTGTGGTGGCTGTGGTCGGGGTCATCGCCCTGACGTTCAAGCTGTCGGCGGTCCTGCTGATGCTGTTCGGTTCGCTCCTGATCGCCATCCTGTTCCGGTCGGTGGCAGGATTGCTGAACCAGTATGCGAAGCTGCCCATGAAAGCGGCCCTGCCGCTGTCCATGCTGTTCTTTCTTGCGGTTCTGGCCGCCGGCTTCGGCCTGTTGTGGATGGAGATTTCGCAACAGCTGGATCGGCTACCGAGCACCCTGCCCGAAGCGGCCGAGGCGGCGCGTCAGAGGATCGAGGCCCTGCCCTTCGGCGCACAGCTTCTGGAGCGTATCCAGACAGCGGCGGAGGGGGCGGGTCTGTCCGGCGGCGTCAGCGAGGCGGCGCAGGAGTTGGCCTCGCAGATCCGCGGCTTCGTGAGCAGCGCCGGCGGCTTCATGACCAACACGGTTCTGGTGCTCGCCGGCGGGGTCTATCTGGCCGTCAATCCCAAGGGCTATCGCGACGGCTTGCTGATGCTGGTCCCGAAGGATCAGCGGCGCCGCATCGGCGATGCGTTCGATCAGGCCGGACGCGGTCTGCGGCTGTGGCTGCTGGGCGCCTTTCTGGACATGATCGGCGTGGGCGTCATCACCGGGCTGGGCCTTTGGGCGGTGGGGCTGCCGTCGCCGGTGCTGCTGGGCGTTCTGGCCGGACTGGGCGTGCTGGTGCCCATCGTGGGGCCGACGCTGGCGGCGCTTCCGGGGCTGCTTTTGGCGGTGGCCTTCGGGCCGGACACCGTGCTGTGGACCCTGGCCGTCTATGTGGCCGTGCAGCAGATCGAGAGCAATCTGATCATGCCGGTGGTGCAGCGTCAGGTGGTGTCCCTGCCGCCGCTGCTGACCCTGTTCTCGGTGGCGGTGTTCGGCCTGATGTTCGGGCCCATCGGGGTGCTGCTGTCGGTGCCGCTGGCGGTGGTCAGCTACATCCTGATCCGCGCGCTCTATGTGCGGGACACCCTGGGCGAACGTATTCGACCGCTGGACGTGGGCAAGACCTGAAGCCGCTGTCGCGCCGCGTCATCAGCCGGTAAGGTCGCGCCCATGCAGCGGCGACAGATCATCACCGACAGCCTGACCCAATCCGTGCTGGCGGCGGGAGAGGGGCCGCTGGTCCTGCTGATTCACGGCTTTCCGGAGCTGTCGATCAGCTGGCGCGCCCAGATCAAGGCCCTGGCCGAAGCGGGCTACCGCGCCGTGGCGCCGGACATGCGCGGCTATGGCGCCGCCGTGAAGCCGGAGCGGACCGAGGACCACACCATCCTGCATCTCGTGGGGGACATGGCGGATCTGGTGCGGGCGCTGGGCGAGCGGTCCTGTGTGGTGGTGGGCCATGACTGGGGATCGGCCGTAGCCTGGCACTGCGCCCTGATGCGGCCCGATGTCTTCACCGCCGTGGCCGGGCTGTCCGTCCCGTTCCAGCCGCGCCGCGCCAAGGGTCCGCCCGTGGCCGCCATGCGCGCGATCGCCGAGAGGGCGGGGACCGGCGATCTCTACATCACCCGCTTTCAGGACGCGGACGCCCACGTTCCCTTTGACGCGGATCCCGAAACGGCGCTGAGAAAGATGTTCTGGGCCTATGACGGCGCCACCCCGGCCGATCAGCGCCACACCGGCTTTCTGCAGCCGGGCCAGTCCATGATCGACGGGATCAGCGACGCCGCGACCCTGCCGCCCTGGATGAGCGCCGATCATTTCGCTGAATACGTCGAGGCGTTTCGGGCCAGTGGGTTCAGGGGGCCGCTGGACTGGTATCGCTGTCTGGACGTGAACTGGTCCCTGACCGCCTGGCTTCAGGACAGGACCATCGATGCGCCGTCCCTGTTCATGATCGGCGAGCATGACCCGGTGCGCCATTACGCCGGGCGACACGAGAAGGCGCAGGCCGACTGGCTGACCGACATGCGGGGCATGATCGAGGTTCCCGGCGCGGGACACTGGCTGCAGCAGGAGCGGCCCGGGGCGGTCAACGACGCCTTGCTCGCTTTCCTTGCGGATGCGGGGCCGGCCGCATAGCCGGCGCCAGGCGTCCGCCCGCGCGGCGTGCTGATGGACGGCTTACGGGCCCCCCGAGCGGGTTTGGCGTCAGCAGGCCTGGCCCGCGCACCAGCCGGACGACCAGGCCCACTGGAAATTATAGCCGCCCAGCCAGCCGGTGACGTCCACCGCCTCGCCGATAAAATACAGACCCGGAACGGTCTTCACCGCCAGGGTGCGCTGGTCCAGGGCGGCGGTGTCGACCCCGCCCAGGGTCACCTCGGCGGTGCGGTAGCCCTCGGAGCCCACCGGCTTGACGGACCAGGCGCCCACCGCCTCGCCCAGCCGTTTCAGGACCTTGTCCGATTGATCCGCCAGATTGCCCGCGACGCCCTCGCGCATGGCGATGCTCTCAGCCAGACGGGCGGGAATCACCCGGCCCAGCGCGGTGTGCACCGCCTGCCGCCCGTTTTCAGTTCGCGCCGTCTTGAGCGCGTCAAACACCGCCACGCCCGGCGCCATGTCCACAGTGACCGCGTCGCCTTCACGCCAGTAGGAGCTGATCTGGAGGATCGAGGGGCCGGACAGGCCACGATGGGTGAACAGCAGGCCTTCGGCGAAGCACGTGCGGCCGTGGGCCACCACCGCGTTCACGGACACGCCCGCCAGCGTCTTCAACTGTTCCAGAAGGCCCGGCTCGAAGGTCAGGGGAACCAGCGCCGGGCGCGTCGGGACCACCCGCACCCCGAACTGCGCCGCCAGGTCATAGGCCCAGCCGGTGGCGCCCATCTTGGGGATCGACTTGCCGCCGGTGGCCGCCACCAGCGCGGCGGTGCGCACCGTTCCGCCGTCCGACAGGCGGCACAGGAACCCGTCGCCCTCGCGCGCCACGCCCTCGACGCCGGTGTTCAGACGCAGGACCGCGCCCGCCTGACGCATCTCGCCGGTCAGCAGTCTGATGATCTGTCTGGCGCTGTCGTCGCAGAACAGCTGGCCGAGGGTCTTCTCGTGCCAGGCGATGCCGTGCCGGTTCATCAGGGCGATGAAGTCGTGCTGGGTGTAGCGGCGCAGGGCCGAGGTGGCGAAGCGGGGGTTCTCCGACAGGAAATTGGCCGGACCCGTCCCCAGATTGGTGAAATTGCAGCGCCCGCCGCCCGAGATGCGGATCTTCTCGCCCGGCGCAGCGGCATGATCCACCACCAGCACGCGGCGGCCGCGCTTGCCCGCCTCGATGGCGCACATCATGCCCGCCGCGCCCGCGCCGACGATCAGGACATCGAACTCTTCGCTCTTCATCCGCGCCCTATAGCAGGGCGGGGCCTATTTGCGACGCTCGGCCTCGGCCTCGTACTGGTCGTGGGTCTTGTCGTCGTAGCGGTCGGGGTAATCGTATTCCTCGCGCGTCGCAGCCTGGGTGACGGGGTCCACGCGCTTGTTGCGGTGCTTGTTGCGCCAGAGCATCACGGCGAGCACCACGCCAAGGGCCAATGCGCCCAGCGGAAAAACAAGTTCCCAAGTCAGCATGTCGGTTTCCTTTCAGGGTCTGAAAGGGCAACGGGCGGCGGACCGCCCCTGTTCCGTCAGCGCGCCTTGACGTCATCCCGCTCCGGGGCCGGCTTCTCGCGGCCGGCCTTCTCGTGGGCTTCCTTGTGATCCTGATGGGTGAACCCCTCGACCCCGGCCATGGGGCTGGCGTCCCGCTCGATCTCCACCGGGCTGAGCACATAGGCGGTCAGCAACTCGGCCAGCGAGCGCAGGGCGTGCACATGGATGCGCTCATAACCGTGGCTGGCGTCGATGCCGAAGGTCACCAGGGCCGTGCGGATGTCGGCGCCGGCCTCCAGCGCCGAGGCGGAATCGGACCGGTAATAGCGGAAGACGTCCTTCTGGAAGCGGATGTCCTCGTCCCGCGCCAGCTTCACCAGCTTGCGGGTCAAGTGGAAGTCGAACGGGCCGGTCTGGTCGGCCATGGCGATGGTGACGCCGAACTCGTCGGAGTTCTGGCCCGGCGCGGTGGTGCCGTTGTCCACCGTGATCATGGACGCCACGTCCGGCACCAGCACCGACGAGGCGCCGGAGCCCACCTCCTCGGCGATGGTGAACAGCCAGTAGGTGTCCACCGTGGGCGTCTGGGCGTCCTCCATGATCGCCTTCATGGCCGCCAGCATGGTGGCCACGCCGGCCTTGTCGTCCAGATGGCGCGAAACGATGAAGCCGTTGTCCAGGAACTCCGGCTGGGGGTCGATGCCGATGATGTCGCCCACGTCGATGCCCAGCTTCAGCACGTCGTGACGGTTCCGCACCCGGGCGTCGATGCGCATCTCCACCTGGCGCCAGCTGACCGGCTGTTCGTCCACCTCCTCGTTGAAGGTGTGGCCCGAGGCCTTCAGCGGCAGAATAGTGCCGCGCCAGCCGCCCTTTTCCGAAAAGACCGTGCCCCGCGCGCCCTCGGCGAAGCGGGACGACCAGTTGCCGATGGGCACGACCTCGAGCCGGCCGTTGTCCTTGATGGCCTTCACCTGGGCGCCGAGGGTGTCCACGTGGGCCACCACGGCGCGGGCGGGGCGGGGCTCCTGGCCGGGAATGCGGGCACGGATGGCGCCGCGGCGGGTCAGCTCATAGTCCACACCCAGCCGGCCCAGCTCGCGGCACACCTCCCAGACCACCTCGTCGGTGTAGCCGGTGGGGCTGGCGATCCCCAACAGACGCTGCAGGCGGCCGATGAGGTACTCGGTGTCGATGGTCAGGCGGGCCAGGGGAGCCTCCGTTCAGTGGTCTTTGGGGGCGCGCGCGACCCGGGCGGCCGCGGCGGGCATGGACAGTGGAAACAGCAGGTCCACGAAGCGTTCGGCCGTAGGCTGCGGTTCATGATTGGCCAGACCGGGGCGCTCGTTGGCCTCGATGAAGGCATAGTCCGGTTCGCGCCAGGATTTCACCATCAGGTCGATGCCGGTGACCGAGATGTCGATGGCCCGGGCGGCGGCCACGGCCGCGCGGATCAGGGCGGGGTGAACCTCTTCGGTCACATCGTGGATGGTGCCGCCGGTGTGCAGATTGGCGGCCTTGCGCACCTCCACCTCCAGGCCTTCGGGGGCGGTGTCATCGAGCTGATAGCCCGCGTCGGTCAGGCAGCGTTTGGTCTCGGCGTCCAGCGGGATGCGGGACTCCCCGCCGGTGGCGGCGGCGCGGCGGCGGCTCTGTCGCTCGATCAGCGAGCGAAAGGTGGAGCGGCCGTCGCCCACCACGCGGGGCGCGCGGCGGATGGCGGCGGCCACCACCTTGAAGTCAATGACCACCAGCCGAAGGTCCTCGCCCTGGACCTGCTGTTCGATCAGGACCTCGGGGCAGATGTTGCGGGCGGCGGCGACGGCCTTTTCGATGGCAGCCATGGTTCTGAGGCCCACGGCCACGCCCTTGCCCTGTTCGCCGCGGGCCGGCTTGACCACAAGGGCGCCGTGACGCTCCAGCGCCGCCTTGATGGCCTCGGGGTCGTCGGCGTGGATGCGCTCCGGCACGGTGACGCCCGCCTGCTCGACGATGCGGCGGGTCATGCGCTTGTCGTCGCAGATGCTGAGCGCCACCGCCGAGGTCAGCTCGGACAGGCTTTCGCGGCAGCGGATGGAGCGGCCGCCGTGGGTCAGGCGGAACAGGCCGCCTTCCGCGTCGATGATGTCGGTCTGGATGCCGCGCCGGCGCGCCTCGTCCACGATAATGCGGGCGTAGGGGTTCAGGGCGTCATCGGGCGCGGGGCCGGTGAACAGGGACTCATTGATGGGGTTCTTGCGCTTGACCCCGAAGAACGAAACCCGGCGGAATCCCAGCTTTTCATAAAGGGCGATGGCCTGATCGTTGTCGTGCATGACCGACAGGTCCATGTAGGCCGCGCTCCGGGCCTGATAGTGCTCGGCCAGACGCCGCACCAGCGCCTCGCCGACGCCCGGCTGGGTCGCCTGGGGGTCCACCGCCAGACACCACAGGGACGAGCCGTGCTCCGGGTCGTTGAAGGCGCGCTGATGGTTCACGCCGGTGACGGTGCCCATGACCTGGCCGGTCGCGCTGTCCTCGGCCACCAGATAGGTCAGGGCTGAGCCCTCGCGCTGGGACCACATGAAGTCGGGCCGCGCCTGCACCATCTTGCGCGCCGCATAGATGCGGTTGATGGCCTCGGCGTCGCCCTGTGAGGCCAGCCGGCGCACGGTGAAGCCGCGCGGCTGTCGGCGGCTGGCCCGGTAAACCGACAGGTCCAGCCGATAGGTGTGGGACGGATCGAGGAACACCTCCTGCGGGGCCTGGGCCAGCAGGACGTGGGGATTGCGCACATAGAAGGCGATGTCGCGCCGGTCCGGTCCCTCGGCGCGCAGGGCCTCGATCAACGGGCCGGGCTTGGGGAAGGTCTGGGCGAACAGCAGACGCCCCCAGCCGCAATCGAGGATGGCGTTCTCGGCCATGGCCGAACCGTCCTGACCGCCCACCACCGGCTTCAGCCCCTCGTGGCGAAGGCGCTTGAGCCGGTGGCCCTTGAAGCGTGGACGAGGTTCAGACGCCATGATTCTGAAGCCACATTTCCAGCAGGGCGACTTGCCAGAGCTCGGAACCCTGCAGCGGGGTGATGTGGTCGGTGGGCTTGTCGAACAGCTGATCCAGATAACCTGGCTGGAACAGGCCGCGCTCCTTCGCCGCCTGCGAGCCCAGGGCGTCGCGGACCATGTCCAGATAGGGACCCTGGATGTATTTCAGGGCGGGCACGGGGAAATAGCCCTTCTTGCGGTCGATCACCTCGTGCGGGACCACCAGACGCGCGGCCTCCTTCAGCACGCCCTTGCCGTTCTGGCTGAGCTTGTGCTCGGGCGGGATGCGGGCGGCCAGTTCGACCAGTTCGTGGTCGAGGAACGGCACCCGCGCCTCCAGGCCGAAGGCCATGGTCATGTTGTCCACGCGCTTGACCGGATCGTCCACCAGCATGACCTGGCTGTCCAGCCGCAGGGCCTGATCCACAGGCGTCTCGGCGCCGGCGCGGGCGAAGTGTTCCGCCACCAGGGCGCGGCTGACGTCCGTGTCCGCCATCCACTCGGGATTCAGGTGGGTCTTGAGCGTGGCGTGGCTGCGATCGAAGAAGGCTTTGGCGTAAGTTTCCACCGGATCGTTGGCGCCCTGCATGGGCGGGTACCAGTGATAGCCGCCGAACACCTCGTCGGCGCCCTGGCCGGACTGGACCACCTTGATGTGCTTCGAGACTTCCTGACTGAGCAGATAGAAACCCACATTGTCGTAGCTGACCATGGGCTCGGACATGGCGCCGATGGTGCCCGGCAGGGCGTCCAGAAGCCGGTCGTGAGGCACGAAAATCTTGTGGTGCTTCGTGCCGAAATGCTTCGCGATCAGGTCGGAATAGACGAACTCGTCGCCCTTCTCGCCGTGGGCCTCCTCGAAGCCGACGGAGAAGGTCATCAGGTCCTTCTGGCCCATCTCGGCCAGCAGGCCGACGATGACGCTGGAATCCACCCCGCCCGACAGCAGCACGCCCACGGGCACGTCGGCGACCATGCGGCGCTTCACGGCGGTTCGCAGGCTGTCCAGCACCAGATCGCGCCAATCCTCGGCCGAGCGTTCGGCGTCGCCGGGGCCGCGTTCCAGCACGGGCGTCCAGTACAGGCGGTCCTTCGACGTGCCGTCGGGCTCGATCACACGGATGGTGGCCGGCGGGAACTTGGTCACGCCCTTGATGATGGTGTGCGGCGGCGGCACCACCGCGTGGAAGGTCATGTAGTGGTGCAGGCCCACCGGATCGATGGACGTGTCCACATCGCCCGCCGCCAGCAGCGCCGGCAGGGTCGAGGCGAAGCGCAGGCGCTTGCCCTTTTCCGCCAGATACAGCGGCTTGATGCCGAAGCGGTCGCGCGCGATCACCACCCGGCCGGTGTCCCGCTCATGGATCACGAAGGCGAACATGCCCTTGAAGCGGTCCACGCATTCGATGCCCCACTGGCGCCAGGCCTTGAGGATCACCTCGGTGTCGCCGTGGGAGAAGAAGCGGTGGCCGGCGGCCTCCAGCTCGGCGCGCAGTTCGGGGTAGTTGTAGATGCAGCCGTTGAAGGCGATGGACAGGCCCAGGTCGGAATCGACCATGGGCTGTTGCGCCTTTTCCGACAGGTCGATGATCTTCAGGCGGCGATGACCAAGGCCCACGTTGCCGCGCAACACCACGCCCGACCCGTCCGGCCCGCGCGGGGCCAGGGAATCGCACATGCGCTGCAGCGCGCCGGCATCGGCCGGCTTGCCGTCGAAATTGATCTCGCCGTTAAGGCCGCACATGGCCCCTCCTTGCATTGTGGAAGCAGTGTGCACAAATAGTTCGCACACAAAGGATTTCAACCCGTATGGTCAAGCTGACCGACACGCCGCAGAGTTCCCTGAACGCAGACCCCAACGCGGCTGTGCTGAAATCGATGCGCCGGATCGCCCAGGCCATCGAGATGCGGTCACGCGAAATCGCCCGCACCAGCGGCCTGACCATCCCCCAACTGATCGTCATGCAGTCGATCCGCGAGTTGGGTCAGGTGACCACCCAGGCGGTGTCGAAGGCGGCCTCCATGTCGCCGGCCACGGTGGTGGCGGTGATTGATAAGCTGGAGGCCAAGGGACTGATCGAGCGCTATCGGTCCGAGGTGGACCGCCGTGTGGTGCACACTCGCCTGACGCCTGCCGGGCAAACGGCGCTGGGCCATGCGCCGGGCCTGCTGAGCCGCGGCTTCGAGGACGCCTTCGCCGCCTTGCCCCCTGACCGCCGGGACACGCTGCTGTCGGCGATGGAGGAACTGGCGGACATGATGACCGCCCACATGGCGACGCCGCGCAGCGACGCCGCCTGACGCAACAACGCCCGCTCTCCGGTGCGGGGAGAGCGGGCGTCGGGGCGACCGGCCCTCGGGGAGGAGAGAGGGCCGGTTCCGGCTCCGCCCGCGCGCCCTTTGGGAGAGGACGGCGCGCGGGCGGGGTCTCGGGGATAGAATCAGCGGATGACGCGGGCGCCCTTGCCCTTCATCACGGCCTCGACCTCGGCGGCCTTGACCATGGAGGTGTCGCCGGGGGTCGTCATGGCCAGGGCGCCGTGGGCCGCGCCGTAGTCCACCGCCGCCTGTGGGCCCTTGCCTTCCATGAAGCCGTAGGCCAGGCCGGACGCGAAACCGTCGCCGCCGCCGACGCGGTCATAGATCTCCAGATCCTCGCGCATCATGGATTCATAGAACTGGCCGCCGGCATAGATGATGGCGGACCAGTCGTTGACGCTGGCGGTCTTGGCGTTGCGCAAGGTGGTGGCGGCCACCTTGAAATTGGGGAATTCCTTGACCGCCGTCTGGATCATCTTTTTGAAATTGGCCGGGTCGATGGACGAGATGTGCTCGTCCAGACCGTCGACCTCGAAGCCGAGGCAGGCGGTGAAATCCTCCTCGTTGCCGATCATCACATCCACATACTGGGCGATGTTCCGGTTGATCTTCTGAGCCCCTTCCTTGCCGCCCTGTGACTTCCACAGCGAGGGGCGGTAGTTCAGGTCATAGGAGACGATGGTCCCGTGCTTGCGAGCGGCCTCGACCGCCTCGATCACCGCCTCGGCGGTGTTGGAGCCCAGGGCCGCGAAGATGCCGCCGGTGTGGAACCAGCGCACGCCTTCCTCGCCGAACAGCTTCTCCCAATTCACTTCGCCGGGACGGATCTGCGAGGCCGCCGAATGGCCCCGGTCCGAACAGCCCAGGGCCGGACGGACGCCGAAGCCCTTTTCGGTGAAGTTCAGGCCGACGCGGGTGTTGCGGCCCAGGCCGTCGAACTCGCGCCAGATCACGTGGCTCATGTCCACGCCGCCCTGCATGATGCAGTCCTCGACCAGCCAGCCCAGGTCGTTGACCGGCAGGGCGGTCACGACGGTGGAGCGCTTGCCCCAGCATTTGCGCATGGCGCGGGCCACATTGTACTCGCCGCCGCCTTCCCAGACCTGGAAGGTGCGGGCGTTGCGCACGCGGCCGAAGCCGGGGTCGAAGCGCAGCATGACCTCGCCGAACGATGCGCAGTCCCAGCGCGTCTCGCTGGCGGGGCGGATGTTCAGGATGTCGTCGGCCACGGCGGGTTCCTCGCATTCAGGCCCGGCCGTCAAGGATCATCGATCACGCCGGGCGGCGATCGACGGGGCATTAAGCACTTGCGGACTGGAGTTTCAGCCGTCCCTGTGGAGGCCGCTGTTCAGCGCGGCTCTCGCTGATCCTAGGGAATGGATAATTGACACCGGTGTCAAGCAAAAAGAAGGGCGCCGGACCCGAAGGTCCGACGCCCAGTCTGCTCAGGAAGTCTTGTCGTCAGAAGTTGTAGCGGAAGCCCGCAAAGATCTGACGGCCGGTGTGGTGATAGACATACACCCGGTCGGTGGCGTCCACGTACTGGTTGCTCACCTCGTCGGTCAGGTTGATGCCTTCCAGGCTCAGGGTCAGGCGGTCCGTGACCTCGTAGGACGCCGAGGCGTCCACGTGGAAGGTCTCGTTCACGCCCTCGACCGAGTTGCCGTTCCCGCCCGGGACGCGGGTCAGATAGCCGTCCCGGTAGGTGCCGGAGACCCGCGCCATGAAGCGGTCGTCCTCGTAGTAGAGGGTGCCGTTGTAGGCCACCTTGGACAGACCGGTCAGGGTCTCGACGATACCGCCCGGATACTCGATTTCCGAGTCCACATAGGTGTAGTTGGCCAGCACGCCGAAGTTGGACCAGACGCCCGGCAGGAAGGTGAAGGGCTGCTGATAGCTGATCTCGTAACCGGTCAGATCGCCGCCCTCCGTGTTGACCGGCTGGCTGAAAGTCCAGTCGGCGTCGGGCGAGCAACCCACGACCGCACCGCAGGCGTCGACGGCGACGCTGTCAGGCAGTCCCAAGGTGTTGCTGGAGAACGGTCCAGTCGTCTGCTGGGTCGCCACGAAGCTGTCGATCTGCTTGTGGAAGACCGCCAGCGACAGCAGGGATTCCGGCGCGAAATACCACTCGAACGACAGGTCGTAGGTGGTGCCTCGGGTCGGGTCCAGATTCGGGTTTCCGGAGCTTACGCCGCGGTTGTTGCCGGACACGCTGACCGAACCGCCCGGGGTCAGGCTGCCCAGACCGGGCCGGGTCATGACCTCTGCCGCGCCGAACCGGATCAGGAAGTCCGGGGTCGGCTCGAACACGATGTTCATCGCCGGCAGGAGATCGTCGTAGCTGCGGTTGGCCTCGACGAGGACCGGAGCGCCCGCGACCGTTTGATATCCGGTCGAGGACTGGTCGGTCTCGACGTAGCGGACACCGACATTGCCGCGCACCGGCATAGAGCCCCACAGGGTGTTGAAGTCCGCCTGCAGGAAGGCCCCGCGGCTTTCTTCCTCGACCGAGCGGTTGTTGCCGCGCGAGGGAATGAAGCTCATCGGGAACGAGCCGAAGTCGAACAGGGCGTCGGCGGCGGCGTAGTCGGGCACCAGCCAGGTCATGGTGTTGCCGCCCGGGATGTCCCACTGGTCGGCCAGGCCCACGATGCGGCTGTATTCCGAGGTCGGAACGCCCGCCACCGAGGCGGGAATACAAGCCTCGGCATTACCGGTCGGCGACAGGCCGCAGGAGGTCGGATCGCGCCGCATCTCGGTGGTTTCGAAGGTGTAGCTCTTGAAGAACAACCCGCCCGACAGAGTCAGGCTGTCGCTGAAGTCCCACTCGGCGTTGAACTGGGCGGTGTCATACGTGTTTTCGGCCGTCTGCGGGCGCAGGCGGATCTGGCTGAGGGTCCAGTTGGCGGGATTGGTGACGTCGAAGCCGTACTGGATCACCGGGAGATTGCGGTTCTCCCGATAGTCATAGCTGTATCCGTCCGTGTCCGGAGCATCGAACAGCAAGGTCGTCTGGATCGGGTTATCGTGATCCGAGCTGGACGTGCCGATGATGCCGTTGACCCGGACGCGGTCCGAGAATTCGTGCGAGCCCGTCAGGGTGACCTGGGTGAACTCGGTCGACAGCTGATCGAAACGGGATTCTGCGCGAACATCGACGTTGTCGAACAGGCCGTAGATAATGGTGCCGTTGCTGTCGATCTCCACATCCACAGGCTCGATGCCGGCGCGGCCGCCGGCGCCGCCGGCGCTGAAGTCCGGCGCCTGCAGGAAGTGCTCGAAGCGGTTGGCGCTGAAGTCGGCGTAAAGGACGTCGAGATTGAATTCGGTGGACGGGGCCGGACGCCATTGCAGGGCGGCGGTGACGCCCAGGCGTTCCTGGTCATGCTCAAGGATGCCATAGCGGGGCAGGCGCGGCGTGAAGCCGTTCACGGCCCCGGGCCCCGTGCCCACATCGCCGCCTTGCCAGCGGACGGTGCTGTGGCCTTCCTCCAGCGACTCCCGGCTGGAGTACGCGACGGACAGCAGGGCGCCGAAGGTGTCGCCCCAGGTGTTGGAGATCAGGAAGGCGCCGCGCGGGTCGTTGTTCTCGGACAGATCGTTGTAGCCCAGCTGGCCCGACACGGCGAAGTTGAAGCCGCCGTAGTCGAACGGACGGGCGGCCTGCAGATCGACGGTGGCGCCCAGGGAGCCCTCTTCGGTTTCGGCCGAGGCGGTTTTGCGGACGGTGATGCTGTTGAAGAGCTCGGACGCGAACACGTTGAAGTCGAAGCCCCGGCCGCGGTTGGTGCCGCCCGAGGAATCCGTGCCGCCCGTGGTGGACAGCGCTTCCATGCCGTTGATGCGGATGCGGGTGAAATCAGCGCCCAGACCCCGAACCGAGATCTGACGACCTTCGCCGGCGTCGCGGGTGATGGTCACGCCCGGTACGCGCTGAATGGCCTCGGCCAGATTGTTGTCCGGGAAATCCGCGATGTCCTCGGCCATGATGACGTCGACAGCGCCGGCCTCGTTGCGCTTTACGCCGAGCGCTTGCGCCAGGCTGCTGCGGAATCCGGTGATGACGATCTCGTCGACTTCGGTGGCTTCCGGCTCTTGCTGGGCCATGGCGGTCCCGGCGGTCAGCAGGGCCACGGTCATGGCGCCCAGAGACACCCCGATGTTGTGCGCGCGGCGGCGCGGATGGTTATGGGTCCATCCAATCCTCCTCCCATGTACGGCCTGTTCGGGCCACCGCCGGAAGGATCATGGCCCCCCGGTCATTTGACTGTAAATCTGACACCGGTGTCATGCATGCGCAGAGCATTTCTGACACCGGTATCAATGCGAGACACTAACTCCAAAATCGAATGCGGCGCAAGTGCGGCCTTTGAAGCGCCCTCAGCGGGCCAGCCAGCCCCCGTCCACCGGCACGATGGCGCCGTGCATGTAGTCGGACGCAGACGACGCCAGGAACACAGCCGCCCCCGCCATGTCCGACGGATCGCCCCAGCGGGCGGCCGGGATGCGCGCCAGGATGTCCCGGTTGCGGGTCTCGTCGTTGCGCAGGGCCTCGGTGTTATTGGTGGCGATGTAGCCCGGCGCGATGGCGTTGGCGTTGATGCCTTTGGACGCCCACTCGCAGGCCATCAGCTTGGTCAGTCCCGCCACGCCCGACTTGGACGCGGTGTAGGACGGCACGCGGATGCCGCCCTGGAAGCTGAGCATGGAGGCGATGTTGATGATCTTACCCTTGCGGCTCTCGGCCACCCAGCGGCGGGCGACCTGCTGTGTCAGGAAGAACAGAACCTTCAGATTGGTGTCCATCACCGCGTCCCAGTCCTCTTCGGTGAAGTCCAGGCTGTCTGCGCGTCGGATGATACCGGCGTTGTTGACCAGAATGTCGACGCCGCCCGCCTTGTCCCAGGCCTCGGCCACCACGGCCTCGATTGGGGCGGTGGAGCTCAGGTCGGCCTTGATGAATTGGAACTTGCGGCCCAGGGCGCGCACCTTTTCCCCGGTCTCGTCGGCGTCGGAGCGGCCCACGGCGACGATGTCGGCGCCCGCCTCGGCCAAGCCCACGGCCATGCCTTGCCCGATGCCGGTGTTGGCGCCGGTGACCAGGGCGCAGCGCCCCGAAAGATCAAAAGATACGGCCATCGCGGATTTCCCTGCTGCCTGTCGTGATGCGGATTTGTCTCAGGTGGTAACCGGTGTCATAGTATCATGCAACCGATGGAGGGCTCCGGCGCCAGAGCGCCCGGCCAGTCGCCGCCATCCCATTCGCCTTGAAGGACTTCCATGAAAATCGCCCTGATCATCGAGAACAGCCAGGCCGCCAAGAGCCAGATCGTCCATGACGCCCTGACGACCGTCGCTGAGCCGCTGGGCCATGAGGTCTTTCACTACGGCATGTACGCGCCCGAGGATAAGGCCTCGCTGACCTATGTGATGAACGGCCTTTTGACCGGCATCCTGATCAACTCGGGTGCGGCCGATTTCGTGGTCACCGGCTGCGGCACGGGGACCGGCTCCATGCTGGCCGCCAACGCCATGCCGGGCGTGTTCTGCGGTCTGATCATCGACCCCACCGACGCCTTCCTGTTCGGCCAGATCAATGACGGCAACGCCATCGCCATGCCCTACGCCAAGGGCTTCGGCTGGGCCGCCGAACTGAACCTGCAGGACGTCTACCGCAAGCTGTTCGAGGGCGAGCGCGGCCTGGGCTATCCCAAGGAACGGGCCGAGATCATGGCCAAAAACCGCGGCATCCTGAAGGATCTGAAGGCCGTCACCTGCCACGACATGCTGACGGTTCTGAAGACCGTCGACCAGGACCTGCTGAAGGCTGCGGTCGCCGGTGAACGGTTCCAGGAGCTGTTCTTCGCCAACGCCACGGATCAGGGCATCCGCGACTACATCCAGGGCGTCGTCGGGCGCTGAATACTACAGGCCTCGCCCGCCGTCAGCGGCGCGGCGGGGCGCTGGAATCCCGCGCGATCAGCGTGGGAATGACTTCCGGCTGATCCAGCTTCGCCGGATCCAGTCCCCGGCTCTTGGCCAGCAGTTTTTCCGCCGCCATGCGGCCCATGTCGCGGATGGGCAGTTTGACCGTCGTCAGGGTCGGCCAGATTCGCGACGACATGGGCGCGTCGTCGAAGCCGACGATGGACAGGTCGAACGGCACGTCCAGCCCCGCGTCGCGCGCCGCCTGATAGACGCCGATGGCCATTTCGTCGTTGCCAGCGAAGATGGCCGTGGGGCGGGTCTTGCGCGACAGCAGCTCCCGCGCCGCCGCAACGCCGGATTCGAAGGTGTAGGCGCCGCGAACAACCATGTCGTCATCAAGCGTGACGCCCGCCTCGGCCAGACCACTGCGGAATCCCTCGCCCCGCTCATGGGTCGAGCGGAAAAGATCCGGCCCGGTGATCATGGCGACTCGCCGATGGCCCAGGCCGACCAGATGCCGCGCCGCCTCGGCCGCCCCCTGGCTGTCATTGGTCACCACCATGCGATCGGGCGCATCCAGCGATACCGAGGCGATGCGCACATAGGGACATCCCACCTCGGCCAGCATGCCGGTGACACGCTCGTCTTCGGAAACAGACGGCGGCAGGACGGCGCCGAACAGCTTCTGGCGCACCGCGAAGCCGCGCACATTGGCCATGAAGTCGTCGCTGGTCCGGTCGCAGGGATGCACCACCAGCTCGAGGCCCGATCCGCGAACCGCGTCCAGAATCCCCTGCTGCATGTTCACCACATAGTTGGGGCTGGGGTTGTCGTAGATCATGCCGATCAGGAACGAGCGCCGGAACGCAAGGCCTCGCGCCTGGGGGTCGGGCGAAAAGCCCAGTTCGGCGATCACCGCCTCGACCTTCTCGCGGGTGTCCGCCTTGACGAAGGGCGACTGGTTGATGACCCGCGAGACGGTCTTCTTGGATACACCGGCGATGCGGGCGATGTCGTTGATGGTCGCCGCGCGGCCTGGCGTCAGGCCGTGGTCGGTCGGGCCCGCGTCTTCGCCGTCGTCTTCGATGCTGCTCAACTGAAGTCCCGTCCCTCTCGTATCTCCCGCCCTTGCATAGCGGCGCGGGAGCCCCCGCGCCACTGTCCGACGCCGTGGGCAAATGTCCACCGGTGGCGAAATGAAATTGACACCGGTTTCCCATCGCCGCAATGTCGGGCCCATGGGGAGTGCGGACACCGGCGCATGAACAGCCGGGTCGCGGGACGACGATCCCGAACAGCGTGAAACAGACGGACAAGAACAGCGTGACAATGGCGACCAAACCCCTGGGCGGGGCCGATAACAGCATCGATTCAGGACCGGCGATCGCGCGGGCCTTCGTGGCTGCGCGCAGCGAGGCCCGCGCCCTACCCGACTATCCGGGACAGGTTCCGGACGGCATGGACGCCGCCTACGCCATTCAGGACGAAGCCATCGGGCTTTGGGACGATCAGATCGCCGGCTGGAAGATCGGCCGCATTCCTGACGCGTGGCTTGAGCGCCTCAATGCGCCGCGCCTGACGGGGCCCATCTTCCGCCGCGCCGTCTGGACGGCGACCGAGGGCGAGACCATGGACTTCCCGGTGTTCGAAGGCGGTTTCGCCGCCGTCGAGGCGGAGTTCATCCTGAAGCTGGCCAAGGACGCGCCGGCGGATCGCATCGACTGGACCGCCGAGGCGGCTGCCGATCTGGTCGAAACCCTGATGGTCGGCGTGGAGCCGGCGGGCAGCCCGCTGGCCACCATCAATGTGCTGGGGCCCCCCGTGGTGGCTTCGGATTTCGGCAACAACGCCGGGCTCATCCTCGGGCCGCAGGTCGCCGACTGGCGCGACCGCCTGATGGACCTGACGTGCGAAACCTTCATCGAGGGCGAGAGCGTCGGCAAGGGCGGCGCCGCGACCATCCCCGGCGGACCGCTGGAGGCGCTGGCCTTCCTGCTGAACCTGAACGCCCGGCGCGGACATCCGCTGAAGGCGGGTGACCTGATCTCCACAGGGGCGGCCACGGGCATTCACGACATTGTCGCGGGCCAGTCCTCGCGCGTCGTGTTCCATGGCGTGGGAGAAATCCTGTGCCGCGCGGTCCCGGCGAAAGGCGCCTGAGCAAGGGCGCCCTTCACCCCGGCTTCGCCGCCTGCTAACGACGCCGTTCCCACCCCTTTCGGAACGCGCATGACCATTCCCCGCATCGCCTGGGCCGCCTACGCCTTCGCCGCCGCCGTGATCGTTCTGGACCAGATCACCAAGGCCTGGATGCTGTACGGCCTGCACATCCGCGAGGTCGGTCAGATCCGCGTGCTGGAGCCCATCTTCAACCTGACCTTCGTGCTGAACCGGGGCGTCTCCTTCGGCCTGCTGACGGGCGGAGAGACGGGCCGCTGGCTGCTGACGGTATTCTCCATCGCCGTGGCCGGATTGCTGGCCTTCTGGGCCACGCGGGCGGACCGACGTCTGCTGATCACGGCCATCGGCCTGATCATGGGCGGCGCGCTGGGCAATGTGATCGACCGCATCCGTTTCGGCGGGGTGGTGGATTTTCTGGACTTCTCGGGGCTGTATTTCCCCTGGGTGTTCAATGTGGCTGACAGCGCCATATCCATCGGGGTGGTGCTGCTGATCGCCGACAGCTTCATCTCGGAACGGTCGGCCAAGGTTGGCGCGGCCCATGAAAAGTCGTAATCACCCCGGTTAATCGCGACCGCGAACGCACGACCGCCTGAAAGAGCAGCTGACCATGCGACTGAAATCCACCCTGACCCTCGGCGCCATCGCCGCCACGGCTGTCGTTCTGACCGGCTGCAACAGCGTCCGGCAGGGACTTGGACTGGAACGCGTCACCCCCGACGAGTTCCGGGTGATCGCACAGGCGCCCCTCAGCGTGCCGCCGGAATACGCCCTGCGGCCGCCGGCCCCGGGACAACCGCGGCCTGCGGAACTGGCGCCCGAGAGCGCTGCGCGCCAGATCCTGCTGGGACAGCGCCAGGCCATCACGCGATCGCCCGGCGAGGAATCGATTGTAGCCGCCGCCGGCGCGGCCCAGGCGGACCCGCTGGCGCGCTATGTGGTCGACGACGAGTTCGGCGATCTGGCGCACAAGGAACAGGGCTGGGCCGACCGGGTCATGTTCTGGCGGCGGGGCGACGAGGCTTCCCAGGCCGCGACCCAGGTCCGGACGGCGGACGGCGTCACGACAATTGATCCGGCCACCGAGGCCGAGCGTCTTCAAGCCCTGACGGGCGGGCGGGACGTCGTGATCCAGCGCGGCGGCGGCGGCATCAAGCTGCCCGGCCTCTGAGCCGTCGACCTTTCGATCCAGACATTTCCGGCCCGGGCGTGATCGCGCCCGGGCCGGTTTCGTTCTAGACTGGCAATTCGCATGCCGATCCGTCGCCTCCCCCCCGAAACCGTCAACCGCATCGCCGCAGGCGAGGTGGTCGAGCGCCCGGCCAGCGCCGTCAAGGAACTGGTCGAGAACGCGCTCGACGCCGGCGCGCGCCGGGTGGACATCCAGGCGGACGGCGGGGGCCTGTCGCGCATCCTGATCGCCGACGACGGCAAGGGCATTCCCAAGGACGAGCTGCCGCTGGCGGTGGAGCGCCACGCCACCTCCAAGCTGGAGGCCGACGATGCCGGCGACGTGGACCTGCTGCGCATCTTCACCCTCGGCTTTCGCGGCGAGGCCTTGCCGTCCATCGGCTCGGTGGCGCGCCTGACCATCACCAGCCGGGCCGTGGGCGCGCCGGAAGCCTGGGCCGTGGCGGTGGAAGGCGGGGATCAGCGTCCCATCGCGCCCGGCGCCTTTCCTGGCGATCATGGGGCGCGGGTGGAGGTGCGGGACCTGTTCTACGCCACCCCCGCGCGGCTGAAATTCATGAAGTCGGCCCGGGCCGAGTCCATGGCTATCTCGGACGAGATAAAGCGCCAGGCCATGGCCCATGAGGCGACGGCCTTCACCCTGACGTTGGACGGCAAGACGACCCTGCGCCTGCCCGCCGAGCATCCGGGCGACGAGGGGCGGCTGAAGCGGCTGGCGGCCCTGCTGGGGCGGGACTTTGAGGACAACGCCCTGCTGATCGACCAGTCGCGGGACGGCATCCGCCTGTCCGGATATGCGGGCCTGCCCACCTATTCGCGGGGAAATGCCGCGCATCAGTTCCTGTTCGTGAACGGTCGACCGGTGAAGGACCGGCTGCTGCAAGGCGCGCTGCGCGGCGCCTATGCCGACTTCCTGGCGCGGGACCGGCATCCGGCCGCCGCCCTGTTCCTGGACCTCGATCCGCTGTCCGTTGACGTCAACGTGCACCCGGCCAAGGCGGAGGTACGGTTCCGCGACCCGGCCATGGTGCGCGGCCTGATCGTGGGCGCCCTGCGCCACGCCCTGGCGGCGGCCGGGCACCGGGCCTCCACCACCGTTGCGGCGGACGCCCTGTCCGGGTTCCAGCTCCATGCGGGCGTGGCCTCGTATTCGCCTGCCGCGCCCGCCGCTGAAGGATGGAGCGGCTGGACGGGCTGGAGCCGTCCCGAGGCGGCGGCACAGGTCATCCCCGGCCTGAACGAACGCTCGGCGCGGGTGGAGACGGCCTGGCCTGCGCCTTCGGACGCCCCGCCGTCGGGCGAGGCCGCCGGGTTCATCGATCCGCTGGACTATCCGCTGGGCGCGGCGCGGGCGCAGCTGCACGCCAACTACATCGTGGCCCAGACCCGCGACGGTCTGGTCATCGTGGACCAGCACGCCGCCCACGAGCGTCTGGTCTATGAGCGCATGAAGACCCAGATGGCCGAGGGCGCGGTGGCGCGCCAGGCGTTGCTGACGCCCGAGGTGGTCGAGCTGGACCCGGCCGAGGCCGAACGGGTGGCGGAACGGGCCGACGAACTGGCCGCGCTGGGCCTGATCATCGAGGCGTTCGGGGCGGGCGCGGTTCTGGTGCGCGAGACCCCGGCCCTGCTGGGCGACTGCGACGTGCAGGGGTTGGTCCGCGACATCGCCGACGACCTGTCCGAGCACGGCTCGGCCCTGGCCCTGACCGAGCGGCTGGGCGAGGTGTGCGGGACCATGGCCTGCCACGGCTCTGTGCGCTCGGGCCGGGTCCTGTCGGCGCCCGAGATGAACGCCCTGCTGCGCCAGATGGAGGTCACGCCCCATTCCGGCCAGTGCAATCACGGCCGCCCAACCTATGTGGAGCTGAAGCTGGGCGACCTTGAGAAGCTGTTCGGGCGGCGGTGAAGCCGCCTGTCACTCAGCCCCGCCCGGTGATCTTGCGCCAGATGCGCTTGCGGGCTTCCAGAACCGACAGGCCAAGGGTGGCGGCGACGCTCCAGAACAGGGCCTCGGTGGCCACGGCGGCGACCACGGCCAGAATGATGCGGGTCTGACGTGACACATCCAGGTAAAGCCCCACGCCGAGGGCGATCCAGGCGGCGATCGCGGCGACGCCGATGGCGACGCTGAGCGCGATCAGAAAGCCGCGGCCCTTTTTCAGAGCGCTCTTCTTTTCCGGTGCGGCGGCGGGGGTTTCGATGGTCATGGCGGGCCTCCTCATTCAATCGGCGGAAATCCGCCTTCGGAAATGAAAGTCTCGCCGCCGCCGCGAGTCTTTCAGAGGTGACGGCGGAAATCGTATCGCCGATGGTCGGGGGCATGGGATTGGGACGGGATCGCGAGTTCGAGACGCTGCTGGCCGCGCACGGCCCGATGCTGCGCCGCATCGCCGGCAGTTATGAAGCCGATCCCGAGCGGCGCCGCGAGCTGGAGCAGGACATCCTGCTGGCCGTCTGGCGGGCCCTACCCCGCTTTCGCGGCGAGGCGCCGATCAAGGCGTTTCTGGCGCGGGTGGCCCACAACCGCGCTGTGACCCACGTGTCCAGAGAGGCGGTCCAGCCGCGTCGGGCGCCGCTGGACGACGCCATGCCGTCCGGCGACCCGACGCCCCACGATCAGGTGGAGGCCGAGGACCTGCGGGCGCGGCTGATCGAGGCGGTGCGGGCCCTGCCCCTGTCGCTTCGCCAGCCCGCCGTGTTGACGCTGGAGGGATTCAGCCCCGCCGAGATCGGTCCCATGCTGGGGCTGAACGCCAACGCCGTCTCCATCCGCCTGACCCGCGCCAAGGCGGCCCTGAAAGACCTGATGAACCCGGAGGCCTCGTCATGACGCCGAGCGAAGACTGGACCGACCTGAGCGACGCCTGGACCACACCGGCCCGCGATGATCAGGGATTGGCCGAAATGGCCCGGCAGGTGCGCCGCCGGGGCCGGCTGGGGGCATTGAACTTCTACGCCGAGATGGCGGGATGCCTGCTGGCCGCGATCGTCGGCGGCTGGGTGCTGGCGACACGGCCGGAGGACCAATGGCTTCTGGGCGCGGCGGCGGTGATCTTCGGCCTGTTCTCCGCCGCCATGACCCTGTGGGCGCGCGGGACGCGGGCCCCCGTTCAGCTGGAGACGCCCGAACAGGCCCTGATCGCCGCCGTCCGTCAGGCCGAGGCGGGGCGCCGCTGGGCCCAGGCGGGCATTGCGGTCACAATGGGGGCGGCGGTGTTTCTGGGCGCCGCCGTGGCGACGTACCCCGTCGAGGACGACCTGACCCCTTTCTATATCGTGGGGGCCCTGTTTCTGTTCGGCGGTCTGGCCGTCTACCTGCGCCATCAAGACCGTTGCACCAAGCGAATCGCGCAACACAGGCGCGCGCTGGAAGACTTGCAGGCGTAGCCCAAGGCCGACGGGTTCAGGCCGGGCTTCGGGCGCCCCGGGTCTGTTTGCGCCAGAGGGACGCGTATTCACCGCCCTGACGGGCCACCAACTCCATGTGGGTTCCACGCTCCACGATGCGGCCGTCCTTCAGCACGAGGATCTGGTCGGCGTCGGCGATGGTGGACAGGCGATGGGCGACCACCAGTGTGGTGCGCCCGGCGCGGGCCTTGCGCAGGGTCTTCTGGATGGCCTGTTCGGTGCGGCTGTCCAGGGCGCTGGTGGCCTCGTCCAGGATCAGGATGCGCGGATCGGCCAGCAAGGCGCGGGCGATGCCGACCCGCTGGCGCTCGCCCCCGGACAGCTTCAGACCGCGCTCGCCCACCTTCGTCTCCATGCCCTCGGGCAGGCCCCGGATGAAGTCGCCCAGTTCGGCGGCGTCGGCGGCGGCCCAGACCTCGGCCTCGGAGGCGCCCGGCCGCGCGAAGGCGATGTTGACCGCCAGAGTATCGTTGAACAGGGCCACGTCCTGGGGAACCAGCGCCACGGCCCGGCGCAGGGACGCCTGAGTCACCGTCCGCACATCCCGCCCGTCGATCAGCACGCGGCCGACCTGCGGGTCCAGCAGACGCAGGGCCAGTTTGACGATGGTGGATTTGCCCGCGCCCGACGGCCCCACCAGGGCGGTGGTCGTGCCCGGGGCGGCGACGAAGCTGATGTCGTCCAGACCGGTGGCGCGCGAGGAATGCTGGAAGCCCACGCCCTCGAAGACCACGGCCCCGCCCCGGTTGTCGGCGGGCGGCGGCAGGTCGGGGGCGCCGGGCGCATCGGCCACCTGCGGCGACTGGCGCGTGACCTTCAGCATCTCCTCCATGTCGATGAAGGACTGGCGGATCTCGCGATAGGCGAAGCCGAGAATGTTCAGTGGGGCGTAGAGGGAAATCAGGATCAGCACGGCCGCGGTCACATCGCCCGGCCCCATACGCCCGGCCGCCGCCTCGAACCCGGCCATGACCGCCATGACGCCGAGGCCGACGTTCATGATCAGGCCCTGGGTCATGTTCAGGACCGCCAGGGAGTTGTTGGCCTTCACCGCCGCGTCGCCGTAGACGCCCAGCGCCCGCTCATAACTGTCGGCGGCGCGGGCCTCGGCCCCGAAGGCCTTGACCGTCTCATAGTTCAGCAGGGCGTCCACCGCCTGTCCCGCGGCCTCGGAATCCGCCGCGTTCATGATGCGGCGATGCTCCAGCCGCCAGTTGGAGATGGCGAAGGTGATGACCGCATAGATGACCACCACCGCCACGGCCACGGCCCCGAAGCGCCAGTCATAGGCGCCCGCCAGCACTCCCGCCGCCAGGACCAGCTCCAGCCCCGTGGGGATCAGGTTGAAAGCCAGAATGCGCAGCAGGAAGTCCACCGCACGAGAGCCGCGCTCCACCGTGCGGGACAGGGAGCCGGAGCGCTTGGTCTGGTGGAAGTCCAGCGACAGGTTCAGGGCGTGGGCGAAGGTCTCGGCCGCCGTGGTCCGCTGGGCGGCCTGACGGACGGGGGCGAACACCATGTCCGACAGCTGCGGGGCGGCGGAGGACAGGAACCGGATCAGCGCCCAGCCCACCGCGAAGGCGACGAAGCCCGCCGCCACGCCCACGGCCGCACCCTGATCGGCCGCCAGACGGTTGACCGCCGCGCCCAGCGCCAGCGGCGCCAGCACGCCCAGCGCCTTGCCCATCAGGGTCAGCAGGATGGCGCCGGTCAGACGGGTTCTGAGCCACGGCGCCCGCGAGCGCCCCACCAGGCGCGCCAGGTCCATGAGCGCGCTCAGCGTTCCTGGTCCCTCCGCCTTCATCTCGACCCCGGCCATCTGGGCGCGGACCTCCGGGTCGGCGCGTCGTCGGCCCGAGCGCTCACCACGCATCGCCATGGGGCCTATATGGCGGCCGGATCAGCCGGGTGAAAGGGCCGAATCCTCACCAGCCGTCCGCGCGCCAGGCGATCTCGCCGTCCAGCACGGTCATGAGAGCGCGGCCGCCCGGGATGTCCTCGGCCGGAACGGTCATCAGATTGATGTCGAAGACCGTGAAATCGGCGCGCTTGCCCACCTCGATGGTCCCCAGCTCGTCCTCACGGAACGAGGCGTAGGCGGGCGCCAGGGTGAACATGCGCAGGGCGTCAGCGCGGTCCACCGCCTCGTCCGGCCGCCAATCCGGACCCTGAAAGCCGTTCAGGTCGCGGCGCGCCACGGCGGCGTAGAACTCGATCAGGGGATCGCCCCGCTCCACCGGCGCGTCGGTGCCGCCCACCACCGTCACTCCGGCGTCCATCAGCGAGCGCCAGGCGTAAGCGCCGTCCAGCCGGTCATCGCCCAGCCGGTCCGGCGCGAAATGCAGGTCGCCGATGGCGTGGCTGGGCTGCATGGAGGCGATGACGGGAATGTCGTGGAAGCGGGCGAAGTCGGCCGGGCGCAGCACCTGGGCGTGCTCGATGCGCCAGCGCGGGTCAGCGCCGGCCTCCGCCTCGCCCAGCACCTCGGCGTACCAGTCCAGCACCTGGGCGTTGCCCCGGTCGCCGATGGCGTGGGTGGTGATCTGGACGCCGTTCTGAAGCGCCGCGCGATACAGCGGCAGGGCGTCCTCATCGGTCATCTGCATCAAGCCGGAGGTGTGCGCGGCATCCGCATAGGGCTGGAACAGGGCCGCGCCGCGCGAGCCCAGCGCCCCGTCGGCGTAAAGCTTGATCGCGCGGGTGATGATCCGGCTGTCGGCCACGGCGCGGGGACCGGAAACGAACAGGGCCTCGGCGCCCTCCGGCGTGATGGAATTGTAGACCCGAAGGGGGGCTTCGCCCGCCTCGGCCATGGCCTCCATGAGGGGAACGTCCTCGATGGGCACGCTCATGGAATGGATGCCGGTCCAGCCGTAGCGGGCATAGACATCGAATCCCGCCTCATAGGCCTGGCGGCGGAACGCCTCGCTGTCGGCCGGCCGCAGGTCGTCCACCAGCGCCATGGCCGCGTCGATCAGCAAGCCGTTGGGCGCTCCGGCCTCGTCCATCAGAATATCCCCGCCGAAGGGCGCCTCGGTGTCGGCCGTGATCCCGGCGGCCTCTAGAGCCGCGGTGGAGGCGACCAGGGCGTGACCGTCGGACCGGCCCAGCAGCACGACGCGGCCCGGGGCGGCGGCGTCCAGATCGGTCCGCTCCAGCATCCGGCCCTCGGGCCAGTGTGTCTCGATCCAGCCGCGCCCGGTGATGGGCCCCTCGGGGTTCGCCTCGGCCCAGGCGGACAGGCGCGACATGACCTCGGCGATGGAGGCGGCGCCCTCCAGATTCAGGGTCAGCTCGCGCGCCCCGATGCCCGCCAGATGTCCGTGGCCGTCGGTGAAGCCAGGATAGAGGCTGGCGCCCCGCAGGTCGATCACCGGCATGTCCGCCGTGATCTCGGGCGCGTCGGCGCGGGCGCCGACCCAGGCGATGCGGCCGTCCTGCACGATCACCGCCTCGGCGACAGGCGAGGCCTCCACACCCGTGTGGATGGGGCCGCCGTGGATCATCATGTCCTGGGCGACGGCGGCCTGGGCCATCAGCGCCAGCGCGCCGGCGAGGATGATGGGTTTCATGAAGAGCCTCCCTTTCGGCGCAGGGGAGCCCCCGGCGCCGCCGGCGTCAAGCGCCGGAGGCTCCATATTGACCCATGACGCTGTCACATGGCCGAGCCCGACAGCCAGCTGTCGTTCGAGCAGCTGCGTGAGCTGGCGCGCGAGGACGGGTTCGAGGTGGTGAACCTCTGGCTTATTGGCCCCGAACCACCGGATCGGCCGAGCCGGTGGTGATGGGGTGGTAGCCGGGCCGGGCCTCTTCGTAGATGCGCCGGGCCAGCGGACGGCCCCAGTCGCCCTCGGCCATCAGGGCTTCGTACAGCGGCTGGGTGAATTTGCGCCGGCCCATGCCGGTCAGGAACTGCTCCAGCGCCGGGACCGCCGGATCATACTGGTGGCGCACCGCGATCATCAGCCAGGCGAACAGGATCTCGCTGTTGCCCGCCTCTGACAGGCTGAAGGCGCTGTCCAGATCGGCCAACTGGGCCTCGGTCATGGTTTCGGGCAGGGAGCCGAGGAAATGCTGCCACTCCTGCGTCACCCAGTCGCCGGTGTTCAGGCGGGCCGCCGGGGTTCCGTTCACGAAGGCCTGAACCTGGGCCTCCACCTCGGTGAAGGCGTTGGAGGCCGGCTGGACGGCGTTTGACGGCAGGCCGGGACCGTAGATCCAGGCGTCCATCTGCAGTTCGGCCTCAAGCGCCGAATTACCGGCGATGAGATGCTCGCGGATGTCCGCCAGGAACATGGCGGTGGTCATGGGGCGATAGGCGTTGCGGTCGAAATAGCCCCGCAGCCAGCCGTCGAACCGGTCACGGCCCACGGTCCGCTCGATGGTGCGAAGGAAGAAGGCGCCCTTGTCATAGGCGATGGCGGTCATGCCCTCGTCCGGGTCGCGTCCGGCCAGGTCCAGATGCAGGCTCTGGTCCTCCGCCGGCAGTTCGGCCATCTCGGCCTGCAGCGAGGTCCATTCCAGCGCCCGCAGCATCTCGGCCCGCTCGGGACCATAGATGGCCTCCATGATCCGGTTCTCGAAATAGACGGTGAAGCCTTCGTTGAGCCAGAAGTCGTCCCAGGTGGCGTTGGTCACCAGATTGCCGGACCAGCTGTGAGCCAGCTCGTGGGCCACCAGCGACACCAGCGAGCGGTCGCCGGCGATGATGGTGGGCGTGGCGAAGGTCAGGCGCGGGTTCTCCATGCCGCCGAAGGGGAAGCTGGGCGGCAGCACCAGCATGTCATAGCGGCCCCAGATGTAGGGGCCGTAGAGGTCCTCGGCCGCCTCGACCATGGCCTCCACCTCGGGGAACTCGGCCGCTGAGCGTTCGAGCATGGACGGCTCGGTATAGACCCCGGTGCGCGCGCCCAGCGGCTGGAAGGCGATGTCGCCCACGCCGATGGCGATCAGATAGGGCGGCACGGGATTGTCGAGGCGGAAGCGGAAGGCGCGGCGGCCGTCCGGCGTCATCTCACCCTCGGGCGTCAGCATCTCGGCGCTCATCACCGCCTTCATGTCCTCGGGCACGGTGATGCGGGCGGAATAGGTCTGGCGGATGCCGGGGCTGTCCTGGGTCGGAATCCAGGTACGGGTCAGGATCGCCTGGCCCTGGCTGAACAGATAGGGCAGTTGTCCACCCGCGGTCTGTTCGGGCGTCAGCCATTGCAGGGCCGCCGCGTCAGGCCGGGTGGAATAGTCGATGTGGATGCGCCCCTCGGTGAAGGGGATCGAGATGACCAGCGGCTTGCCGATGAAGGGGTTTTCCTCGCCGATGGTGTAATCCAGCGGGCCGTCGTCCGAGCGCACGCCGTGGATGTCCAGGTCGCGGATGTCGAGGATGATCTCGTCCGCGCCCGGCTCAGCCGTGATGTCCAGGCTGGCCGTACCCGCCAGCATGCGCCGGTCGAAGTCCGCCGCAAGGTTCAGGTCCACGTGGTGGACGCGCGCGATCTCGGGCCGGGCGTGGGAGTGGGCGTCGGCCACGTACTGCACCTGTGTGGGGATTTGCGGGCCTGCGACTTCGGTCATGGGCATATTGGCGCAGGCGGACAGACCGCCGGACAGGGCCAGGGCGGCCGCGATGGCGAGGGCGGAGGGGCGGATCATGTGGAATTCCCTGAACGGCGCGCCCTTCAGGGCGTCGTGATGGTCTGTCTTAGGCGCGGCGCTTGAACGGTTCAAATCCGCGAAGGATGCGGATCAGCCCTGACGGACCGCCACCATCCACATGTTGTCGCTGGTGGGCAGGCGGTAGGTGGGGCCGAAGGCGCGGATGGTCAGGCCGGCCTGTTCCACCGCCCGGGACAGGGTCTCGGGGGTGAAATAGTTGACGTGGTCGGGGAAGCGCAGACCGCACCATTTGGCGCCGCGCACCCTGGCGTTCCAGCTGGCGAAATTGGGCACCTTGAGAATGGCGACGCCGCCCGGCTTCAGCACGCGGAAGGTCTGTTCCAGCACCGGCACGGGGGTCACGTCGTGCTCCAGAAACGAGCGCATGACCACGCCGGTCAGCGACTGGTCCTCGATCTGTTTCAGGCCGTTGAGGGCGTCGGCGTTGACGATGCGCACATCGCGGTCCGCCAGCCGTTCCTCGGCCTCGCGGCAGATGGCGGGCGAGATTTCGATGCCGACAGGCGAGAACTGCGGGCCCAGCTCGGCCAGCTGCTTGCCGCCGCCGCAGCCTACGTCCACCACCGCGCCCGGCTCGGCATAGTGGTCCAGCAGGGCGGCCACGTTCTTGCGCGGCAAGGGCCGGAACTTGCGCCAGGCGTCGCGGGTCTTGAGCGCCACCGGGCCCATGCCCGCGTGACGGCGCGCGTTCTCGATGTGGTGCTGCTTCTCCCAGGCGAAGGTCTCGAACAGCTCCGAGATGTCCGGCGCGACCTCCAGATAAGTCATGTCGCAGTCCGGGCAGGTCTTCATGCGCCACTGGTCCGGCGCGATGTCCAGGGTCGGCTGGTCGGCGTTGTCACGACCGCACAGGGGACAGCAGCGGGTGATCAGCAGCGGCTGACGGTCGGTTTCGATCGGCTGGGCGGTCATGGCGTGTCCGGCTCGGGTGGGGCTGGCCGCAATATGAAGACTCGGACCCCGCCTGTCACCGCCCGCCGGTCAGCCCTTCTTGGCGCGGACGTCGGCGATGGCGGTGACGGTCTCGCGCACCTTGGCCTCGATGCCGGCCCAGTCGCCGGACTTCACGGCCGCGTCGGTGATCAGCTTGGAGCCCATGCCCGCCGCCACGATGCCGGCGCCGAACCACTTTTCGATGGAGGCCGGGTCCGGGTCCACGCCGCCGGTGGGCATGATCTTGGTCCAGGGCATGGGGCCCTTCACCGCCTTGACGAAATCGGGGCCGCCCACGGACGAGCCGGGGAACACTTTGACGATGTCGCAGCCCAGCTCCTGGGCGTCGGAGATCTCGGTGGCCGAGCCGCAGCCGGGCGAATAAGCGACCATGCGGCGGTTGCACAGGCGCGCCACCTCCGGGTTCAGCATCGGCCCGACGATGAAACGCGCGCCGCCGGCGATGTAGAGCCCGGCGGTGGGGGCGTCGACGATGGAGCCCACGCCCATGATCACGTCCGGGTTGGCCTTGGCGAAATGGCGGCTGACCTCGAGGAACACGTGGGCTGCGAAGTCTCCGCGGTTGGTGAACTCCACGGCCGGGGCGCCGCCCTTGGCGCAGGCGTCGATGACCGCGATGCAGGTCTCTACGTCCGGGTGATAGAACACCGGCACCACGCCCTGGCGCTCGAGCTGCTGCAGGACGCTCAGACGATCGTGACGCATGGGACCGGTTTCCTTGTTCTGTGGGCGGGGATCAGGTCGCCGGATTGCGGGAGCCCGTCAAGCGCCGACAGCATCACACCGCGTTTCTCACGATCATCCGGACAGGGTAGCTTTTGACCACGGACCCGCTAGGTTTCGGGGCGAAGGCCGCCGGTCGTGCGGTCACGGAGGACCCCATGAGCGAACCCGCACCCGATCTGGAGACATTCCGCGCCGAGACCCGCGCCTGGCTGGAGGCCAACTGCCCGGCCGAGGTGCGTGAGCCCATGCCGTCCGAGGCGGACATGATCTGGGGCGGGCGAAACGCCGTCTTCGCCACCCCGGCCCATGAACGCTGGATGCGAGTGATGGGCGAGCGCGGCTGGACCGCGCCGGAATGGCCGCGCGAGTACGGCGGCGGCGGGCTTTCCCGGGAACAGGCCAAGGTGCTGGCGTCAGAGCTGCGCCGCATCAAGGCCCAGCCGGCCCTGAACAGCTTCGGCGTCTGGATGCTGGGCCCGGCCCTGCTGGCCTTCGGCACGGAGGAACAGAAGAAGCGCTTCCTGCCCGAGATCGTGCGCGGCGAGGTCCGCTGGTGCCAGGGCTATTCGGAGCCGGGCGCCGGGTCCGATCTGGCGGGAATCCAGACCCGGGCCGAGGACAAGGGCGACCACTGGATCGTCAACGGCCAGAAGGTGTGGACCTCCTACGCCGACAAGGCGGACTGGATCTTCTGTCTGGTGCGCACGGACCCGGAGGCGCCCAAGCACAAGGGCATCTCCTTCGTGCTGTTCGACATGGCCACGCCGGGCGTCTCCACCCGGCCCATCACCCTGATCAGCGGAAAGTCGCCCTTCTGCGAGACCTTCTTCGACGACGTGCGGGTGGAGAAGGAGAACCTCGTGGGCGAGCTGAACCGGGGCTGGGACGTGGCCAAATATCTGCTGGCCCACGAGCGGACCATGATCGGGGCCATGGGCGAGGTCATGGGCGGGGCGTCGCTGGGGCACAAGGCGGCCAGGGCCGTGGGACTGGACGAGGCCGGGCGGCTGGACGATCCCATGCTGCGCGCCCGCATCGCCGAGCTGGACGTGGACGGCGCGGCCTTCCGGCTGGCGCTGGAGCGGACCGGCGATCTGGCCAAGGCGGGCCGGGCCCATCCGGCCCTGTCCTCGGTGCTGAAGTATTACGGCTCGGAGCTGAACAAGCGCCGCCACGAGCTGCTGATGGCGGCGGGCGGGGCTGATGCGCTGGAGTGGGAAGGCGAGCGGTCCCGGGACGGCGCCGCCGCCCGCGACTGGCTGCGCACCAAGGCCAATTCCATCGAGGGCGGGACCAGCGAGATCCAGCTCAACATCATCGCCAAGCATCTGCTGCAACTGCCGGGAGCCTGACCCATGCCCCTGATCCTTTCCGACGAACAGCAGATGCTGGCCGAGGCTGCAGACGGCTTCCTGAACGAACACGCGCCCATCGCCCACCTGCGCAAGCTGCGCGACAGCCATGACGCCGACGGCGTCTCGCGCGACCTGTGGCGGTCGTTCGGGGAAATGGGCTTCTCTGGCGTCCTGATCCCCGAGGATCAGGGCGGCTCTGGCCTGGGCGCGGTGGAGGCGGGCGTGGTGGCCGAGGCGCTGGGGCGGACCCTGACGCCCTCGCCCTTCCTGTCGTCCGGCGTGCTGGCGGCCACGGCCCTGAAGGCCGGGTCCGGCGAGCAGCAGGCGGCCTGGCTCCCGAAGATCGCGGCGGGCGAGGCGATCGTGTCGCTGGCCGTGGACGAGGGCGGCAAGCACGCCCCGCACCGCATCAAGGCCACCGCCGAGCGGTCGGGCAACGGCTTCAAGCTGAACGGGGCCAAGGGCTTTGTGCTGGACGGCCATGTGGCCGACGCCCTGATCGTGGCGGCGCGCACGTCAGGCGAGGGCATGGACGGCTTGACCCTGTTCCTGATCGACCCCAAGGCCGCGGGGCTGGAGATCGAGCGCACCGTGATGGTGGACGCCCACAACGCCGCCCGCGTGACCCTGAGCGACGTGGAGGTCACCGCCGAGGCCGTGCTGGGTCCGGTGGACGGCGGCGGCGAGATTCTGGAGCGGGTCCTGAACCTGGGCCGGGCCTGCGCCGCCTCATCGCTGCTGGGGGCGGGGTATCAGGCCTTCCGCCTCACCGCCGAGTACCTGAAGACCCGCAAGCAGTTCGGAAAGCTGATCGGCGAGTTCCAGGCCCTGCAGCACCGGGCCGCCCACGTCTTCACCGAGCTGGAGATCGTGCGCGCCGCGACCCTGGCCGCCCTGCAGAAGCTGGACGCGGGGGACGAGGACGCCGCCTTCGCCGTGTCGGTGGCCAAGGCCAAGGCCGGGCGGGTGGCCGAGCTGTGCGTTCAGGAGGCGGTGCAGATGCACGGCGGCGTCGGCATGACCGACGAGTATGACGTGGGCCTGTTCATGAAGCGGGTCCGCGTCCTGAACGAGCTCATGGGCGACCATGGCTTCCACGCCGACCGGGTGGCCCGGGCGGGGGGATACTGACCCCTCCGCCCCAGATCAGCCCCGCGCCAGTTTCAGGAAGCGGTCCTGCAGGGCCGGGTCGGACTTGAACACGCCGGTGAAACGGGTGGTGATGGTGGAAACGTGGCGGTGGTGCACGCCGCGAGTGGTCATGCACTGGTGCTCGGCGTCGATCAGCACGGCGGTCCCGGCGGGGGAAAGGCTGTCCTCGATGGCCTGGGCGATCAGCTGGGTCAGGGTTTCCTGGGTCTGGAGACGCTTGGAGAAGATCTCCACAACCCGGGCCAGCTTGGAGATGCCCACCACCTTCTCGGTGGGGACATAGGCCACATAGGCCTTGCCAAGGAACGGAGCCATGTGGTGCTCGCAGTGGCTCTCCACCTCGATGTCGCGCAGCATGACCATGTCGTCATAGCCCTGCACCTCCTCGAAGGTGCGGCTCAGCTCCTTGGCCGCATCGGCGTCATAGCCCTGGAACCAGTCGCCGTAGGCGTCCACCACCCGGCGGGGCGTGTCGATCAGGCCCTCGCGCGCCGGATCGTCGCCGGCCCAGGCGATCAGGGTGCGCACGGCCTCCATGGCCTGCTCGCGGCTGGGGCGCTTGATGTCGCCGTCGTTGCTGACCAGGACGGGCTTTGCTGAGGCGTCCATGCTGTTCTTTCTTCAGGGGGGAGGCTGAAGAGGCTCCCAATCAAGACGTGGCGGGTCTATTGCACCGCGTCACGCCTATATGGGACGACCGGTCCGTCCCGCAAGAAAACGGATAGCACGCGACCCCATGACGCTCCACCTGCACGACACCCTGGCCCGCAAGAAGCGGCCCTTCGAGCCCCGCGATCCGAACCGGGTGACGCTCTATGTGTGCGGGCCGACGGTCTATGACTTCGCTCATATCGGCAATGCGCGCCCGCCGGTGGTGTTCGACGTGCTGTTCCGCCTTTTGCGCCGTCAGTACGGTGAAGGGGCGGTGATCTACGCCCGCAACGTCACCGACGTGGACGACAAGATCAATGCCAAGGCGACGAAGGAAGGGACGCCCATCGGCGAGGTCACGGCCCGCTACGAGGCGGCCTATCTGGAGGACATGGCGGCCCTGAACGTGCTGGCGCCCACCATGGCGCCCCATGTCACCGCCCACATGGACGCCATCATCGGCCAGATCGGCGCCATCGTGGACAAGGGCTGCGCCTACGCCGCCGAGGGCCATGTGCTGTTCGACGTGTCGGCCTATGAGAACTACGGCCGCCTGTCCGGCCGCGATCTGGACGAGATGGTGGCCGGGGCCCGGGTCGAGGTGGCGCCCTACAAGCGCAACCCCCACGACTTCGTGCTGTGGAAGCCGTCCAAGGAGGGCGAGCCGTCCTGGGACTCGCCCTGGGGCGCGGGGCGGCCCGGCTGGCATATCGAGTGCTCGGCCATGATCGAGGCCAATCTGGGCCTGCCCATAGACATCCACGGCGGCGGCATCGATCTGGTGTTTCCCCACCATGAGAACGAGATCGCCCAGGGGGTCTGCGCCCACGGCCACGCCCACGGCCCGGACGCCCACGAGGAATACGCCCGCTACTGGATGCACAACGGCTTTCTGACCGTGGACGCGGAGAAAATGTCCAAGTCCGTCGGCAATGTGCTGCTGCTGCACGATCTGGTGCAGCATGTGCCGGGTGAGGTGGTGCGCTGGGCCCTGCTGAGCGCCCACTATCGCCAGCCGCTGGACTGGAACCAGGCGCTGCTGGACCAGTCGCGCAAGAATCTGGACCGGCTGTATCAGGCCCTGCGCCGCGCCTCGGCCATACCGGGGGCGGACGATGAGCCGTCCGAGGACTTCCTGACCGCGATCGAGGACGACCTGAACACCCCCGGCGCCGCCGCGGCCCTGTTCGCCCTGTCCAGCGAGATCGAGCGGGCCATGACCGCGGGCGACGAGGGCGCCGTGGCCGCCGCCAAGGGCCGGCTGCTGGCGGGCGGGGCCCTGCTGGGCGTGCTGCAAGCTGACCCGGACGCCTGGTTCGAGGGCGGGGCCGACGACGCCCTCAAGGCCGAGGTGGAGGCCCTGCTGGAGCAGCGGCTGCAGGCCCGGGCCGAAAAGAACTGGCCCGAGGCGGACCGCATCCGCGACCGCCTGACCGAACTGAAGGTGGTGGTCATGGACGGTCCCACGGGCGCCACCTGGCGGCTGAAGGAGTAGGCACACGGCTTTGCCACCTCGGGCGACTCCGGCTAGGAACGGAGCATGAACACCTTGATCCTCGTCTTCGCCGGGCTTTTCGTGGCGGCCTCGGCCGCCTTCGTCTGGGCCTTCATGGGCTGGCAGAAGGCGAAATCCGCCGCCGACGCGGCTCACCAAAAGATCGAGCTGATTGAAGAAGCTCGTACCACAATGAACGACCTCCTGCGGGCCCAGGCGGCGGAATCGGCCCAGTCGGTGGCCAACCAGATGGTGGCCCGCGCCACCGAGACCTTTCAGGCCCAGGACCGGGTGGCCCGGGAGCGCATGGAGGCGCAGCTGAAGCCGGTCAGCGAGACCTTGGCCAAGTTCCAGGAGCACGTGCAGGCGCTGGAGAAGGCAAGGTCCGAGGAGACCGGCGGGCTCAAGGAGCAGCTGGCCCTGCTGATGACCGCCCACACCGCGACCCGGGACGAGACGCGCAAGCTGACCGAGGCCCTGCGCGGCAACACCGGGCGGCGCGGCCGCTGGGGCGAGCAGACCTGCCGCAATGTGCTGGAGGCCGCCGGCATGGCGGGCCGGTTCGATTTTCAGGAGCAGACCTCCCAGGCCGATGACGACGGTCGCCAGTCGCGGCCGGACTTCATCGTACGCCTGCCCGGCGGCGGCATGTTCGTGATCGACGCCAAGGTGCCGCTGGCCTTCGACGCCGACGAGGAGGGGGACGAGGACAGCCGCGCCCACGCCCGCTCGCTGCGCATCGCCGCCAGCCTGAAGACCCATGTGCGCCAGCTGGCGTCCAAGGCCTATCAGGACCAGTTCAAGCCCAGCCCCGATTTCGTGGCCCTGTTCGTGCCGGGCGACGCTTTCCTGTCGTCGGCGCTGGACCATGCGCCGGACATCATGACCCAGGCCATGGATTCGCGGGTGGTCATCGTCACGCCGACGACCCTGTTCGCCCTGTGCAAGGCCGTGGCCTACGGCTGGCGCGCCGAGGAGCAGAGCGCCAACGCCGAGCACGTGGCCCGGCTGGGCAAGGAGCTCTACAAGCGCCTGTCCACCATGGGGGGGTATGCCTCCTCGCTGGGGGCGGATCTGGACCGGGCGGTGAAGCGCTACAACCAGTTCGTGGGCTCTCTGGAGAGCCAGGTGATGGTGCAGGCGCGCCGGTTCGAGGACCTGCAGGTGGATCACGAGGGCAAGGATCTGCCCGAGCTGGCGCCGGTGGAGCAATCCACGCGCACTCTGAGCCGTCCGGAACTGATCGAAAGCGCGCCGGGCGGCGGCAAGGCGCAATAGACTTGCCCGCCGGCGGCGGTTAATCCGCGCCCATGACCGATTCAGCCGTCCTTTCCCCCTGCCCGCCCGACGAGCCGCCCGTGGGCCGCATGATCGCCATGCCCGCGGACACCAATCCCGAGGGCGACATCTTCGGCGGCTGGCTGCTGGCCCAGATGGACCTGGCCGGGTCGTCGCCCGCCTTCAATCTGGCGCGGGGCCGCTGCGCCACGGTGGCGGTGGACTCCATGGTGTTTCACCAGCCGGTGTCGGTGGGCGACGAGGTCAGCATCTATGCGACGGTGATCCGCACCGGCCGCACCTCCATCGGCGTGCGGGTCGAGGCCTGGAAACGGGGGCGCGGCCAGGACCAGATGGTGCGCGTGACCGAGGGCGTGTTCACCTATGTGGCCATCGATCAGGATCGCAAGCCCCGGCCCCTGCCCGACCGGGAGTGACCCCGCCCGGCGGTGGGAATTCTTGACCGGAGGGGCCTTTGCGCCTACCTCCGGGCCATGGCCATTCGTCGCATCCTGACCGTGAACAATCCCGCCGACCTGGCGGTGCTCAAGACCGTCTGCACCCCCGTGGAGGCGGTGACGGACGAGGTGCGCACCCTGATGGATGACATGCTTCAGACCATGTACGACGCCCCGGGCATCGGCCTGGCCGCCGTGCAGATCGGCGACACCCGCCGGATCGTAGTAATGGATCTGGGCGACGGCGGCGAGGACGGCGAGGCCCCCGAGAGCGAGGAGGCGCGCAAGCCCAACCCGCGCGTCTTCGTCAATCCGGAGATTCTCTGGGCCTCCGAGGAGACCGCGCCCTATGAGGAGGGCTGCCTGTCGATCCCCGAGTATTTCGACGAGGTCCAGCGCCCGGCGCGGATCAAGCTGCGCTATCTGAATCGCGAGGGCGAGACGGTGGAGGAAGAGGCCGACGGTCTTTACGCCGTCTGCATCCAGCACGAGATCGACCACCTGAACGGGGTGCTGTTCATCGATCACCTGTCGCGGCTGCGCCGGGACCGGGCCATGACCAAGGTCAAGAAGGTCATGCGCGAGCGGGTGGCCGCCTGATGGCCCGGGCCAACGCGCGCCGGAAGGCGGTGCGGGCCGTCCGCGCGCCCCTGACCGGGGCCCAGAAAATCGGCATCGGCTCGGCCGCGACCCTGATCGCCGTGGCGGGGCTGGGCCTGATCGCCGGCGTGGTGCTGGACCGACTGCTGAATTTCGACGACGCCTTCGACGCCGGCGGCGAATGGGACGAGGGCGGCGGCGTCTTCACCCGCTGGGACTGACCGGCTCGGCCGGACCGTAAAAATGATCCTGTCAAAGCGCCCGGAGGTCGAGCGATTCCTGGCCTCGCCGGACCCGGCGGTGCGGGCGGTGGTGATCCACGGCAAGGACCGGGGCGGTGTCGGCGAACGGGGTCTGGCCCTGTGCCTGAAGATCGTGCCGGACCTGAACGACCCCTTCGACGTCACCCTCTTGACCGACAGCGATGTGGAGGCCGACGGCGCGGCGCTGGACGACGCCCTGTCGGCACAGTCCATGACCGGCGGGCGGCGGCTGGTGCGGCTGCGCCTGTCCACGGACAAGGCGTCGACGGACAAGGCGGTGGCCGCGGCGCTGAAGACCCATGCGGACGGCGGCTTCAACCCGGACGCCATGTTCGTGGTGGAGGCCGGGGCGCTGGGCCGCGATTCCGCGCTGCGCAAGGCCGCAGAGACGGCCAAGACCGCGGTCGGCATCGCCTGTTACGAGGACGAGGTGGGCGACGTGGCCCGCATGGTGCGCGAGGCGCTGGCCAAGGACCGGGTGGGCCTGACGTCCGACGCCCTGGCCCAGTTCACCGCCCGCATGCCCCGCGAACGGGGCCTGATGCGTCAGGAGATCGAGCGGCTGGCCCTGTTCATCGGCCCGGGCAGCGACCGGACCCTCGGCTCGGACGAGCTGGAGCAGCATCTGGGGGTGGAGCCCGACGCCTCCCTGTTCGAGGCGGCGCTGCAGGCTTTCGGCGGCCGCGCGGCGCAGGCCCAGGCCAATGTGCGCCGCGCCTTCGCGGAGGGCGAGAGCCCCGTAGCCGCCGTGCGCGCGGTCAGCGGCCATCTGAACCGTCTGAGGAAGATCCGCGCCCTCACCGACAATGGCGCCGGGCCCAAGGAGGCGACCAAGGCCGCGGGCGTGTTCTGGAAGCAGGAAGCCGAGGTGCTGCGCCAGATGCGGTCTTGGCGGCACGAGGATTTGTCGCAAGTCCTTGATAATGCTATAGAATGTGAGAAGGCTTGCAAGACGGCGGGTTCGCCCGACGCCCTGCTGGCCGAGCGGCTGCTGTTGGAGGTGGCGGGCCGCGCCCGGCGTCTGGGGCTTTAGGAACCCGGCCTCGTGCCGCAACGCACTGGTTCTGAAAATGCGGGATGACGTCGGCGAATCCTCCCCCGTCGGGGGAGGTGGCGCGGGCGCGACACCGCGCCCGGGACGGAGGGGGCTGAAGCCGGGCTGTGCGGGTGTGGGGGGGCTGGATCGCCAATGGCGCGTGGCCGCGAAACATCCAGCCCCCGGGCCAGCCCCCTCCACCATGCTGCGCATGGTCCCCCTCCCCCGATGGGGGAGGATCTAGCGTCAGCCCCGCGTGAGGCGGCGGCAGAGGTCGTCCAGCTGTTCCAGAGCGCCGTAGCGGATGACCAGTTCGCCCTTGCCGCCCTTGTCGCGGACCTCGACCTTGAGGCCGAGGGCGTCGCCCAGATCCTGTTCAAGCGCGACGGTGTCGGCGGAGCGGTCGATAGCGGGTTTGGCCTTCGCCGTTTTGGGGCCTTCGGCCGCCTGACGGGCCAGGGCCTCGGTCTGGCGGACTGACAGGCCGCTCTTGATGACGGTGTCGGCGAGCTCGTCGGGGTTGGGCGCGGTGATCAGGGCGCGGGCGTGGCCGGCGGAGAGGCGGCCAGCCACCACATGGTCCAGCACCGGGTCCGGCAGGGCCAGCAGACGAAGCGTGTTGGCCACATGGCTGCGGCTCTTGCCCACCACGCCGGCCACCACGTCCTGGGTGCGGTTGAAGCGCTCCATGAGGGTGCGGTAGGCGCGCGCCTCCTCCACCGGGTTCAGGTCCTCGCGCTGGACGTTCTCGACGATGGCGATTTCCAGCACCTGACCGTCGTCCAGCTCGCGCACCAGCACGGGAATGGTCTTGAGACCGGCCTTCTGGGACGCCCGCCAGCGCCGTTCGCCGGCGATGATCTGCCAGCCGTCGCCGCCGGGCGCGGGGCGGACCAGCAGGGGCTGGAGCACCCCCTTGTCGCGGATGGAGGCGGACAGTTCGGCGATTTCGTCGTCCGAGAAGTGTGTGCGGGGCTGGTCCGGATTGGGGTGCAGCTGCTCGATGGGGATTTCGCGCACGCCCGCGCGGGCCTCCACATCCGCGGCCACGGCCTCGGCGGTGTCCCCGATCAGGGCTGAGAGACCCCGGCCCAATCCTCTTTGACGTTCAGCCACGTGTTTGATTCCGTTACTCTAATCAGGCAGCGATGGCCTGGCGGCGGGATTTTTCCCGGGCCACCAGTTCGCGCGCCAGACGCAGGTACGCCTGGCTGCCCGCACACTTCAGGTCATAGATCAGGGCCGGCTTGCCGAAGGACGGCGCCTCGGACACCCGGACGTTGCGGGGGATCACGGCGTCATAGACCTTGTCGCCAAAGTGGGCCCGCACATCGGCCTCCACCTGGGACGACAGGCTGTTGCGCCGGTCGTACATGGTCAGCACCAGCCCCTGAATTTCCAGAGCCGGATTAAGGCTTTGGCGGCACATGTCGATGGTCTTCATGAGCTGGGTCAGGCCTTCCAGGGCGAAGAATTCGCACTGTAGCGGCACCAGCACCGCGTCCGCCGCGCTCATGGCGTTCAGGGTCAGCAGGTTCAGGGACGGCGGGCAGTCGATGAGCACATAGTCATACCGGGTATGACCGCCCTCCCCTTGCGCCCGGAGCGCATCGCGCAGGCGATAGGCGCGGCGGTCGGCCTGGCTGAGCTCGATTTCCACCCCGGACATGTCCGCGTCGGCGGGCACAATGTCGAGGCCGGGCACGGCGGTCTTCACCGCCGCGTCGTCGATGGAGCGGCCGTCCACAACCACGTCATAGATGGTGACGGTGCGAGATTCCCGGCCCACGCCCAGACCGGTGGAGGCGTTGCCCTGGGGGTCCATATCCACGATCAGGCAGCGCTGGCCGATGGCGGCCAGGGCGGTGCCCAGATTGATGGCCGTGGTGGTCTTGCCCACCCCGCCCTTCTGGTTGGAAACCGCGAGGACGCGGGTCTGGTGACGATCAGCGGGCACGGCGCAATCCCCGGACTTGAACAACATGGCCCCGGCCGTCGGTCAGCCGCGACGGATGGAGCGTACTGTCGAAATGCCAGGATTTCCGGGCCGACTTCAACTCGTCCGGGGCCTTTTCTCCCTTCAGGAACAGACCTTGTGCACCGCGTTCCATGTAGGGCTGTGCATAACCGAGCAGCTTGTCCATGGGGGCGACGGCGCGGGCGGTGACCACTTGGGCGGTGATGGCCTGCTCCTCGGCGCGGCCATTGATGACGGTGGCAGGCAGATCCAGCTCGGCCTTCACCTGTTCCAGAAAGCGGCAGCGCTTGCCCAGGCTGTCGATCAGGTGGGCGTGGGCGCCGGGACGGTCTTTCAGAAAGATGGCCAGAACCACGCCGGGCAGGCCCGCCCCCGCCCCCAGATCGGCCCAGGTCAGGGCGCCCGGGGCGTGTTCGAACAGTTGCCAGCTGTCCAGCACGTGGCGGGACCAGTAATCTGGCAAGGTGGCCGGGCCGACCAGATTCATGACTTGGTTGGCATCGGTCAGCAGGACGCCGAACCGCTCCAGATCGGCCATCTGGGTGTCGGTGGCGTGGCTGAGGGCCTGAAACTGCGCGGCGGTCAGGCTCACGCCACTGCGGTCCGGCGGTGTTTCACGTGAAACAGCAGGGCCGTCAGGGCGCCTGGAGTCATACCCTCGATGCGGCCCGCCTGACCGAGGGTGCGGGGGCGGATGCGCTCCAGCTTCTCGCGCACCTCGTTCGACAGGCCGCCGACCGTGGCGTAGTCGAGGCCGTCGGGCAGGACCAGGGCCTCTTCCCGCTGCAGGGACTCGGCCTCCACCCGCTGGCGATCAATGTAGCCGGCGTAGCCCGCGTCGATGACCACCTGTTCGCGGATCACCTCGGGCCAGTCGGCCATGGCGGGGACGACCGAGGCGAAGTTGTCCAGAGTCACGCCCGGGTAGGCCAGCAGGTCGCGTATGGACCGGCGCTGACCGTCCGCATTGACGGCCACGCCCAGGGCCTTGGCTTCGTTGGGGGTGAAGATGGTGGTGCGGACCACTTGGTCGGCGGCCTTCAGCTTGGCGGCCTTCTCGGCGAAGGCGTTTGCGCGCTCGGAGCCGACCAGACCCAGATCGACGCCGCGAGCGGTCAAGCGTTGATCGGCGTTGTCGGCGCGCAGGGTCAATCTGTACTCGGCCCGGCTGGTGAACATGCGGTAGGGCTCGGTCACACCGCGCGTGACAAGATCGTCGATCATGACGCCGATATAGGCCTCGTCCCGGCCGAAGGTGACGACGTCGGCGCCCGAGGCGGCGCGGGCCGCGTTCAGCCCGGCCACAAGCCCCTGCGCCCCCGCTTCCTCATAGCCCGTGGTGCCGTTGATCTGGCCGGCGCACCAGAGGCCCGGCAGGCGCTTCATCTGGAGGCTGGGGTCCAGCTCGCGCGGGTCGATGTAGTCGTATTCGATGGCGTAGCCGTAGCGGATCACCTTCACCGCCTCGAGCCCGGCCATGGTGCGCAGGAAGGCCAGCTGGGTCTCCGGCGCCACGGAGGTGGAGATGCCGTTGGGATAGACCGTGGGGTCGTCCAGCCCTTCGGGCTCCAGAAACACCTGGTGACTGTCCTTGTCGGCGAAGCGCACCACCTTGTCCTCGATGGACGGGCAATAGCGCGGACCGCGGCCGGACAGGTGGCCGCCATAGACGGCGGACTGGCCCAGATTGGCGGCGATGATCTCGTGGGTGCGGGCGTTGGTGGCGGTGATGCCGCAGGCGATCTGCGGGACGGTGATGCGGTCGTTCAGGAAGGAGAACGGGACCGGGGTCTCGTCCGCCTGCTGCATCTCCAGCCGGTCCCAGGCGATGGTGCGGCCGTCCAGACGCGCGGGCGTGCCGGTCTTGAGGCGGCCCATGTCCAGGTCGAGGCCGTAGAGGCGCCGGGACAGACCGATGGCGGGCTGGTCCCCGTGGCGGCCGGCGGGGATGCGCTCGTCGCCCCGGTGGATGACCCCGTTCAGGAAGGTGCCCGTGGTCAGGACCACGGCGGCGGCGCGGAACGTCCGGCCGTCGTCCGCCACGGCGCCGACCACGCGGCCGTTCTCGATGACCAGGTCCTCAACCGCCGCAGCGACGATGGTCAGGTTCGGGGTCTGGGCCAGTTCGGCCTGCATGGCTTCGCGATAGAGCCTGCGGTCGATCTGGGCGCGCGGGCCGCGCACGGCGGCGCCCTTGGAACGATTCAGCAAGCGGAACTGGATGCCGGAGCAGTCGGCCAGACGGCCCATGACGCCGTCCAGGGCGTCGATCTCGCGCACCAGATGGCCCTTGCCCAGGCCGCCGATGGCCGGGTTGCAGGACATTTCGCCGATGGTGTCCAGGCGATGGGTCAGTAGCAGGGTGGCCGCACCCATGCGCGCAGCCGCCGTCGCGGCCTCGCAGCCCGCATGGCCGCCGCCGACGACGATGACGTCCCAGACTTGGTTTTCGGGCGATTGGGTCACGATGGAGACTCTGAACTCGGGGCGGGGCCTATAGCATCAGATGGGCGCCCGGTCATCCTTGCGCGAGGGGCGGAAGGCGGCGGGCGGTGTTTCACGTGAAACAGCCCTATTTGCCGATGCAGAAGGTAGAGAAGACCTCGCCCAATACATCCTCGACACCGACTTCGCCGACGATCTCGGCCAGGGCGTTGGCGGCCTGACGCACGTCTTCGGCGGCGACCTCGGGGCCGATGGTCATGGCGTTGCGGGCTGCGAGCAGATGCTCCCGGGCCCGTTCGAGCCGGATGCGGTGGCGCTCACGGGTCACAGCTGGGAAGTCGGCGCCGGACAGGTCGTCGGCGATGCGGCGGGCAAGCCATGACTCAAGGGCATCGAGCCCCTCCCCCCGCTCGGCGCTGATCGCCAGATGCGCCATGCCGTCGGGCGGGGTCTGGGCAGCGACGTCCGACTTGTTCAGCACGGCCAGATCGCCGGGCTGCACCAGATCCGCCACGGCGGCGCCGTCGAAGCCCGGCGCGCGGACCCACAAGCGCAGCTCGGCCTCAGCGGCCCGGGCGCGGGCGCGGCGTACCCCCTCGGCCTCGATGGCGTCGGAGGTGTCGCGCAGGCCGGCGGTGTCCATCAGGGTGACCGCGTAGCCGCCGAGGGTCAGATGGGCCTCCAGCACATCGCGGGTGGTGCCCGGGGTCGGGGTGACGATGGCGGCCTCACGGCCCGCCAGCCGGTTGAACAGGGTGGACTTGCCGGCATTGGTGTCGCCGATCAGGACGATCCGGTAGCCCTCGCGGATGCGTTCGCCACGCCGGGCCTGGCCGAGGGCCGCGTCGATGTCGGCGGACAGGGCGGCGATCATGGGGCCGACCCGATTCGACAGACCGCCGGGCACCCCCTCCTCGTCCGGGAAATCGATCTCGGCCTCGAGCAGGGCGAGGATGGACAGCAGCGAGGCGCGGAATGCGGCATAGCGTTCGGACAGGGCACCGCCCAGTTGGCCGAGGGCCTGACGGCGCTGGGCGTCGGATTCGGCGTCCACCAGATCGGCCACCGCCTCGGCCTGGGTCAGGTCCATGCGGCCGTTCTGGAAGGCGCGGCGCGAGAATTCGCCGGGCCCGGCGGGGCGCAGGCCCAGATCGGACAGGGCGCGAGCACAGGCTTCGAACACCGCGCGGCCGCCGTGCAGGTGAAGTTCGGCGCAGTCCTCGCCGGTGAAGCTGGCGGGGCCGGGCATCCAGAGGATGAGGGCCTGGTCGAAGACTTCGCCCGAGCCGTCGCGCAGGGTGCGGAGCGAGGCGCGGCGGGGTTCGAGATCGCCGGCGCCGAGGGCTTTCAGCGTCGCGTCCGTTGCAGGCCCGGACAGGCGAACCACGGCGATGGCGCCGCGACCGGGCGGGGTGGCGAGGGCGTAGAGGGTGTCGGTCATGGAAATCCTCCCCCCTT
>NZ_JBLGCI010000019.1:0-43941 GCF_047617075.1 Brevundimonas sp.
TGTCGCGTCAGCGTGGTTCAGGGCCGCAACGCCATCGGCATCGAACTGCCCAACCAGAAGCGCGAGACCGTCTATCTGCGCGACCTGCTGGCCTCCACGGAATACGCCAAGCCGGGGCACCTGCTGCCCCTGGCGCTGGGCGAGACCATCGGCGGCGAGCCCTATGTGGCCGATCTGGCGCGCATGCCCCACCTGCTGATCGCGGGCACCACCGGTTCGGGCAAGTCGGTGGGGGTCAACGCCATGATCCTGTCGATCCTGTACCGCCTGTCGCCCGAACAGTGCCGCTTCATCATGATCGACCCCAAGATGCTGGAGCTCAGCGTCTATGACGGGATCCCGCACCTGCTGACCCCGGTGGTCACCGATCCCAAGAAGGCGGTCGTGGCCTTGAAGTGGACCGTGCGCGAGATGGAGGACCGCTATCGCCGCATGTCCAAGCTCGGCGTGCGCAACATCGCCAGCTACAACGAACGGGCCCGCGAGGCTCTGGCCAAGGGCGAGCATTTCGAGCGCACGGTCCAGACCGGCTTCGATGATCAGGGCCGCCCGGTCTATGAGTCCGAGAAGATCCGTCCCGAGCACATGCCCTATCTGGTGGTGGTCATGGACGAGATGGCCGATCTGATGCTGGTGGCGGGCAAGGACGTGGAGGGCGCGGTCCAGCGTCTGGCCCAGATGGCCCGCGCCGCCGGCATCCACCTGATCATGGCCACCCAGCGCCCGTCGGTGGATGTGATCACCGGCACCATCAAGGCCAATTTCCCGACCCGCATTTCCTTCCAGGTCACCTCCAAGATCGACAGCCGCACCATCCTGGGCGAACAGGGCGGCGAACAGCTGCTGGGCCAGGGCGACATGCTCTACATGGCCGGCGGCGGCCGCATCACCCGCCTGCACGGCCCCTTCGTGACCGATGATGAAGTGGAGCAGGTGGCCCAGCACCTGCGCGAGCAGGCCGAGCCGGAGTATCTGGACCTGATCACCGAGGGCGGCGACGAGGACGAGGGCTTGGGCGACTTTGGCGGAAACGGCGGCTCCGGCGACGATCTCTACGACCGCGCCGTGGCCGTGGTCACCCGCGACCGCAAGGCCTCCACCAGCTACGTCCAGCGCCGCCTGCAGATCGGCTACAACCGCGCCGCCACCCTGATCGAACGCATGGAGCAGGAAGGCGTGGTCAGCCCCGCCAACCACGCCGGCAAGCGCGACGTCCTGGCCGGGCCGCCTCCATCCTAGGGCGCTACCGCTCGCGTCGCGGACGCTCGCTGCTTGAGCGCATGTGCAGGGCGCTACCACTCGGCCCGCGGGGCCTCGCTGGTTGAGTGCATCTTTGGGCGCTAGCGCTCGCCGCGCGGCGGCTCGCTGCTTGAGCGCGGCTCAGCCTCTCCTCCCCATTCATGGGGAGGGGGACCGCCCCGGCGACTCAGCCGGGGTGGTGGAGGCGGCGGCTCGGTGTCGGCGGGGGCTCGCGGCGCCGGGAACGCCCGGCCGCCTCGCGCGCTCTTATCCGCCGGATGAACCGATCCTGACCGTTTCGCTGAACAGCGCTTCATCGCAGCGCCGGAATATGGTCAGGCTGGCGTCACACCCTTGCCGCGCCACCGCGTCACAAGGATCGTCTCAACAATCCCGAACGGGAGCCTGATCATGAATATCTCACGCCGCGCCTTCGCCACCGGCTCGCTCACCCTGGGCGCCGCCGTCATGGCCGGCCTGCCCGCCTTCGCCCAGAACAATCTCTCCGCCGCCGACCGCGAAACGGTCGGGCGCGTTTCGTCCTGGTTCCAGGGCGTCAGCGCCGCGCGGGGCGACTTCGTGGAGACCGGCCCCGGCGGCCGCCGGGCCGAAGGCCGCTACTTCATCCAGCGCCCCGGCAAGATGCGCTTCGAATACAGCAATCCGGAAGGCCTGCTGGTGGTGGCCGACGGCAACAACCTGATGCGCTACGACCCGCGCCTCGAGGTGTTCCGCCAGGCGCCCTTGTCCGCCACGCCGCTGTCGGTGTTCCTGGGTCGCGACGTCCGCATCGAGGAAGGCGTGCGCATCGACCGCGTCACCCGCATGGACTCCGGCGCCTTCGCCGTGGTCGCCCGGGACGCCCGTCGCCCCAACGAGGGGCAGGTCATCCTGGCCTTCGCCGGCAGCCCCGTCCGCCTGATGGAGTGGACCGTGATTGATCCGCAGGGCCAGCGCACCCGCACACAGCTCTCGTCCTTCGAGGCCGTGAACAGCCTGCCCAACAGCCTGTTCACCCTGCGCGACCCCACTCGTCGTCCAGGTCGAAACTAAGAGTCGTGTTCTCTCAGTCACGCCGAAGCGACTTCGCTTTTTAGTTGACTTTTTTCTGCTTGCGTGGTTTTTGGGACACAGGACGGCGGCGGCTGTCCTGACCGTCCCGGACACCATCCCCTCCCGGTGGCGGCGTGAGAGAGACGAAACTGATTTACGCCCGGTCCGAAAAGACCGGGCGTATTTTTATGCTGGCGTGGACGCCGGCCCGCCGCATGCTCTAGGTGGCTCATGTCCCTTCGCGTCGTCACCTGGAACGTCAACTCCGTGCGCCTGCGGGCCGATCAGGTCGCCCGCTTCGTGGCTGAACAGGCCCCGGACGTGCTGTGCCTGCAGGAGATCAAATGCCTGCCGGACCAATTCCCGGAGGCCGCCTTCAGGGACATGGGCCTGCCGCACCTGAAGATCGCGGGTCAGAAGGGCTGGCACGGCGTGGCCATCGCCTCACGCCATCCCATCGTCGATGCGCCGGACATGGCCGCCTGCCGCGAGGGCCACGCCCGCTGCGTCTCGGGCGTCATCCGGGGCGTCGAAATCCAGAACTTCTACATCCCGGCCGGCGGCGACGTCCCCGACCGGGCCCTGAATGCCAAATTCGATCACAAGCTGGACTTCTACGAGCGCCTGACCCGCCAGTTCGCCGCTCGGGATCCCGAGGCGCCCCTGCTTGTGGCCGGCGACCTGAACATCGCGCCCGGCGAGAACGACGTGTGGAACCACCGCTACATGTCGAAGATCGTCAGCCACACCCCGGTGGAGGTGGCGGCCATGCGGGCGCTGCAGGCCTCGCTGGGGTTCGCCGACGTGATCCGCGACGCCCACCCGGAGGACCAGAAACTGGCCAGCTGGTGGAGCTATCGCGCCGCCGATTTTCGCCAATCCAACCGGGGCCTGCGGCTGGACCACCTTTGGACCTCACCCGGCCTGACGCCGGCCGTCATCCCCGGCTCGGCCCGCATCCACGAGGATGTTCGCGCCTGGGAACGGCCCAGCGACCACGCACCCGTGGCCCTCGACCTGGCGGTCTGACGAAATCGCCAGACATTAACGCGCCCGCAACCGCCGCCGTGGCCTAGTTTCGGCACAACGGGAAAAGGCCGGTCCGAGGGGGGCTGATGCCGGGAGATGGAGCCAAGCGCACTCTGACCGCCGCCTTGAGCAGGGGGCTGGGACTGCTGCATCTGCGCACGCCCCTGAAGATGGCCGTCGCCTTCTCGGTGGTCCTGGCCGCCATCGCCGTCATGGGTCTGGTGCTGTTCGCCCACACGCAGACGGTAAAGCGCGCCGAAGTGGCCAGCGCCCGCGCCCTGGAAACCCTCCAGGCCGCCGAAATCGCGCGCTTCGCCCTGGCGCGGCAGGAGAACTCCCTGCGTGGCTACATGCTGACAGGCGAGACCTATTATCTGCGCCGCATCGAAACCCTGCACCGCCCCGGTTATGTGGAGCAGGCTGAACGCCTGATGGAACTGGCGGCGGCTGACCCGCAGCTGGCCGAGCGGGTCACGGCCATGACCGCCGCCCATGCCCGGTGGGAAGCGGAAGCCATGGCGCCCGCCGTGGCCATGGCCGCCGACCCCGCACGCCGGATGGAGGCCGCCGCCCTGGTGGGCGAGGCCGGTCTGGCCGACCGCCTCATCGCGCCCGCCGAGGACGCCCTGGACGCCATGCGGGACGACGCTCGCCGCGCCCTGGCGGACCACAACGGCGCCGGAGGCCAGGCGCTTCTGGTCATGGAATTCGCCCTGGTCATCGGCATCCTGAGCGCCGCCCTGATCGCCGCGCTTATGGGCGCCCTGCTGGTGCGCGACATGGGCTCGCCCATTTCGGCCCTGACACGGATCATGCGCCGGCTTGCCGCCGGCGAGATCGACTTCGTGGCGCCCGGTGTTGGCCGCCGCGACGAGATCGGCGACATGGCGCGGGCCGTGGACACCTTCCGCCGCGCCGCCGTGGTCAAGCAGCGCCTCGAGGCCGAAGCGGAGGAGCACCGCCGCAATACCGAAGCCCTGATGATCGAGGCCCAGGCCGCCAACCGCGCCAAGTCCGAGTTCCTGGCCACCATGACCCACGAACTGCGCACGCCCCTGAACGGCGTGCTGGGCATGGCCCAGATCATGGCCCACGACGAGCTGTCGCCGGCCCAGCGCCAGCGGCTGGACACCATCAACAAGTCCGGGGGCGCCCTGCTGCGCATCATCAACGACATCCTCGATATCTCGCGCATCGAGGCGGGACGCCTGTCCCTGGAGCCGGCGCCCTTCCACATGAAGACCCTTGGCGACGATCTGGCCGCCCTTTACGAACCGCTGGCCGCCGAGAAGGGGCTGGCCTTCGCCATGACCGTCGCGCCCGAGGCCGAGGGCTGGTTCATGGGTGACGCCGTGCGCATTCGCCAGGTCATGGGCAACCTGTTCTCCAACGCCCTGAAGTTCACCGAGACCGGGCGGGTCGAAGGCCGCATCGAGCGAGAGGACGACGTCCTTCGCCTGAGCGTCGCCGACACCGGGCCCGGCATCGCGGCCCAGGATCGCGCCCGACTGTTCGACCGCTTTGTCCAGGCCGATGGCTCCAGCACGCGAAAGCATGGCGGGGCGGGACTGGGTCTGGCCATCTGTCGCGACCTGGCGGCCCTCATGGGCGGTACGGTGACGGTGGAAAGCACGCCGGGCGAGGGTTCCGTCTTCGCCCTGGAAATCGCCCTGCCCCCCAGCGAGCCTGCGGCGCGTGATGAAACGGCCGGGACCACGCCGGACCGCCCGGTGCGCGTCCTGATCGCCGAGGACAACCCCGCCAACCGGCTGGTGCTTTCGACCCTGCTCAGCCAGTTCGCCATTCAGAGCGAGGCGGTGGAGGACGGGGAGGCGGCGGTGCAGGCGTGGGAGTCGGGCGACTGGGACGCCATCCTCATGGACATCCACATGCCGAAGATGGACGGCCTGGCCGCCACCGCCGGCATCCGCGAGCGGGAACAGTCCGGGGACCGGCCCCGCACCCCCATCATCGCCGTGACCGCCAGCACCCTGGCCCACGAAACCGACGGCTATCTGGCCGCCGGCATGGACGGGTGGGTGCCCAAGCCGGTGGACGCCCGCCGGATGCTGGAAACCCTGAAGAACGCCCTGGGGGTGTGACGCCTGACCCGCCGACGGCTCGGGCCGTATCGACAGGCAAGGCCTTCATGTGGTTCAGAAAGAACAACCATGGCGACCCCGGGAGGACTCCAACCTCCGACCTCGGCTTTAGGAAAGCCTTGCTCTATGCAGCTGAGCTACGGGGCCTTAGACCGCGTTCCTAGCGGCTACATGGGCGAGTGAAAAGCGAACGGAGTTTGAAAGCGTGGAAAGCGTACAGAAGGCCGGGCTGTCCGGAAAGGAACCGGCTGTCAGCAGGCCCGCGGATCTCGCCCGGCCCCTGATCGTGTTCGGGATGGGCCGGTCAGGCACCCGAATGTGCGCCAACATCCTGAACAACTCGCGGGACGTCGAACTGCAGGGCGAAATCGGCGGGGCCGTGGGCTCCAAGATGATGGCGTGGCTGGCGAGCGTGGCGACCCAGAAGCAGCCGCCCGAACCCGTCCGGATGTATGGGCTGGCCAGGGCGGCCTTCCGCGACAGCACGCCGTCTCGCCCCATGGTCCGCAGCCGGGCCCGCTGGTTCGGCCACAAGACGCCGCGACACGAGCGGCATTTCGCTCGCTACGAAGCGATCTTCAGCGACCCGTCGCGCCAGCCGCACTATGTCTACTGCCTGCGAAACCCGTTCCACGTCTGGCGATCCTATCGGATCATGCCCTGGAACAAGTTCAAGACGGTGGGCGCGTTCCTGGAGGCCTGGATCAGGTCCGTGCAGACCTACGAGCGCATGATTCATCAGGCTCCGGGCCGGATTCACCTGTTCAACCTGGACGACATGGTGCGGGCGCCCGACCTGCTGACATGGGTCGAGGCCAATCTGCTTGATCAGCTCGAACTCACCCCGGACGGGTTTCGGCGCGACATCGACAAGCTGGAGAACTCGAATTCAGCCTCGAACAAGCTGGGCCTGAAACCCTCGCCGCCGCCGGTCTCGGACATGATCCAGATCGCTGTGGATCGGGAAGCTGCGCGCATGGTGCGGGCCTACTTCCCGTGGATGGAAGACGAGTTGGCGCGGTACGAGGCCCAGGCCCCGTTGCACAAGCGTCTATTCCGTTTTCGAGCCGCCTGACCGGCCCAGGAACGAGAACTGCGCCTCCGAGGCCTTGCGAACGAACTGTTCGTTGATCAGCCACGCCTTGACCGGGCGCAGGGTGGCCAGACAGCCGACGACGAACAGCGGCAGGGTGAAGATCAGATGCAGCCACATGGGCGGCCGGAAGGCGATCTCCATCCACAGGAACAGCAGGGTCACGGCGATGCCCACGCCCGACATGACAAAGAAGGCCGGACCGTCGGCCGGGTCGGCGAAGCCGTAGTCCAGGCCGCATTCGGGACAGGATTCGCGCAGGTTCAGAAAGCCTTGGAACAGCGCACCCTCGCCACATCTGGGGCAACGGCAGGCGAGCCCCGTCCTGAGCGGCGACAGCGCCGGCCATTGGTCCTGAGCTGCGTCTGAAGGCGGAGGTGTCTTGGCCATGGCGTCAATATAGGCCCCTGCCCGGCTTCTGACAGGATCTTCGTCCGCGCCACAACGCCGCGCCGGAATTCGCTAGTGGTTAAACCCCGTTAAGATACAATATCTTGTAGGGAACAAATCCTGAATCGGGCGAAGTCAGTGATTCGGTCCTGATTCGTTTCGCCCCTGTTCCCCCGAATCCTGCCGCGCTGTTTACACTCGCCACGTCACGCTTGAGTCCGGGCGCGGTCATGGCCACCTTGGAGCCGTCATGAACGACCGCCCCACCGGCCTGGCCCCGTCCCGCGTCACCGCGGTGCTGGGGCCCACCAACACCGGCAAGACCCATCTGGCGGTCGAGCGGATGCTCGGTCACGCCTCGGGCATGATCGGCCTGCCGCTGCGGCTGCTGGCCCGCGAGATCTACGACCGCATCGTGGCGCGCATGGGGGCCCGGTCGGTGGCGCTGGTCACCGGCGAAGAGAAGATCATCCCGCCCCGGCCCCACTGGTGGGTGTGCACGGTCGAGGCCATGCCGCTGGAGAAGACGGTCGAGTTCCTGGCCGTGGACGAAATCCAGCTGTGCGCCGATCCCGAGCGGGGCCATCTGTTCACCCAGCGCCTGCTGCACGCGCGCGGCCAGCTGGAGACCATGTTCCTGGGCGCGGGGACCATGGCGCCGCTGGTGCGGCGACTGGTCCCCGATGCGGAGATCGTGTCTCGGGACCGGCTATCGACCCTGAGCTATGCGGGGTCGAAGAAACTGACGCGGCTGCCGCCTCGCTCGGCCATCGTCGCCTTCTCGGCCGATCAGGTCTACGCCATCGCCGAACTGATCCGTCGCCAACGGGGCGGGGCGGCGGTGGTCATGGGCGCGCTAAGCCCCCGCACCCGCAACGCCCAGGTGGCGCTGTTCCAGTCGGGCGAGGTGGACTTTCTGGTGGCCACGGACGCCATCGGCATGGGCCTGAACATGGACGTGGACCATGTGGCCTTTGCAGGTCTGAGGAAGTTCGACGGACGGCGCACCCGCTGGCTTCACGCCCACGAGATCGGCCAGATCGCAGGGCGGGCGGGGCGACATCTGAGGGATGGGACGTTCGGGGTCACGGGCGAGTGCGACGAGATCGACGCGGACATCGTCGAACAGGTGGTGGAGCACCATTTCGATCCGGTTCTGTCAGCCGAGTGGCGCAACGCCCGGCTGGATTACGACACCCTGCCCGATCTGCTGCGGTCGCTGACGGTGACGCCGGGGCGGGACGGCCTGACCCTGTCCGGCGAGTCGCTGGACGAGACCGTGCTGCGCCGGCTGATGCAGGACGAGGCGGTGGCGCGGGTGGCGGGATCGCGCGGGGCGGTGATGCGTCTGTGGGAGGCGTGCCAGCTCCCCGACTTCCAGAAGACGACGCTGGATGAGCATTCCCGGCTGGCCCTGACCGTGTTCAAGGCTCTGACGGGCCGGGGCGGGCGCCTGACCGAGGACTGGTTCGCCGCGCGGTTCGACCAGGCGGACCGGGACGACGGCCAGATCGACCAGCTGTCGGCGCGGCTGGCGGCGGTGCGGACCCTGACCTACATCGCAAACCGCCCGGACTGGCTGCACAACCCGAAGCACTGGCGCGAGCGGGCCAAGGTGTTGGAGGAGCGACTGTCGGACGTGCTGCACGAGCGGCTGACCGCCCGCTTCGTTGACCGCCGCACCACCGCCCTGATGCGGGCGCTGAACGTGCGCGAGGACATGGCCACCGAGATCGAAGGCGACGGCCAGGTCATTGTCGAGGGTCAGGCCGTGGGCCGCCTGACCGGGGTGGCGTTTACGCCGGAGCGCGGCGCCACCGGTCTTGAGGACCGCGCCCTGCGCGCCGCCGCGCGGCATGCGGTGGGACCGGAGATCGCGCGGCGGCTGGGCCGGCTGGCGGCCGACGAGGACGCCGCCTTTTCGGTGCTGCCTGACGGGGCGGTGCTGTGGCGCGGCGAGATCGCGGCGCGCGTCACAGGCGGCGACCCGTTCAATCCGCGTGTGAGCCTGCTGGGCGACCTGGGGCCGGCGCCGTCGCGGGAGCGGGCGGTGCGGCGCGTCGAGGCCTGGCTGGCGGCCGAGGCGGGGCGAGCCTTGAGGCCCTTGAAACGCCTGCGCGACCTTACGGCCGGCGGGAGCCTGAAGGGGCTGCCGCGCGGGCTGGCCTTCCGGCTGATCGAGGCCGGGGGCCTGATCGACCGGCGCGCGGTGCAGGCCGATCTGGCGGCGTTGAGCCAGGCCGAGCGGCGGGCGTTGAAGACCATGGCCGTGCGCGTGGGGGTCCATTCTGTGTGGATGCCGGCCCTGATGAAGCCGCGCGCGGTGGGCCTGATGCAGGCCCATGTGGCGGATCAGGCGTTCCGCCCCGCGCCGGGGACGCTGATCGCCACCCCCGAGCCCCTGCCCGGCCCCCGCGCGCTGTCCGCGTTCGGCCTGCGGGCCGTCGGGCCGTGGCTGGTTCCGGTAGAGGCGCTGGAACGCATGGCGGAATTGGTCAGGGCCGAGAAGCCGGAAAAGGGCCGTCCGGCCCTGTCAGAGGCCGCCTTGGCCGAGCTGGGCTGGAGCGCCGATCAGGGCCGCGCGATCCTGAACGCCTTGAAGCGGGCCCCGGACCGCAAACCCGCGAAGACGGGCCCGGTCAAGGATTCGCCCTTCGCGGCCCTGGCCGTTCTGAACGCGCCGGCCCCTGCGACGGCCCGCAGGCGCAGACGTCGCAAGAGCGCGAGCCGCCCTGAATGAGCGACGAGGCCTGCCGGCTGGACGTGTGGCTGCACCGGGCGCGGTTCATGCGGACCCGGGCGCTGGCGGCGGCCTTCGTGGAAGCGGGCCGGGTGCGCGTCACCCGTGGGGGCGTTCAGCAGCGCGTGGACCGCCCCGGTCGAACCGTGCGGGTCGGCGACGAACTGCTGTTCGCCATCGGCGGGCGGGTGACGGCCCTGCGCATCGCCGGATTGGGCGTGCGGCGCGGACCGCCCGAGGAGGCCCGCGCCCTTTACGCCGCTCTTAGTCCCGAAGGATGAACTCGCCTTCGATGTGAAGCTCGACCTCGTCGCCCAGCAGGGGCAGGCCGTAGTCGATGCCGAACTCCGACCGCTGGATGGTCGCCTCGCCGTCGAAGCCGACGGTGTAGCGCTGGTTCACCGGATTGACCCCGGCCTGGTTGAACTCGACCTCCATGACCACCGGGCGGGTGACGCCGCGCAGGGTGAGGTCGCCGGTGACGGTGGCCTCGTCCGCATCGTCCGCGTCCACCACGATGGAGGTGGCGGTAAAGGTCGCCGTGGGGTGGTTTTCAGCGTCGAAGAAGTCGGCGGTGAGAAGGTGGCCGTTCAGGCCGTCATCGTTGGACGCCACATCGGCCAGCGGCACGGTGGCGCTGAGAGCGCTGTTGGCCGGATTGGCCGGATCCAGGGTCAGTTCGCCCGAGACGTTCACGAACTGGCCCACATAGGTGGAGAAGCCCATGTGGCTGACGGACCAGGTGATCTTGCCGTGGCTGGCGTCCAGATCATAGACGCCCGCCCGCACCTGGGCCGGGTCGGTGACGAACGGATCCTGGGCGGTGACGGCGCCGGCGGTCGCAGCAACGGCGAGGATGGCGGCGAAGGCGGCGGGGCGGAATGACGACATGGGTGAATCCCTCCTGATGACTATCTGGCGCGCCGGATCGGCAATCGCCAAAGTTACAGATAGGGGCTCTCTCGGCCCGCGCCAGAGGAACTGCGGTTGACTTGATCGCGCGCGGGGGCCATTTCCGCGACCCGTTCCTGAAACCGCGCCCGGACCCGCGACCTTCGATGACCTACATCGTCACCGACGCCTGTGTGAGATGCAAGTTCATGGACTGCGTGGAGGTCTGTCCGGTGGACTGCTTCTACGAGGGCGAGAACTTCCTGGTCATCAGCCCCGACGAGTGCATCGACTGCGGCGTGTGCGAACCGGAATGTCCCGTGGACGCCATCAAACCCGACACCGAGGACGAGCCGGACGGCAAGTGGCTGCAGATCAATGCGGAATACGCCAAGGTCTGGCCCAATATCACCGTCAAGGGCGAACCGCCGGCCGACAAGGAACAGTTCGAGCGCGAGACGGGCAAGTTCGAGAAGTATTTCTCAACAGCGCCCGGCAAGGGTTCCTGAGCCGGTTTCGGCGCCTCAATTTCGCCACGGTCGCCTTGCGCGGCCAATGTCCGACCCTGCGACGCGGACATTTTGAAATTGCGTGGTTTTGTGATAGATTATCTCTCATTGGGTCGGGCGGTCGCCGCTTTTCTGCGGGCCGCCCGCGTTCGTTAAAGAATCCCGCCCTGGAAGGCGGGATCGGCCAGAGGTTGGGTGTCCCGTTCTCATTTCTAGGTCTTGCGTCCTGATTGTCGGTAATCCCGCATCGCCGACGATGACGACGCATGTCCTGAACGAGCGCCCCGTCTTCGCCGCTGAAAGGATTTGATATGACGAGCAAGAGCGGTCTGGAATTCAAGGTGGGCGACAGCGTGGTCTATCCGGCGCACGGCGTCGGCAAGGTGGCGGCTGTGGAGACCCAAGAGGTCGCGGGCATGTCGCTGGAGGTCTATGTGGTGACCTTCGACCACGAGAAGATGACCCTGCGCGTCCCCACCGCCAAGGCCAAGACCGCCGGTCTGCGCTCGCTGGCCGCCGAGGACGTGGTCACCAAGGCGCTGACGACCCTCAAGGGTCGCGCCCGCGTCAAGCGCACCATGTGGTCGCGCCGGGCCCAGGAGTATGAGGCCAAGATCAACTCGGGCGACCTGATCTCCATCGCCGAGGTGGTTCGCGACCTGCACCGCGCCGAGAGCCAGCCGGAACAGTCTTATTCGGAGCGTCAGCTCTATGAATCGGCCCTGGACCGCATGGCGCGCGAGGTGGCTGCCGCCAACCGCATCGACAAGGAAGAGGCCGTGGCCCTGCTGGCCAAGTCGCTGAGCGCCAAGAAGGCCATCACGCCGCCCGCCGCCGAAGCGGCCTGATCGGGCGCACCGCCGAATTGAAAAGGCCCGGGATCGCTCCCGGGCCTTTTTTGCTGTCGAGCCGCTTTTCTCAGAAGTACTCGGCGTCCGCCGGGCACTGGGCCGAGATGCGGCGGGCGGTGATGCTGGCGGGGATATAGGGTGTGCCGCGTGCCAGCTGGGCGCCGCCTTCAAAGCGGAAGTTCTCGCTGGCGTATGGACCGTTCAGGCGCACATTGACGGTGCGCCCGCGCCGGTCCCGGCAGGTGCCCTCGAAGCGCGAGTTTCCGCCGCCAACCTCGCGCACCGGATAGGTGCATTGCCAACGGCGCGTGGACAGGCCGTTGAAGAAGCGGTTGATCTCGCTGGGACGCACGCACTTCTGTTCTGTGTCGCTGACGCCCAGCACGCGGGTGGTGTATTCCCAGTACCCCGGCTGGGGCTGGTCCGGCGGCGGCGTCTGGGCGTGCGGACCGGTCGCCACGGCCAGGGCGGCCACGGCGGCGAGGCCGGATCCGAGCCCAAGGGCGCGTCGTCTGGTGGTCATGGTCTTCATGGTCGCCCCTTTCGTGTGGCTGTCTGATGGTCATGTTACAGATGGCGCTTGAACGGCGGCTGAACAACAGCCGTTCCCCGACGAGGCGAAAGACTCTCACGCCCTTGACGCAAAGGGGTCTGTGCGCCTATACGGCCCCCTCTCGCGCGGGAGCCCTGCCCCGCGCGCCATTGTTTCATGCGCCGCGCGGCCGTTCGGTCCGCCCGCCTGCCAAGGATTTTGACGATGTCGCGTCGTTGCGAACTCACCGGGATCGGCCCGATGGTCGGCCACAGCGTCAGCCACTCCAATGTCAAGACCAAGCGCCGGTTCCTGCCGTCGCTGAAGACGGTCAAGCTGGCTTCGGAATCGCTGGGTCAGACCTTCTCCCTGCGCATCTCCAACGCCGCGCTGCGCACCCTGGACTACAAGGGCGGCCTGGACGTGTTCATCGTCAAGGCCCGCGACGAGCAGCTGTCGGTCAAGGCCCAGCGCATCAAGCGCCAGATCCGCGCCAAGCTGGCGGAACAAGCCGCCGCCTGATCGGGCGCACCAACAAGCATTCTCAAGGGCCGGCGGAAACGCCGGCCCTTTTGCTTTGCGCCGCTTGGAATGGTCGTCGCGCCTCTCTATCTGTCGCAGGAAACCACAGGAGCCATCCATGACCATCAAGCCCGGCGACCGCCTGCCCGACGCCACCCTCGCCACCATGACCCCCGAGGGCCCTAAGCCGGTGAAGACCGCCGAGCTTTTCGGCAAGGGAACCACGGCCCTGTTCGCGGTGCCCGGCGCCTTCACCCCGACCTGTTCCGCGCGCCACCTTCCCGGCTTCAAGGAGAAGCATGACGAGCTGAAGGCCAAGGGCGTGGACCGGATCGTGGGCGTGTCGGTCAACGACCCCTTCGTCATGGGCGCCTGGGCCGAGCAGCAGGGCCTGAGCGGCGACGACATCCTGCTGGTGGCCGACGGCAACGGCGACTTCACGAAACAGCTGGGTCTGGAGCTGGACGCCACCGGCTTCGGCATGGGTCACCGCTCGCAGCGCTATTCCATGCTCATCAAGGACGGCGTGGTGACCGAGCTCAATGTGGAGCAAGGCGGCGAGTTCAAGGTGTCGTCGGCCGAACATCTGCTGACACAGCTTAGCTGATAAGAGCCCTATCACTCGCCGCACGGCGGCTCGCTGCTTGAGGGCATTATGCGCGCCCTATCACTCGCCGCGCGGCGGCTCGCTGCTTGAGGGCATGGGGCTGTCATGACCACCGACGTCTTCAGCCCGGACAAGCGCAGCGCCGTCATGCGGCGGGTCAAGGGCCGCGACACCGGACCGGAGATGATCGTGCGCCGGGCGCTGAGGGCGCTGGGCGTGGGGTATCGACTGGGGGGCGCGGGCCTGCCGGGACGGCCTGACGTGGTCATGAAGGGGCGGCGGGCGGTGATCTTCGTGCACGGCTGTTTCTGGCACGGTCATGACTGCGCACGGGGCGCCCGGCAACCCAAGGCCAACGGCGATTACTGGCGCGCCAAGATCGGCCGGAACCGGGAGCGTGACCGGACGTCGGAAGAGGCGCTGGCCGCCGACGGCTGGCGCGTCCTGATCCTGTGGGAATGCGAGCTTAAGGACGCTGCAGCGCTGACGGCGCGGCTGGGGTCCTTCCTGTCCGTCTAGGCGGCCTCGGTCTCGCGGGTTGCGGCGGCTTCGGCCAGAACGTGATTCAAGGCGCCCAGCAGGGCCGCCGGCGTCAGGGGCTTGGAGACGAAATAATCCATGCCCGCAGCCATACAGGCGTCGATGTCGTCCTGGGCCGTATCGGCGGTCACGGCGATCACAGGGGTCGTGCGGTTGGGCCCGTCGCCGGCGCGCAGGCGCCGGGTGGTTTCGCGCCCGTCCAGTTCCGGCATGCGCACATCCATGAAGATGACGTCGTAGGTCTGGACCTCGGTCAGGGCCAGGGCGGCGAGACCGTCAACGGCCGAACCGATTTCAACGCCCAGTGGCGTCAGGATCAGCTGGACGGCGCGCCGGTTGATCTCGTGATCATCGACCACCAGCACGCGCAAGGGGCGCCCGGCGGGCTCCGCCTCTTCGACCGTGTCGGCCTCGACCGACATCTCGGCGGGTTCGGCGACCTCATCCGCGACGGTTTCCGAGGCGATGACCAGCGCTGGCTCGGGCTGCTCCGATGGGTCAGGCGCCTCGGCCGCGGGCTTGCGGGCGGCGAGGGGCCGGCTCTTGGCGACACGATCAACCGCTTCCGGCGCCTGGACCGGCGGCGCGTCGGGGGCGGCGGCGCGCGGCAGGGTCAGGGCCAGGGTGAAGGTCGCGCCCTCGCCCCTGGCGCTGCGCGCCGTCAGCCAGCCGCCCATGAGGCGCGCCAGATCGCGGCTGATGCTGAGGCCCAGACCGGTGCCGCCGTGACGGGCGGTGACCGCGTCGTCTGTCTGGTCAAATGGCGTGAACAGGCGCGCCAGCTGTTTCGCGTCCATGCCCGGACCCGTATCGATCACGTCCAGGGTCAGGGCGACGCCTTCGTCCTGATCCCAGGCGCGCATGCGAACCGTGACGGTTCCGTCCTGGGTGAACTTCAGGGCGTTTGAGATCAGGTTGTTGAGCACCTGCCGGATGCGGGTGGGATCCCCCCTCACCCAGTCTGGCGTCTGGGACGCGCCCTCCAGACGCAAGCGAAGTCCCTGCTCGGCCGCCTCGCGCTGCCAGAGCCGGATGGTGCGGGCCAGCACCTGACGCAGGTTGAAAGGCTCGGCCTGGACCTCCATCCGGCCCGCTTCCAGCTTTGCGTGGTCCAGCAGATGATCCAGCAGGGTCTTCATCATCTGACCCGCCTCGCCGATCAGGGCGGCGGTTTCGCGCGAGCCGGGATCGGCGGCTCGGGCCTCCAGCTCCTGGGCGCCGGTCAGGATGGCGGACAGGGGCGTCCTGAGATCATGGCTGATGGTGGCCACGAAGGCGGACTTGCCGGCGACCGCGGCCTCGGCCTCGCGGCGACGTCGATCCGAGTCGCGTTGGGCCTCCCGTTCGGACTCCGCAAGGCGGGCGTTGCTGCTGTAGGCGGCTAGGGCGAAGGCCAGAATGGTGAAGCTGATGACCGCCGCGGCGGTGGCCTCCGCGCGCCCGGCGCCTTCCGCCAGCATCAGCAGGGGGGTGGCGATCAGATACAGAAACAGCGGCGCCAGATACAGGCCCAGCATCAGTGACGAACGGCCCGAAACCATCAGGGCGTTCATCACCCCGCCCGCGATGATCATCACGGCGCAGATGCCGCCCGCCAGGCCGCCCATTTGCCATAGCGGCAGGGCGAAGAAGCCGTAAACCGCCGAACTGGCGGCGATAGCAACCGCAGCGATGATCTTGCGCCAGACCGTCAGGGTCTCGGTTTTTCCCGACGAGATGGGCGAACAGGCCAGGGCGTCAAGCAGTTGCACAATGAAGTAGGCGGCGATCCACGCCAGGGCCAGGCCGGCTCCGATAACCGGCGAAAACACCAGAACGCCCACCACCGCCACGCCCATGCGAATGGGCAGGTTCTTGCGGCGACGCCGAACCGCGTCGGCGAAGGCTTCGTCATGGATGGCGGCGTCGTGAGCCATGAATACGCCCGTTTGCCCGCCCCGTCGGCGGCGTTGGGCGCGTATCCTGCCCCAGCTTGCCCTAACGCGGAGTCAACGCCGCCTTACAGATTGAGCAGGGCGGGGTCGCCGCCCTGAGCGGCGATATTGACGCTGATGGCCTTTTCCGCCGCATAGCGGATCAGGCTGTTGGGCCCGCCCGCCTTGGGACCGGTGCCCGACAGACCTTCGCCGCCGAAGGGCTGAACGCCCACAACCGCGCCGGTGATCGAGCGGTTCACATAGACGTTGCCCGCAGGCACCAGTTCCATGACGTCCGCCGCGAAGGCGTCGATGCGGCTGTGCACGCCCAGGGTCAGGCCATAGCCACGCGCCGCCAGCTTGCGCGCCACCTCTTCCAGGTTGTCCGGGTCGTAGCGATAGATGTGAAGGATCGGACCGAAGACTTCCTTTTCCAGGAAGTCGGGCGCGGGCACCTCGGCGATGACGGGGGCGAACAGATCGCCCTTGTCGGCGCCCTCGGGAAGGTCGGCGCGGGCGACGACCTTGGCCTCCTTCTCAAGACGCTGGACGTGCCTCTCGAGAATCTCCCGGGACTCCGCGTCGATGACCGGTCCGATGTCTGTGGAGGGATCGGCGGGATCGCCCACCACGCGGGTCTTCAGGGCGCCGGCCAGACGCTGGATGAAATCGTCGGCGTTGGACCTGGGGATGAACAGCATGCGCAGGGCCGAGCAGCGCTGACCGGCGGAGCCGAAAGCTGACGCAATCACATCGTCGATGACCTGTTCACGCAGGGCGGTGGTGTCCACGAACATGCCGTTCAGTCCGCCCGTTTCGGCGATGAAGGGGATGATCGGACCTTCACGGGCGGCGATGGAGCGGTTGATGGCCGAGGCGGTGTCGGTGCCGCCCGTGAAGGCGACCCCGTCGATGCCCGGATGATTGACCAGGGCCGCGCCCACCGTTTCGCCCCGGCCCGGGACGAGCGCGAGAAGGTCAGGATCCAGGCCCGCCTTCTGGAACTGACGGACGGCCTCGCAGGCAACCAGCGGCGTCTGTTCGGCGGGCTTGGCCAAGACGGCGTTGCCGGCGGCCAGGGCGGCGGCCACCTGGCCGGTGAAGATGGCCAGGGGGAAGTTCCACGGACTGATGCAGGCGAACACGCCCCGGCCGTGCAGGACCAGGCGGTTGGACTCGCCCGCCGGGCCGATCAGATCCTCCGGGCCGCCGAACTGTTGCTCGGCCAGCATGGCGTAGTAGCGGCAGAAGTCCGCCGCCTCGCGCACCTCGGCAACCCCGTCATCCAGGGTCTTGCCCGCCTCGCGGCACAGCAGCGCGATCAGGCGGTCCATATCCGTTTCCAGAGCGTCGCCCATGGCGCGCAGGATCGCCGCGCGCGCGGCGCCGCCGGAGCGGTCCCAGGCGATCTGGGCTTTCGCCGCACGCTGAACCGCCTCGTCCACATCCTCGGCCGTGGCTTCGGACACGTGCCCCAGAATGCGCGAGCGATCGCACGGGCTCGTCACATCGCGCGGATTCTCGCCCGCCTTCAGGGCGCCGCCGATGAAGGGGCCGGCGTTCAGCTTCTCACGGTCCAGCGCCTCCAGCGTCTGGGCGTGGATTTCGCGGTCTTCGGCCTGGGAATAGTCGCGGCCGAGTGAGTTCAGGCGATTTCCGTACATGTCTCTGGGCACCGGGAGTTTGGGGTGACGGTCGGGCTGAGCCTCGACGGCGGAGATTGGATCGGCGGCCACGTCGGCGGCCGGGACGCGCTCGTCCAGCAAGGCGTGGACGAAGGATGAGTTGGCGCCGTTCTCAAGCAGGCGGCGCACCAGATAAGGCAGCAGCTCCTCATGGCCCCCGACCGGCGCATAGGCCCGGACCACCGGTTCGGCGCCTTCGTTCCACGTATGACGGGCGGCGTCGTACAGCGCCTCGCCCATGCCGTGCAGGCGCTGGAATTCGATGCGCACCTCGCGCTCGCGCGCCATGCGGTTCACGGCGGCCAGGGTGTGGGCGTTGTGGGTGGCGAACTGGGAATAGATGTGGGGCGCGGCTTCCACCATGGCCTCGGCGCAGACCAGGAAGTTCAGGTCCGTGGCCTGTTTGGTGGTGAAGACGGGATAATCCACGCGCCCGGCGATCTGGGCGCGCTTGATCTCGGTGTCCCAGTAGGCGCCCTTGACCAGACGCACCATCAGCCGGCGGCCCGAACGCTGGGCCAGGTCGGCGATCATGGCGATCACCTGCGGCGCGCGCTTCTGATAGGCCTGAACCGCAAGGCCCAGACCGGTCCAGTCGCCCAGCTCGGGTTCGTGAACCAGCCGGTCCAGAAGCTTGAGCGACAGAACGAGGCGGTCGGCCTCCTCCGCGTCGATGGTGAAATTCAGATCGTACTTTGCGCCCAGCTTGGCCAGACGCAGCAGGCGTGGATACAGTTCATCCCACACCCGATCTTCCTGAATGGCCTCGTAGCGGGGCGACAGGGCCGACAGCTTGACCGAGACGCCGTGGCCATCTTCGGGGCCCAGCCCTTTCTTGCGGTTCTTGCCCACGGCCTCGATGGCGCCGGCGTAGATGCGCTCGTAATGCTCGGCGTCGGCGGCGGTGCGGGCGCCCTCCCCCAGCATGTCGAAGCTGCACAGCCAGTCGTGACGATCCGCGCGTTTGAGCGCCGCGCCGATGTTGCGGCCCAGCACGAACTGCTCACCCATGATCTTGACGGCGGTGACCACGGCCTGACGGATCACAGGCTCGCCGATGCGGCCGGCCACCCGCGCCAGGAAGCCGGGCAGGTCGCGCCGGGCGTCCTCATCCACATCCACCAGTTTGCCGGTCAGCATCAGGCCCCAGGTGGAGGCGTTGACGAACAGGCTGTCGGACTGGCCCAGGTGCGACGCCCAGTCGGCGGAGCCGATTTTCTCGGCGATCAGGCGATCCCGGGTGTCGTCATCAGGAGTGCGCAGCACCGCCTCGGCCAGGCACATGAGGGCCAGGCCCTCTCGGGTGCCCAGGCTGTATTCCTGCAAGAAGCCCTCCACCACCCCCTGCCGGTTGGCGGCGGCGCGCGCCCGCTCCACCAGGGAGACGGCCTCGCCGACCACGGCGCCGCGCTCCATCGGGTCCAGCGGCATGCGCGCAAGCAGGTCCGTGACGGCCTCGCGCTCATCACGGAACTTCAGTTGATCAAGGGCGTCCCAGTGACTCACGCGCGTCGCAGCTCCGGCAGGTGTTCGGCTCCCCATACTCTGGCCAGAAGGAAATATCCTCTGTATCTTTGCCGTCAGGACCGAACAATATTTGGTTCAAACCGGGAAACGCCGAATGCATGATTTGGATGCGACCGATCTCAGAATTTTGAAGACTCTTCAACTGGATGGGCGGATCACCAACGCCGAGCTGGCCAAGCGCTGCAACCTGTCCCCGGCGGCCTGTCTGGAAAGGGTCAAGCGGCTGCGGCAGCGCAAGGTGATCCTGGGCTATTCCACCCTGATCGATCCGGCGGCGGTGAACCGGGGGCTGCTGATCTTCATCGAGGTGGTTCTGGACCGCACCACCGGCGACCTGTTCGACGCCTTCGCCGCCCAGGCCAGAAAGACGCCCGAGATCATGGAGTGCCACATGGTGGCGGGCGGGTTCGACTATCTGATCAAGGCCCGGCTGGCGGACATGGAGGCTTACCGCGCCTTTCTGGGGGACGTTCTGGTGCATATGCCGGGGGTGCGCGAGACCCGCACCTATGCGGTGATGGAGGAGATCAAGAGCATCCCGATTCTGCCCATCTGAACGGGCTTGTCAGGGCGCGGATCATGTCTCGCGTTTGTCGCGGTTAGGCGTTAAGCCTGTCGCCCTTCGGAAACGGGGAGCTCAAGCCCTTAATGCGCATCGTACTGGCCACCGACGCCTGGGAACCCCAGATGAACGGCGTCGTCCGCACCCTGACCCGCACGGTCGCCGAATGCCGCGCCATGGGCCACGAGGTGGAGGTCATCGAGCCGGGGCAGTTCAAGACCATCCCGTGCCCCACCTATCCGGAAATCCGGCTGGCGCTGGGCGCCGAGGAGGAGATCCGCGAGCGGCTGCGCGCCTTCGAGCCGGAGGCGGTGCACATCTCCACCGAAGGGCCCATCGGCATCGCCACGCGGCGCATCTGCGTGGAATGGAAGCTGCCGTTCACCACCAGCTATCACACCAAATTCCCCGAGTACGTCTCGGCCCGGTTCCCGATCCCGGTGCAGGTGGGCTACGCCTACATGAAGTGGTTCCACAAGCCGTCCGGGCGGTTGATGGTGGCCACGCCGACCCTTCGGGACGAGCTGACCGAGCATGGGTTCAGGAACGTGTCGCCCTGGTCGCGGGGCGTGGACACCGAGCTGTTCCGGCCCGACCGCGAGCCCATCTATGAGGAACTGGGCGGAAAGGACTGGCCGCGCCCGTTCTGGCTGAACGTGGGCCGGGTGGCGGTGGAGAAGAACATCGAGTCCTTCCTGGAGCTGGACCTGCCCGGCACCAAGATCATCGTCGGCGACGGCCCGGCCAAGGCCGAGCTGGAGGCCAAATATCCCGAGGCCAAATTCCTGGGCGCGCGGTTCGGTGAGGAATTGGCCCGCTGTTTCGCCGATGCGGACGTCTTCGTGTTTCCCAGCTGGACCGACACCTTCGGCCTGGTGATCCTGGAGGCCATGGCCGCGGGCGTGCCGGTGGCCGCCTATCCGGCCCACGGACCCATCGACATCATCCCCGGCTCCGGCGCGGGCGCGATCGATGACGACCTGAAGACCGCCTGTCTCGAGGCGCTGAAGATGGATCCCGTGACCGTGCGCGCCTATGCGGAGAAGTTCAGCTGGCGCGCCTCGGCGGAGCAGTTCGTGGAGAACCTGCAGCCCTATCCCGAGCCGCAGAAGACGCGGCTGTGGCGCCGCCTGCGACGCCTGGCCCGGGTGCGCGGCAAGGCGGCCTGAGCCGAACCTTCGAGCACGGACAAAGAAAAACGCCGCGAACCGAAAGGCTCGCGGCGTTTGTCGTTTCAGACGATGGGTCCGGTCACTCTTCCGGACGGGTCATGCTGGTCTGGTTGGTCACGGCCTCGCGCTGGGCGGCGAAGCGCTCGGCGTCCAGCGGGATCAGGCCGCGGTCCTGCAGATAGCCGCCGCGTCCCATGCTGTTCTCGGAGACGTATTCGGCCACGAACGCTTCCAGACCGGGCACCACGCCGATGTGGGCTTTCTTCACGTAGATGAACATGGAGCGGCTGATCGGGTATTCGCCCGAGGCGATGGTGTCCACCGTGGGGGCCACGCCGTTGACCGTCGCGGCCTTCACCTGATCCATGTTCTGCTCCAGGAACGAGAAGCCGAACACGCCCAGGGCGCCGGGGGTGCGCGTCAGGGTCTGGACGATGGCGTTGTCGTTCTCGCCGGAGTCGATCCAGGCGCCGTCCTCGCGCAGGGTGTGGGCCAGGGTCTCGAAGCGGTCCTCGTCACTTTCAGCCAGGGCGGCCAGTTGCGGCACGGCCTCGGCCGACGGCGCCATGCCCAGCTCCAGCCAGGAATCGCGGGTGCCCGAGGTGGGCGGGGGGCCATAGACCTGGATGCGCTGGGCCGGCAGGCCGGCGCGCACCTGATCCCAGGAGGCATTCGGGTTGGCGACAAACGCGTCGCCCTCGCCCGGCACCTGGGCGGCCAGGGCCAGATAGAGGTCGCCGCCCTCGAAGGCGAAGTCGGCGCCGTCGCGGGCCGTGGCGATGACGATGCCGTCATAGCCGATCTGGATCTCGATGATGTCGGTGACGCCGTTGGCCACGCACTGGTCGAACTCCGACGCCTTCATGCGGCGCGAGGCGTTGGCGATGTCCGGGGTCTGGGTGCCGACGCCGGCGCAGAAGGCGGCGATGCCCCCGCCGGTGCCCAGCGACTCCACGCGCGGGGCGACGCCCCCGCTGCGCTGGGCGAAGTTCTCGGCCACGCGGGTGGTGAAGGGGAAGACGGTCGAGGAGCCTGCGGCCCACACCGTGTCGCGCTGGGCCCCGGCGCCGCCGGAACCGTCGCCGCACGCGGCCAGAAGGGCGGCCGCGGCCGCCACGATCAGATAGGGTCTCATGTCCTGGATTCTCCCATGGAAGGTCGAAACCGTCCTTACCCGGAGCATGTGACAGGGCGTCTGCGCGTCCGTGACGGTTCCGTTACAGAAGCCGCTTGCGCATGGCCTGGGACAGCATGTCGATCAGGGTGACGGCGATGACGATGACGATGGCGATGGCCGAGACCGTCGCATAGTTGAACGCCTGAATGTTTTCGAACAGCAACTGACCGATGCCGCCGGCGCCGATCAGGCCCAGAACGGTGGCCGCGCGGCTGTTGGACTCGAAACGATACAGGGCGAACGAGGTCCAAAGGGGCGCCACCTGGGGGATCACGCCCCAGACGATCTCATGCAGTCGGCCAGCGCCGGTGGCGCGCACGCCCTCGACCGGCCCGTGATCGATGGACTCCACGGCCTCGGAGAACAGCTTGGCCAGCACGCCAGCGGTGTTCAGGGCGATGGCCAGCACGCCGGCCAGCGGCCCCAGGCCCACCGCCACGATGAACAGGGTGCCCATGACCAGATCGGGGATGGAGCGCAGGATGTCCATGACCCGGCGCATGGGCCAGACGATCCAGTTCGGCGCGATGTTGCGAGCGGCGGCCAGCCCCATTGGAATGGCCAGGAACACGGCGATGAAGGTGCCCCACAGGGCGATCTGGATGGTCAACCACATCTGGCCCACCAGCCGCGCCCACAGATCGGGATTGTCCCACGGCATGGGGGGGTTGAGCAGTTCGCGGCCGTAAAGACGGATGTTGTCGGTGTTGGTGAACAGCAGCGGCAGGCGGCTCATGTCCACCGGGCCGAAGCTGATCAGCAGCAGCAGCAACAGGCCGCCCCACAGCAGGATGTCCAGCGCCCAGGCCCCGGCCGAACGGGACGGCGGCTCGGGGATCACGCCGGGCTGAAGCGGGGTCGCGGTCAAGGCGTCACCTCACGACGCGAACGCAGCTCGGCCAGACGTTCCTGAGCTTCAGCGATCGCAGCCTGATCGCCTGCGGCCCGGGCCTCGCGAAGGGCCTGGTCGGCGCGCATCTCGCGGATGGGGTCCAGATAGCTGCCGTCGGCGGCGCGGAACTGGGAGTAGTTGAGCGCGGCCAGAACCTGACGCTGGCGCTCCGCCTCGGGGCCTTCGCCCTGGCCGTAGGTCAGGAAGAAGCTGCGGATCCGCTCCTTCAGGGCCGGATCCAGATCGGACCGCAGGACGATGCCGGACTCCGGGATCGGCGGCGATTCCCAGATGGTCTCGAGCTGCTCGACGATCTGCGGATTGTTCCGGGTCAGGAACACCGTGTTGACCGAGTTGGAGGTGGCCACATCCAGCACGCCGGTGGCCACCGAGAAGGAATTGGCCTGGTGGTTCGCCGAACGCACAGTGCGGAAACAGTCGCTGGGCTCGATGTTCCGGGGGCTGAACAGGAAGGTCATGGGCGCCAGGGTGCCCGAGGTGGACTGGGCGTCGCCCAGCCCAAACGTCAGGCTCTGATCACAGGCCAGCACCTGATCCAGCGTAATGCCTGAACCGCGCCGCACGATCAGGGTGGAGGTGTAGCTGTCTTTGCCTTCCACATCGACGGTGCGGGCGATGACCTCGCCTTCAGACCGGTCGATGGCCTGCAGCGCCGGCAGGGCCGAGAACCAGCCCACCTGCACCTGATTGAAGCGCATGGCCTCGATCAGGGCGTTGTAGTTGCTGGCGAAGAAGGGACGGACCTCGACGCCGATTTCTTCTTCCATGTCGTTCAGCAGCGGCTCCCACAGGGGGCCCGAGGCGGTCTGGCTCTCGGCCGACAGGATGGAGAAGGTGATTTCGGTGGGCGCGCCGTCGGCGCTTTCATCGCCTTGTCCGCACGAGACGGTCATGGCGGCGAGGGCGATGGCGGAGGCGGCGATGGCCAGACGACGGGTGATCATCCTTGAGTCTCCCAGAACGCGTCCTCGAACTCGGGACCGTAAATATCAATGAGGGTGGCGCGGTCCAGACCGGCCGAGGGGCCGTCATAGACCACCTTGCCCGCCTTCAGCGCGATGACGCGCTCGCAGTAACGGATGGCGTAGTCCACCTGGTGCAGGGTGACGATGACCCCAAGGCCGTCGCGGCGGTTCAGCTCGACCAGCAGCTCCATAACCTTGCGGGCCGAGACCGGGTCCAGCGAGGCCACCGGCTCGTCGGCCAGAATGGCCTGGGCGCCCTGGACGATGGCGCGGGCGATGGCGCCGCGCTGCTGCTGGCCGCCGGACAGGGTGTTGGCGCGCTGGGCGGCGTAGTCGGCCACGCCCACCCGGTGCAGGGCGGCCATGGCCTTGTCCTTGTCCTCGGGCGGCCACAACCCGAATATCCCGCGCCATGCGGGCAGGCGCCCCAGAGCGCCGAGCATGACGTTGGAGAACAGGCTGAGGCGACCAACCAGATTGAACTGCTGGAAGATGAAGCCCAGCTTGCCGCGCGTGCGGCGCACCGAGGACGCCTGACGCCCGTTCTGCTGCACCGTCTCGCCGAAGACGACGACCTTGCCCTTGCCGCCGTCGATGGGGATCAGACCGGTGATGGAGCGAAGCAGGGTGGACTTGCCCGAACCGGACGGGCCGATCAGGGCGACCATCTCGCCGGGCGCCACGGACACGGTGACGCCGTCCAGCGCCTTGCGCGCGCCATAGGTCTTGGACACGTCGCGCACATCTGCGACGGCGGCGATCTGGGAGCTCATGAACGCGTCAGGGGGCTGCTGGAACGGGTGTGTTCGAAAGGGCAAGCGCCCCTTCTGCCGGGCGCGGATGACTTGTTAATGACACGCCGGGCCGCTTTGCGTCCAGTGCGTCTGATGCGGCGGATTGATCCGAAGGGTCAGATCGCTTTCAGACCCGTCGGACGATCGGTCATCCAGGGCGGCGCGGGCATGGCCCGGTGGGCGTCGGCCAGCGCCTGTGACCAGCGGGCGCCCAGTTCGCGGAAATAGGGATCCTCCGCCTCGATGCGGCGCTGATCGCTTTTCAGGGCGTCCCGCTCCAGGGTGATCAGATCGAACGGCGGGCCCACCGCCACATTGGAGCGGATGGTGGAATCGAACGAAATCAGACCCAGCTTCACCGCGTCGTCCAGGGGCGTGTCCGTCGTCAGGGCGCGGTCCAGGATCGGCTTGCCGTATTTGAACTCGCCGATCTGCATGTAGGGCGTATCGGCGCCGCACTCGATGAAATTGCCCTGGCTGTAGATCAGGTACAGGCCCAGCGCCCCGCCCGCCACCTGACCGCCCATCAGCACCGTGGCGCTGACGTCCACCGCCTCGGCCTCCAGCGAGGGGGCGATGGTCTCGCGCACGCTCTTGACCGCATGACCGACCAGCTGGGCGGCGCGGAACAGGGTCGGCGCGGTGTGCAGGGTCTCAACCTCTTCGGAATCCGCCATGCGAATGCCTTCGCGCACCATGGCCAGAGCCGTCTGGGTCACCGACAGGTTGCCCGCCGTGGCCAGGGCGATGACCCGCTCGCCGGGCGTCTCGACCACGTGCAGCTTCTTGTAGGACGAGATGTTGTCCACGCCCGCGTTGGTGCGGGTGTCGGCCATCATGGCCAGGCCTTCGTTCACCAGCATGCCGACGCAATAGGTCATGGATTGTCGTCCGACTTGAAACCCCGGAAAGCCATAACCGATTCGAGGGTGATGTGATCCACGTTCATCGCGGCCATCCAAACTGGCGGCCGCCGGACTGCTGGGCCTGCTGCTGGCTCTGGGACTGACGCACGTCGCGCACGTCCAGCTTGACGCTGAGGCGTTCGCCCCCGCCGCCATAGCTGGTTCCGCGCACCGGGGCGGCGCCCAGGTAGTCGGGGCCCGAGGCGATCCGCACATGGGTCTCCGAAGGGCTCACCCCGTTGGCCGGGTCGAAGCCCACCCAGCCGAGGCCGTCCACGTGCGCCTCTGCCCACGCATGGGCCGCTTCCTGATCGGTCTGGCCGTCCATGCGCACCATGTGGCCCGAGACGTAGCGGGCGGGCACGCCGAGGCGACGAGCCACGGCGATGAACACATGGGCGTGGTCCTGACAGACGCCGCGCCCCTCGGCGAACGCCTGCGCCGCCGTATGGGTGGCCGAGGTGACGCCCACCTCGAAGGTGATCCGCTGGTGCAGCGCAGCCATCAGGGCGTGAAGTTGCTCCAGCCCGGATTTGTCGCGGAAAGTCTCTGCGAAATCGATCAGGGCGGCGTCGCACGTGGTCAGGGGTGTGTCGCGCAGAAACACCAGCGGCGACAGGCGCTCGGGCCAGCCGCTCATCACCCCGCCGGTGTCGGTGGTGGTGACCTCGCCGGTGACGCGCACGGTCAGGCTGTCGGCGGGCTGCTCGGTATAGAGTGTGTGGACGATGTTGCCGAAGGCGTCCTCGGACTGGCGCAGGCGGGCGTCCACGTCGGTCTCGATGCGCCAACGGTCCACCTGCTGGCCGTCGCAGGAGCGGGGCGTCAGGCGCAGCACCTGGATAATGAAGCGCGCGGCCTGATCATAGCTGTAGGTGGTGGCGTGATCGATCCGGATGCGCATGGTCAGCTCAGATACTGTTCGCTGATGGCCTGACCAAGGCGGTTGTTCTGGTCCAGAAACGCCTGGATGTACTCGTGCAGGCCCGACTGGAAGATGCGTTCGATTGTGGCCTCCTCGAACTGCATCAACCGGGTGTTGGCGATGCGCTGGGACAGGCCGCGGCGGCCATAGTCTGCAGCCAGAAGCTCCAGACAACTGACGATCTCGGACTGGCAGCTGGCCAGCGAGCGGGGCATCTGGCGGTTCAGCACCAGCAGGTCCGCCACCAGCCACGGCTTGACGTTGTCCCGGTAGACCCAGCGATAGGCGGTCAGGGCCGAGACCTCGCGCAGCAGGGTGGTCCACTGGAAATAGTCCAGCTGGCCGCCCACCCGTTCCCCCTCGGGCAACAGCAGGTGGTATTTCACGTCCAGCAGCCGGGCGGTGTTGTCCGCCCGCTCCACCGCAGCCCCCAGCTTCAGGAACCAGTAGGCGTCGTTCCTCAGCATGGTGCGCGATGACGCGCCCTCAACCGACAGGGTGACGGTCTTCACCCACTCCAGAAAGTTGACGAAGTCGTCGCGCCGGGTGGGCCGACCCTGCTCCGCCAGACCGTTCCAGGCGCCGTTGATGGCTTCCCACAGCTCCACCGTCAGGGCGGTGCGCACCGAGCGCGCATTGGTGCGAGCCCGGGTGATGCAGGCCGTGATGGATGAAGCGTTGTCCGGCGCAAAGGCCAGGAACTCGCGCACGGACCGCTCGCCCGGCGTGGCGCCGAGCGCGGCGAAGGCGTCGGCCATGCCGGCGGAGGCCACGGCCCCGGACCACACCCCCTCGCTGGCGCCCTCCCGCGTCGGTATGGCGGCAAGGCGCAGGGTGGCTTCCAGAATGCGCGCCAGATAGTCGGCCCGCTCGATGTAGCGGCCGGTCCAGAACAGGCTGTCGGCGGTGCGTGAAAGCATCAGTCCTCCAGCACCCATGTGTCCTTGGTGCCGCCGCCCTGACTGGAGTTCACCACCAGAGAGCCGGCCTTCAGCGCCACGCGGGTCAGGCCGCCGGGCGCCGCCCTGATACCCTGCGGCGACGACAGCACGAAGGGACGAAGGTCCACATGGCGGCTGGCCAGCTCGCCCTTGTCCAGGGTCGGGGCCGTGGACAGGGACAGGGTCGGCTGGGCGATGAAGTCGTCGGGGTCGGCGATCAGCTTCTTTCGGAAGTCTTCGATCTCGGCCTTGGTCGCGGCGGGCCCCACCAGCATGCCGTAACCGCCCGAGCCGCCCACTTCCTTGACCACCAGCTGGTCCAGCTTGCCCAGCACCTCCTTCAACGCCTCGGGCTCGCGGCAGCGCCAGGTGGGGACGTTCTTCAGGATCGGCTCCTCGCCGGTGAAGAAGCGGATGATCTCGGGCATGTAGGTATAGACCGCCTTGTCGTCGGCCACCCCGGTGCCGGGCGCATTGGCGAGGGTCACCGTCCCGGCCTGATAGGCGGTCATCAGGCCCGGCACGCCGAGGGCGGATTCCGGCTGGAACGTCAGGGGATCCAGCCAGGCGTCGTCCACCCGGCGATAGATCACGTCCACCCGCTTGGCCCCCTGGGTGGTGCGCATGAAGACGAAGCCGTCGTCCACGAACAGGTCGGCCCCCTCGCACAGCTCAACGCCCAGCTTGTCGGCCAGAAACGAGTGTTCGTAGTAGGCGGAATTATACTGACCCGGCGTCAGCACCACGATGCACGGGTCCGCCCCTGCCCCCGCCGGCGCGCAGGCGCGCAGGCTGTCCAGCAGCATGTCGGCATAGGTCTCAACCGGCCGCACCGGATACTCGGCGAACAGGTCGGGGAACAACCGCATCATCATCTCGCGGTTCTCCAGCATGTAGGAGACCCCGGACGGGGTGCGGACGTTATCCTCCAGCACGTGGAAGCCGTCCTCGTCCGTGCGGACCAGGTCCACCCCGGCGATATGGATCCAGATGTCACCCGGCGGACGGCGGCCCTGCATTTCGGGCCGGTAGCAGGAATTGGTCAGCACCAGTTCAGGCGGAATGACGCCGGCTTTCAGACACTCCTGAGCGCCGTAGATGTCCTTGAGAAAGGCGTTCAGGGCGCCGACGCGCTGGACCAGACCGGCCTCAAGCCCCGCCCATTCCGCCGCGCCGATGATGCGTGGCACCACGTCGAAGGGGATCAGCCGCTCGCTGGACGCCGCCTCGCCGTAGACGGCGAAGGTGATGCCCATGCGGCGGAAGAACAGTTCCGCCTGGCGGGACCGGGCCTGCAGCAGGTCAGGCGGCGCCTCGGCCAGCCAGCGGGCCAGCGCCTGATAGCTCTCCCGGATCTCGGGCGGTCCGTTGTGACCGGTCATCTCGTCGAAAGGCATGGCGCCTCCGTGCGGCTTGGCGCACAGACTGGACCGGACGGGCCCCGCCCGGCAACCGAATTGTGCATTGCAACATCGACAGCCTTGGTCAGGGGACGGCCTTTTCGATGGTGTTCAGGTCCGGCTTGTAGGCGATGGCCTGGCGGCAGCGGGCCAGGAGATGCTTGTCCATGCGGCTCACGGCCGGTTCGAAGATTTCAGCGCCCTCAACCAGCGACCACAGGGCCTTTCTCAGGCGGATCATCACCGCCGGGTCGGTTGCGCCGTGGCGCGCGATGGGGTCCATCACGTCGCTGAGCAGATCGTCCGGTTCGATCCCCGGCGCCAGAATGCGTGAACAAATCTGGTCCTCCGGCTGGTCCGGCGTCGTGCGCGCCCAGTCATCCAGCAGCCGGACGCCCACGCCGATGACCTGCATGGCCGTACCCGGATCGTTCACGCCGGGCGACAGGGCCCTCGTCGCGATCTCGCCCAGCACGATCAGGCCGAAGCGAGGGTCCTGATCGAACGAGCGGGCGGGACCCAGCGCGAAGGCCGAGACGAATTGCTTGCGGACGTCGTCCTCGCACGTCTCCAGACTGATGCGGGCCAGCGGCTCTCCGCGTCGGACGAAGGCGCCGGGTACGGCGATGACCTGGACCTCGCAGTCCAGGGCCTCCGCCACCTCCTGAAGACGCTGCGGATCAACGTTGTGCACATAGCCGGTGGAGCCGGCCGCCACCAGCGCGCCCTGTTTCAACGCGCCTTCGCGTCCGCTGATGAAGGGGCGCCGTCGCCGGTCCGTCAGGGCCTCGCAGGTCTTTTTCTCCACTACCGCCACCATGTGCCCGACCTGAGCCAGGCTGGACAACCGGTCGATCCAGGCCAGCAGCCTGAACGCCACCAGAGCGACAACGCACAGGCTGACGATGAAGATGATCGCGCGCCCCTCCGCGCCGTAATAGTTGGCGTTGATCGCCGTGACCCCGACGATGGCGTAGAGGAACGCGCCGACGAAGGTGGCCAGGGACTTCTGGGTGCCCTCATCCGAGGTGACCAGCGATGCGGCGCGCGGCGTGGCGGCCGAGGACACCGCCGTATAGGCCGTCACCATGGCGCCCAGGGAGAAGGTGGCCACCGCCAGCAGGCTGGAGGCGAGAATGGTCAGGATTTCCTCGACGGACTCGCCGCCGAGGCGTTCGGCCACGTCGTCGGGCACCCACGGCGCGCCCACCACCGCCAGCAAGGCCGCCCCTACGCCCACCAAAGCGTAGAGCGCGGCGCGGAACCAGAGGCGGCCTTGCAGCCGCCGCCAAGCGAACAACCATCGGTCCATGAAAGCCCCTTCCTCGCCCCTGCAACGCCCTCGAGAGCGGCCGGCTCCCGAAAAACCTCGGAACCTGCCCGGAAATTGTCACTTTACATGACAGCCCATGAACCTTATGTCGCGCGTTCCGGCGGACCCCGTAGGTCCTTATGCTTGCGCCGCTAACGCCGGTCTGGGTTAACAATCTGCAGGGGGTTACGTGAATTGCGCACGTACCAATTTCCCCTGGACCTGGTCCGTGAGCGGTCCCCTGAGCGTCCCGTCGCCCTCGTGCGGCCGCGCTCTGTTTCCGTAGCGGCACGCTGGTTCCAGGACAATCTGAAGGCCGATGTCTTCTATGCGGTGAAGGCGAACCCTTCCGCATGGGTCATCGAGGCCCTGATCGAGGCGGGCGTGACCGCGTTCGACGTGGCCTCCCTTTCCGAGATCGAACTGGTGCGTTCGGTCAGTGCCACTGCGCGTCTGGCCTTCATGCACCCGGTGAAGGGCCGCAGCGCCATCACCAAGGCCTATTTCGACCACGGCGTCCGCACCTTCGCGCTGGACAGCCACGATGAGCTTCAGAAAATTCTCGACGCCACCGGCGGCGCGAAGGATCTGAACCTGATGGTGCGCATGGCGGTCTCCGCCGACGGCGCGGCCTATACCCTGTCGGGCAAGTTCGGCGTGGCGACGCACGATGCGCCGTCGCTGCTGCTGGCCGTGCGCCAGGCGACGGTGGACGGCCTGATGGGCGTGTCGTTCCACGTGGGCAGCCAGTGCATGCGTCCCTCGGCCTATGAGGCGGCCATGGCCCAGGTGGGCCGCGCCATCAGCCGCGCGGGCGTGTTCGTGGACATCGTCGACGTGGGCGGCGGCTTCCCGTCGGTCTATCCGGGCATGGTCCCGCCGGACATGCAGGAATACGCCGACGCCATCCATCGCGGCTTCAACGAGATGCCGGTTTCGGAAACCACCGAGCTGTGGTGCGAGCCGGGCCGCGCGCTGGTGGCGGAATCGTCCTCGATCCTGTGTCAGGTCGAACTGCGCAAGGGCGACGCCCTCTATCTGAACGACGGGTCCTACGGCTCGCTGTTCGACGCGACGCACTCGCGCTGGCCCTTCCCGGTCAAGCTTGTGCGTGACGGCGAGCAGGCTGGGGAGCTGAAGCCCTTCCGCTTCTATGGTCCGACCTGCGATTCCATCGACCACATGCCCGGGCCGTTCTACCTGCCCGCCGATGTGCGCGAAGGCGACTATATCGAGATCGGCATGCTGGGCGCCTACGGCGTGGCCATGTCCACCGGCTTCAACGGCTATGGCGTGCACGACATCGCCGCGGTCGAGGACGCCCCCATGGCCTCGCTCTACGGTCTGGCGCCGCGCTCCATCCCCACCGTGCGCACCACGGCGGAAGAGACCGCCCGCAAGGTGGTTCGCTTCAGCCGGCCCAAGGGCAAGGCGGGCCAGCGCAAGAAGTCGCGGCGCTGAATCGTCACTGATGCGTTGATATAAGCAGCGGCCCGTCGCTCCGTCCGGGCCGCTGCATTTCATTCAAGGACGGGCGCTCAAACCAAAGGGAAACCCGCGAGATGAACGCACCCGTGAAGCCCAACACCAAGGCCGAACTGCTGCAGAACGTGATCGAGCACGTGGACATCACGTCCTTCGACGCCCGCCCGATCATCGACTCCATGCGCAAGATGAGCTTCTCGAGCCGCGACACGGCCCGGGCCGCCGACATCTTCAACATGGCCATCGAGGACAAGGCCTGCTCGCCCTGGCTGATCCTGGCCGGATCCACCTCGGCCGGCGGCTGCATGCACGTGTACCGCGATATGGTGAAGTTCGGCATGGTGGACGCCATCGTCGCCACCGGCGCCTCGATCGTCGACATGGATTTCTTCGAGGCCCTGGGCTTCAAGCACTATCAGGCCGCCGGTCCGGTGGACGACAACGTGCTGCGCGAGAACTACATCGACCGCATCTACGACACCTACATCGACGAGGAAGAGCTTCAGGCCTGCGATCACACCATCCTGGAGATCGCCAACCGTCTGGAGCCGCGCGGCTATTCCAGCCGTGAGTTCATCTGGGAGATGGGCAAGTGGCTGTCCGAAGGGAATGCCAAGAAGCCCGGCAGCCTGATCCAGACCGCCTATGAAGAGGGCGTGCCGATCTTCTGCCCGGCGTTCGTGGACTCCTCGGCCGGTTTCGGTCTGGTCAAGCACCAGAAGGAGCGCGCCGCCGCCGGCAAGCCCTACATGATGCTGGACGCCATCGCCGACTTCCGCGAGCTGACCGACATCAAGATCGCCGCGGGCGTCACCGGCCTGTTCATGGTGGGCGGCGGGGTTCCCAAGAACTTCGCCCAGGACACCGTGGTCTGCGCCGAGATCCTCGGCGTCGAGGCCGAGATGCACAAATACGCCGTGCAGATCACCGTGGCCGACGTGCGCGACGGCGCCTGTTCCTCCTCCACGCTCAAGGAGGCCGCGTCGTGGGGCAAGGTCCAGACCACCCACGAACAGATGGTCTTCGCCGAGGCCACCACGGTAGTGCCGCTGATCGGATCGGACGCCTATCACCGCGGCGCCTGGAAGAACCGCGAGAAGCGGCGCTGGAACAAGCTGTTCGCTTAAGAATCAAAAAGGCCCCGGTTCGCACCGGGGCCTTTTCTCTTTCCGGACCTGGCCTTTAACGAAGGCGGCCGGCCACCGCGTTCAGCGTTTCCCGCAGCGCCGCCGCACGCTCGGCATCGCCGTTGACGTTCAGTCCGCCGGCAAGCTGCTGGAGCGTCCCGGCCAGGGCCGCGTCCGAGCCGCCGGCGTCGATGCGGGCCGTGGCCTGGGTCAGGGCCTCGGTCAGCCGGGCGGCCTGATCGGCAGACATGGCCTCGGCCCGGGCCAGCTGATCCACATAGGCCTGGGCGATGACCGGATGGTCCGGCCAGCTGACCGGGTACTGCTGCTGCGGATTGAAGGTCCCGCCCTGGTCGGCCAGGCCCGCCGCGGCGATCTCGGCCTCCGACAGATGCTCGCTGGGTTCAAGCGTCAGCACGTCCAGACCCCGCACGATCTCGGTGCCGTAGATGCGGCCGTCGTACCAGTAGGTGGACCAGTAGCCGCCCAGAATGGAGTGCTCGCCGTCCACGGCGCCCCGGTCGAACGAGGCGATCTCCACCGGATTGGCGGAGTCGGTGAAGTCGATCACCGAGACGCCGCCCTGATACCAGGCCTGAACGAAGATATCGCGGCCGGGCACCGGCACGATGGAGCCGTTGTGGGCGACGCAGTTCTCCTGCTCGCTCTGGGGGGCGGGCAGCTTGTAGTAGCCGCGCCGCTCCAGCTGGCCGTCGACGATGTCGTAGAAGGCGTTGGCGCCCCAGGTCACCGGATCCTGCACCCGGCAACGCGGGCGGGCGCCGCCGCCCCACTCGTCGGTGAACAGCACCTTGGTGCCGTCGTTGTTGAAGGTGGCCGAGTGCCAGTAGGCGAAGCCGGGATCGTTGACCGCGTCGATGCGCCGGGGCGCACGCGGGTCGCTGATGTCCAGAATGATGCCGTTGCCCGAGCAGGCGCCCGCCGCCAGATTCGCGGACGGGAAAACGGTGATGTCGTGGCACTGGTCGGTGCGGCTGGTGCGCTGGGTGCCGTCGCCGTGGTCCCCGCCCTGCCACAGACCGGCCACCACGCCGGTCTCGTCGTCGGCGAAGACGCGCGGGCTGTCGATGATGCGGGATTGTGACGGGTCGGCCACCGGGATCTCGATCACATCGATGCTGAACAGGGCCGTGCGCGGATCACCCGGCAGGCCGACGACGCAGCCGGCCAGTTCTTCTTCATCGCGCACCGAGGAAGTGCCCGAGTTGTAGACGATGATCGAGCGCTCGTCGGACGACACCACCGAATGGGTGTGCGAGCCGCGGCAGGTCTGGACCTGCCCCACCTGCGTGGGACGCACCGGGTCGCTGATGTCGAAGATGCGCAGGCCCCGGAAACGGTCGGGGCTGACGTCCTCGCTGATGCCCTCGCGGCCGCAGTCGACGCGGGCGGTGGTCTGCTCCACCGACATGATCAGCAGGTCGCCGACGATGGAGACGTCCCCCTGCCCGCCCGGACAGACCACCGAGCTGATCAGCTGGGGCTCGGCCTCGCCGATGCGGTACAGATTGAAGCCGTGATAGTTGCCCACCGCCATCAGGTCGCCAGAGAAGGCCATGTCAGTGTTGGCGAAGCTGAGGAACGGACCACGCCGGCCGAAGCGGCCCGGCGTCTCCTCGCCCCGCTCGCCCTCGGCCGCGTCATCCTCGGAAGGGATCGGCGGCGGCAGGCCGGCGGGATTGGCGGCGTCATAGAAGCCGGCGGGCTTGGGCAGGCTGGTCAGCAGGGTCATGTTGCTGGCCGCCTCGCCTGCGTCGCGGAAGCCCGGCGTCAGGCTGGACCGCGGATCGTCGGTCAGGCCGCGCGCCAGGGTCGTCATGCGGGTGATTTCGGACTGCTGTTCGTTGGTGATGTCGGTGGCGAACTCGTACAGCACCGGATCATAGGCCGAGCCGGAACGGCCCAGCAGGTCGCTGACCATCTCGATGGCGCCCGCGTGGTGGGCGATCATCAGGTCCAGGAACAGGCGGTCGAAGGCCGGGCCGCTGGCGGCGGCCAGTTCGGCCATCTGCTCAGGCGTCGCCATGCCCGCCATGGTCATGTGGGCCTGGCCTGCGCCGTGGCCGCCGTGATGCGCGTGTCCAGCCATGGCCGCCGGGTCCGGCGCATCCTCGCCCCGCTGGCGCAGCCAGTCCTGCATGAAGGCGATCTCGTCAGCCTGCGACGCGGTGATGCGGCCCGCGATGTCCACGATGTCCGGCGTATTGGTGCGGTCCGCCACCAGGGCCGCCATCTCGGTGGCCTGATGGTGGTGGTGGATCATGTCCTGCATGAAGCGCACGTCATCGGCCGAATAGCGGTTGTCGGCGATGCGGGTCGCCTCCTCCGCCGTCAGGGCGCGCGGCGCCTGTCCCGGCGCGCCCGGCTGCAGGATTGGCGCTTCCTGCGCGAACACCGACCCTGCGGCCATGAGACTGAGCACCGAACAGCTCACAAGCAGGCGAACGGATGAGGCAGATTTGGATGACATGAGGAACCCCGCACACGATGAATAAATCCAGCCTAGCATGCCATCTGGAGTGGCGGCGTAAAAAGGAGGCAAGGTCATGGGAACCTTTGCGGAACCGTATCCACCATCGTGCTTTGTTTGGTCACAGGAGAACGACCATGGACGACCAGGCGAAAAAGCATCCCTCTGATCATGGCGATAAACCCGATCTGGGGAGAACGTCGGACAATCTGGCTGACACCCTGGGGGAGGCCCTGACAGGCACCAACGGCGGCTCTGACACGCGCGCTGGCTCCCTGCGGGGCGGTTCCGCCTCAGGTTCGGACATCGACCCGGACCAGGAGGCCATCGACAGGGTCCTGACGACCGAGGGCATGGCCGCCGCGGATGATGCGGACGACGAGGCCGACGACGGTGTGCGCAACACCGGACGCAGGCGCTCGGGTCCGGGCGACGACGCGGACGCGGCGACCGGCTGAAACCGTCGCTTGCGAGCGGCGCCGGGATGCGCCACGCTGCGGCCGTAGCGATAGAGGACTGTCTTATATGAGGCGGCTGAGCCTGGGCCTTGCGGCCCTTGTCCTGATGGGCGTGGGCGCATGCGGGGGCGACGAGCCCGCGCCGCCGGAAGAGGCGACCGAAGCCGCCGAAGCGTCCGATGCGGTCGTGGAGGCGCCGGCGACCGCCGCCGGCGATGAAGCAAGCGACGCCGCCGCTAGCGAGATCGACCTTTCCGACACCGAGGCGGTTCTGGCCGCGCCGGGCGCGCCGGCGTTCGCGGTGCTGTACCCGGGCGGGACGATCCAGGAGCCGGAGGCGGAAGCCGGAGACCCTGCAGGGCCGAGCGGCGCGGTCACCTACCTCACCACCGCCTCCCCCGATGAGGTCATGGCCTTTCACCGGGCGCGCGCCGAGGCGGAAGGTCTGGCCTCGGTCATGGCCATGAACCAGGGCGAGTCCCGAGCCTACGGGGCCCATTCGACCGAGAACGGGGCCAATCTGTCGGTCTTCGCCACGCCCGGCGAGGACGGCGGCGCCTCTGTGCAACTGGTCTGGAGCGCCGGGGGATGAAGCGGGCCGTCCTGATCGCCGCGGCCGCCCTTCTGGCGGGAAGCTGCGCGGTCAACGACGCCTTTCCCGCACCCTCGCGCATAGAGACCGCCGCTCCGGCGCCCGGACCCTATCTTGGCGAGCAGACCCTGACGGCGCTGGCCCAAGCGGTGCAAGGGCCTCCGGCCCCCGGGTCGGCAGAAGCGGCGGCGGACCACGCGGCGTCGCAGCGCTGGCGCGCATTTGAGGACAGCGACCGCTGGCGGCTGGCGCAGGCCCACGCCGAGGTCCGACCGAACCTGGCCGTCCAGCATTTCGACTGCCCCCTGAACACGCGCCTGGCTGAGGAGCCTCCCCCGGCGCTCATGCACCTGCTGGGCCGGTCGCTGCGGGATGCGTCGGTCGCTTCCAACGCCGCCAAGGCTGTGGGCTTTCGAAACCGCCCGATCGTCGACGATCCGGATCGCCGGGCCTGCATCCGGGTGGACGACGACCTCAGATCCAGCGCCTCTTATCCCTCCGGCCACGCAACGGTCGGCGCCCTGTGGGGCCGCATCATGGCCGAGGTGGCGCCTGATCAGGCCCAGACCCTGACCCGTATCGGCGACGAGATCGGCGTCAGCCGCGCGGTCTGCGCCCTGCACTATCCGTCCGACGTGGCCGCGGGTCAGGCGCTGGGCGTCGCCCTGTTTCAGGCTGTGCGCGAGACGCCGGAGTATCAGGCCGACCTGGCGGCCGCCCGCGCCGAAGTGGCCCGGGCGCGCAGCCTCGGCCTTCGCAATCCCGGCTGCGCGGCGGAACGGGCCGCCCTTGGGCAGACCCCATCCTGACCCTGCTGGTCGCCCTGATCGCCCTGCAGCTGGCGGCCGAGCCGCCGGCGCGGTCCTGTTCCGCTGAAGAAACGGCCGCCCTGCTGGCGCCCGGAAGCCATGACGATCCGCCGGTGCGCCTGACGTGCCGCGCGCGGCTCGGCCCCGGCGACCGCGTCACGCGGCGCGTGCTGATCGAAGGCGCGGAGGCGTCGGGCGCGGGGCTGATCTGCGACGGGTCCGTGATCGGGCGCGCCGGTCAGGCCACCACCACCCGCGCGCCCACCATCGCCGTCTGGTCGCGGCGCGACGGGCCGGACTGGAGCCGCCCACGCAACATCCTGATCCGGGGCTGTCATGTGCACGGCGCGATCCGGGTCTGGGGCGTCGGCGCGGGCCAGCGGATGGACCAGCTGCGCCAGTCCTCACACCAGGCGGACCACACTCGCCGCCTGCAGGCCGCCGCCCCGACGGCCGTGCGGCTCGAGGATGTGACCATCACCGGCACGGGCTCCGTCCCGCTTTATGTGGGCCCCGGCGTCATGCGCCTGAGCCTGACCGGATCGCGGGTGGACGGGCGGTCGGTGTCCACGGCCATCTATCTGGACGCCGAGAGCGGGCTGAACGTGTTGAGCGACAACACCATAGCCGTGCGCACCGGACGCGAGGTCATCGCCGTGGACGGCTCGGCGGGCAATGTCATCACCGGCAACACCATCGCCCTCAGCGCGGGCGGCCTGACAAACCGGGGCGGCGTCTTCCTGTACCGGAACTGCGGCGAGGACGGCATCGTCCGGCATCAGACGCCGTCGAACAACCGCATCACCGGCAACACCTTCCACGCCTCATGGTTCGGGCCTGTGCGGGCCGTGGTGGTCGGGTCGCGCGAGGGCGATCGGCGCTACTGCGACGCCGACGCCGGTCACCCCTTCGGCAGCAGTGTGGACGACGGCGACGGCGCCACGGGCAATGTGGTTGGCGACAACCGCATCGAGCGCGGCCTCTAGACGGGTTTTCCAGTCAAGGCGCCGTAGAGGTCCGTGCGGCGGTCGCGGAAGAAACCCCAGGCGGCGCGGTGGCGGTCCAGGAAGTCCAGATCGAACTCGTGCACCAGCACGCCCTCGTCATGACGGCCCAGCGTCTGGACCAGATCGCCCCGGTGGTCGGCGATGAAGGACGAGCCGTAGAAGGTCTGCCCCGCCTCGGTGACCTGCTCATGGCCGGTGCGGTTGGCGCCCACCACGGGCACGACGTTGGAGACGGCGTGGCCCTGCATGGCGCGGCGCCATGGCTCGGCGGTGTCCAGCGAGGGGTCGTGGGGCTCTGACCCGATGGCGGTGGGGTACATCAGCACCTCCGCCCCCATCAGCATCATGGCCCGCGCGGTTTCCGGGTACCACTGGTCCCAGCAGATGCCGACGCCCACCTTGCCGAAGCGGGTGTTCCAGACGCGGAAGCCGGTGTCGCCCGGGCGGAAATAGTACTTCTCCTGATAGCCCGGGCCGTCGGGGATGTGGCTCTTGCGATAGACGCCCAGGACCTCGCCGTCGGCGTCCAGCATGACCAGCGAGTTGTAGTAGTGGGGCCCGTCGCGCTCGAAGATGGAGACCGGAATGGCCACGCCCAGGTCCTTGGCCACCGGGGCAAGCGCCGTCACGCACGGATGCTCGCGCCACGGATGGGCGGTGGCGAACCAGTCCTCCTCCTGGGTGACGCAGAAATAGGGCCCCTGGAACAGCTCGGACGGCAGGATCACCTGCGCGCCCTTGTCGGCGGCCTGACGGATCAGGTCGATGGTCTTCTCGATATTGGCCTGCATGTCCGTGCCATAGGACGTCTGGAGCGCGGCGACAGAAATCGTGCGGGGCATCAGGCGGGCTCCTGCTGGGTGATGCAGTGGAACGAGCCGCCGCCGGAAAGGATCGCGAGGGACGGCAGGGAGATGATCTCGCGGTCGGGGAACACCTCGCCCAGCGCCTTGCAGGCCAGGCCGGCGGCGGCAGCGTCGCCATAGGTCGGCACGATCACCGCGCCGTTGGCGATCAGGAAATTCATGTGGCTGGCGGGGACGACCTTCTCATCCTCATCCACCACCACGCCGGGCGACGGGATGCGGATGACCCGGATGGCGTTTCCGTCCGCGTCGGTCATGGCGGCCAGATCGCGGGCGGCGGCGTCATAGACGTCGGCGTTGGGGTCCTTGGTCCCCCAGGCCACGGGGCAGGCGACCACGCCGGGCGCCACGAAGCGCGCCAGATTGTCCACGTGGCCGTCGGTGTGGTCGTTGAACAGCCCGTCGCCCAGCCACAGCACCTTGCGGGCGCCCAGCGCCTTGGCGAGGGCGGTTTCGGCCGTCGCTTCATCCCAGTCGGCGTTGCGGTTGGGGTTCAGCACGCACTGTCGGGTGGTCAGGATCGTGCCGGCGCCGTCGTGATCCACCGCGCCGCCTTCGAGGATGAAGGCGTGAGGCGTCAGGGCCGCGCGGGCGTGACCGGCGATCTGCACGGCCACGGTGTCGTCGTGCTCCAGCTCGTACTTGCCACCCCAGCCGTTGAACTCGAAGGCGTTGGCGATCCCATCTCCATTGAAGATCGGCCCGGTGTCGCGCAGCCAGATGTCGCCGAAGCGGCCGTCCACCACCTGCACATTCGCCACGTCGGCGAAGCGGGCGCGGGCGTCGTCAAGCGCCTCGGCCTTGCCCACCAGCAGGCGCACCTGCTCGCGGCCGGGTCCGGCCAGGGCGCGGACCAGAGCCTCCACCTCGGCTTGAGCGGGCTCCAGGTTCTCCTCCCACAGCTCGCCGTGGCTGGGCCAGCCGACCCACATGGCGCGGTGCGGGCTCCACTCGGCGGGAATGACGGTCATGACGGGATCCTGAAACGCGAAAGAGGCGGCGCGCGCAGATAGCCACGCCCGCCCCCGCATTCAACCTGCACCGCGCCCAAAGAAAAAGGGCGGACCCGAAGGCCCGCCCTTTCCAGACGTTCAGATCACGGGGATCAGAAGCGATAACGCACGCCGAACTTCACCTGCCAGACGGACTGGTTGTTGAAGACAGCGGCCGAGTTCGTGCGCAGCTGCTGATACTCGTAGAAGTTGCCGGGTCCAGCCGCGCAGGTTTGAACCTGGCAGTTGGCGGCGACCACGTTGTTCGAGAGGTACGGGAAACCGACCTGCTGGATCACGCCCCACTCGTCGTTCAGCAGATTGCCGAAGTTCTCGACGTCTGCATACAGCTCCAGACGCGCGCCGCCGGGGAAGAAGGCGGGCAGCTCCTGGGCGATATGCAGGTCGACCGTCGTCACGTCTTCCGACTGGAAACCGTTACGCGGGGCGATCTGACCGGCGTACTCGATCAGGCCGGTGTTCTGCAGGAACTCGTTGAACGCGCCCAGATCGAAGCCCGCGCCGTAGGTGACGATCGGGTCGCTGCCCGCCGTCACAACGCCCGAGCCGTCGGTCTGCGGCACATACAGCAGCTGACGGTTGGCCGAGTAGTTCTCGCCGAACATGCCGCCCGGGTTGCTGGCGAAGGTGTAGCTGAACGGCAGGCCCGAGCGGTGCTGGGCGAAGACGTTCAGACGGGTCCGGTAGTCGCCGAAGAACGCGCGCTCGTAACGAACGTTCAGCTTGATGGCGTCCTCGATCTCGTAGTTGGAGGTCGAGACTTCCGGGTTGTTCGGGTTGAACACAGCCAGGTTCTGGTAGTTCGACGCGGCCACCGAGGAGGTGCCGGCGTGCTGATCGGTCGTGTCCAGGTGAGTGTAGGACAGGTTGAAGCCCAGGCCTTCGGCCCAGCCCTCGTACCAGTCCTTGCTCAGGCTGATGGCGAACTGATCGGTTTCACCGCCCTGGAAGTTGGTCAGCATGAGCACCTGACGGCGCGGCTGGCCCGTGCCGAAGAAGGTGGGACGACCGTCAGGCGCCGTGCCGTTTTCACGCAGGTTGGCGTTCAGGTCTTCCCAGCCGATCGCGTTCTCCAGTTCGGAGTGCACGTATTCGGCGCTGACGGTCCAGCCGTCACCCAGTCCCCAGCGGCTCAGGTCGAGCTCCTGGACCAGCCCCAGCGACGTCTTCCAGATGGAAGGCGCGTTGAAGGTGGGGTCGATGATGTTCAGGTTGCCGGTGCCAAGGTTGGCGCTGTCCGCCACCCGGTCCAGAGCTTCCTGGGGCGGGTTGAAGCCGTCGATGCCGGACAGCAGGCCCGCCGGGCAGACCGGGTCACCCGAACCGGAGAACTGGCCTTCGTAGGTGGCATCGATACGGCAGTCGAAGAAGCCGATCAGATTGCCAGTGTTGGTGAAGTTGTTGGAAATCCAGACGTTCGGCGAACCGCCTTGGAACCGGCCGATGCCGCCGTACACCGTCAGCGTGTCGGTGGCCTGCCAGTTGAAGCCCACGCGCGGCTGCAGGACGCTGACGCCGTCGATGTTCGAGTTGCTGGCGAAGCCGTAGGTGGATTCGAACAGCGGGTTGGCTTGGGGCGCGTCGTCGGTGGTGTACCAGTCGTAGCGCAGGCCGGCGTTGATGGTCAGGGTCGGCGAGACGTCCCAGGTGTCCTGGAAGAACAGGCTGTTGACCGCATAGCCGAAAGCGGCGGCGCCGTCGTTCTTGTCGCCCGTCACCGTGTTCTGCAGGCCAATGTAGGAAGCTTGCTGGTTCTCGAAGTCGGTGATGGAGGCGAACTCGTATTCACCGTTGGCGAACTGGACGAAGAGGTTGAAGACGTCGATGTCCTCGCGCTCGAAACCGGCCATCAGGTTATGGCCGTTGCCGGCGTCATAGTTACCGACAACGCGGAACTGGGTGGTGTCCACGGTCAGTTCGTTGGCGTGACGCGAACGTTCAGGCCCCATGCGGATGGAGCGGATCGGGCCGGGGCCGCCCGGGTCGTCCAGGAAGATCTGGAAGGCGGCGAAGTCATTGCCGGCCAGCGGGCTGGAGATATTCTCCACTTCCTTGATCGAGAACGACATTTCGGTCGAGAAACGATCGGTCCAGTCAGAGAACAGCTGGCCCTTGTAGGTGTAGAGGTTGGACTGTAGCGTATAGGCTTGCGACAGCAGGGCCACGGTCGGGAAGTTGCCGAAAGCGCTGCTGGACCCAAGACGCAGGTCGCCGCCTTCGGTCTGCTGATACGACAGCACGGCGCGGTGCTGATCGCTGATGTTCCAGTCCAGCTTGCCGAACCACTTCTCGTCCTCGACCAGAAGCGCGTCTGCGCTCCAGTCCAGCGGGTCGAAGCCATATACGTCCTGTGAAATCTGGCGAACCAGATCCACGTCGGCCTGGGTGATGCCGGGCACTTCATTGACCGCGCCCGAGCCCTCGACGCCCGTCAGCACCGGCTGGGTGGACTCATAGAACTCATAGTTGATCAGGAAGAACAGACGATCGCGCAGGATCGGGCCGGACAGAGTGGCGCCCCAGGTGGTTTCCTCGAAGGTGCTGCCCGAAGTGTCGCGGGTGATCTCGTTGCCCGTGACGAAGTCCGTGTAGGTGAACTCGTTGCCTTGCAGACCGTCGTTGGTGGTCTCGTAGAAGGCTTCACCGGAGAAGACGTTGCCGCCGGACTTGGTGACCGAGTTCACCACGCCGCCGGTGAAGGTGCCGTACTGAACGTCGAACGGCGCCACATCGACGCTGACCGCTTCCAGGGCCGAAATGGAGATGGGCGAACGCTGGGTCGGATAGCCGTTGCCGTTCAGGCCGAAGTCGTCGCCCTGACGGATGCCGTCAACCAGGAAGGCGTTGAAGCGGGTGTTCTGGCCGCCGATCGACAGAGCGTCGTTGTTGGTCGGGTCGGTGGTGGCGAACGGCGACGTACGGACGAAGTCCTTGATGTCGCGGCTGATGGACGGAAGGGTTTCGATGTCGCCCAGGCCGAAGGTCGAGCGGGGGCTGGTGGCCAGCTCGGCGCCGGCGGCGGTGATGACCAGTTCATCGACGGTCGTGGCGCCGGAGAACACCACCACGTCCACATTGGCCGGATCGCCGATGCCGATGGCGGCCACCTGGGCGCTGGCCGGCTCGGCGCCGGGCGCGGTGACGTCAACGGTGTAGGGGCCGCCGACGCGCAGGCTGCGCGTGGTGTAGATGCCCGAAGCGTCGGTCATGGTGGTAGAGCGGGTGCCGGAGGGCACGTGGGTCACGGTGACGGTGGCGCCCGCGACGCCCATGCCCGCTTCGTCGGTGACCTGGCCGCGGATGCCGCCGGTGGTTTCCTGGGCGAAGACGGCCGAGGAGGCCGCCAGCGCGATGACGGCCGCTGAAGCGCCGCAAGCCAGCTGGTTGAGTCTCATTCTCAGAGTATCCCCTCTCTGCGGCCGCGCTACGCCCGGCGGGCGAAGATGATGCATGCGGCCATGATGGATAGGCGCCCTTTAGGCCTCACTCCCGACACTCGGAAGACAGATGTGCTTCGTTTTTGTGACAAGCCCCGGCGTGTTGCAGTGCAGCAACATTAAGACGGGGTTAAGGGAAACCAAGGTCGGCCGCCCACCCCAATGGAATCAACCGTATGCGGATCGTTCGGCGGATTCCGGCTCCGGCGCCGCCGCGTTCGGCCATCCACAGGTTTCCCACAAGAAAACGCCCCGCCTGGCGAGAGCCGGGCGGGGCGTTTGAAGTCTTGGCCGATGGCCGTCGACATCTTCCAGGTCCGTCCCTCCCGGCCGGAGCCGGGAGGTCTGGGTCTTAGAAGTTGAT
>NZ_JBLGCI010000020.1:0-42086 GCF_047617075.1 Brevundimonas sp.
CAAGGGCTTCATCACCGACGCCTGGTATTTCGCGGCCCTGTCGCGGGACGTGAAGGTCGCGGGCCTGAAGCGCTACGAACTGTTGGGCGAACCGGTGCTGATCGGGCGTACGCGGGCCGGTCAGGTCTATGCCATGCGCGACATCTGCCCCCACCGCGCCGCGCCCCTGTCCGCCGGAAAGCTGGTGGACCACGAGGGCGAGGGCGAAACGGTGGAGTGCCCCTATCACGGCTGGCGCTTCCGGACTGACGGCGTGTGCGCCGCGATCCCCTCGCTGGTCAAGGAGCAGGCCTTCGAGGCGGACCGGATCCGGGTGCGATCCTATCCGGTGGTGGAGAGCCAGGGGCTGGTGTTCGTGTGGATGGCCTCCGATCCTCGCAATCCATCCGCGCCCGACCATGATCCGCCGATATTCCCCGGCGTGGTGGGGGGAGACGCCAAGCTGGTCGAATGGATGGATTTCGACAGCCATGTGGACCACGCCGTGGTGGGCCTGATGGACCCGGCCCACGGCCCCTATGTGCATCAGCAGTGGTGGTGGCGCACCTCCCACAGCCAGCATGAGAAGGCCAAGGCCTTCGAACCGCGCGAACACGGCTTCGCCATGGCGCGCCACGCGCCGTCATCCAACAGCCGCGCCTACCGCATCCTGGGTGGCAAGCCGGCCACCGAGATCACTTTCCGCCTGCCCGGCTATCGCTGGGAGCACATCCAGGTGGGCGAGAAACAGGTGCTGGCCCTGACCTGCCTGACCCCCATCACGGAAACGAAGACCCGGATCACCCAGATCTTCTGGTCCGACCACTGGGTGTTCGGTCTGGTGCGCCCGTTCCTGAAGCTGGGGGCCCGCGCCTTCCTGAAGCAGGACGGCGACATGGTGAACCTGCAGAACGAGGGCCTGCGCTACGACCCGGCCCTGATCTGGATCGACGACGCCGACAAACAGGCCAAGTGGTACCAGCAGCTGAAGCGCGAATGGCTGAAGAGCCGCGCCGAGAACCGCGCCTTCGCCAATCCGGTCAAGGCGGCGACCCTGCGGTGGACCAGCTAGGTCAGGCGCGCCAGAAGCCGACGATCTTCTTGACCTCGTCCACCACTGGATCGGCGATCTCGGCGGCCCGCTCGGCGCCGGACTTCAGGACGCGGTCGATCTCGGCCGGGTCGTCCATCAGGCGGCGCATCTCAGCGGTCACCGGCGCCAGCGACGCCACCGCCAGCTCGGCCAGCTTCGGCTTGAAGGCGCCGAAACCCTGACCGGCGAACTCGGCGGTGACCTGTTCGCGGCTCTGGTCCGACAGGGCGGCGTAGATGGCGATGAGGTTCTTCACCTCGGGCCGGTCGTCCAGCGCCTCGTCCGGCGCGGGCATGACGCCCATGTCGGTCTTGGACTTCCGGATCTTGGCCGCGATGGCGCCGGCGTCGTCGGTCAGATTGATGCGGCTCATGTCCGAGGGATCGGACTTGGACATCTTGGCCGCGCCGTCGCGCAGGGACATGACGCGGGTGGCCGGTCCCTGAATCAGGGGATCCGGCAGGGGGAAGAAGCCGGGCACGCCGAAATCGTTGTTGAACTTGGCGGCGATGTCGCGGGTCAGCTCAAGGTGCTGTTTCTGGTCCTCGCCCACCGGCACTTCGGTGGCCTTGTAGAGCAGGATGTCGGCGGCCTGCAGCACCGGATAGGTGTACAGGCCCACGGAGGCGCGCTCCTTGTGCTTGCCGGACTTCTCCTTGAACTGGGTCATGCGGTCCAGCCAGCCGAGGCGGGCGACGCAGTTGAACACCCACGCCAGATCGGCGTGGGCGCGCACGGCTGATTGCGGGAAGATCACCGACTTCGCCGGGTCTAGGCCCGAGGCGAGGTAGGCGGCCGCGATCTCGCGGGTCTGGGCGGCCAGCTTTTCGGGCTCCTGCCACACGGTGATGGCGTGCATGTCGGCCACGAACAGGAAACAGGGCGCGCCGGAGTCCTGCAGCGCGGTGAAGCGCTGCAGGGCCCCCAGATAATTGCCCAGGTGCAGGGCGCCGGAGGCCTGGATGCCGGACAGGATGCGGCGCGGGCCGGTGTAGGCGATGGGTTCAGCGTCGGACATGGCGTGGCAATGCCCCAGCGCCGCCCATAGGGCAAGCCGGGATCAGCCCCTGCGCTCGCGCCGGATCAGGCCCTTCACCTCGCCGATGGTCACTGCGCGGGTGACGAACAGCAGGATCAGATAGACCAGACCGCCGACGGCGGTGACGCCGATCAGGGCGATCTCCTTAGCCCCGTGATCCAGAACCGCGGCGATGGGCGCCTCGATCATGGGCCGAGCCTGCTGGGCGCCCACGAGGATCAGGCCCAGAACGACGCTGGCGATCAGGACGCGGATCAGCCGCGAGATGGCCGAGGCGCCGGGCCGGTAATGGTCGCGCCGCCACAGGGTCAGGGCCAGAAGCCCGGCGTTGGTCCAGGCCGCCGCGCTGGTGGCCGCGGCGATGCCCGAGACGCCCAGCCCCATGTTGAACAGGGCGATGGCCAGAACCGCGTTCACCGCCACCGACACCAGGGCGTACTTCATCGGGGTGCGGGTGTCCTGCCGCGCGAAGAAGGCCGGCGCCAGAATGCGGATCAGGATGAAGGCGGGCACGCCCCAACCGAACTGGAACAGGGCGTTGGCGGTGTTGACCGCGTCGAAGGCCAGAAACTCGGCGCGGGTGAACAGGCCGTCGATCAGAAACAGGGGCATGGCCAGGATGGCCGCCGCCGCCGGCAGGGTCAGGGCCATGGACAGAACCATGGCCTCGTCCATGGAGGCCTGCTGCTGGGCATGGTCCTCTGACGCCACGGCCGACGACAGCTTGGGCAACAGGGCGATGCCGATGGCCACCCCCACCAGCCCCAGCGGCAGCTGGTACAGACGGTCGGCGGTGGCCAGCCAGCTGCGGCCCCCGTCCACGAAGCTGGCCAGATTGCCCGAGATGAAGACATTGATCTGGGTGGCCGAATTGCCGATGGCCGCCGGGATGGCGGTGATGATGATGGCCTTCACCTCCGGCGACAGGCGCGGCATGCGCAGGCGGACATTGGCCCCGGCGCGCCGGACCGCCCACCAGCACAGGCCCGCCTGGGCCACGCCCGAGACCAGCACCGCCCAGGAGGCGGCATGGGCGGCCCGGATCTGATCCCCCTGGAAGGTCAGCAGGGCGGCCAGCATGATGAGGTTCAGCAGGATCGGATAGGCGCCCGAGACGATGAAGCGCCCGCGCGCGTTCAGCACGCCTGACAACAGGGCGGCGATGGCCATGCACGGCAAATAGGGCATGGTGATCTGGGTCAGAATCACCGCCAGACGATAGCGGTCCGGGTCATCCAGAAAGCCGATATTGATGGCCATCATCAGCCACGGCATGGCCAGCTGGGCCACCACCGTCAGGGCCAGGGTGACGACCGCCAGCACCGCCAGGGCGTCTGTGGCCACTGCGTCGGCGGCCGGGGCGCCGTCCTTCTGCAGCTTGCGCGCATAGGCCGGCACGAAGGCGGCGGCGAAGGCGCCCTCGGCGAAAATGCGGCGGAACAGGTTCGGGAAGCTCAGCGCCGTATTGTAGGCGTCCGCCGCCGGTCCGGCCGAGGCGCCGAGGAAGGCGGTGACGGCGATGTCCCGGGCGAACCCGGCCAGACGACTGACCAGGGTCAGGCCGCTGAAGATGGCGGACGAGCGCATCACGCCGCCTGATCTGGGCGGCTCCGGCGGCGGCGGGTTGGTGGAGGCCGAGGCCCGGAGTTCGGGGTCGATGGTCATTCAGCGAGACATCCGGGATGGCGCGACATCCGCCCTTACCTTGCTTCGGCGCGGCGGGGAACGGCGGCCTTGCGGCCCAGTTCGGAGACGTCGCGGGCGCTGGCCCGTGCGCGGATCAGGGGGCGGCCGCGCGGGCTGGGCGGCGGGGCCTGATCCATCACCGCCTCCAGCGCCGCACGAATATCATCCAGCCGCTTGTCGCCGGTGATCTTCCGGCCCTTGTCGGTGGTGACATAGAAGGAATCCGCCGCCCGCTCGCCGAATGTGGCCACGTGGGCCGAGCGGATGGACAACCTCTGATCGGCGAGGGCCCGCGCCAGCTGGGCCAGCAATCGGGGCCGGTTCGCGCCGGACACCTCGATCACCGTGGCGGTCTCGGACGCCGCATTGTCGATCATCACCACCGGACGGACGTCGAAGGCGGCGCGGCGCGGGCTGGCGGGCGGCACGGGATCGGCGGGGGTGACGGCGCCGCCGCGTCCGACCCGCTCCAGCGCCGCCAGCAGACGGCGCAGGCGGCGCGGCTCGGCCAGGCCGTAGGGTTCGCCCGCTCCGTCCTGCAGCTGGAAGATATCCAGCGCCGTGCCGTCGGCGGCGGTGGTGACCCGCGCCCCCACGATGTCGGCCCCCAGATCGGCCATGACCCCGGCGATCAGGGCGAACAGGCCGGGCCGGTCCGACGCGGCGATGGCCACCTCGGCGGCCTGGTTGTCGGACGGCCCGGCCATGGCGGCGGCCCCGTCGCGGCGGGCGCGCTCCACCAGGGCGTCATAGGCGGCCATGGGGCGGCTGAGCGGATCGTCCATCTCCGCCGGAGCGCCCCGGAACTGGCGCTCGGTATGCCGGTAAAGGTCGCGCATCAGCTGGCCTTTCCAGCCGTTCCAGACGCCGGGGCCGACGGCGCGGATGTCGGCCACGGTCAGCACCAGCAGCATGCGCAGGCGCTCCAGATCGCCGACGATCTCGGCGAAGGCGCGCACGGTGGCCGGATCGGATACGTCGCGCTTCTGGGCGTAGTCGGACAGGGTCAGGTGCTGGCGCACCAGCCAAGCGACCAGCTCGGCGCGGCGCGGGTCCAGGCCGAGGCGTTCGCAGGCCCGCCGCGCGGCGATGGCGCCGTCCTCCAGCTGGCCCCTGTCCCCGCCCTTGCCCACATCGTGCAGCAGCATGGCCAGCATCAGCACTTCATGGTCCCGGATCAGGGGCATGAGGGACGACGCCAGGGGATGGTCGTCCTTCAGCTTGCCCCGGACGATGTCGTTGATGACGCCGATGGCCTGCAGGGTGTGCTCGTCCACCGTGTAGGCGTGGTACATGTTGAACTGGGTCTGGCCGACGATGCGGCCCCATTCCGGCAGAAACCGGCCCAGCAGCCCCGTCTCGTTCATCAGGGTCAGCACCCGGTATGGGCGGTGGCCGTTGGTCAGGATATCCAGAAAGGCCTCGGACGCCGCCGGGTCGCGGCGCAGTTTCGGCGTGATCAGATTGAGTGACCGGGTGACGGCGGAAAAGGCGTCCGGGTGCAGGTCCAGGTCGTGGCGGTCCGCCAGCTGGAACAGGGTCAGCAGCCGCAGGGGCTCGGCCTCGAACACGTCCGACGCTGTGATCGACAGGCGGCCGTGATCCTCCACGAAGCCCGGCTCGCCCAGCTTGCGGCGGCGGCGGGGGATCAGGCGGGTCAGGCTGAGGGCGCGCTTCTGGCCCCGCTCCTCCAGCTTGGCGGAGAGGGCCCGGGTCAGGCCGCCCACATCCCGGGCCACCAGGAAATAGCGGCGCATGAAGCGCTCCACCGCCGGTTCGTCGCCCCGCCCCTGCCAGCCCATGCGCCGGGCCACCTCGGGCTGCAGGTCGAAGGTCAGCTTCTCCTCGGCCCGCCCCGCGGCGCGGTGCAGGTGATGGCGCACCCGCCAGAGGAAGTCGAAGGACTCCTCGAAGGTGCGGCGCTCGCGCCCGGTCAGCAGACCCTCCAGCGCCTCGGCGCCCAGCAGGCTGTCGGGGGTCAGGCGCCGGGCGATCCAGAACAGGGCGTTGAGGTCGCGCAGGCCGCCCTTGCCGTCCTTGATGTTGGGCTCGACCCGGTAGCGCACGGCGCCGGCGCGGGAGTGGCGCTGATCCCGCTCCTTCAGCTTGGCGGCGATGAAGGCGCGGGGGTCGGTCTTGCTCATCTCTCGGCGGAACACCTTGAGGAAGGCGTTGGCCATGTCCTCGTCGCCGGCCAGGAAGCGCGCCTCCAGCAGCGAGGTCTGGATGGTCATGTCGTCGCGGGCCAGGGTCAGGGCCTCGTTCATGGTGCGCGAGGCGACGCCCACCTTGGCGCCCAGATCCCACAGCACATACAGCATGAACTCGGTGACGCGCTCGATGCGCCCGCTCGCCTTCGCCGGACGCAGGAACAGCAGGTCCAGGTCGGAGTACGGCGCCAGCACGCCGCGCCCGTAGCCGCCGGTGGCCAGCAGGGCCAGCTTGGCGTCCTCCTCAGCGCTTTCGGGCGGGTGCAGGATTTCGGTGGTGAAGCGCCACAGGGCCTGAAGCATCTCGTCGGCGGCGCCGGAGAACAGGCGCGCCACCTCGACCCCGCCCAGCCCGGACGCCAGTTTCGACGCCGCCTTCTCGCGGCCCGCGCTCCAGTGCTCGGACAGGGCGGCGGCTGCCTCCGCGCGGACGTCCGCTGCGTCCTTCAGGGCGGCGAGACGGTCGTCCAAGGCGGATGTGAGCATCACGAGCGGGCCAGTCCCTTCAGGCGATACAGCGCCTCCAGCGCCTCGCGCGGGCTCAGCTCGTCGGGATTGATGTCAGCGAGCGCCTCGTCCGTGGGCGACGGGCCGAAGACGGGCTCGGGCTCGTGCACCGCGAACAGGGGCAGGTCGTCCAGACGGATGCTGGAGGCCTTGTCTGCTTCCAGCCGATCCAGCACCTCGCGGGCGCGGCCCACCACCGACGGCGGCACCCCGGCCAGCTTCGCCACCTGCACGCCGTAGGACCGGTCCGCCGCGCCGGGCGCCGCCTCGTGCAGGAAGACCAGCTCGCCGTTCCACTCGCGGGCTTTCATGGACAGGTTGCAGACGTGGTCCAGCCGCTCCTCCAGCCGCGCCAGCTCGTGATAATGGGTGGCGAACAGGGTGCGGGCGCGGTTGGTCTCGTGCAGGGCCTCGGCCACGGCCCAGGCGATGGCGAGGCCGTCATAGGTGGCGGTGCCCCGGCCGATCTCGTCCAGCACCACGAAGCTGCGGTCGGTGGCCTGGGTCAGGATGGCGGCGGTCTCGACCATCCCCATCATGAAGGTGGAGCGGCCCCGCGCCAGATCGTCGCCCGCGCCGACGCGGCTGAACAGCCGGTCCACCACGCCCAGCTTCATGGACTTGGCCGGCACGAAGGCGCCGGCCTGGGCCAGCACCACCAGCAGGGCGTTCTGGCGCAGGAAGGTGGACTTGCCCGCCATGTTGGGGCCGGTGACGATGGACAGGCGCGCGCAGTCGGCGCCGGAGCCGTCCAAGGCGCAGTTGTTGGGCGTATAGGGATCGCCGGCGCGGGTGACCGCCGCCTCGACCACCGGATGGCGGCCGCCCGAGACCTGAAAGATCAGCGAGCCGTCCACATGGGGGCGCACGGCGCCCGCTTCCACGGCCCATTCGGCGAGGGCGGCGGCGGCGTCCAGCTCGGCCAGGGCGTCGGCGACGGCCTGGAGCGGGGCGGCCAGATCGGCGACCGTGCGGCGCCAGCCCTCGAAGATCTCGCCCTCCATGGCCAGGGCGCGGGCGCCCGCCTGGCTGATCTTCGCGTCCAGCTCGGACAGCTCCACGGTGGTGAAGCGCACCTGATTGGCCAGGGTCTGGCGGTGGATGAAGGGGCTGTCGGCCTGCGGGCGCAGCAGCGTTTCGGCGTTCTTCGCGCTGGTCTCGAGGAAATAGCCCAGCACGGCGTTGTGCTTGACCTTGAAGGCCACGCCGGACTCGGTCTGGGCGCGCTGCTCCAGATCCACGATCACCTTGCGGCTGTCGTCGCGCAGGGTCCGGACGGCCTCCAGCTCGGGCCGCCAGCCGGGGCGCACCAGACCGCCATCGCGCGCCAGATGGGGCGGCTCGTCCACCAGCCCCTCCTGGAGGTCGATCAGCAGGGCGCCCGTGTCGGGCGTGGGCGACAGCTCCGACAGCCGTTCTTCGATCTCGGCGGGCGGGCTGGTCAGGGGGTCGGGGGATCGGGCGAACAGGGCGGAGACCGCCTCGGCGGTCTTCAGGCCCGAGCGGACGGCGGCCAGATCGCGGGGGCCGCCACGGCCCAGCGCCAGCCGGGTCACGGCCCGGGCCACGTCGGCGGAACCTGATAGCACCTCGCGCAGGTCGCGGCGCAGGTCGCGGCGCTCCAGCAACCACTCTACGGCGTCCAGTCGATGATTGATGGCGGCGGGATCGCGCAGGGGCCGGGTGATGCGTTCGGCCAGGGCCCGGCCGCCCGCCGAGGTGATGGTGCGGTCGACGCAGGCCAGCAGGCTGCCTTCGCGGGCGCCGGACTGGGCGCGGTCGATCTCGAGGCTGGCGCGGGTGGCCGGATCGATGGCCAGCCAGCCGGCCTGGGCCGCGCGGCGGGGGGCCTTGAGCACCGGCAGCCGGCCCGCCTGGGTGGTCTCCAGATAGGCGGCGGCGAGGCCCAGGGCGGAGACCTCGGCCTCCTCGAAAGTCCCGAAACCGTCCAGGGTGGCGACGCCGTACAGGCGCTGGACCCGGTCACGCGCCGCGGCGGGCTCGGCCAGCCCCTGCGCCAGCGCCTGAACCACCCCGCCGGAGCCGTCCAGGGCTGCGCGGATGTCGTCGTCCGAGAACAGCCGGTCGGGCACCAGCACCTCGGACGGGCGAAAGGCGGCCAGATTGGCGGCCAGATCGCCGGGCTCGCTGACGATGGTCTCCACCTGGCCGGTGGACAGCTCCACCACGGCCACGGCGGCGCGGCCTCGCCGCACCGACACCGCCGCCAGCCGGTTGGAGCCCTTGGCGTCCAGCAGGGAGTCCTCGGTCAGGGTGCCCGGCGTGATGACCCGCACCACGTCGCGGCGCACCACCGCCTTGGAGCCGCGCTTCTTCGCCTCGGCCGGGTCCTCCAGTTGCTCGCAAACCGCGACCTTGAAGCCCTGACGGATCAGGCGGGCGATGTAGCCCTCGGCGGCGTGGAACGGCACCCCCGCCATGGGGATGTCCTCACCCTTGTGCAGACCCCGTTTGGTCAGGGTGATGCCCAGCGCCGCCGCGGCCTTCTGGGCGTCCTCGAAGAACAGTTCGTAGAAGTCGCCCATGCGGAAAAACAGCAGGGAGTCCGGATGCCGCGCCTTGGCGTCCAGGAACTGGGCCATGACCGGGGTCACGCCCGGGTCGGGCGTGATCGGGCGGGCGTCAGTCGGCTGTTTGACGGGAGCGTTCATGAAGCGCGCAAGGTGACGGATCGGGCGGGCGCGCTCAAGGCTGACGAGCCCTATACCGCCACGGGATCGTGGACGAATCCGGCGACGGGGTCAGTTCGCCAGGGTCCGGGCCAGAATCTGGCGCACCTGGGCCACGGCGGCGGGCGTCAGACGACCCTGAACGCCGCGCTTGTCCTCGGGTAGATGAGCGCCGGGCGGATCGTCCGCCTCGAACACGAAGGCGTCGAACATGGCGCGCCAGGTTTCGCGCTGGGAGGGCGGCAGGTCGCGGATGCCCAGCATGGCGTGGATCATGGCCTCCAGCGGCCCGGCCTGCATCTGGGCCTCGTTCCACCAGTAGTTCACCAGCACGCTGAACCGGTCCAGCGACTGGACGTGGTGCCACCACATGTAGGGGATGAACAGGGCGTCCCCGGGCGCCAGATCGGCGGACTCGGCGGCGGCCCAGGCGTCTGCGAAGCGGGGATGGCGCTCATAATCCGGCTCGACCACCGACACCATGCTGACCGGCGGGCCCGCGGGGGTGCGCTCGAACGGGCCGATGTAGAGGTTTCGCGTCTGGTCCGGCGGAAACAGGATGAACCGGCGACGCCCCGCTACGGCGCAGGCGATGTTGTCGTTCATGTCGTGGTGGGTGTGCACCGTGGCCGCATTGCCGATCCACAGGCGCGGAAACACGTCCTCGCCAAGCAGGGGGGAAGGATTGGCGCGTGCGAAACCGGGCAGGGCCTGGGGCTCGGGCACCGACTGCATGGCCACGGCGGGCGGGGCGTCCTGGTCCCTCAGCGCCAGCAACCGGTCCAGCACCGCCCCGACCGTGGACTCGCTCTGGGTGAAGTTCACCCCGGTCATGCCGTCGTTGTAGAAGAAGCGGCCATCCACCTCGGGCGGCGCCTCGGCGAAGCGCACAGGGGCGCCGGTGTCGAAGCCGCGGATATGGTCGGCCAGGGCCTCGGGCGATTTCAGCCCCGCCTGGACCGCCGGCCAGTCGGCCACCAGACCGCGCAGGATCGCGGGCCGGGCGGCCGGCAGGATGTCGGTGCGAAAGGTCTCGGCGGTGACGTTTCGGAACTCGGGCGTACGGCGGTCGGGTACGGGGGAGGACATGGCCCGAACCCTAGACGCTGACGCTTCTTGCGCAAGGCCGGGACGCCTGTCACAAGCGCGGCAGGCGGTTAAGGGAACGCGGTCGAACACCGCGGCTGTGCCCGCAACTGTAGGCGGTTAGGCCGTCGTCCGCTACCTGTCTTCGGGCAGGGCGCCACTGGAGCGATCCGGGAAGGCGAGGACGGCGGGTCGGCTTTCGGGCCGGCCTTTGCCTGTGATCCGCAAGCCAGGAGACCTGGCCGCCGACGTCGCTCGTCCGCTGTCCGGGACCAGACAGAGGCGCGGGGACTGATCCGTCGAAGCGACCCGATCCGGCGCCGTCCTGTCCTGCGACAGGCGGATTGGTCGCTTTTGAACGCCGCCGCGCGCGCCGCGCGGGGGCTATTGACGGAGCATCGCCCCAATGAGGCGTTCCCTTATCCTGTGCTCGGCCGCATCTGCGGCCCTTTTCGCCCTGCCCGCTTTGGCCGACGACGCCACCGATGTGGACGAGGTCGTCATCACGGCCACCCGCGTGCCGGCCATCGTCGCCGAGACCCCCGGCGCCCGCGTCATCGACGAGGATGCGATCGCACAGCGCGGCGCCGTGTTCGCCGCCGACATCCTGGCCGACGTGCCGGGGCTGAGCGTCACCCGCTCGGGCGCCTTCAGCGGCCCGGCCACCGTGCGCATCCGGGGCGCGCACCCGGGCAAGACCCTGGTGCTGGTGGACGGCGCGGTGGTCAATGACGCGGCGGACATCGACGGCGCTTTCGACTTCACCGGCTTTGACCTGGGCGATGTGGAGCGCATCGAGGTTCTGTCGGGCCCGCAGTCGTCCCTGTGGGGATCCTCGGCCATCGGCGGGGTGATCGCCTTCACCACCCGCGAGCTGGACGGGATCCGCGCCGAGGCGGAGGCGGGATCGTTCGACACCATCCGGGGCCGGTTGGCCGGCGGCGTGGCCAATGACCGCTACGCCGTGGGGGCCTTCGTCTCCCACTTCGACACGGACGGCATCTCGGCCGCTGACGAAGCGGACGGAAACACCGAGGCGGACGGCGCGACCATCACCACCATCGGCGCCAACGGCCGCTACAGCTTCAGCCCGGCCGTGACCCTTGAAGGGCGGGTTCGGTACAATGAGACCGAGGCCGACATCGACGGCTTCCCGGCGCCCAGCTACGCCCTGTCCGACACCGATGACAGCATCGCGCGCGAGCAAATGTCCGGCTTCGGCCGCCTGACGGTTCAGGCCCTGGGTCTGGAGCATCAGGTCAGTGTCTCGGCTTCGGACCTGACGCGGGAATCCTTCAGCGACTTCCCCTCCACCTTCGAGGCGGACCGCCAGGTCTATCGCTGGCAGGCGTCCGGGGAGTCAGCCGAGGACCGGGTCAAATACGCCTTCGGCGCCGAGCACGAAGACGCGACCGGCGCCCTGTCCAGCGGCGTCACCGAAGAGCTGTCCACCACCTCGATCTTCGCCACCGCGCGCTTCGACCTGTCGGAACGGTTCAGCCTGACCGGCGGCCTGCGTCAGGACGACACCGATGACTTCGGTGACGCCACCACCGGCCGTCTGTCGGCGGCCTATGAGCTGGGCGGCGGCTTCATCCTGTCCGGCGCCTGGGGCACGGGCTTCAAGGCGCCCACGGTCAGCCAGGCGGTGTGCGATTTCTGTTTCTCCGCCGAGCCCTATCCCGAACTGCGGCCCGAACACGCCGACGGCTATGAGGCGGCGCTCGGCTGGCGCTCGGCGGACCGGCGGCTGGAGGGCCGGGTCACGGTCTATCGCCTCGAGGTGGAGGACCAGATCGTCTATTTCACCGATCCCGTGTTCAACAGCTACTACGTCAACATCGACGAGACCCGCACCGACGGGGTGGAAGTGGAAGGCCGCGCGGACCTGCCGGCCGGATTCGATCTCAGCCTCGCCTACGCCTGGACCGACGCGGTGGACGCCACCGACGGATCGCGTCTGTTGCGCGTGCCGGAACACGCGGCTTCGGCGACCCTGGGCTGGACGGGCGAGCGCCTGTCCGGCGCCCTGACGTTGCGCAGCGAGAGCGACATGCTGGATTCCGGCGGCGAGCGGGCCGGGTTCGTCACGGCCAACCTGAACGCCGTCTGGGCCCTGACGGAGCAGGTCAGCCTGACGGCGCGGGTCGAGAACCTGGCCGACGAGCACTATCAGCAGTTGCTGGGCTACGGCGAACCGGGCCGCAGCGGCTATGTGGGGATCAGGCTGCGCTACTGACGGCGGAAGGCCCGGCGGCGTTCAGCGTCGCCGGGTCGTCCAGCGCCAGGGCAGGCCAGTCCAGATCCGGCATGGGCGCGTGGGCGGCGGCCAGAACGGCGCGCAGTTCGGCGGCCGAGGCCACGCCCGCCGTCACGGATTCGACGCCGGGCAGGTTGAGGGCGTAGGCCAGCGCGGCCTGCATGGGATCGGCCCGGTTCTCGGCCAGACTGCGCCGGGCGCGCGACACGCCCGAACCGGACTGCACCAGATGAAGCGGCAGGTCTTCGCGCGCGGCGAACAGCACGCCGCCGGCGAACACCGAGCGCAGATGAACCGCCGAGCCATGTTCGGCCAGACCGGCGATCAGGCCCGAGGTCGCGGCCCGCTGATCCAGAAGATTGCAGGGCAATTCCACCACGTCGGGCCGGAAACGGCGCGCCAGCAGTTCGGGCCCGTCCTCGACCCGGGCGCACACGCCGATGCGGCGGAACAGACCGATGTCCTTGAGACGTTCGAGCCGGTCCCACAGGGCGCGGCCGTCGGCGCCGGCCAGGTCGCAGGCCGAGGAGACCATCACCGCGTCGCCGCGCGGCAGACCCATGCGCTCCAGCGAGCGGCGGGCGCGAGCCTCGACCCGGTCAACGCCCTCGGCGGAGGACACGGTGCGCACGGTGACGCGGAAGGGACTGGGGAACGGCCAGCACTGGCCCAGCAGGCGTTCGACATCGGCGACCGGGCGCGTGGCCACCAACCCCACCCCGCCATCGGCGGCGGTGCGCAGCAGGGCGCGCACGCAATCCTCACGCAGAACGGCGCCCCGCCCACGGGCGGGCGCCCCCAGCACATTGAGGGCGAGCCTGGACGCCGGTCCGGCGCCGGTCCGTGTTTCAGCCTGGAACGTCACGGGACGGACCATGCGCCCACAAAACTTAAGGAGCGCTGATCGGAAGTTTTACAAACCCTTACTCGTCAGGGTTTACGAGAGGTTTGCATCCGGCTGGCGATCCGGGTGCGCGGCCATGAAGGCGGGATGGCTCGCCGCCTTTTCCTCTATGGCCAGGATGCGGGGAAAGGCGTCCAGCGGCGTGTTGAAACGGCGCGCCGAATAGATCTGCGGGATCAGGCAGCAGTCCGCCAGGGTGGGCGCGCCGCCGAAGCACCAGCCTTCGCCGTGCCGGCCGATCAGCGCCTCCAGCGCCTCGAACCCCGCCGTGATCCAGCGCCCGGCCCAGGCGTCCGTCGCGGCCTGATCGGCGCCGAAGGTCTCCCGCAAGGCCTTGAGCACACGCAGGTTGTTCAGGGGATGGATGTCGCAGGCCACCAGCGCCGCCATGGCCCGCACCTGGGCGCGCGCGGCCAGATCGGCAGGCAGAAGCGGCGGTTCGGGATGGGCCTCCTCCAGCCACTCCAGAATGGCCGGGCTCTGGGTCAGGACGGCGCCGTCAGCCTCCAGCGCCGGAACCAGTCCCTGCGGATTTAGGGCGAGGAAGGCCTCGCTTTTCTGGTCCCCCGTGCGCAGGTCGACACCCGCCTGCTCATAGGTCAGACCCTTGAGATTGAGGGCGATGCGGGTGCGGTAGGAGGTGCCCGAGCGCCAGTAGCCGTGCAGGATCATGATCGGCCCTTTCAGGTCAGGGTGAAGGTCAGGGGCGAAAGGCCTTCGATCGTGGCCTCGACGCGGTCGCCGCGCACGATGGGGCCGACGCCCTCGGGCGTGCCGGTGAAGATCAGGTCGCCGGGTTTCAGCCGCCACAGGCGCGAGGCCTGGGCCACCACTTCCGCCGGACTCCAGATCATGTCGCCCAGCCGGCCCGACTGACGAACCGCGCCGTTGACGGTCAGGCCGATGGCGCCGTCGGGATCCGGCAATGGCCCCAGGGTCAGGGCGCCGCAGGGGGCCGAGGCGTCGAAGCCCTTGGCCGCGTCCCAGGGGCGTCCCTGAGCCTTGGCCTCGGCCTGGATGTCGCGGCGGGTCAGGTCCACCCCGACGCCCCAGCCGATGATCAGCTGCGCCGCCGTCGCGGGGGCCAGATCCGCGCCCTCCCCGCCTATGGCGCAGACCAGCTCCACCTCGTGATGCAGATCCGACGTCATGGGAGGATAGGGAACCTCAGCGGCCGTGATCACCGCCTCGGCGGGCTTGGAGAAGAAGAACGGCGCCTCGCGCGATGGATCGGCGCCCATCTCTCGGGCGTGGGCGGCGTAGTTGCGGCCCACGCAAAAGATGCGGCGGACAGGAAAACGTTCGCCGCGCCCCGCGATAGGGAGGGCGGCGGGCGCGGGTGGGTCGAACAGCCAGGTCATGGATGCGTCCTTACGTCGCCCGGTCAGGCCACGGAACCCCTCATGCCCTCTGGCGTTGCGATGATGGGGTACCTATTCTCATTTTACCGCCAAGCTAGCCGGAGAACGCATCATGGCCACCACCAAGGCCCGGGAAGACATCAAGAACGACCTGAAGACCCTGAAGGACGACCTGAAGGTCGGCGCCCGCGAGGAGAGCGCACGCCTGCGTGAGATCGCCGCCGAGACCGAAGCCCGCGTCCGGGCCAAGTCCGAAGAGGTGCGCGAGCGCGCTCGCGACTATTACGACCAGGCCCGCGTGCGCGGTCGGGAATACTATGACGACGCGACCGAGCGGCTGGACGAGGCGCAGCGCGCCCTGGTCGAGCGGGTGCAGGAGCGTCCGGTTCAGTCCACCGCCATCGCCCTGGGCGTCGGCGTTGTGCTTGGTCTCCTTCTGGCTGGCCGTCGTCGCTGATGCCGGGCAAGGGGCTTGTCGACAAGCTGGTGGCGGCGGCGATCGCCGCCGCCTGCGCCTTCGTGGCTATCGTGGCGCTGGGCGCAACCCTCTTCTATCTGCTGTTGATGGTGGTTCCCGCCGCGGCTGCAGCGGCCATTACGGCTGCGCTGGCCGCTATCGGCGCCTTGATCGTCGCGATGCTGTTTCTGAGCAAGGCGCACGGTGAAGACAGCGAGGACGAGGAAGAGCCGGCGGGTCTGGGCGAACGGGCTTTCGTGCTTTTCCGCAATCGTCCCGTGCTGGCCACAGTAGCCGCCCTGGCCGGGGGATGGATTTTTCTGAGAAATCCGGCGCTGGCCTCCATGGTGGCGGCGGCTTTCACCGAAAGCAGCCGCGCAAGACGGCGCTGATCCCGCCGCGAACTGGAACGGCGGCGCCGTGGAGGCGTTGATGGTTCAGGTCCGGCGAAGGGTCGCGACCGTGTCAATCGCTTTGGAGGCGCGCCCCATGATTCGCTGGGCCATCATCTTCCTGGTCGTCGCTTTGATCGCGGCTGTTCTGGGCTTCGGCGGCATCGCGAACTTCTCGTTCGAGATCGCCAAATTCATCGCCGTCATCGCCATCATCCTGTTCGTGATCGCCCTGGTCGCGGGCGGACTGCGCGGCCGAGGGCCGAGAGTCTAGACGACCATCAATTGTCACAGCAAAAGGCCGCAGGATCGCTCCTGCGGCCTTTTTACCTTGCGCCGCCGCGACGTGGCAGGGTCCATGCGCGGCTGTCCACGAACGCGCCCTTCTCCCACGCCATGGCGGTGACGGTGACAGCCTCTTCGTCCCAGTCGATGCGGTTGAAGCTGGGCGGCGCGCCGCGCTCGCGGTGGGACAGGGTCCCGCAACCCACGGCATAGGAGCAGCGATCGCCCACTTGCAGCGGCAAGGCGAAGGGCTGGTGCGTGTGCCCTGTGGTGATGAGATCCACCCCGGCTTCGGCGAATATGTGCGCCGCCGCCTCGCCGCGAATGACGTCGCCGGTCATGGGCGTGCCGATCATCTCCACAAGCGGATGATGACAGGCGAGAATGCGCAAGGCGCCGCCGGGCGCCGCCCGCAGGGCCTCTGCGGCGCGGCGCGTCTGGTCCAGGTCGATGACGCCCTTTGACCAGTTCAGCCTTGCCTGCCAACCCCGCGCGGTGGTGACCCCGCGCACCATCAGGCCGTCGCTGCGGAACTCGTGATCATGGGCTGGATGCCCCGTGGCGCGCTCGAACCGCCGCCAGGGCCAGAACAACCGGTCCAGCACGTTCCAGTAGGGCACGTCGTGATTGCCCACCGTGACGAAGACCGGCGTTGGCATGGCCTCGATCCAGCGTGCGGCCGCCTCGAACTCGGCCGTATAGCCGTTCTGGGTGATGTCGCCGGTGATCAGGACCAGATCGTTGGGTGTGGCGTGGGCGTAGTCCACCGCAGCCGCAGCGGCGTCCGCATGCTCGCGCCCGAAATGAACGTCGGAGAACTGGAGGACTCGACCCATCAGCCGCGTTCAGCCATGCGGCGCGCCATCATACGCTGTCCTGGGCGGCGGGCGGGCGCGGCGCCAGGGCGCGGAACGCCTTGGGCAGAAACCGCACCGTGCTGTCGGCAGGCAGCAGGATCGGCTCTCCGTCCAGCACCGCCGGCACCCGCGAGCGGGCTGACACGTGGATCCGGCGCGCCGGTTGCGTCTTGACGGCCGGGTCGTGGCGCCAGTCATCGAACAGGGCGTGGGCGGCCAGGCGGAACGCATCCGACGCGTCGTGGGGGTTCATGGCTGCGGCCTCCAGGCCGACGGGCTCCTCCAGCGCGCGCGAGATCATCGGGCTGATCAGGACCAGCGCCTCTGCGCGCTGGCGCGGGCCGCCGTCCAGATCGAAGCGTATCCGGCCCGAAAAGGCCCTGCGCCAGGCGCGGCGCGCATGGGTCAGGGCCAGTTTCAGCTTGCCGCCGCGCAACGCCTCGCGCGCCGGGGCCCACAGGGCGGGCGCGCCGAGAATGGCGGCGCAATAGAACGCATTGCCGTCTACCTCTCCGCCGGAAACATACTGAGGCTCTCCGTCCTCGAGAATGGCGCTCAGAGCCTTCTTCCAATCGGTCGTCCCGTACAGCGCCTTGGGCAGCATGTTCATGGTGCCGCCCGGAAGGGGCGCCACCAGCGGCCCGTCAGCGCCGGCGCGTGAAGCCACGGCCCGCGCCGTGCCGTCCCCGGCCAGAACCACCACCAGATCGGCCGCGCTGGACAAGACCTTGTCTATGGTATGATCCATGCCTTCGCCTTCCAGCAGCACGACCTCGGACTCACAGGCGAATCCCGCCATCAGTTCCTCGGCCTCGGTGGCCGCATTGGCGCCGACGCCCCCGGACATGGGATTGACCAGAACCACCACCCGGCTGATTTGAGCGTGGCGCGTCATGGGGCGGCGCTCGGCGGGCGCCCCCTGATCTTCCGGCAACTGTTTTTCGGGTGGCGCGCCCAGCGTGTCCGTCATCCGGGCCGAACGCCCAACACGCGCCCGCGTTCCAGCTCCGCTTGCGGTGCGCCGCCTGGGATGTCGTGCAAAGCGGCGGGCCTATTCCGGCTGAAGCTCCCGGGCGGCGTTCTCGGCGCCTTCGCCGAGGGCGGCGCCGGCGCGGCCGGCGGCCTCCGCCGTTTCCGACAAGGCCTCATCCGTGGCCTCGTCAGCCTGGCCGGTGAGTTCCTTGATCTGATCCCAGCCTGCGGTGATCCAGCCATCGATGGTGGCTCCGCCTTCTGCGACCGAGCGCTCCTTGATGCCCAGCACCGCCGTCAGGGCGCCGAACAGCGCCAGCAAGGTGACGATGAATCCCACCACAGGCGGGCTGCCCCGGCGACGCTTGTTGCGGGCCCAGACAGGCCCTCCGTCATCATCAGACATACGAACCGGCTCGGAAAAACGCATGAAACCCCCCATGACGCTACGGCGAGACGACGCCGTCACTGAACGAAACCCGCCTCAGCGGGACGCTATTCATAATGCTTAACGCAACCTTGACCATGATCATAGAGCGGGAACCTGTGCAGCGATCCAGCGTTCTCGCCTCGGGGGCGACTGACCAAGGACCGAAGGGACATCCAATGAAGAAGATTATGATCGCCGTCGCCGGCGCCGGACTGCTGGCCAGCGCCTGCGCCAGCGACCCGTACGGCAACACCAATCAGACCGTCCGCCAGGGCGCCATCGGCGCTGCTATCGGCGCTGCCGCCGGCCAGCTGATCGGCGGCGACACCGAGGCCACCGTGGCCGGCGCGGCCATCGGCGGCGCTGTGGGCGCCATTCGCGGCTCCTCGCAGGACCGCCGGAATCAGCAGCGCTATCGCGCCGCCAACGGCCAGTACTACTACTGCTACGACAACCGTCAGACCGAGTGCTATTGGGAAGATGGCACGCGCGTCCGCTGGTAAGCCTGTTCCGCCCTTCGGGTGAAGCGGACTAGATAAGGGCGGCTCGCGGCGCGGGCCGCCCTTTTTCGCGCGCCGGGATCTCCGGCCGCATCCTGTGGGAGCTGTGCATGAAGCGTTTGAGCATTGCGGTGGTCGGGGTGGCCATGACGGTTTCGGCCTGCGGGTCGGGCGGGCTGTTCCGGGAGCGGTCGGAGCTGATCGCGGACACGGCGGGCTGCACCGAGCAGCGGCTGGATATCTATTTCGAGGAAGGCGAGGCGCGCATCGCGCGGCCGGCGCAGCAGATGATCGCCCTGACCGGCGAGCGGCTGCAAGGGTGCCGGATCGAGGGCGTGGACGTGATCGGTCTGGCCAGTTCGACCGGCGACGCGGCCAGCAACCTGACCCTGTCGGAGCGGCGCGCGCGGACGGTGGCCGACGCCCTGATCGCGGCCGGCTGGCCCAGCCCGACCTTCACCCTGTCGGCGGCGGGCGACGCGGGCGCCACCACCGACGGCGGTCTGGCCGAGCCCCTGCGGCGGCGCACGGAGATCGTGATCCACGCCCGGCCGCAGTAGGCCGCTTCCCTTCGGATCAAAGAAAAGGCCCGCGCTCCGGCAGGAGGCGGGCCTTTTGCTTGATCGGCGAAGCGATCAGTAGCGGTAGTGGTCCGGCTTGAACGGGCCCTCGGTCGGCACGCCGATGTAGTCGGACTGCTCCTTGTTGAGCACCGTCAGCTTCGCGCCCAGCTTGTCCAGGTGCAGGGCCGCGACCTTCTCGTCCAGATGCTTGGGCAGGACGTAGACCTGGTTCTGGTAGGCCGACAGATTGGTGTGCAGCTCGATCTGGGCCAGGGTCTGGTTGGTGAAGGACGCCGACATGACGAACGACGGGTGGCCCGTGGCGTTGCCCAGGTTCACCAGGCGGCCCTTGGACAGCAGGATGATCTTGTTGCCGTTCGGGAACTCCACGTGGTCCACCTGCGGCTTGATCTCGTCCCACTTCATGTTCTTCAGGCCCGCGACCTGAATCTCGGAATCGAAGTGGCCGATGTTGCAGACGATGGCGTTCATCTTCATCCGGCGCATGTGATCGACGGTGATCACGTCCTTGTTGCCGGTGGCGGTGACGAAGATGTCGGCCTTGTCGCACACGTCGTCCAGGGTCTGGACGTCATAGCCTTCCATGGCCGCCTGCAGGGCGCAGATGGGGTCGATCTCGGTGACGATGACCCGGGCGCCGCCCTGGCGCAGCGAGGCGGCCGAGCCCTTGCCCACGTCGCCGTAGCCGCAGACCACGGCCACCTTGCCCGACAGCATCACGTCGGTGCCGCGGCGGATGGCGTCCACCAGGCTCTCGCGACAGCCGTACAGGTTGTCGAACTTGGACTTGGTGACGCTGTCGTTGACGTTGATGGCCGGGTAGGGAAGCTCGCCCTTCTTGGCCAGCTCGTACAGGCGGTGAACGCCGGTGGTGGTCTCTTCCGACACGCCCTTGATGGCGTCGCGGATGGCCGAATAGAAGCCGGGCTTCTCCTTCAGGTACCGCTTCATCACCGCGAACAGGGCTTCCTCTTCCTCGTTCTGGGGATTGTCCAGAACCGAGGCGTCCTTCTCGGCCTTGGGGCCCAGCACGGTCAGCAGGGTGGCGTCGCCGCCGTCGTCCAGGATCAGGTTGGGATAGCCGCCGTCGGACCATTCGAAGATCTTGTGGGCGTAGTCCCAGTACTCTTCCAGCGTCTCGCCCTTGGTGGCGAACACCGGGGTGCCGGCGGCGGCGATGGCGGCGGCGGCGTGGTCCTGGGTCGAATAGATGTTGCACGAGGCCCAGCGCACGTCGGCGCCCAGGGCTTCCAGCGTCTGGATCAGCACGGCGGTCTGGATCGTCATGTGCAGCGAGCCGGCGATGCGCGCGCCCTTCAGCGGCTGGGCCTTGCCGTATTCCTCGCGCAGGGCCATCAGGCCCGGCATTTCGGTTTCGGCGATCTCGATTTCCTTGTTGCCCCAGTCGGCGAGGGAGATGTCGCGGACGATGTAGTCGGCCATGTGCGTTCCTGACGTGTCTTGAAGGTTTGAGCGCGCTATAGCGGTCCAGGACGCGCGGGGCAACAAACATATAAGGATGTCTTTATATGTTTATGGAGCCGGGGCGGCGGGTCCATGTGTGCGGGAGTCCGAAATCATGCGGTTGAACGCCGCCGTCTTCGTCATCGCCGGGCTTGTCCCGGCGATCCATACGCGCCGACAGGGCAAGGCGCGCCCGGACAGGTCCGTGCTTATGGATTCCCGGCACAAGGCCGGGAATGACGGATGTATTGAGGTGGGACGTGCGAGGATGAACCCATGACCGAACCCCTCGTGCCCGAGGACGAGCTGGAGTTCCGGTATTTCCGCGCGGGCGGGCCGGGCGGGCAGAACGTCAACAAGGTGTCCACCGCCGTGCACATGCGCTTCGACGCGGCCAATTCCCCGTCGCTGGACGAGGCGGTGCGGGCGCGGCTGATGAAGGCGGCGGGATCGCGCCTGACCACCGAGGGGGTCATCGTCATCACCGCCACCCGCTTCCGCACCCAGGAGCGCAACCGGGACGACGCGGTCGAGCGTCTGAACGCCCTGATCGAAAAGGCCCGCGTGGCGCCGGTGAAGCGCATCCGCACCAAGCCCACCAAGGGGTCCAAGGAACGGCGGCTTCAGGCCAAGGCCGGGCGGTCCAAGATCAAGGCGGCGCGGGGACGGCCCAACCTGTCGGACTGAGGCGGCTTCCCACACGCCGTCACCCTCGGGCTCGTCCCGAGGGCCCACGGGAACGGCGGCGCGAACGCCGGCGAGTTTGCGCTGAACGGTGAAACCGACCGCAAGCCGTGGCTGAGGCCGCGATGGGTCCTCGGGACAAGCCCGAGGATGACGGGTTTTTTGGGGTTGGGCCCTGCGATCAGATCAGGACGTCGGCGGCGAACTCGGCCAGCTGGAACAGGCCGTAAGCCCCCGCCATCACCACCATGAGCAGGGTCGCGTTGACCGTGTGCTTGATCAGCTTGTAGCGGCGGACGTCGGTCTGTTTCAGGGCCCGAATCCGGCCGCTGACGGGCGCCAGGGACGCGAACAGGGCGCTGACGAAGCCGCGCTGGTCCTCATCCGTATTGGGCACCAGGGTTCCGGCGGCCAGACGGCGGTAACCGGCGTTGAACACCCGGCCGAAGACATTGAGGGGCCGGGCCACGTCGCACATGAGGATCAGGCGGCTCTCGCCCGTGTCGTTGCGGGCCTGATGGGGATAGGTCTCGTCGAAGATGAAGTCCTGGCCGTCGCGCCACGACACGGGCACCCCGTCCACCTCGATCATGCACGCGTCCGCGTTGGGCGTGCGCAGGCCCAGATGATAGCGCAGGGAACAGGCCAGCGGATCGGCGTGCAGGGTCAGTTCGGACCCGGCGGGCAGCACCGTGAACATGGCGCCCTTCACCTCGGGGATCTGGTTCAGCAGGGCCACGGTGCGCGGACAGGTGCGCTGGGCCGAGCGGTGGGTGGTGCCGTACCAGGTCAGATAGAATTTGCTCCATCCCCGCTTGAAGAAGGTGCGGAAGCCCAGATCGTAGGAGCCGGCCGAGCCCTCGGCCTTGGCCGCCTCGAAGGCGCCGCCGGACTGAAGGGCCAGGGCCTCGTCGCGGATCACCTGCCAGTTGTCCCGCAGCAGGGCCAGGTTCGGCACCCGCTCCGCCGCCGTCACCGGCCCCCGCGCCCAGGGGCGGGTGCACATGTACAGGATGCAGTTCAACGGCGCGAAGAGGGGCCAGGACTTGCGCAGATACTGGGTCGGCCCGGCCCAGCGGGTGCGCCCGCGCCAGCGATAGACGTATGCGATCGAGCCCAGCGAATACAGCACGAGCGCGGATAGCGCGACGACACTGAAGCTCATGGATTGTCCCCCGTCCCGGCCGGAGTCTTACGGCCAAGGTCGGGATTATCCAAGCGGGATGTGACGGTTTTGGGAGGGGGGCGCCGCGGACGGGGCCCACATCGGGGCTGATCGATTTTCCTGCCGCGAGGCATGGGCCGCGACTTCTGCGGCCTGGATTCGCAAATCCGGGACAGAGGTGATCTCCCAGAATGTCCCCCGCGTCAGAGGGCCGACGGCATGGAGGGCGGGAGTGGGTTCGGCCGAGAGGGCCAGAGGCTGGCAGTGTTCGTCGACATGGATGCCCAGGCCATTGGGATCGGGGGTGACCAGTTCTCGCGCCAGAAGATTGCGGATCAGGGGCGACCGGCTCTGCCGGATGTCGCCGAGCGGACCTGTGCAATTGACGACGGCGTCCAGACGTCGTGTCGCCGTTCGCTGCGCCCCGCGGGGCCGCCAGGTGAGGGTCACCGCGTCCCCTTCCAGATCAAGGCTGACGACACGCCCTGCGAGAACGGCGAGATCTCCGCCGGCGATCATCTGGTGAATTTGTCCCGCCGCCATGGTCGACAGGCGGTGGCGGTGAACATCCCAGTGCGGGCGCAGATGGCGCAGAATGCTGGCGCGCTCTTGTGGCGACCAAGCGCGCCAGAGACCGCGGGCGGAGCGGCGAACCTCATCCACCACGTCGCGCCATTCCCGGCTTGTCGTCCGTCGACGCGCCTCTCGCAGCACCTGAACCGGGCTGCCGGCGTACTGCACGGCGTCAGACGGATCAGGCGTCGCGCCATGGGTCCTCGGCAACAGACCCCGGCGCGAAATCGACAGGAGTTTACGCCCCTGACTTCGCAGACTCATGGCCACATCCACCATGGTCAGGCCCGACCCGATCATGAGCACGCGATGAGCCGACGACGGCAGGCTGGCGGCGGCGCGCCAGGGATCGCCCACATAGCGCCAGGTTTCCTCAAGCGCCGGCGTGATGCCGGGCGGCGTCATGGGCTCGATATTGCCCAGGGCGAGCACCGCCGCGTCCGCCTCGACCCTGAACCCGTCATCCAGAACGACGGACCATCCGCCTGCCCGGGGCTCCAGATCGACCGCTTCTCCCCGCAGCAGGGTCAGCCGATTGCCCGCGCCCTCATCGGCCATGGCCTCCGCCAGGAGGCTGCGCAGATACTCGCCGTAAACGCCCCGCGTTATGAAGCCGTCCTGCACGGTCCACTGACTGTGGGTCGCCAGCCAGTCGATGAGGTGGTTCGGCTCATCCGGAAAGGCGCTCATATTGCCCAGCCGGACATTCAGCAGGTGATCCGGATTGCCGGTGGCGTAGGCCGCCCCGGTGCCGAACGAGGTGGAGCGCTCGATCAGGGTGACCTGGGCATGCGGCGCCTTCAGGAGGTGGAGAGCGGTCAGAAGACCGCTGAATCCGGCGCCGATGACGGCGAAGCTTTGCATGAAGTCGTGCTCTCTGTTGCGCGCCGCGCGGCGCCGCCGGGGGTTCAGAAGCTTGTGGTCAGTTCGCTCGCGCCGCCGCGGCCGTCGCCCCCCGTCGTCTGCGTGGCCCACAAGCAAAAGACCACATCGGGTTCAGCATCTCGTCCCCCTCGCAAACTGGCCTTCAAGGGGGCAGATTAATTCCTATCAGACAAGTAGGAATACGACCGCAGTCTCTGAAAAGTGATCTCAGGTCAGTTCTTCAAGAGCGCCGGAAGCCTTTATCAGGTCCGAGAGCTTGCGCGCCTCCAGAATGGCCGCCAAAGCGTCTCGCCCCTCCAGAAGGATGTGTCGAATCCGACAGTTATCAATGTCGGTGCAATCGTCGCAGGGCTTGAACGCCGTGCGCGAGGCGCAAGGCGCCAGGGCCAGTGGGCCGTCTATGGATCGCAGAATGTCCGCGATCGTGATCTCCGACGCCGGCCGCGCCAGTTCATACCCGCCCATGCGGCCGCGCCGGCTGTCCAGAATCCCGTCCAGCTTCAGCTCCAGAAGAATGGTCTCCAGAAACTTGCGCGGCGATCGCGCGCCCGCCGCGATCTCGGCGATCGATGCGGGTCGCGGATGGCGCTCGGCGAGAAAGATCAGCGAGCGGAGCGCGTAACGGGCCTTTTTGGAAATCATGCCGTCACGATGCTGGCTGCTGCCTCTAGCCGCAACCGCCGCCCAGGCCCGGCGACGAAAATTCTCTCCGGCGCCGGGTCGCCCGGTGCGGCAAGCCTCGAAACCCCCTCACCCCGCCGGGCGGAACACCAGACCGGCGATCTTGCCGTCGTCGCCGAGAGCGATGAACCAGTCGGTGGCGGCGTTTTCGAAGGTGACGCGGTAGTGCTGGGCGCCCTGGACTTCGCCCTGGTGCTCGAGGGTCTGGAGGGCGCCGAAGCCCTGGATCATGGGGGTGATGGAGGCCTCGCCGGCGCGGACGGCCTCGGCCAGCTCGGGGCCCATGTCGTCGTAGTTGGGGGTTCCGGCCTGCATGGCGGCGATGGTGGTGCGCAGCATGGTTTCTTCGGCGGACGCTTCAGTCTGCGCATGGGCGGCGTGGTCGCCGTGATTGTCTTGCGCCATGGCGGCGGCGGGGACGAGGGTCAGGGCGGCGGCGAACAGGATCGGCTTCATGGCTGTGCTCCGGCTGGGCTTACGACAGGACGCCCGTGGACAGGATCAGGGCGACGGCGGCCCCGATGGCGGCGACCACTGATAGCACGGCGGGCCAGCGGGCGGCGACCCGGCGCTCGATGACGAGGGTCTGGGGCGCGTGGGGGGCCTGAGCCCATTTGGACAGGGCGCGCAGGGTGTCGAGGCCTTCCTGCATGAAGTCGCGGGCCTTGGCCTTGGGGCCCAGCTCGCGCTGGATCCATTGCTCCACCACGGGCTTGGCGGCCTCCCACAGGTCGTGGTCGGGATTGAGGCGGCGGGCCACGCCCTCCACCGAGACCATGGTCTTCTGCAGCAGGATCAGTTCGGGGCGCAGGTGCATGTCGAACAGGTCGGTGATCTCGAACAGCTGGCCCAGCAGGCGGCCCATGGAGACCTGGGACGCCTGTTTGCCGATGACCGGCTCGCCCACCGCGCGCAGGGCCTGGGCGAAGGTCTCCACCGAATGGACGGGGGGCACATAGCCGGCCTCGAAATGGACCCGGGCGATGCGGGGATAGTCACGGGTCAGGAAGCCCCACAGGATCTCGGCCAGGTAGCGGCGCTCGCCGGGACCGAGGCGGCCGACGATGCCGAAGTCCACCGCCACCGCCTGGGCCGGGGCCGAGCAGAACAGATTGCCCTCGTGCAGGTCGGCGTGGAAGACGCCGTGGTCCAGGGCCTGGGACAGGAAGGCGCGCACGATGTTGTCGGCCAGCTGGTTCTTGTCCAGCCCCGGCTGTTCGGCGGCGGCGGGGTCGGTCATGGGCAGGCCGTTCGCCCACTCCAGCGTCAGGACCCGCTTGCCCACCCCGTCCCAGATGACGGCGGGGGCGGTCATGTGGCCGGCGCGGGCCATGATCTCGCCCAGCTCGCTGGCGGCGGCGGCCTCGAGCCGCATGTCCAGTTCAAGCTGAAGCGCGCGGGCGATGGTCTCCACGAAGGCCTCGGGCTCCAGACGGCGCAGCAGGGGCACGAAGCGGCGGGTCAGCTTGGCGCCCAGCCGCATGGCGTCGAGGCCCAGGGCCACGCGGCGCTCCACGCCGGGGCGCAGCACCTTGACCGCCACCTTGCGGCCGTCGGCCAGATACGCCGGGTGCGCCTGGGCCAGGGAGGCGGCGGCGATGGCGGGCTGGAAATCGGTGAACAGGGCCTCCACCGGGCGGCCCAGCGAGCGCTGGACCTCGCGGCGGGCCTGATCGATGGGGAAGGGCGGCAGGCGGTCCTTGAGCCGGCCCAGGTCGCGGGCGAACTCGGTCCCGAAGATGTCGGCGCGGGTGGCCAGCACCTGGCCCAGCTTGATGGCCACGGGGCCCAGATGCTCGAAGGCGGCGCCCAGACGCTGGCCGGGGCGGCCGGCCCTGGCCTGGGGCCCGGCGAACAGGTGCAGGAAGAGGGCGATCAGCCGGGCCCAGGCGGGCAGCAGGGGGGTGATCTCGCGCGGGGCCAGGGCGTCGTGACGGATCAGCACCCACAGCCAGCCCTGCAGCCGCAGGAACGACCCGATGGGGTCGCGCACCCGCACGGCTGGCAGGGGAGCGGCGGTCTCGGGCGACGGATCGAAGGGCACGGTCAGAGGGCCCAGCCGTGATGGATGGCCGCGACCCCGCCGGACAGGTTGGTGACGGTGACCCGGCTGAAGCCCGCGTCCTCGATCATGGCCTTGAAGGTTTGCTGGTCGGGGAAGCGGCGGATGCTTTCCACCAGATACTGGTAGCTGTCCCGGTCCTTGGCCACCCAGCCGCCGATGGCGGGAATGGCGTTGAAGGACCACAGGTCGTAGGCCTTGCGGATGGGCTCGGCGGTGGGGCGGGAGAACTCCAGACACAGGAAGCGGCCGCCGGGTTTCAGCACGCGGCGGGCTTCGCTGAGGGCCTGGGGGATGTCGGCCACATTGCGGATGCCGAAGCTGATGGAATAGGCGTCCACGCTGGCGTCGGGCATGGGAAGATTCATGGCGTCGCCGACGGTCCAGGTCATCTCCGGCTCGCCGCCCTTGGCGACGCCCGCCATGATCATCTCGGCGTTGTAGTCCAGCACCATGACCTCGGCGTCGGCGCCGCCCAGACGCTGCTGGGCGCGGCGGGCCATTTTCGAGTAACGGCGGGCCATGTCGCCGGTGCCGCCGGCCACGTCGAGGATGCGCTCGCCGGGACGGGGATTGAGCTTGGCCGCGGCCGCGTCCTTCCACAGCCGGTGCACGCCCCCGCTCATCAGGTCGTTCATCAGGTCGTAGTTGGAGGCCACGGAATCGAACACCCCGCGCACCAGCTGGACCTTCTCGCGCGCGTCCACGTCGCGGAAGCCGAAGGATGAGGTCTTTTGCGCTGGCTCGGTCATGGCATCGCTTTAGCCGGTGCGGGGCGCGCCGTCACCGCCGCATAATCGCGCACGCACCCTCTCCCGCTCGTCCCCGCGAACGCGGGGATCCAGTGATTTGGGTGTTGCAGCGGGACGGAACATGATTAGTCGCTTGTCCTGAAGCGCCGGCGCCACGCTGGACAGAACTGGGTCCCCGCGTTCGCGGGGATGAGCGGAATAGGGAGGGTTGTCATGGCCGCTGAACGTATCGGGGCTGAAAAGGCTCTGGAAGGACTGCCGGGCTGGGCCCGGGCGCCCGGTGAGCGGGACGCCATCGTGCGCAAATTCGTGTTCGAGGACTTCAACGCGGCCTTCGGCTTCATGACGCGTGTGGCTCTGAAGGCGGACAAGATGGACCACCATCCGGAGTGGTCCAATGTCTACAACCGGGTCGAGGCGCTGCTGACCACCCATGACGCCGACGGGGTCACGGGGCTGGACGTGGAGATGGCCGGGTTCATGGACGGCGTCGCCTCGCAGATGGGTGTGAAATGAGCGGGCGTCTGGACGGAAAGATCGCGCTGATCACCGGGGCGGCGGGCGGTCTGGGACAGGCCATGGCGCGGCGCATGGCGGAAGAGGGCGCGAAGCTGGCCCTGACGGACATCGACGAGGCCGGGGCGCGGGCGCTGGCCGAGGTCATCAACGCCGAGCACCCGGGCGCGGCCTACGCCTACGCCCACGACGTTACGGACGAGGGCCAGTGGATCGCGGTGATCGACCGGGCGGTCGCCGATCTGGGCGGGCTGTCGGTGCTGGTGAACAATGCGGGCATCGGCGGCGATCTGAAGCCGGTGGTGGAAACCGATCTGGACGCCTGGCGGCGCGTGCAGGCCATCAACGTCGAGTCCGTCATGCTGGGCTGCAAGCACGCCATGCCCCATCTGGCGAAGTCGGGGCGGGGCTCGATCGTCAATATCTCGTCCATCGCCGGGCTGACGGCGGCGCCGGGCATGGGGCCTTATAACGCCTCCAAGGCGGCGGTCTGGCTGTTCTCAAAAACCGTGGCGCTGGAGTGCGCCAAGGCCCGCAACGGGGTGCGGTCCAACTCGGTGCATCCGGTGTTCATCAAGACCGGCATCCTTGACCCGTTCACAGCCATGGCCGGAGGCGACGAGGCCGTGGCCCACGAAAAGCTGGCGCGGGGCATCCCGCTGAAGCGGATCGGCGAACCGGACGACGTGGCCTGGTGCGTGGTCTATCTGGCCTCGGACGAGAGCAAATTCATCACGGGCGCCGAGTTCAAGATCGACGGCGGCATGTCGGCGCAGTAGCCGCTCAGACCACCATCACCGTGCCCAGCAGAAGGCGGGCGCCGCGACGGCCCAGGGCCTGATTGACGGCGAATTGCAGGTCGCTGGACAGACGCAGCACGTCCGGCGGCTCGCCGGGGCGCAGGGCGGCGGCGAAACGCTGGACCGCCTGGGACAGCTCGGACCGCAGGCGCGGGCCCGCGGCGGCGGCTGTGGCGCGCAGTTCCAGATCCGGCACATCGATGCCCACATCGACGGAGAACACGCCCCGACGCCCGTTGGCGCGGACGACCGAGCCGTTGATGCTGTTCAGGTTTATGTAGCTGTTGGGCGGCGGCCCGCCCTCGTCCGATGCGGGCGCGCCCGCCGCAGCCGATCCGGCCGAGGCGGCGACAAGAGCCAGTCCGATGAGGGCGCGACGATCCATGGCCGCATCCTGCCACGGCGCCGCTTAATCCGGCGTTACGCGCTCGGCGGAAATATAGGGTTTCAGGTCCAGCAGGGCGAACAGGCGCGCGTCCTCGTCTTCCTCCGGGTTCGGCGTGGTCAGCAGCTTGCCGCCCACGAAGATGGAGTTGGCGCCGGCCAGGAAGCACAGGGCCTGCATTTCCGGACTCATGCCCTCGCGCCCGGCGGACAGGCGGACCATGGATTTCGGACAGACGATGCGGGCTACCGCCACGGTGCGCACGAACTCGATGGGGTCGATCTCGCCCTCGCGCATCACCCGCTCGCCCAGCGGCGTGCCCGTGACCGGGACCAGGGCGTTGACCGGCAGGCTGTTGGGATGCTCGGGCAGGGTGGCCAGGGCGTGCAGCAGGCCCGCCCGGTCCCGGCGGCTCTCGCCCATGCCGACGATGCCGCCGCAGCAGGTGGACATGCCCGCGTTGCGGACATGCTCGAGCGTATCGAGGCGCTCCTGATAGGTCCGCGTGGTGACCACCTCGGCGTAGTACTCCGGCCCGGTGTCCAGGTTGTGGTTGTAGTAGTCGAGCCCGGCGTCCTTCAGCTGTTTGGCCTGGTCCGCCGTCAGCATGCCGAGGGTGGCGCAGGTCTCCAGCCCCAGGGCCTTCACCCCGCCGATCATGGCAGCCAGTTTCGGCAGGTCGCGGTCCTTCAGCTCGCGCCAGGCCGCACCCATGCAGAAGCGGTCCGCGCCGCCCGCCTTGGCCGCCATGGCCTCGGCGATCACCACCTGCGGGTCCATCAGCTTTTCGGCCTTCAGCCCCGTCTTGAAGTGGGCCGACTGGCTGCAGTAGCCGCAGTTCTCGGCGCAGCCGCCGGTCTTGACCGACAGCAGCTGCGAGCGCTGCACCTGCGACGGGTCGAACCAGCGCCGGTGCACCGTGGCGGCGTCGAACACCAGCTCCATGAAGGGCCGGGCGAACAGGGCCTCCACCTCGTCCAGCGTCCAGTCGTGGCGCGGGATGGACAGGTCCTGGATGCGGACAGGTGCGTTCATGGCGGGCCTCCTCTGACGCGGGCTTAGCAGCGCCCGCGTCAGGGATGAACCCGCAATCGTCAGCTCGCCAGCCGCAGCTCGGAGGCGGCGGTGCGCCCGCGAAGGCGGAAGCGGCTGACCTGACGATTGAGGCCGTCGGCCTCGCCCGCCATCTGGCGCGTGGCGGCGGTGGCCTGTTCGGTCATGGCGGCGTTCTGCTGGGTGATGGAGTCCATCTGGGCGAAGGCGGATTTCACCTGCGCCAGATCGTCCGCCTGACGCCGGGCCGAGGACGCCATGGCCTCGGCCAGGCCATCGACGCTGGCCACCTGGGTGTCGATGCGCTCCAGCGCCTGACCGGTGCGCTCAACCAGCTGCACGCCTTCGCTGACCTGTTCGCCGGACCGGCGGATCAGATCGCGGATTTCTCCGGACGCCTCAGCCGACCGCTGGGCCAAGGCGCGCACTTCGGAGGCCACCACGGCGAAGCCCCGGCCGGCGTCGCCGGCGCGCGCCGCCTCGACCCCCGCGTTCAGGGCCAGAAGATTGGTCTGGAAGGCGATCTCGTCGATCAGGCTGACGAAGCCCGCCACGTTTTCCGACGAGGCGCGGATCGCCTCCATGGCCGTGCGGGCCTGGGCTACGACCGCGACTCCCTGCTCCACCTCGCGGCGGGTGGAGCCTGCGGCGCCCGCCGCCTGGGCGGCGTCCGACGCGGTCTGGGAGACGGCGCGGGCGATTTCATCCGCCGTGGCGACCGTGCGCTCCAGATGCGCCGCCTGCTGTTCGGTGCGAAGCGACAGATCGTCAGAGGCGCTGGCCAGCTGGGCGGACGCCGAGGACAGGGAGGCGGCGCTTTCCACGACCCCCGCCATGGCGGCCTCCAGGGCGCCGACGGCGGTGTGGAAGTCGTCCCTCAGCGAGCGATACTCTTCGGGGAACGGCTGGCCGATGGAGACGGACAGATCCCCGGCGGCCAGGGCCTTCAAGGCCGATCCAAGGGCCGCCACGACCTGGGTCTGGCGCGCCTCGGCTTCCTGCTGCTCTGCGGCGACGCGATCCCGCTCGGTCTGAAGCGCCTCCAGATAGATGGAGATGGCCAGGTCCATGTCCAGCATCACGCGCTGGGTCAGTTCGGCCACCGCCTCGGCTGTTCTTGCTTCATGAACCGCGCCGGACAGGGCCTTTCGCGGGCGGGCCGAGATCGCCTTGATAAGGCCGGCCAGGATCAGGCTGTAGCCCCCGATGTACCAGCGCGGCTCCAGGCCGATGCGCGCGTGAACCTGACCGATGATGCGGACCGAGGCGGCGTAGTCCGCGTCGGCCCGGCCCTGAATCAGGGCGTCCCAGTGGCGCGCCTGGGCGGCGCGGGCCGCTTGCATGTGGCCGGGATCAGAAAAAAAGCGCCGCACCTGCGGGGTCTGTTCGATCTGGGCGTAGAAGGCGCCCAGGGCGTCTGGCAGCGCCTGACGCAGTATGGGCTCCATGGTCTTGTAGGCCGCTGACGGTTCAGCGAGGCGCATGAAGGCCATGCGCTGGGTTAGAATATCGTCGGACACGAATAACGTCCTGAAAAATAAGAGCGGATTCGAACCCGCAGCAAGAATGGACATATCCTTGCTCCCGGAATGGTTATTCGAGGCTTAATCCCCCCTGCGGCGTATTTTCGCGCGTGCTCAAACGAAAAGGGCGGCCCCGGAAGGCCGCCCTTTGAAGGTCGTGATCGCAAGGTTCAGCGCGGGCTGTAGGCCAGGGGCCGGGTGCGGTCACGGTTCGGGTGGTAACGATCGCGCAGCTCCAGATTCCGGGCCTGAAGCGGCTGCTCCACGCCGGCGATGAACACCGCCTCGGGTTGGCTGAGCGGCTCCAGCGGGTCGCCGGACCAGACCACCACGTCCGCCGCCTGTCCCACGGCCAGGGCGCCGAAGCCCTCCTGGCCGAAGATGCGCGCCGGATTGACGGTGATGGCGGCGATGGCGGCCTCGAACGGCAGGCCGTTGGCCACCGCATTGCCCGCGTTGTAGCGGGCGTCACGGGCCCGGTGGGCCGAGCCGCCGGGCTTGATGGCGATGGTCACGCCCGCCGCGTGCAGGCGGGCGGCGTTCTCCTGCCGCGCGGCCCGCACCTGAAAGTTCGAGGGCAGGTTCGCCAGGGGATTCACCAGCACCGGAACGTTCGCCGCCGCGATTTGCGGGGCCACCAGCCAGCCTTCCTCGGCGCCGTCCAGGATGATGCGGATGTTCTCCTCATCGGCCAGACGCAGCACCTGCAGGATGTCGGCCGCCCGGTGGACGGTGACCACCAGCGGCATGCGGCCCTCGGCCACCGGGATCAGGGCCTCCAGATCCGCGCGCGACAGGGACAGATCACGCAGGCCGGCCCGCTCGTAGGCCTGACGGTTGCGGGCGTAGAGGCGGACCTCGGCCATGGTTTCGCGGAAGAGGGTGAACTCGGCCCCGCGCGCGCCGCCGGCGATACCCGCCCCGGCCTCGCCGAAGGGCGCGACCATGGCGACGTTTGAGCGCACCAGAATGTCGGTCCCGCGTCCCAGATGCACCACCGCAGCCTGACCCGCGAACAGGCCGGGGGTGTGATAGCCGCCGGCCCCGGCGCCCGCAGTTTCATGCTCATGCACATGACCGCTGGACGAGCCCGGATGCTGGGGCATGACCACCGCGCGTGTGACGCCGCCGAGACGGGCCACAGGAATGGTGATGGACCACGGGTCCAGTCCGCGCGACACGTCGAAAGCGGCGCTGAGGGTGTTGCTGGACTGGCGCAGGTCGTTGGTGCCGGAAACCGAAGAGACCTCGCCGCTGCCGATGCCGGAATCCACGGCCACGATGCCGGGCGTGATCACCCGGCCCGCGGCGTCGATGACCCGGGCGCCGGCGGGAACCGCGGCGTCGGGGCCAACGGCGCTGATGCGGCCGCCCGAGATGACCACCGTGCCCGAGGCGATCTCGCCGGAGCCGGTCAGGATGCGGCCATTGGTGATGGCGACGGTTTCCTGGGCCGTGGCGGGCGCGGCCGCGAGGGCCAGGGCGCACGCCGCCATGGCGCTGAAGAGGTTGCGGCGGATCATTGGGCGCCTCCCACGGTGTTGGGCTGGCCGGGCTGGCCCAGTTCGAAGTCCGTGCGCGGCTGATAGGCCGGGTCGTTGCGGTCGTAGGTCAGGGCGCCGTCGATGAAGACCTGCTGGGCGCGGGCGTAGATGCTGAACGGGTTCACGTCCCAGATCACCACATCGGCGCGCTTGCCCGGCTCCAGCGAGCCGGTCTCGTCCTCCACGCCGATGGCGCGGGCGGCGTTGATGGTGATCCAGCGCAGGGCGTCCTCCTCGCTGAGGTCCAGCCCGGCGCGGCGGCCGGCGGACAGGGCGGCGGCGGCTTCCTGATTCAGGCGCTGGATCAGGGTGTCATCGTCCGAGTGGATGACCGCGCAGCTATTCTCGGGCGCGTCGACGAAGGCGACGTTCTCCTCAATGGCGTCCAGGGCCTCCATCTTGAAGCCCCACCAGCCGGTCCACATGGCGGCGCAGATCTCGTTCTCGGCCAGCATGTCGGCCACCTTGTAGGCCTCGGTGGCGTGGTGGAACGTGCTGATGGAGTAGCCGAACTCCTCGGCGATATCGATCATCACCGCCATTTCGTCGGCGCGGTAGCAGTGGTTCTGCACCGAGATGGAGCCGTCCAGCACCCCGGCCAGGGTTTCGAGGCGCAGGTCGCGGTTGGGGGGCGCGCCTTCGCCGTTCTCGCGCCACTCGTTCCAGCGGCGGGCGTAGTTCTGGGCGTCGATGAAGGCCGAGCGATAGCCGGCCACATTGCCCATGCCGGTGGCCGGGCTCTGGTTGCGCGAGCCATAGACCCGCGACGGGTTCTCTCCGCAGGCCATCTTCACGCCGTAGGGCGCGCCGGGGAACTTCATGCCCTGCATGGTCACCGAAGGCACATTGCGCAGGGTCACCGAGCGACCGCCGAACAGATTGGCCGAGCCGGGCAGCACCTGGACCGTGGTCACGCCGCCGGCGCGGGCGGTGTTGAACCCGGGATCCTGCGGCCAGACCGAATGCTCGGACCAGACATAGGCGGTGTTGGGGCTGGTGGCCTCGTTGCCGTCGGACATGCCCATGACGCCCGGCGACGGATAGACGCCCAGATGGGTGTGCACGTCGATCAGACCCGGCGTCACGAAGCGGCCGCGCGCGTCGATCACCTGATGGCCCTGGGGCACCGGGGTGTCGGCGCCGCCCACGGCGGCCACGCGGCCGTCGGTCATGATGACCACGCCGTTCTCGATGCGATCGCCGGCGGCGGTGAAGACCGTGGCACCGACGATGGCGGCGTCCCGGCGCGGCAGGGGCTGATAGGTGGAGGGGAAGGGGTCGGGATTGGCCGCGCCGTCCAGACCGCGCGGCAGCTCGGCGCGCTGGTCGGTGGTCGCGGACGCCGTTTCGTCACTGGGGTCAGCGGTGCCGGTGGTGGCGCAGGCGGACAGGGTCATGGCGGCGAGCGCACAGCCCGCCAGTGCGAGGCTTCGACCCCGCATGCGATGAGAAATCATGGATATTTCAGCCCCTTGCGTTTCCCGATCTGGAAGCAGGAAGCATCAAAGCGCGTCTGGACAGGCAGGAAAAGTCGAATTTCCTCCCGGTCGTGAGAAAGTCGCCCTCGTCAGAAGGGCAGGACGTCGTACAGCAGCATGCAGAACGGCGGCAGCAGATAGAGCTGCGCCCCGCGCAGCACCAGCAGCACGATGATCGGGGTGACGTCGATGCCGCCCAGCGGCGGGATGACGCGGCGCAGGGGCGCCAGAAGCGGTCCGGTCACCTGGTCCAGGAAGCCGGCGATCTGGGCCACGAACCGGTTGCGGTAGTTGATCACGTCGAAGGCGAACAGCCAGCTCATGATGGCGCTGATGATGATCGCCCAGAACAGCAGCGTCAGCACCGCGCCGACGATGAAACAGATGAAACCGGCCATGCCGCGCTCAGAACTCCAAAGGACTACCCGGCCGCTTCTAGCGGTCTTCGCCGTCCGCGCCAAACCCTTCCGGCGATCCGCGTCCGGGGGCGCGGGATTCTATTGACACCACAGGGCCGCCCCGCCTATGTCGCGCCCTCGCCTGGAACCCCGGCACGGGGCCGTAGCTCAGTTGGTAGAGCGCGTCGTTCGCAATGACGAGGTCAGGGGTTCGACTCCCCTCGGCTCCACCAGGCGCCTTCCTTGTTCCTGAAAAACAACAGACCGGCCGGATCCGGCCCTACTGCTCTTCCTCGAAGCGGCAGCCGACCAGGTCGCTGAGGGCGGCGACGGCTTCGGCGGCGTCGGGGCCTTCGGCGGCGATCTCGATGGGGCAGCCCTGACCGGCGCCGAGCATCAACAGCCCCATGATGGAGCGGGCGTCCACGGTGACGCCTTCGCGGGTCACCGTGACTTCGGACTGGAAGCCCGAGGCCAGCTTGACGAATTTGGCCGAGGCGCGGGCGTGCAGGCCGCGCGCGTTGCAGATGTCGACGGTGACGCTGGCCGTTTCGCTCATTTCTCGCCCGCCAGAACCCAGGACGCCACGGCGATGTATTTGCGGCCCGCGTCCTGGGCGTGGGCCACGCAGGACTCAAGACTTTCGCGGCCGCGCACGCTGGCCAGCTTGATCAGCATGGGCAGGTTCAGCCCGGCGATGACCTCGGCCTTCGTCTGCTCCATCACCGAGATGGCCAGGTTGGAGGGGGTGCCGCCGAACATGTCGGTCAGCAGGATGACGCCCTCGCCCTCGTCCACCGCCGCGGCGGCGTCGACGATGTCCTGACGGCGACGCTCCATGTCGTCATCGGGGCCGATGCAGATGGCGGCGGTCCCCTTCTGGGGGCCCACCACATGCTCCATGGCCGACAGGAATTCGGTGGCGAGTCCGCCGTGGGTGACGATCACCAGGCCGATCACGGGAACACGGCCCCGATCGTTGATGGAATGGCAAACGTGGCCATGAAACGCCTCACGAAACTTCGCGCCCCCGCCGGGCCGCTGCGGCCCGTGTCGCCCGGCCTCGTCCGCTTTTCCCGCGGGTCCGGCGACCAGACCGGCTTCAATAGGCCAAAGGGCCTCCGGCTCCAAGGGTCCTCAACGCGACGGCGAGCCGGGCGGGCGCGGAGGCGTGCAGCGCCTGGATGTCGATGGCCGGGACGCGCACGCCCGCCACGGTCTGGAATGCGGGCTCGGGCAGGCGTTCAGGCGGATCGTCCCCGCAACGGACGACCAGATCGACGCGGATCAAGGGCAGCGCCGCCGTGGGCGTTATCCCGAGGCCCCTGATCTCCATACGGTCGGCGATCCGCTCCGGCGCCCGGGCATAGAGCCTGTGGTCGCTGGACCAGACGTGGACATAGTCATCGGCCGCCGCCCGCCAGCCGCCGTTGACGAGACGCAGCAGCAGATCGCTCTTGCCCGCGCCGGACGGGCCGCTCAGGAGCACGCCGCTCCAGCCCCGTCCCGGCAGACGAAGGGCGGCGGCGCAGGCGTGCATCAGCTCAGTCATTGACGCCTTCGCCGCCATTGCGGGGTCTGGCTTTCAGGCCGAGACCGGCGCGCGGCAGGGAGACCACAAAGCGCGCGCCCAGGACGGCGCCGGTGTCGTCCGTGCGGTTCTCGGCATGGATGACGCCGCCGTGGGCCTCGATGATCTGGCGGGCGATGGACAGGCCCAGGCCCGAGTTGCCGCCGAAGGCCGCGCCCTTGGGCCGCGAGGTGTAGAAGCGCTGAAAGACGGTCTCCAGATTGTCAGGCGGAATGCCCGGGCCGTCGTCCTCGACGCGCACCCGAACATGCTCGCCCTGCCGGTCCACGGTGACGCGCACCGCATGGTCGGGCGGGCTGAAGGAGCGCGCGTTGTCGATCAGATTGCGGAACACCTGGCCGAGCGGACCTTCGCGGCCCACGACCCGGGCGGCCCCGTCCAGCCCGTCTTCCAGACGCACGGTCACATCGCCGGCTCTTTCGGTGGCCTGATAGACCCCCGCGATATCCGACAGCAGCTTCGACAGATTCACGGTTCGTGGGCGATCGCGGGAAAGCTCCGCGTCCAGGCGCGAGGCGTTGGAGATGTCGGTGATGAGGCGGTCCAGTCTCCCCACATCCTGTTGCAGCAGGGCGGTGAGGCGAGCCTTGTCCTTCGGATCCTTGACCAGCTCCAGGGTCTCGAGAGCCGAGCGGATGGAGGTCAGGGGGTTCTTGATCTCGTGGCTGACGTCCGCCGCGAACCGCTCGATGGCGTCCATGCGGTCGGAGAGGGTGGCGGTCATGGTCTCCAGCGAGCGGGCCAGATCGCCGATCTCGTCCTTGCGCTCCTCCAGATCGGGCAGGGAGATGGCCCGGGCCCGCTGCAGACGCACCTGATGCGCGGCCGCCGACAACCGCAGGATGGGACGAGCCACGAAAAGATGGATCAGGAGCGAGGTCAGCAGCGACACCGCCAGGGCGACGAAGGCGAAGGGCATCAAGGCCCGGCGCTGGGCGTCCAGGGTCTCGTCCACGTCGCCGGCCTCGATAGTGAGGACGCCCAGCACGTCGCGGACATGGCGCACGGGCAACGAGACCGAAACCACCCGCTCGCCCATTTCGGAGCGCCGGACGGTGGACTGGGGCGCGCCGTCCAGGGCGCGGGACACCTCGTCGGCCAGCACCTGACGCGCCCGGTCGGCGCGGAGGCTTTCGGCCTGGGGGTCGGGCGGCGGCGGCGGCGGGGTCCCGGCGGGAAGCGCCGGCTCAAGCGCGCTGCCCGGTATCTGTTCGGTGACGGTGTAGCTGTCGATGATCAGAAGGCCGTTCTGATCGTACAGGCGCACCCGCTGGCCAGGCGGGATGAAATTGTCGCGCAGCCACTGGGACGCGGCCAAGGTGTCCAGATAGGGCGTGGGCTCGCCCTGGGTGATGCCCAGCTCGCCCAGCACATTGGCCAGCAGTTCGGCCTGGGACGTCAGGGACTCCAGCCGGGCCTCGACCAGATTGCGGCGCCACTCGTTGAGCAGCAGGGCGCCCACGAACAGAATCAGCAGGCTGAGCAGGTTGAGGGCCAGAATCAGGCCGCCCAGCCGTGAACCCGCCATGCGCCGCCGCATGGCGCTCAGTCGCGCCGCCCACAGCGAGCCGGCGCCCTGCGGACGGTCAGCTTTCTCTGTATCGGTATCCGACGCCATACAGGGTCTCGATTGCGTCGAACTCGGGATCGACCACGCGGAACTTCTTTCGCATCCGCTTCACGTGGCTGTCGATGGTCCGGTCGTCCACATAGACCTGATCGTCGTAGGCGGCGTCCATGAGATTGTCGCGGCTCTTCACGAAGCCCGGACGCTGGGCCAGGGCCTGGAGCAGCAGGAATTCGGTGACCGTCAGCTTCACGGGGCGGCCTTCCCAGGTGCACTCATGCCGGGCGGGGTCCATGCTCAGCTTGCCGCGCTTGATGGCGCGTCCGGCCACGTCGCCGGGGCTGTCGCCTTCTTCCGCCTCGGTTCCGGAACGCCGCAGCAGCGCCTTGACCCGCTCGATCAGCAGGCGCTGGCTGAACGGCTTGTGGATGTAGTCGTCGGCGCCGAGGTTGAAGCCGAGGATCTCGTCGATCTCCTCGTCCTTGGACGTCAGAATGATCACCGGCAGGGTCGAGGTCTGGCGCAGCCGACGCAGCACCTCCATGCCGTCCATGCGGGGCATCTTCACGTCCAGAATGGCCAGATCCGGCGGGCTGGACTCCAGGGCGTCCAGACCCGAGGCGCCGTCGTGATAGGCGGTCACCTTGTGGCCGTGGCTTTCCAGCGCCATCGAAACGGACGCGACGATGTTCTCGTCGTCATCGACCAGGGTGATGTTGGCCATGGTGTCTCCTCATGCGGGCCGGGGCGCGCGGTCTTCTACAGATAGTGCGGCGCGGCGAAACTTGACACCCCTGAACGCACGGCAAGCGTAACCGTTCGTTTTGGCGTTCGTTTCCGCCCGCCGTTTCACGCGACCTTAAAGCCTTGGCGGCATGATGGCGAAGAAACGCACTTTCCGAGGCTAGAATGGCCGGTCCGGTCCACTACGAGATCTATATCCGCAAGACGCCCCCGGATTCCTGGAGCCTGTTGCAGGCCACGGAGAACCGGAAGCACGCGATCGAGACGGCCGAGGATTTGCTCGCGGACAAGCGCGCCGCCGCCGTGCGCGTGACCAAGGAGACCCTGGACCCCCAGACCATGGAGTTCCAGAGCATCACCGTCCTGACCCTCGGCGCGCCCGAGGTGAAGCGGAAACCCATCGTTCGGCACGACGACCAGCCGTCCAACTGCATGACGCCGCAGGATCTGTATGCGCCCCACGCGCGCGAGGTCATCGGACGGGTGCTGGAGGACTGGCTGAAGCGGCGCCAGGCGACGCCGTTCGAACTGCTGCACCGGCCCGATCTGGCGGAGGTGCTGGAGGCTTCCGGCGTGGAGCTCCAGCATGCGGTGCAGAAGGTGGCGGTGCCGCAAAGCCAGGCCACCGGCCAACCCGTGCATGACCTGATCCGCCACTATCAGAAGCTGGTGCAGGCCACGGCCGAGCGGATCATCGAAGCCGGGCGCAAGACCCTGTTCGCCGATCTGAACGCGGAAGGCGCGTCTGTGGCCGATCTGGCCGCCAGGCTGGAAGGCCATGCTGACCGGGCCTTCCTGATGGGCGGGGCCGTGTGCGGCGCGCTGAAGGACATCACCGGCGGGCGAGCCCGTCTGGAGCGCATGATGGACATGGTGGACGCGGCGCCGGCCGAGGGCGCGCCGCGCGCCATGGTGCTGGTGGCCGTCGAACAGATCCTTTGCGAGCTGTTCGCCGCCCCGCCGCGCCGGGCCGAAATTCTGGGGCCTTCGCTGGATCTGGGCGGGGCCATGGCGGCCATCGTGCGCATGGTGGCGCCCAACGAGATGGAGGCGCTGATCCGCATGGAGCCGCGACTGGCGGCGCAGGTGCCGCCGGTGGACGGCCCGGCCCAGCGGCTGGCGAAGCGGCTGGCGGCGGGCGAGTTCCGGCTGCTGGCCGCCGCCATGGCGCGCGAGGTCATCCGGGAGCTGAAGAGTTCCCGCCGCCTGCGCCCCGGCGACCCGGCAGGCGAGATCGCCATTCTGCGCACCCTGGCCATGGCCCTGACCGCGACCACGGGACGGCTGCTGTCTCTGGAAGAGGTTCAGGACGCCTTCGTTCAGCGGTCGAAGAGTCTGGTGACTGCGGATTTCGTCGGCGCCTATGCGGCCGGGTGCAGCGGGGCCGTGGACGAGGCCATGGCGCTGGTCCGGCTTTGCGAAAACGTGACGGGGGGCGCCAACAAGCGAGCGGCCGCGCGCTGGCTGTCAGCCTGCGTCGGGGCCTTGCGTTTCGAGACCGAGCTGCGCGGCGGGCCGCCGAATCTGGCCGCCCAGCGCCTGGCCGCGCTCGCCGAGGTCCAGAGGGGCGTGCGCGCCGCCGCCCTGGGCGAGAAGGACGAGGAAGAGATCAGCGGGCGGATCGGCGGCGTCGCCGGAATGATCGAGGCGGACGCGAAGCTGATCGCCCAGATCACCCGATCGCCCCTACCCCCGGTGCGCCGACTGTCCGTCCTGCTCAAGCTGGCGGGCGGCGAGACCGCGCCGTTCGGCCCCGTCGCCGATCGCGCGAAGGCGGAGGCCATCCGCATCTTCAAGACGCCCGACGCGCGCGCGGCCTTGTCGGCCGAGCCGGAAGCGCTGGCGCCGCTGCGGCCGCTGATGAAGGCGGCCGGACTGGCGGCCTGACGCCTCAGTCGAAGATATCGAAGATGCTGGGGCGTTTGCGGCGGTAGCCGCCGTGGCCGTATTCGCCGCGCTCTCCATACTCGCCGCGTTCCCCCCGTTCGCCATACTCGCCCCGTTCGCCATAGCCATGTTGCTGGGGCGGGGGCGCCTGGCGGGGCGCGGGCTGGGACCACGGGGCCTGGGGCGCGGCCGCCTGCGGGGCGGCCTGGGCGGGCGGCGCGTCGGCGACGGCGGCGGACATCAGGTTCTCAAGCTCGCCCCGGTCCAGCCAGACACCCCGGCAGGTGGGACACATGTCGAACTGGACGCCGGAGCGCTCCACGGTCTGCATTGGCGCGTTGTCGTTGGGACACATCAGAAGGGGCATGGGCGGTCTCGCGAAAGCGTGGGATGGGGATCGAACGCGCGGCGCCGAAGGCGAAGACAGGCCATCGTCACCGGGCAGCGCCCGATGCGGTCCGACATCACGTGGTCACAAAGACCGCGCCAGAGGGGCCCGTCCCGCAGCCATAGCCATAGACCGGCCCGCAGGCGCCCCGCAAGCGGCCAGGGCCGCGGCTTTCGCGCCCGGCGGGTTCACACCGGGTGGGTCGGTTCCGGCTTCGGCGGTGTGGGTTCCTCGGGCAGGGGGATGAACTCCAGCGAATCCTCGGAGGGCAGGGTCATGCGGCCGGCCTTCCAGTCCGCCTTGGCCTGGTCGATGCGGGCCTGGCTGGACGAGACGAAATTCCACCAGATGATGCGCGGGCCGACCGGCTCGCCGCCCAGCAGCATGACCGAGGCTTTCTCCAGCGCCTTGATTGTGGGTTCGGCGTGGGGCTCCAGCACCGCCATCTGACCGGCGTGCAGCACCCGGTCGCCGATCTCGATGGAGCCCCTCGCCACGAAAACCGCCCGCTCGCTCATGCCGCCGGCGCCCCGGCCCGGGGGCGGGGCGGAGCGGACGCCCGGCTCCATTTCCCAGTGCACATAGAACAGCGGCGAGGATGTCTTGACCGAGGCCGAGGCGCCGTAGGCCGCGCCCGCCACCAGCCGGGCGACC
>NZ_JBLGCI010000021.1:0-31525 GCF_047617075.1 Brevundimonas sp.
CCGGTACGGGCTTTCGATGAAGCCGTACTTGTTGACGCGGGCGTGGGTGGCCAGCGAGTTGATCAGGCCGATGTTCGGGCCTTCCGGCGTTTCGATCGGGCAGATGCGGCCGTAGTGGGTCGGGTGCACGTCGCGCACCTCGAAGCCGGCGCGCTCGCGGGTCAGACCGCCCGGGCCAAGCGCCGACAGGCGGCGCTTGTGGGTGATTTCCGACAGCGGGTTGGTCTGGTCCATGAACTGCGACAGCTGCGAGCTGCCGAAGAACTCACGCACCGCCGCCGCAGCGGGCTTGGCGTTGATCAGGTCGTGCGGCATGACCGTGTCGATATCGACCGACGACATGCGCTCCTTGATGGCGCGCTCCATGCGCAGCAGGCCGACGCGGTACTGGTTTTCCAGCAGCTCGCCCACCGAGCGGACCCGGCGGTTGCCCAGGTTGTCGATGTCGTCGATTTCGCCGCGGCCGTCCTTCAGACCCACCAGGATCTGCAGGACCTTCAGCACGTCTTCCTTGCGCAGGACCCGGATTTCGTCGCCGACCTCCGGGGTCTCGAGGCGCATGTTCATCTTCACGCGACCGACCGAGGACAGGTCGTAGCGTTCGGAGTCGAAGAACAGGCTGTTGAACATGGCGTCGGCCGCTTCGGGCGTCGGCGGCTCGCCGGGGCGCATGACGCGATAGACGTCGAACAGGGCGTCCTCGCGGCCGTCGTTCTTGTCCACCCGCAGGGTGTTGCGCATGTAGGCGCCGACCGTGACGTGGTCGATGTCCAGCACGTCGATGGTCGAGAAGCCGCTCTGCTCCAGCAGCTCGATCGCCGCCTGGTCCAGCTCGTCGCCGGCCTCGGCGTAGATCTCGCCGGTTTCCATGTTCACCGCATCAGCGGCCAGGTAGCGGCCCAGCAGGGCGTCGGGCGCCAGCAGCAGGGACTTCAGGCCGCCGTCCGCCAGCTTCTTGGCCTGACGGGCGCTGATCTTGGTTCCGGCCGGGGCGGCCACCTCGCCGGTGTCGGCGTCAACTAGGTCGAACTCGGGCTTAACCCCGCGCCAGCGCTCGGGCTTGTAGGGCGTGACCCAGCCTTCTCCGCGCTTCTCGTAGGGGACGGTTTCGTAGAAGGTCCGCAGGATCTCCTCGCCGTCCATGCCCAGCGCCATCAGGAAGGTGGTGGCGGGCAGCTTGCGGCGGCGGTCGATGCGCACATAGACCAGATCCTTGGCGTCGAACTCGAAGTCCAGCCAGGAGCCGCGATAGGGGATCACGCGGGCGGCGAACAGCAGCTTGCCCGAGGCGTGGGTCTTGCCCTTGTCGTGGTCGAAGAACACGCCCGGCGAACGGTGCATCTGCGAGACGATGACGCGCTCGGTGCCGTTGACGATGAAGGTGCCCTTGTCCGTCATGAGCGGGATGTCGCCCATGTAGACGTCCTGCTCCTTGATGTCCTTGACCGAGCGGGCGCCCGTTTCCTCGTCGGTCTCGAACACGATCAGACGAAGCTTCACCTTGAGCGGCGCCGCGTAGGTCATGTCGCGCTGCATGCACTCTTCGGTGTCGTACTTGGGCTCCTCGAACTCGTAGGAGACGTATTCCAGCACGGCGCGTTCGTTGAAGTCCTTGATCGGGAAGACCGACTTGAAGACCGCCTCGATGCCCTCGTCCACGCGCTGGCCCGAGCGGGTCTCACGCTGCAGGAACTGCTCGTAGGACGCGCGCTGAACCTCGATCAGGTTCGGCATCTGCACCGCCTCGGGGATGCGCCCGAAGGACTTGCGGATGCGCTTCTTGCCGGTGAAGGTCTGGGCGGAGGCGATCTGGCCGTTGATGGTCAGGCCGGCGGAGGACTTTGCCATTCGTTTTCCCAATCGCGCGGGCATGGGCCCGCGTCACAATGCAGCGGCCACGGCGACGCCTGAACAGCGACCCGTGACCCGGTTTCTCGGCGTTCACCCTCGGCCCCTCGGGACCAGAACACCTGAAATTTCAGTGGCTCCCTTGGGGAGGAGCACGCCTTCGCAGTGGTCGGAGGGCGACGGACCACGCCTCGGCGCTTTCGCGCGGCTTCTTTTCGGAATCAGCGGAGCGGGCACATATACTCGCTTTTCGGACGAAATAAAGGCCCCTGCCCGCCCGCTGCGCAATTTGTGAGCGCGCTGAAATGCGGTTCGCGCCGGAACGGGACTGTGCTTAAGTCGGTCCTTCTCGCAGGGCAGGACTGATGAAAAAGCAGATCGTCGCGATCCTCGGCGCCGTGGGGCTGACCGGCTGCCTCAGCGTCCAGGTGCCGGAAGACAATTTCTTCTATCCCGAGACGCGTCTCGAAGCCGAGGGCATCACGCTGGAGGACAGCGCCGCCTGGCCCGGCGCCATCGAACGGCTGACGATCCCGACGGACGGCGGGCCGGTCGCCGCGACCTTCATCCCGGGTCAGACCGACGGCGGGCCGCTGATCCTGTACTGCGGCGGCAACATGTTCCGGATGCGCTCGCACCTGGCTTATGGCGCTGAAAAGCTGGCGCCTTTCGGGGACGCCATCCTGTTCGACTATCCCGGCTATGGCGACACGCCGGGCGAAGCGGACATGGAGAACTTCAGGCGTGTCGGAACCGCCTTGGCCGACTACGCCCGCGGCCGCGCTGACGCAGAAGGACGACGACTGATCACCTGGGGCCATTCCCTCGGCGGCCCGGTCTGCGCCGAGATCGCCGCGCACAGCCGGGCCGACGCCGTGGTGCTGGAGACGACGACGCCCACGGCGCGCGCCGCGGTCAATCAGATGGTGGGCTTGTGGCGGCCGCTGGTGCGGGTGAATCTGGCCGAGCCTCTCGAGAGCATCGACATTCCGGGCGCCCTGACCGGATACGAAGGCCGGGTGGTGGTGCTGGAGGCGGGCCGCGACGACACCTTGCCGGCCGCGCTCAGCCGGACCCTGGCGCGCGACCTGGAGCGCAACGGCGCGGATGTCCACCGCCTGGTGTTCCCGCAGGCGGGTCATCTTGACATCGCGGACCAACCCGACTTTCGAGAGCGGCTGACCACCGCCCTTTCCTTCTGACCGAGACGCCCATGTTCAAGCCCCTGCTCCCGGCCCTGGCCGTCATCGCCATGACCGCCGCCTGCGCCACCGCGCCCGCCCCCGCGCCGGTCGATCAGGGCCCGCCGTCGCAGGAACGATGGGAGGCGGGACAGGCGGCCTATCTGGACTGGAGCGGCGCGCGGCGGGGCTGGGGCACGACCGAGAGCGGCCTGCAATACCGGCGCGAGGGGCGACCTAACCGCGACGGCGCCATGCCGGGACCGACGGACACGGTGCGGGTGCACTATGAGGGGACCTTCATCGACGGGCGCGTGTTCGACAGCTCGTATGAGCGCGGCGAACCCATCGAATTCCCCCTGAACCGCGTCATTCCTGGCTGGACCGAAGGCCTTCAGCTGATGCGGGTCGGCGAGACCTTCAACTTCGTCATCCCCGCTGATCTCGCTTACGGCGAACGGGGCGCGGGCGGCGGCGAGATCCCGCCGAACTCGGCCCTGCTGTTCAAGGTGGAGCTGCTGGACGTCACGCCCTCGGAGTGAGACTGTGCCGAGGTAACAGCGGTAGGGGGCGGGCATGACCCTCCTTGCGGGCCTTTTCGCATCGGCGCTTCTCGGTCTTTCCGGCCAACCGGCGATAGAATCAGGCCAGTCCCAGCAGGACGCCACCACGGTGGAAGGCGTGGTCATCACCGGACGCCCCCTGCGCCGGATCGTTGAAGATTTTGTCGATGAGGTGGTCGAGCCACCACCCGGGCGAGGCCCTGCCCGCTGGTACGACCGCGCCACGGTCTGCACCGGGGTGGTCAATCTGCGGCGCGACGCGGCCCAGGCGCTGGCGGACCGGGTATCCCGGGTGGCGCTCGACCTGGGACTGGACATCGGCGAGCCCGGGTGTCGGCCGAACGTCCTGATCATCGCCACCGACGACGGACCGGGGCTGGCCGCGGCGCTGGTGGACTCCCGCCCGCGCGCCTTTCGGCCGCGCCATGCCGGCGCCGCCCGCTCTCAGGCCGCCCTCGAGCGCTTCAGGACATCGGATCAGGCGGTGAGATGGTGGCACATCAGCGCCCTGGCGACCGACACCGGTTCGTTGGCAAGCGGCATAGTCCCCGGCGGAACCTATCTGACGAGCCGAATTCGCAACAACCTGCTGCGCGCCTTCATCATTGTTGACCTGTCCCGCACAGATGCGGTGACTTTCCAGCAGCTGAGCGACTATGTGGCCATGGTGGCCTTCGCCCAGATCAATCCGGAGGCCGAACTGAGCCGTTTTCCCTCCGTCCTGAACACGTTCCACGACCCCAGCGTGGCCGATGGTCTGACCGACTGGGACATGTCCTATCTGTCGGCCCTGTACGGGGTCGAACTGAACCAACGCCATCCTGACTCCCAAGGCGGCGCGGTAAGCTGGGCCATGTTCCGGGATCAGGATCGCGCCCGGTCCGGGCAGGAAGACGAGCGTGACTCAAGCGAGGATGACGGCCAGTAGCCGCCACGTCAGGCTGAAGACGACATAGAAAAAGGGCGACGGACCTGAGCCCGCCGCCCTCAATTCTCAACCCCGATCAGAAGAGACCGATCAGTCCTCGGCGTCGTCGGCCGCGAAGACCGGACCGGAGTCCAGACCCTTGGCGTCCACGTCGCGATCGACGAACTCGATCACGGCCATGGCGGCGTTGTCGCCGTGGCGGAAACCGGCCTTCATGATGCGGATATAGCCGCCCTGACGCTCGGCGTAACGACCGCCGATGGTGTCGAACAGCTTGCCGACCTGGGTCACGTCGCGAACCTGGCTGATGGCCTGACGGCGCGCGGCCAGATCACCCTTCTTGGCCAGGGTGACCAGCTTCTCCACGTAGGGACGAAGCTCCTTGGCCTTGGGCAAGGTCGTCGTGATCTGCTCGTGCTTGATCAGCGACGCAGCCATATTGGCCAGCATGGCCTGACGGTGGCTGGCCGTGCGGCCGAGCTTACGATGAGCGGCGCCGTGGCGCATGGGGGTCTCTCCTCAGTCAGACCGGGCGTCAACGCCGCCCCGGCCCTTTAGCAACCTAGATCTGGTCTTCGAACTTCTTGGCGAGTTCCTCGATGTTCTCCGGCGGCCAGTTCGGCACATCCATGCCGAGCGACAGGCTCATCGAAGCGAGGACTTCCTTGATTTCATTCAGCGACTTGCGGCCGAAGTTCGGGGTGCGAAGCATTTCGCCCTCGGTCTTCTGGATCAGGTCGCCGATGTAGACGATGTTGTCGTTCTTCAGGCAGTTGGCCGAACGGACCGACAGTTCCAGCTCGTCCACCTTCTTCAGCAGGGCCGGGTTGAAGGGCAGGTCAGGCTTGCCGTCCGAGGCCTCGACCGCCGCCTTGGGCTCGTCGAAGGTGATGAAGATCTGCAGCTGATCTTGCAGAATGCGCGCGGCGTAGGCCACGGCGTCCACCGGCGACACCGCGCCGTTGGTTTCCACTTCCATGATCAGCTTGTCGTAGTCCAGCGACTGGCCCTGACGGGTCGGCTCGACCCGGTAGGCGACGCGCTTGACCGGCGAATAGAGCGCGTCGACCGAGATCAGGCCGATGGGGGCGTCTTCCGGACGATTGAACTCGGCGGCCACATAGCCCTTGCCGTTCTGGACGGTCAGCTCCATGCGGACGGAGGCGCCGTCGTCCAGCGTGCACAGCACGTGGTCGGGGTTCAGCACCTCGATGTCGGCCGGGGCGTCGATCTGGCCGGCGGTCACCGGGCCGGGACCGTCAGCCTTCAGCGTCATGCGCTTGGGGCCTTCGGCGTGCAGGCGCAGGGCCAGCTGCTTGATATTGAGGACGATGTCCACGACGTCCTCACGGACGCCTTCCAGGGACGAGAACTCGTGCACCACGCCGTCGATCTGGATGGCGGTCACGGCGGCCCCCTGAAGCGACGACAGCAGCACGCGGCGCAGGGCGTTGCCCAGCGTCACGCCGAAGCCGCGCTCGAGCGGTTCCGCCACCAGCCGCGCCTTGCGCTGCGGGTCGCCGCCAGCGTCGATCTGCGGCTTTTCGGGACGAATCAGCTCTTGCCAGTTTCTTTCGATCATCGATGTCCCTCGAACGGGTTTCGCCGGACCCGCGTCCAGCGTTCTGGACGCCAGGACCGGCGTGGGAATGGGGTCGGCGGCAGGCTTAGACGCGGCGGCGCTTGGGCGGGCGGCATCCGTTGTGCGGCATCGGGGTGACGTCGCGGATGGTGGTGATGGTCATGCCGGCGGCCTGCAGGGCGCGCAGGGCCGATTCACGGCCGGAGCCGGGACCCGAGACGTTGACTTCCAGGGTCTTGACGCCGTGCTCGCCGGCCTTCTTGGCCGCGTCCTCGGCGGCCATCTGGGCGGCGTACGGGGTCGACTTGCGCGAACCCTTGAAGCCCATGTGGCCGGCCGACGACCAGGAAATCGCATTTCCCTGCGCGTCGGTGATGGTCACCATCGTGTTGTTGAAGGACGCATTCACGTGGGCGACGCCCGAGGTGATGTTCTTGCGCTCGCGCTTCTTTACGCGACCCGGTTCCTTGGCCATCAGTCAGTTCTTCCTGATTACTTCTTCTTGCCGGCGATCGGCTTGGCGGGGCCCTTGCGGGTACGGGCGTTGGTGTGGGTCCGCTGACCGCGGACCGGCAGGCCCTTGCGGTGACGCAGGCCGCGGTAGCAGGCCAGGTCCATCAGTCGCTTGATGTTCATGGACGTCTCGCGGCGCAGGTCGCCCTCGACCATCAGGTCGCTGTCGATCGCTTCGCGGATCTGCAGAATCTCGGCGTCGGTCAGCTCGTTGACCCGGCGCGCGGGCTCGATGCCGACCTTGGCGGCGATGTCCTTCGCCGACTTCGGGCCGATGCCATGAATGTACTGAAGCGCGATCTCAACGCGCTTGTTCGTCGGAATGTTGACGCCTGCGATACGGGCCACGTTGTCGATCTCTCCAATACGCGTCGCAGACGCGAAGAACGCTCCGGTCGACAGACCAGGAGCGCGCGGCGCGTCTTTCGCGGAAGACGGGCCTTATACAGGGGATTCAGATTGCGTCAATGGGTCGGGGCGCTCAACGGCGCGGTCGGCCGAAGTCCACCCCGACGACCACACGCTGCCCTTCAACAGGGCGGCCGCCCTGTGTGGGAGGACGAAAGCGGAAATAGCGCGTCGCCACAAGTCCCGCCTCGCCAAAGCCGCGGCCGGGCGGCGTTTCGCTGACCACGCGGCACTGGTCCAGATATTGGTCCAGCCGGATGACGCAGGACAGGCTGACCCGACCATAGACGCTGCGCGCGCCGGGCGGATGGATGGCCTGGATCTGGCCCAGGGTCGGGCCCCGCACGATCTGCGCCGGGCCGCTGCCCGAGCCGGGGCCGTCTCCGGCGCCGGTTCCCGCGCCCCGGCCGGTCCCCTGCCCGCCCTGGCCCATGCCGGGCTCCGGGCTCTCGTTAGGAGCGATGCCGACGACGGGCGCGGGCTCCGGCGCCTGTTCCACCGGCGTCGCGATTTCCGGCGGGTCCGGCGGCGGGTCGGGCGGGCTGTGAACCACCGACGGCGCGGCCGGCGCCCCGCCCCCCGCCTCGGGCGAGGGATCCGGCGGCGGCGGATCGGGCTCCGGCTCAGGCGGGGGGATCAGAAAGACCTCGATCGGCGGCGGCGGCGGATCGAGCGGGGCCGGCTGCGACCGGCTGAGCACGGCCAGCAGGCCCAGGTGGGCCAGCAGGACACCCAGCCCCGCGCCCAGCTTGCGCGCCCGCTTCCGATCCAGCCGCCAGTCCATCTTCGCCACGCCGCCTCCGCCATCCGATGCAGGGCCTAACGCTCACGCTTCGACTTGGATCAAACCTCTGCATCGCAGCCGGGGTGACACAACCGTGATTTGCGATCATCCTCCTTGGCGCCATGGTGCGGCGTAAGGGGGGAGACCTGACATGCATGATGTGTTCGACAGCAGCCCGGGGTTCGCCTGGCTTGACCCGTTCGCTGCGGAATTTTCCCTGGACCCCTTCCCCGGTTACCCGGTGCTCAAGGATCAGGCGGCGGCCGCCACCATATCCCTTTGGTCGCCGGACATCGAGATAGACGTCCTCGATCTTGAGGATACGCCCGAGCCCCAGGAGGCGGCGTCCGGCATGACCGTCTCGGACGCCCCGGTTCGCGCCTTTGGAGAGGATGACGTCACCGACGTGGGCGGCATCACCATCACCGCCGAACGCGGCATGTCCCTGGACGAAATCGATGAAATCCTGAACGACCTCTACCGCAGCTGGCGGCGGTGATCCGGGCCAGCAGACGGGCGGGGGTGAAAACGGAAGCGAAAACGAACAACGGGCGGACTGGAACCCCTGCCAGGATGGAGAGGCTGATGACCTCGCCAGCGACGTCAGAGACGCGACTGCCGACATGGCCGATTCCGATGGAACGGAGTACGGCTCTTTGATTTACCGCGATGAAGACGGAAACCTTAGATCAACACCCATTCAACCAGGCACGAATAATGCCTGGACACCTCTAAATCCAAGCACACAACCGAGTGATTCTGGCCTCTAGAACGACCGCCGCTGAGAACACGGAGGGGCAATGCGGCGCGTAATCATTTGTCTAACCACGCTCCTGGCTTGGGGTTGTAGCCCTCAATCGGGCTTGGCGCGCGTCGGCGGGCAGCCCTATCCAGCAGGCACACCGCCGCCTCACGTGGATTACCACTTTCCGACAATGGCGCATGTAGAAGGGGACTATGAGTGCAACGGACGCTCTTTGGCCCTCAGCATCGGCTCTATTGGCAGTCGCGTCAGAGTTCAAGGCTACACTGGACAAGTCCGCGAAGCAGGCGCTGAAGATCTCCTGCAATGGAATTCCTGGCTGTCCGAAATCAAAGAATTCCGATCAGCCATGGTTCTCTGCGGCGGTTCCCAGAATGAAGCAGTGATCATCACTGGAACGGGTCCGAACGGCGGCGCTGTCGAAGTTGGCGTGTTTTGGCACGAGGGACGGCTAGGAAGACTACCGTGACATGGCTGACGCCGGGCGTAAGATACTTGGATTTGCATCCCAAGATTACGACCCGGGAGGAAGGGGCCCATGATTTTCGTCATTTCAGCGTTGGGATTGGACGGGATCCTGAAATCCGGACGACCTACACGCTCGAACTGGAATACTAACGCGTCCGGATAACCGCCTATTCAGGCGCGAACGGCGACGCCGGTCCCGAAGACCTGGCGCAGTGGAACGCCTGGCTGGAGCCGATTCGAGCGATTCAGATCCACCGGTTTGATTGCCGCGGAGACAGTGAAACCCTGATCATCGAGGGAATCGCCCGTAGCGGCGAGGGCGTATCGGGCGTGATCGTCACTTGGCGAAACGGCGAGATGCAGGGATTGCCCGTCCGATATGATGACGAATAGACATCATCATTTTTCATGGCTCTGACTTCCATGCTCCTCGCAATATCGGCAGCCGCATCCCTACTGATCAGCGGACAAGATCCCCGATCACTGTTTCATGAGGAAATGCCGCCTGTCGGGGGCGCCGTTCATGCCGACTATGTCTGTGCGGGCCGGGACGCAGAGATCAGGACGACCTACAGCATAGCCCTCGACTATGGGCGGGTCAGACTTGCGTCCTATTCGGGTTCTGGCGGCGCCGCGCGCCCGGAAGACATAGCCCGGATGAACGCCTGGCTTGAGCCCATGGCCAGTATTCAGGACCACATATTTCGGTGCCGCCGTGGGGCTGAATGGCTGATCCTGACTGGCCCCAGACGCGACGGACAAGGCGAAGTCAGCCTTTCCGTCCTCTGGTATGACGGCCAAATGCTGCTGCGCCGATATGAGGACGGATCGGACTGAGCTCACCCGACCATCGCAAACGGCCGGGTGAGCATGAGCCGTTGAGGGCGCCGCGTTTCCGGGACGCCTCTACTCCACCGCCTCGGTCTTCTCGCCCGCCTTGCCCTTCGCGGCGCCCTCAGCGGTGATGTCGAAGGCGATCTTGCCGTCCCTCAGCACCACCTTCACATGGCCGCCGCGCACCAGACGTCCGAACAGGATGTCGTCGGCCAAGGGCTTCTTGATGGCGTCCTGAATGACGCGGGCCAGGGGCCGGGCGCCGTACAGCTCGTCGAAGCCGTTCTGGGCCAGCCAGTCGGTAGCGTCGTCGGTCAGCTCCAGGGTGATGTTGCGGTCCGCCAGCTGGGCTTCCAGCTGCAGCACGAACTTGGTCACCACCTGACGGATGACCTCCTGCCCCAGCGGCTTGAAGGCCACGATGGCGTCCAGGCGGTTGCGGAATTCCGGCGTGAACAGGCGCTGGATGGCCTTTTCGTCCTCGCCCTCCACCTTGCCGCGGCCGAAGCCGATGGCCGCCCGGGCGTTGTCGGCGGCGCCCGCGTTGGTGGTCATGATCAGGACCACATTGCGGAAGTCCACCTTCTTGCCCACCGCGTCGGTCAGCATGCCGTTGTCCATGACCTGCAGGAGGATGTTGTAGACGTCAGGGTGCGCCTTCTCGATTTCGTCCAGCAACACCACCGCGTGCGGATGCTGGTCCACCGCGTCGGTGAGCAGGCCGCCCTGATCGTGACCCACATAGCCCGGAGGCGCGCCGATCAGGCGGCTGACCGTGTGGCGTTCCATGTATTCGGACATGTCGAAGCGCAGCATCTCGATGCCCAGGGTGCCCGCCAGTTGCTTGGCCGCCTCGGTCTTGCCGACACCGGTGGGGCCCGAGAACAGATAGCTGCCGATGGGCTTGTTGGGATCGCGCAGGCCGGCGCGGGCCAGTTTCATGGCCGTGGCCAGCTGCTCGATGGCCTGCTCCTGCCCGAACACGGCCCTTTGCAGGTCCACGTGCAGGTTCTTCAGAGCCTCAGTGTCGGACTTGGACACCGACTTGGCCGGAATGCGGGCCATCTTGGCGACGACCGCCTCGATTTCCTTCTGGCCAATGGTCTTCTTGCGCTTGGACTCGGCCAGCAGCATCTGGCTGGCGCCCGCCTCGTCGATCACGTCGATCGCCTTGTCCGGCAGCTTGCGGTCGGTCATGTAGCGGGCCGACAGCTCCACCGCCGAGCGGATCGCCGCATCGGTGTAGCGCAGCTTGTGGAAGGTCTCGTAGTAGCTCTTGAGGCCCTTCAGGATCTTGATGGTGTCGTCCACCGTCGGCTCGTTCACATCGATCTTCTGGAACCGGCGCACCAGGGCGCGATCCTTCTCGAAGTGCTGGCGGTACTCCTTGTAGGTGGTGGAGCCCATGCAGCGCAGGCTGCCCGACGCGAGAGCCGGCTTCAGCAGGTTCGAGGCGTCCATGGCGCCGCCCGATGTGGCGCCGGCGCCGATCACCGTGTGGATCTCGTCGATGAACAGGATGGAGTCCGGGTGGTTCTCCAGCTCCTTGACCACCTGCTTCAGACGCTCCTCGAAGTCGCCGCGATAGCGGGTGCCGGCCAGCAGGGCGCCCATGTCCAGCGAGAAGATGGTGGCGTCCTTCAGGACGTCCGGCACCTCATGATTGACGATCTTGCGCGCCAGTCCCTCGGCGATGGCGGTCTTGCCCACGCCGGGGTCGCCCACCAGCAGGGGATTGTTCTTCGTGCGGCGGCACAGGATCTGGATGGACCGCTCCACCTCGGCCTGACGGCCGATCAGGGGATCGATCTTACCCTCCTTGGATTTCTCGTTGAGGTTGACGCAATAGGCGTCCAGGGCTTCGCCGCCCTGCTTGACCACGGCGGCTTCCTCGCCTTCCTCGGGCGAGGCTCCCCCCCGCGCGGCCTTGGGCTCGGACGCACCCGGCTTCTTGGCGATGCCATGCGCGATATAGTTGACCGCGTCATAGCGGGTCATGTCCTGCTCCTGCAGGAAATAGGCGGCGTGGCTCTCCCGCTCCGAGAAGATGGCCACCAGCACATTGGCGCCGGTGACTTCCTCGCGGCCGGAGGACTGGACATGGATGACCGCGCGCTGGATCACGCGCTGGAAGCCGGCCGTGGGCTTGGCGTCCTCGCCCATGGAGGTGGCCAGGGCGGCCAGATCGGTGTCCACATACAGGGCGAGCGCGGTCTTCAGGCTGACCAGGTCGACGTTGCAGGCGCGCATGACGGCGCCCGCTTCGGGGTCGTCGACAAGCGCCAGCAGAAGGTGCTCCAGGGTGGCGTATTCGTGCCGACGCTCATTGGCGTAGGCGACAGCCCGGTGCAGGGTTTCTTCGAGGTGGCGCGAAAATGAGGGCAACAGGGGTTCCTCTCAGTCCTTTTCCATTGTGCATTGCAGCGGGTGCTGATGCCGGCGGGCGGTCTCCACCACCTGGGCGACCTTGGTCTCGGCCACTTCGTAGGTGAACACCCCGCAAACGCCCACGCCATGCTGATGCACATGCAGCATGATGCGGGTGGCGTCCTCGCGCGACTTGGCGAAGAACCGCTCCAGCACGTAGATGACGAACTCCATGGGCGTGTAGTCGTCGTTCAGGATCAGAACGCGATACAGCGACGGTTTCTGCAGCTTGGGCCGGGTTTCGGTGACGACGGCCGTGCCGAAGCCGCCTCCGCCTGTCTGTCCCTGATCCGTTTTTCTCGACGGCATGCTGTTCCGCTGTCTCTACGCTTCGATCCCCGAGCAGGGACTCGGTCCTGCTCACCATGGATTAGATATGGAAAGTCGGAGGTTTTGAAAGGGGCGGTCGATCACGCTTGCGCGCGATCCCCAGACCTCGGCGCCTTTCGCCCACGAAAAAGGGGTCCAGAGCGGCGCTCCGGACCCCTTCCGATTTCAACAGGCGTACGGTTTAGCGCGCGGCCTGGAAGGTCTCGACGGTCGCGGTGACGCGCTCGTTGATAGGCTTGAAGGCGTCCTTGACCGAAGCGGTGTAGAGCTCGGTGGTCTTGTTGAAGGCGCCCAGCCACGCTTCGACCGAGGTCTTGGCGAAGGCGGTCTGCAGCTCAACCATTTCCTGGACCGAGCGGGCCTGGGTCATGGACTGGGCGGCGGCGACGCCGTCTTCCCAGGACTTCTTGGAGTAGGCCAGGGTCTGCTGGCTGATGGCCTCGACGCCCTTCTGGGCGGCGGTGGCGCTTTCAACCATGGCTTCCAGGTTCTTCTTGCCGTGGGCGTTGAGCTCGCTCATGCCCGCGACGCTCTTTTCCATGCTGTCACGGAAAACCTTGGCGCCGGCGGCCTGGGTCTTCTCGGCCTTGGCGCTGGCCTGGTCGATGGTCTTCTTCACGGTCTCGGCGGTGTCAGCCATGGTCGTGCTCCTGAACGGTCTGCGCGGTGAGTCCCGCGCCATGATTTTTCTCGCGCCGGGTGAATCCCGGGCGACGAGCGGCTTATGACGCAGGTGCGAGAAGGGGTCAAGTTGTTTTGTGCGGCGCACAATGAAAGTTTCTTGACGATTTTCGCGCCGTTCGTTCAAAATTGCGTTTGTCGGTTGTTTACCACGGCGAAACCCCGATGAAGCATGATAGCGTTTTGATGCGTGGCGATATCGGGGGCGGCGATCGCGCGTGAGTAATGAGGCTATCGGGTCAATGACGGCATTCATACGACAAGCTGGCGCACGACTGGCCGGCCGACGCCATGTCGGTCTGATGCAGGCGCTCCTGTTCGCCTTCGTTCTGGTCGCGGCGGGCCTGACGCCCACGCCCGGGGCCGAGCCGGTGGTGGCGCAATCAGGCGAGAACACCCGCTACGCCGCCATCGTCGTGGATGCTGAATCCGGCGAGGTGCTGTTCGCGCGGCGCGCCGACAATCCGCGCTATCCCGCCTCCATCACCAAGGTCATGACCCTGTACATGACGTTCGAGGCCCTGACCGAAGGCAGAATAGAGCTCGACGACATGATCACCGTGTCGCCCCGGGCCGCCTCGCAGCCGCCGTCCAAGCTGGGTCTGGCCGCAGGCCAGCGCATCTCTGTAGAGGACGCCATTCATGCCCTGACGGTGCGCTCGGCCAATGACATCGCGGTCGCCATCGCCGAACATGTCGGCGGGTCCGAAGCGCGCTTCGCCGCCATGTCGACCCTGCGGGCGCAGGAACTGGGCATGACCCAGAGCCGGTTCGTGAACCCCCACGGCCTGCCGGACAGCCGCCAGATATCCTCCGCCCGCGACCTGGCGATCCTCAGCCGCGCCGTGATGCGCGACTATCCGCAGTACTACCACTATTTCGGCCGGCAGCACTGGGTCTACAACGGTCGGCAGTATGGCAACACCAACGGATTGCTGCACTCTGGCAACGGCTACGACGGCATCAAGACCGGCTTCACCAACGCCTCGGGCTACAATCTGGCGGCCTCGGCGGTGCGTGACGGACGGCGGATCATCACCGTGGTGCTCGGCGGACGGTCCAGCCGGACCCGCAACGCCCACGTGGCCGAGCTGATGGACACCGGCTTCGAGGTTGAGCGCCGCCGGGCCGCCGGCGAGCCCATTCAGGTGGCCCAAACCTTCTTCGAGTCTCGCGGCTACGGCATCGGCAGCAACACGCCGTCCGCCCCGGTGCAGTATGCGTCTCTGGACAGATCCTCCGGCGACGAGGAGCAGAGCACCACGGCCGTGGCCTTCACCTCGGCCCCGGCGGACACGTCCCGCGTGACGTCGTCCAGCGGCAGCTTCACGGCCGCCCTGAACGGCACGCCGTCGCAGCAGGCGGACCTGCGACCGGCCCGTGACGCCGAGCCGGCGCGCACTTCCGGAACCTGGGCCGTGCAGGTGGGCGCCTTCCGCGACCGCAACGTGGCCGACGGCTGGCTGACCGAGGTCAACCGCCGCTTCCGCAGCCAGTTCGCCGGCGCCGAGCATGCCGTTCAGGTGGCCGGCGAATGGTATCGCAGCCGCTTCACCGGTTTGACCGAGGACAGCGCCCGCGCCGCCTGCGCCGCCCTGGCCGAGCGCCGCGTCACCTGCATGGTGGTCCGCCCGGACTGATCAGCCTTTCAGCAACCGGTCCCTGGCCGCGTTCAGGCGCGCGGCAAGTCCCTGTGTGCCGCCCTGATCAGGGTGGGCGCGCGCCATCAGACGTTTCCAGGCCGCGTTGATCTGCTCTGTAGTGGCGTCAGCGGCGACGCCGAGGGTGTCGCGGGCTTCCTTCTTGCTCATGCCCGGTTCGACTGAACGAGCGACGGAGCGGATGCGCGAGGACAGGGCGAAATACAGGCCCACCGCGATCAGGGCGCCGCCGATCATCCACGAACCTCGCGCCAGCGCCAGCGCGCCGCCGCCGAGACAGGCCGCAGCGATCAGGGTGGCCGAAACGCGCCATTGCCCCCTGCCCGGCCCTTCGGTCTGGCGGCCCAGACGGACCAGCGCCCAAAGGGCGACGGCGCCGACGATCAGCCAGATCAGACCCATGGTGCCATCGGATCAGGCCGCGTCATCAAGACGGGCCGCTTCGGACAGCCCCAGCGACAGCATCAGGCTGCGCAACTCCTGACGGGCCGAGACATGGGCCAAGGATATCTCCACCGGCTGAACCTGTTCCGACAGGTCCGCGACCGTCAGGCCGAAGGGAAACAGCTCGCGATAGATGACCCGGTCGCGCAGGCCCGGCCCCATGCGGAAGCCCACCCGCTTGGCCAGCTTGGCCATGCGTTCCTCCAACCGGCGACGGTTGCGGGCCTCGAACACGGCCAGGCGGTTGGTCACCACCACCCAGTCGATGGTCCCCGTCTGTCCCTTTGCCGCATTGGCGATGGCGCGCTGCTTGCGCGCCTCCCAGACGGTCTCGGAATAGATGGAGGGCTTCAGCAGATCGAGGGTCACCGGGTCCACGTGGCCCAGCAGATCGAAATCCACGAAGCTGTCGTTCATGGGCGTCACGATCAGGTCGGCCCGGCCGTGTGCCGCGCGCGACAGCACCGTATCGCCGCCCGGCGTGTCCATGACGATGTACTCGGCCGTCTGCGCCGCCTCGAAGGCCGCATTGAAGCAGGCCATCTGCTCATCCTCCCCGGCACGGGCCAGCGCGGCGCCGTCGCCGAGGTCGGCCACCGCCGGCTCGGCAAGGGTCTGGTTGTTGGCAGCCAGCCAGGCGCGACGATTGGCGAAGAACCGGGCCAGCGACTTCTGGCGCAGGTCCAGGTCGATGACCGCGACGCGGCGTCCGCCTTCCAGAAGGGCGGCCACGATATGGATGGCCAGGGTGGACTTGCCCGCCCCGCCCTTTTCGTTGCCGACGACGATGACCTTCGCCTCAGACATGGTCTCTCACAGCCCCTTTAGCCGCGAATCCATGCGCGGCGGATAGAACGAGAGTCAGGGTTGGAAAGCCGAAGGTCAACGAACGAACGGTCGCGCCTGTGGAGAGCGTCAGGCCCGGCCCGCGGCGGCGCACCAGGGATCGCTGACCTGGGCCGCGCGGCAAATCTCGGCGGCGGTATCCGCCGGCGCGCCGACCTTGAGACGAACCAGCTCCCGGCCGTTGACCGTCACCGGTTCGAAGCGGGGAGAAAGACCCGACAGGGCGGCGCGGGCGGCGCCGGTGCTGAACCGGGTCCAGGCCTCGCGGGCTGAGGCCTCGCTGGAAAACGCGCCCAGCTGGATCACTGCCCCCGGACGGGCCGGAGCGGAAACGGCGGGACGAAGGTGTTCCGACACCGCGCGGCCCACCTGATCGCTGGCCGCCTGGACGATGGCGGGGGCGGCGGCTTCGGCCATGGCGGGCGCAGCAGCCTCCACGACACCGCGCAGGCCGCCGTCGCGGGCGTCCCACAGGGCGTGAGGATCCAGCACCTCCACACGCAGGGCCTGGCGCAATCCGGATTGATCGGCTGTCCGCGCCGCCGAGGGCGCGTCCTGGGAGACATTGGCGGACAAATCGATGCTGGCCACGCGCTGGGCCATGTTCTCGAACCGGTTGGGATCCGCCTCGACCATGCCGCAGGCGCCCAGCGAAAGCATCGCTGCGCCCATCAGCCCTTTACGGATCAGGTCGGTCGGCGTCATAAGCGCGACCCTAGCGGACGGCTCTCAAGACGCCGTTGAAAGACACGCTTAATCGGAGAGGTTAACGCGTAAACCATGACCGCCGCCTCCGAACTCGTACTGGTACGCACCGTGGCCGATCTGCGCGCGCAGGTCGCGGCCTTGCGTAACGCGGGAAAACGCATCGGGTTCGTTCCCACCATGGGCGCCCTGCACGAAGGGCATCTGGCGCTGGTGGCCGAGGCGCGGCGGCGCAGCGACGCGGTGATCGCCAGCGTGTTCGTCAATCCGACCCAGTTTGCCGCCCATGAGGATCTGGGGACCTATCCCCGGCAGGAGGCGCGGGACGCCGAGCTACTGGCCGGCGCCGGCTGTTCGACACTGTTCGCCCCGGACCCGGCCGAAATGTACCCGCACGGCTTCGCCACCTCCGTTCAGGTGGGCGGGCCCAGCACCGGCCTCGAGACAGACTTCCGCCCCCACTTCTTCGGCGGGGTCGCGGTGGTGGTGGCCAAGCTGCTGAATCAGGTGCAGGCGGATGTGGCCGTGTTCGGCGAGAAGGACTACCAGCAGCTGATGGTGGTCCGGCGCATGGCGCGGGATCTGGACATCCCCACCGAGATCGTCGGCGCCCCCACGGTGCGGGACGGGCACGGCCTGGCCCTGTCCTCGCGCAATGCGTACCTGTCAGCCGACGAACTGGCGGTAGCGCGGCGGCTGAACGTGATCTTGCGCGAGGCGGCGGACCGTGCGGCGGCGGGCAAGCCGACGGTGGCCGTGGAGACGATGGCGGCCGAGGCGCTGATCGCGGCAGGCTTCGACAGGGTCGACTATGTGGCCATCCGCCATGCGGAAAGCCTGGCGCCGTTCAGCGACGCCGTGGACGCTCCGGCCCGCATTCTGGCGGCGGCCTGGCTGGGCAAGACCCGGCTGATCGACAACATGGCGGTGACGGCCTGAGCGTCACATGGTCGCCTGTCGGTGAACGCCTGCATGCCTAAGGTGTTGTCCACGGGCGCACCGACGCGGCCTTACTCAGGATGACCCGATGACGTCAGCAACATCCCGGACCACCTTTCCCGTTTTGAGGCGGGGCATGGCTGTGGTCGTGGCTGGCGCCCTGATGGCCTGCTCGCCCGCGCCTGTCGAGGATCAGCGGGAGGCGGCCGCCGCCGTCGCCACGCGCGGACTGGACGCGGCCATGGTCGAGCGGGCCATGACCGAGGCGCGGGAGCTGGACCGCCTGCACGCGGTTATCATCGCCCGCCACGGCGAGGTGATCGCCGAAGAGCGCCTGCGCGGCCCCGGTCTGGACACCCCGGTGAACATCAAGTCCGCGTCCAAGAGCGTGCTGTCGGCCATTACCGGGATCGCCATCGGCCAGGGCGTGCTGGAGGGCGTGGACCAGCCCGTTGCGCCGATCCTCAGCGCCGACCTGCCGGCCTCGCCCGATCCGCGCCTGTCCGACCTCACCGTGGGCCATCTGCTGTCCATGCAGGCGGGTCTGGGCCGCACCTCGGGCGACCAGTACGGACGCTGGGTGACCAGCCCCAACTGGGTGCGCCACGCCCTGGCCCGACCGTTCGAGAACGAGCCGGGCGGGCGCATGATCTATTCCACAGGCACGTCGCACCTGATGTCGGCGGTGCTGACCCGCGCCTCGGGCCGCAGCACCCACGCCTTGGCGGTGGACTGGCTGGGCGAGCCGCTGGGCATCCGCATCCCGCCGTGGCCGCAGGATCCGCAAGGCATCTATTTCGGCGGCAACGACATGCTGATGTCGCCGCGCGACCTGCTGAGGTTCGGCGAGCTGTATCGGCTGGACGGCGAGATCGACGGGCGCCGCATCCTGCCCGAGGGCTGGGTGGAAGAGAGCTGGCGCAGCCGCACGGTCTCGCCGTGGAGCGGCAACGATTACGGCTATGGCTGGTTCAGCCGTCGCTCGAATGGACACGACGTCCGGTTCGCCTGGGGATACGGCGGCCAGATGCTGTTCATCGTGCCCAGCCTGGACCTGACGGTGGTGATGATCTCGGACCCCAGCCCGCACCCCCGCGCCGAAAGCCATCTCCCAGACCTGCACGCCCTGATGGACGAGATCATCATCCCGGCGGCGATCCGGGGCGCCTGACGGATCAGCCCGCCGACATGCTCTGGGGCGTCTGCTTGTCGCGCATGGTCACCAGCTCCTCGGCGGCGGAGGGGTGGACGGCGCAGGTGGCGTCCCACTGGGCCTTGGTCAGGCCGGCCTTCACCGCGATGCCCGCCAGCTGGATCATCTCCGGCGCGTCGGGGCCGACGATGTGGCAGCCAACCACCCGGCCGGTGGAGGCCTGGACCACCAGCTTCATCAGTGTGCGTTCGTCGTCGCCGTAGAAGGCGGTCTTCATGGGCCGGAAGCGGGTCAGATACACGTCAATCTGGCCGCAGGCCTTGCGCGCCTCGGCCTCGGTCAGGCCGACGATACCGACCGGCGGCTGGCTGAACACGGCGGTGGGCACGGCCTCGTAGTCGAAGGCCTGGGGGTTGTTCTCGAACACCGTCTCGTGGAAGGCGACCGCCTCGCGGATGGCCACGGGAGTCAGGTTCATGCGGTCGGTGACGTCGCCGATGGCCCAGATGTTGTCGGCGGTGGTCTTCGAATGCTCGTCCACCTTGACGGCGCCGTGCTCGGTCAACTCCACGCCCGCCTTGTCCAGGCCCAGCCCCTTCACATGGGGCGTGCGGCCGGTGGCGAACATGATCTGGCCGGTCTCGATGGTCATGCCGTTGCCAAGGTGGCTGACCAGACCGGCCTCGGTCTTCTCGATGGACTCATGCTGGCAGCCCAGCACCACCTTGATGCCGCGCTTCTCGATCTCGCCCGCCAGATGGGCCCGCACGTCATCGTCGAAGCCGCGCAGGATGTTGGGCCCCCGGTAAACCAGCGTCGTCTCCACGCCCAGCCCGGCGAAAATGCCCGCGAACTCCACCGCGATATAGCCGCCGCCCGCGATCATGATGCGCTTGGGCAGTTCGGGCAGGTGGAAGGCTTCCTCGGAGGTGATGACGTACTCGATGCCCGGCAGGTCGTCGGGCACCCACGGACGGCCGCCGGTGGCGATGAGAATCTTCTCGGCGGTGACCACGCCCTTGTCGCCCATATCGACCGTGTGGGCGTCCTTCAGCACCGCGCGGGCGTGGAAAGTGTCGACCCCCGCCTTGCCCAGATTGGCGGCGTAGATGCCCGACAGGCGCGCGATCTCCACGTCCTTGGCCTCAAGGAACGTCTTCCAGTCGAAGGTGGGCGCCTCAACGGTCCAGCCGTAGCCGCGGGCGGTCTCGAAGGTGTGCGAGAACTCCGACGCATAGACCATGAACTTCTTGGGCACGCAGCCGCGCACCACGCAGGTGCCGCCGTAGCGGAACTCCTCGGCGATTCCGACCCGCTTGCCCCCCAGCGCCGTCAGCCGCGCCGCCCGCACCCCGCCGGAGCCCGCGCCGATGACAAAGAGGTCGTAGTCGTAGGTCTGGGGCATCCGGGTCTCCTGATTTCAGACTCTAAAAAAGACCGTCTGAATGGTCTGAAACCGGCGGCGGTCCGGAACTCAGACGGTGAAAACAGACCGTCTGAACCATCTGAAGGTCTCAAATCCGCTCCGGCAAACTGAGGGCAGGCATCGGTCGGAAGCAAGTGGCCCCCGCCGCGGCAGGAGTTAGGCATCAAGGGTGGGTGCGACAAGCCACGTCCACAGATCAGTTCGCATCTCGATCATCCCACGCAGAGCGATAGGCGGGCTTGACCATAATCGGCCCGTCAAAGGAGGTCCGCTCGCCCGGATAGTCTGCGACGAGCTGAAGATAGGCAGCCAGCAGATCGGGGCTTTGATGGGTCCAGCGGTTCAGCCAGCCGTGGTTGCCGAGCCGGTAGAGAAACCGTTCGGCCCGTCGCTGGATGAGAACATATGCGCCGGGGTCACTGAGCTGCGGATAATAGGGATCATGGAAATCCACCTCCCAGCCCTCAGGCAGCCAGTGGAGAAGCGCCTTAAAGTCTGCGCGGGTTGGTCGATCGAGCGCCAAGGTAAAGCCACCCTTGTCGCGGGTGACGAAGGTTATGCCATTCAGCGTGGGAACCTTCACGGCGCCAGCACCTCAACCCCGTCATCGGCGCCGATGATGACCTCGTCGGCCAGATCGAGGAACAGGCCGTGCTCCACCACGCCGGTCAGGCTCTTGAGGTCGGCGGCGAGGCGGGCCGGGTCGGCGATGACGCCGCAGGCCGCGTCATAGATGACGTTGCCGCCGTCGGTGCGGACGATGCCCCGGTCGGCGGTGCGCAGGCGGGCGGGCATGCCGATCTCGTGGTCCGCCAGCACGTCGGCGATGCGGTTGGCGGTGGTCTTGTGCCCGAAGGCGACCACCTCAATGGGCAGGGCGAACTTGCCCAGCTGCTTCACCACCTTGGCGGCGTCGGCGATGACCACGCAGCGGTCCGACGCCTCCCACACCAGCTTCTCGCGCAGCAGGGCCGCGCCGCCGCCCTTGATCAGGGCCAGACCCGGCCCGACCTCGTCGGCGCCGTCCACGGTGACGTCGATGCGGGCCACGTCCTCAAGCGTCGTCAGGGGCAGGCCCAGAGACCGGGCAAGATCGGCGGTGGCCTCGGACGTCGGGACACAGCGCAGATCGGCCAGATCGCGGGCCGCCAGCGCCTTGACGAACCAGGCGGCGGTGGAGCCGGTGCCCAGCCCCACAGTCATGCCGGGCTGGATGATTTCCGCGGCGGCCTCGCCGGCGCGTTGTTTCTGCAGATCGGCGCTCATCTTCCCTCTCCCGATGGGAGAGGGCTGCGCGCACGGGTGCGCCAGCATCCGTTCTGCGTGCGCAGGGTGAGGGTCGGGTGCATCCCGCTTGGCCATCCGGCCCTCATCCCCCGCGCACAGAACCTTCGCGCTGCGCGCTCCGGTGCGCGGGTTCCCCCTTCTCCCAACGGGAGAAGGACCATGGATGCCTTCATCACTTCCCCTTCGCCTTCTTCGCGCGCATGGTTTCCATGAAGCGGGCGGCCCAGCCGGACTTGTGGGTCTGGGGGGCGCGACCGAGAGCCAGATCGCCCGGGGCCACATCGGCGGTGATGACCGAGCCGGAGCCGACCATGGCGCCTGCCCCAATGGTCACCGGGGCCACCAGCGCGCTGTTGGAGCCGACGAAGGCCCCCTCGCCCACCACGGTGCGGTGTTTGAAGAAGCCGTCGTAATTACAGAAGATCGTACCGGCGCCGATGTTGGCCTTCGCCCCCACCTCGCCGTCGCCCAGATAGGCCAGATGGTTGGCCTTGGCGCCCGCGCCCATGGTGACGTTCTTCACCTCGACGAAATTGCCGACCTTGGTGTTCTCGCCCAGCGACGCGCCCGGACGCAGGCGGGCGTAGGGCCCCACCTCGGCGCCGGAGGCCACGGTGGCCCCCTCCAGATGCGAGAAGGCGCGGATGCGGGCGCCCGAGGCGATGCTGACGCCGGGCCCGAAGACCACATTGGGCTCGATCAGCACGCCGCCCTCGACGGCGGTGTCCCAGGCGAAATGGACCGTGTGCGGGGCGGGCATGGTGACGCCGGCGGCCAGGAAGGTCTCGCGCTGGACCTGCTGGAACAGGCACTCGGCCTCGGCCAGTTCGGCCTGGCTGTTGACCCCCATGACGGCGGCCTCGTCGGCGAAGACGGCGCGGGTGGCATGACCGCCCCCGCGCGCCAGGGCGACGATGTCGGTCAGGTAGTATTCGCCCTTGGCGTTGTCGTTGCCCACCTGATCCAGAAGCTGGAACAACAGCCCTGCGTCCACGGCGATGACGCCGGAGTTGCAGGCGGTGACAGCCAGCTGGTCCGGCGTCGCCTCCTTCGCCTCCACGATGGCCTCCAGCGCCCCGTCCGCGCCGACGATCAGACGGCCGTAGGCGGCGGGGTCGGCGGCCTCGAAGCCCAGCACGGTGACGCCCTCGCCGCCGAACACCGGGGCGATGTGGTCAGCCTTCAGTAGCGGCACGTCGCCATAGGTGATGACCACCTGGCCGGAGAAACCCGCCAGCGCCTCGCGGGCGGCCAGCACAGCGTGACCGGTCCCCAGCGGCGGGTCCTGAACCGCGATGGCGTTAGCGCCCAGACGCTTCTCCACATGGGCGCGGACCTCGGGGGAATGGGTTCCCACCACCACCACGATGCGCGCGCAGTGGAGGGCCTCGGCCGCGTCGATGGCGTGGTCCAGCATGGCGCGGCCGCCCACGGGGTGCAGCACCTTGGGCAGCGGGCTCTTCATGCGCGTGCCCTGCCCGGCGGCGAGGATGACGGCGGCGCGTGAGGTCATGGGGTGGTCTCGTGCTGACGGAATCGTGGAGCCGGTCTAGCCGAAAGCCGGGCTTCGGGACACATGGGCCGGCAGATTTCCGACCACGCCCTTACACCCCCCGCGCCCCCCCCCCCCCGCGAAGGCTGGGGTCCAGATGGCGAACACAAGCCATGCCAGATTCAGGACGTGCGTTTCCCCCAGCCGCCTCCGCCCTGCGATCTGGACCCCAGCCTTCGCTGGGGTGAGCGGTAGAAGGCTAGGCTGCGTCTTCGGCCGCCGTGATGGTCGCCAGAACGGCGCCGTCGGTCACCTGATCGCCCACCGCGACGCCCAGCTCGCCCACCGTCCCGTCGAAGGGCGCGGCCAGGGCGTGCTCCATCTTCATGGCTTCCAGCACGACGATCGACTGACCTTTCGTGACGGCCTGACCGGGTTCGGCCGAAACGGCGACGATCTTGCCGGGCATGGGCGCGCGGAGGGACCCGTCGGATGCGGCGGCGGCGGCTCCGGCCACGGTTGACGCCGGGGTGAACGCGACCGCATGGCCTTCATCGAACAGGACGGTCTGATCCGCGCCGAACCACGCGGGCACATAGCGGTCGCCGATCCAGATGCCCTCCATGCCGGGCGCGACCTGGAAGGTCTGTCCGTTCAGGCTGACCTCGAACCAGGACGCATCGTCCTGTCGTTTCGGCGTCAGCAGCGCCTCCTGTGCGATCCCGTTCACGCTGCCGGTGATCAGCGACCGATCCGGTGCGTTCAGGCGAAAGCCCGTGATGGTTTCGCGCAGTCCGCTCCACGGGGAAATCTCGTCGTCCGTGGGGAGCCTTGAGCGCTGGCGAGAGGCCTCGAACAGGTCGGTCAGACCCGCCGCGACGATCTCGTCGCTGAGTTCCTGCGCGAGCAGGGTCTCCTCCTCGGCGCCGATAAAGGCCGTGTCCACGTCGCCGGAGACGAAGCGGGGATGGTCCAGGCAGCGGGCGAGAAAGGCGGCGTTGGTGCGGACCGGCCACACCTCCACCTCACAGCAGGCGTCGGCCAGACGCCCGGCGGCGGCCTCGCGCGTGTCCTCATGCACGATCAGCTTGGCGATCATGGGGTCGTAGTGCTGGCTGACCTCGCCGCCCTGCTCCACGCCGGTGTCGACGCGCAGGTCATCGGGCAAGCGGAAGTGATCCAGCCGGCCGATGCTCGGCAGGAACCCGTTTTCGGGATCCTCGGCGTAGAGACGGGCCTCCATGGCCCAGCCGTTCAGGGGGATGTCGGCCTGTTTCAGGGGGATGGGCTCGCCCGCCGCCACGCGGAACTGCCATTCCACCAGATCGACGCCGGTGATCGCCTCGGTGACCGGGTGCTCCACCTGCAGGCGGGTGTTCATTTCCATGAACCAGATGCGGTCGGCCTTGAGGCCCTCGGACGCGTCGGCGATGAACTCGATGGTGCCGGCGCCCACATAGTTCACGGCCTTCGCCGCACGGACGGCGGCGTCGGTGACGGCCTTGCGCGTCTCCGCGTCCATGCCGGGGGCCGGCGCTTCCTCGATCACCTTCTGGTGGCGGCGCTGCAGGGAACAGTCGCGCTCGTACAGGTGGACCACCTCGCCGGTGGAATCGCCAAACACCTGAACCTCGATGTGGCGCGGGCGGGTGATGTATTTCTCGATCAGGACGCGGGGATCGCCGAACGAGGCCTCGCCTTCCCGCTGGGCGCCCGCCAGACCGGCGGCGAAGTCGGCCGAGCGCTCCACCTTCTTCATGCCCTTGCCGCCGCCGCCGGCGACGGCCTTGATCAGCACGGGATAGCCTATGGCGTCCGCCTCCTTCTGGAGCCGTTCCAGCGACTGGTCCTCGCCCAGATAGCCGGGGGTGACGGGCACGCCGGCCTTGTCCATCAGGGTCTTGGCCGCGTCCTTCAGGCCCATGGCGCGGATGGCGGCGGGCGGCGGGCCGATCCAGACCAGACCGGCGGCCGTGACCGCCTCGGCGAAGTCGGCGTTCTCGGACAGGAAGCCGTAGCCGGGGTGGATGGCCTCGGCCCCCGTCTCCTTCGCGGCGGCCAGAACCTTGGCCGCGTCCAGATAGGACTCGCGGGCGGCGGCGGGGCCGATCAGCACGGCCTCGTCCGCCTCGCGCACGTGCAAGGCGTCGGCGTCCGCCTCGGAATAGACGGCGATGGTGCGAATCCCCATCGCACGGGCGGTGCGGAAGACTCGGCAGGCGATCTCGCCACGGTTGGCGACCAGAACGGATTTGAACATGGCGTTTCCCTAGCCCATCCCGCGCGGCCTGACGACCATCAGCCCACCATCTCGTTGAACGCCAGGAACAGCCACAGCATCATCATGAAGCCGCCGGCGATGGTGGTGGCGGTGAACAAGATGGACATGCGCAGCAGAGTCATGGCCGCCCCGCTGGCGTAGGCCCCACGCATATGAACGAACAGATGCACGGGCGACAGCCACAGCAGGTTCCAGGCGAGGGGGCCGATCCCCATGGCCAGCAGGAACGACGCCGTGATCAGCAGCAACTGGAACGACAGGGAGTGCATGGAGAAGATCAGGTGGTCGAACAGAAAGACCTCCCGCCGCCAGAAGAACATGCCCGCCAGAATCAGGGCCGAGACGGGCAGCATCAGCATCACCACCCGCTGGGCCCAGACGGCGAGGAGCAGGGTGAACCGGCGGGGTTCGGCCTGCACTGCCTCCAGACGGTCGGTCAGCCAGGTTTCGAAAGCCGAGGCGCTTTCGCGATCCGCAGGATTTTCAGCCTCTTCCTGAATGATCCGGTTGGCTTCCTGCACCGTGGTCACGCCCGCGACGATGCCGCCCCAGTTGCGCTCCAAGGCGGCTTCAGCGATGCGGCGCTCATCCTCAGTGAGGCTTTCATCCGCCGCGATCTCGGCGCGTGCCTGATCCAGGGCGGCCCCTGAATCAGCCGCCGAGGTTCCCGCCTGGCGAACCAGTTCGTCGCCGGCCTCGCCGCTCAGGGCGCACTGGCCCACCACGAAGGTCAGCAGGAGGATCACCAGGAACATGCGCAGCGGCGGCACCTGAAAGGCCCGCTTGCCGTCGATGTAGTCGCGGGTCAGGCGCCCCGGCCGCACGATCAGTCGTGGCAGGGTCCGGGCAAGCCGGCCATCCAGATGGAAAAAGCTCTCCAGCGCCTCACGGCCCAGCTTCCAGATGGACTTGTGGAAGTCCTCGGCCAGCTGGCCGCAGGCGTGGCAATAGGTTCCGACCAGCGGGGTCTCGCAATTGGCGCAGGGCGTGCCGGGCGGAATGTCCGCCTGTTTTCGCCGCCAGCGCAGCCAGCCGCCCGCCGAGGCCGCCGCCGCAGTCTCCAGTTCGTTGGTCATGCCCCCTGCCCCCGTGTTCGGCCTACTTGGCCCAGTTCGGCTTGCGCTTGTCCAGGAAGGCGCGGACGCCCTCCTGCCCTTCGGCGCTGACCCGCGCCCGCGCGATGCGGCGGGCGGTGTCGTCCATCAGGCCGGAATCGATGCGGTGATTGGCCACCAGATGGACCACGCGCTTGGCCTCGCCCATGGCGCCGGGCGCGCAGGCGGTCAGGGTTCCGGTGATCTGGTCGATGAAGCCGTGCAGGGCGTCCGCGTCGGGCACGACCGAATCCACCAACCCCACATGGGTGGCGTAATCGGCGTCGAACACATTGCCGGTCAGGAACAGGGCCCGGGCCCGGCGGGCGCCCACGGCCTCCACCACGTAGGGGGCGATGGTGGCCGGGATCAGGCCCAGCTTGACCTCGGAGAAAGCGAACTTCGTCCCCTTCACCGCCACGGCCATGTCGCAGGCGGCGACGATGCCCGCTCCGCCGCCCATGGCCGCGCCCTCCACCAGCGCCACGGTCAGGGCCGGGATGTCGTAAAGCGCCTTGAGCATGTGGGCCAGGCCCATGGCGTCGTCGCGGTTGTCGCTTTCGGACCAGTCGGCGGCGTCGCGCATCCAGTTCAGATCCGCGCCCGCGCTGAACGTCCCGCCCGCGCCCCGGATGAACACCGCCCGCACATGGTCGGCGCCGTGCAGGGTCTCGAACGCCTCGCGCAGGGCCCCGATGGTGGCGGCGTCAAAGGCGTTCTTCTTCGCCGGGCGGTTGATGGTGATGAACACCATGCCGTCGGGGGTGGAGTCGATCACCGCCAGCCTGTCATCCCCATCCGGCGCCGGATTGGCCACCAGGGGATGGTTGATGCGGTTCATCTCGGCGGCCTCGGCGTCGGTGACGTCCAGGGCGTTGAGGTCGGGATCGGTAGGTTTGGCCATGCTGGTCTCCTGAGGCTTCAGGCCTATAACGCATGAGGAGCCGAACTGAATACGGAGCCTTGGCCATGGCGACCAGCTCGAATGACCGAATCCGCCGGACCAGCGTGGCCAGCGTCCACGTCCACTATGTCGCCAAGGCGGAAAAGAAAGGACGGGGACGGGCCGAGGTGGACGAGGTGATCCGCTGGCTGACCGGCTACTCGCAGGCGCAGCTTAACGCCCTGCTGGCCGACAACACCGATTTCGAGACCTTCTTCGCCGAAGCGCCGGCCATGAATCCCGACCGATTCCTGATCACCGGTGTGATCTGCGGCTATCGCGTCGAGGATATCGAGGACCCATTCATGCGCGAGCTGCGCCACCTCGACAAACTTGTCGACGAGGTCAGCAAGGGAAAGGCAATGGACCGCGTGCTTCGGAAGGCCGTCCCGTAGCGACCTTCCGGGCGCCGAGGATCAGTTCGAGACTTTTTCGACCTGATTGTATTCCAGGTCCACCGGGGTCGGACGGCCGAAGATGGACACGGCCACGCGCAGACGGGCCCGCTCTTCGTCCACGCTTTCCACCGCGCCGTCGAAGCTTGCGAACGGACCGTCGATGACCTTGACGGTCTCGCCGATGTCGAAGTGGATCGTGGGCTTGGGACGCTCGACGCCCTCCTCCACCTGGCCGATGATGTTCTGAACTTCCTTCTCGGACACCGGCAGGGGGCGCGTGCCGCCCTGAGAGCCCAGGAAACCGGTGACCTTCGGGGTGTTCTTGACCAGGTGGTAGGCCTCGTCGGTCAGCTCCATCTTCACCAGCACATAGCCGGGGAAGAATTTGCGCTCCGAGTTCACCTTGCGGCCGCGACGGATCTCGACCACGTCCTCGGTCGGCACCAGGACTTCGGAGAAGTTCTCTTCCAGACCCTGCTGGCGAGCCTGATCGCGCAGATGCTGCGCCACCTTCTTCTCGAAGTTGGAGTGGGCGTGGACGATGTACCACTTGTGCCGGGGGTTGTTCGGCTTGGTTTCGGGCGCCGCATCGGTCACGTGCGCGTCTCCTTGTTTGTTTTTATCGGCCGAAGGAAATGATCTGCTGGAAGACCCAGCCGAGGCCGAAGTCCACCACCCAGAAGAACAGGGCGGCGATCATCACCATGATCAGCACCATCACCGAGGTGATCCAGGTTTCCTTGCGGCTGGGCCAGGTGATCTTGCGGCCCTCGGCGCGCACCTGAGACAGGAACTGGGCGGGCGAGGTGCGCTTCTTGGGCGCGGGCGAGTCCACGGTCACGGTCTGACCCGCGCCCGCCGCCGCCGTCTGCGTCCTGTTTCCTCCGCGGCGTCCGCCGGGAGTTTTCGCCTTGGCCATCTGTTCGTCTCTAACGCTTCAAAGGTGTCTGGATCGCCAGATGGGGAATGTCCCATGCCGCGACAACGGGGTGGCAGGAGTTGAGGGACTCGAACCCACGACCCCCGGTTTTGGAGACCGGTGCTCTACCAGCTGAGCTAAACTCCTATGACCCCGGACAAAGAACAGCGCGCCGCAAGGGCGGACCCCACGGCGCGCAAGGCCTTCGCCAGACCGGGGGCTATGCCCCACGCCGCGCCGCATTTCAAGCGGGGATGCGCGCCGCGCGCATCAATCCTGGTCGAGGGCCGCCTCCCGGGCGGCCCGTTCCTGATCCTCGGCGATCACCTGGCGGAACAGCAACTTGTCGATGCGGCGGTCGTCCATGTCGATGACCTCCACCTCGAAGCGGCCCAGTTGCAGCACGTCGCCCTCGCCCGGCACGCGCGACAGCTTGTGCAGGACCAGTCCAGCCACCGTGTGGAAGCCGTCGGTTTCGCCGAACTCCTCGCCCAGCTCGTCAGCCAGTTCGTCGATGTCGGTTCGGCCGTCCACCAGCCAGCTGCCGTCGTCGCGCTTTATGATGTCGGCCTGGGGCTCGTCGTGGCTCTCGTTGAAGTCGCCGGCGATCATCTCCAGCAGGTCGGTGGCCGTGACCACGCCCTCGAAGGCGCCGTATTCATCAACCACGAAAGCCATGTGGACCTTGGAGCCCTTCAGGATTTCCAGCGCCTTCAACACCGACGTTGATTGCGGAATGAAGGCAGGCTCGGCCACCAGCTTCTCGATGTTGAACTCGCCGTTATCCAGCAGGCTGTCCAGCAGATCCTTCTTGTGGACCACGCCGATGGGATTATCCACGTCGCTGTCCCGCGCCACCACGATGCGCGAATAGGGGCAGTTGCGGACCTCGTCGCGAAGTTGCGCCTCGGTGTCGTCCAGGGCCACCCAGAAGACTTCCGGGCGCGGTGTCATGGCCACGCGGATGGGGCGGTCGCCCAGCCTCAGGATCTCCTCGATCATCAGCTGTTCTTCCGGCTCGATCAGGCCGGCCGAGGTGCCTTCCGCCAGGATGGTCTCCACCTCCTCCTGGGTGACGTCCGTGCCGTCCTTGTCCTTGATCCCCATGGCCTTGAGGATGCCGGATGTGGAGATCGTCAACAGCATCACGAACGGTTTGAGCACCACGGCCAGGGCAGAGATCGGTCCGGCCATCTTCGAGGCCACCGCCTCGGGGAAGATCAGGGCGATGCGCTTGGGCACCAGCTCGCCGACGATCAGCGACACATAGGTGATGCACACCACGACCAGGGCCGTGGCGAAGAATTCGGACCAGGCCGCCGCAGCGGGGAATGTGGCCTCGAGAAAGGCGTTGATTTCGCCCGCGATGGCCGCCTGGCCATAGGCGCCGGCCAGAATGCCGATCAGGGTGATGCCCACCTGTACCGACGACAGGAACTGGGTCGGTTCGTCCGCCAGTTTCAGCGCCTTGCGGGCGCCCTTGTCTCCCCGCTCGGCGCGGGACTGCAGTCTGGATTTTCGGGAAGACACGACCGCAAGTTCGGTCATGGCGAAGAGCCCGTTCAGCACGATCAGGAGCAGAACGACAGCGATGGCGATGAGCAACATTTAGGGGTTTTGGAACCCGGAGACGCGGCGCGATCAGCGGCTGCCGCATGGGCACATTAGGGGATAGGTGCGGATTCCGCCACGATTTCCTCGGACTCAGCGACCGTTCAGACGCACATCCCGATGACGAGGCCGATGAACAAGCCGATCCTGATGGCGCGCGACATGGTTACCCAATCCTTAACGTCCGTTTTCGAACGTAAAGACCAGGCCGTCGGTTGCCGCAACCACCCTCGCCCCGAGGTTGCGGATTAACCGCAAGATTCACCTGCCCTTCTCCCGATGGGAGAAGGGGGACCCGCGCACGAAGGCGCGAAGCGGCTTCGTCCTGGCGCGGGGGATGAGGGTTCGCTGGCGCCAAAGGACTCTCCCGACCCTCACCCTGCGCGCGAAGAAGCGGTCTGCTTCGCATCCCGCTGCGCACAGCCCTCTCCCATCGGGAGAGGTGCCGCATAGCAAAACCCCCGCCGGATCGCTCCGGCGGGGGTCTGCATTCCAGCCTTGTCACGCCCTCAAGCCGCGAGCGACCGCGTCGCGAGCATAGGGCGCTTAAGAAGCCTTACTCGGTGATCTTGGCCACGACGCCGGCGCCGCCTCCGTGTGCGGTTTCCGCGCACGGCGCTCGTCGCGCAGATTACTCCGTAATCTTCGCGACGACACCTGCTCCAACCGTGCGGCCGCCTTCGCGGATGGCGAAGCGCAGCTTCTCTTCCATGGCGATCGGGGTGATCAGCTCGACGTTCAGCTCGGCGTTGTCGCCGGGCATGATCATCTCCACACCTTCCTTCAAGTGCACGATGCCGGTCACGTCCGTGGTGCGGAAGTAGAACTGCGGACGATAGTTCGTGAAGAACGGCGTGTGACGGCCGCCCTCTTCCTTGGTCAGGATGTAGGCCTCGGCCACGAACTTGGTGTGCGGGGTGATGGAGCCCGGCTTGCACAGCACCTGGCCGCGCTCGACGTCTTCACGCTTGGTGCCGCGCAGCAGCACGCCCACGTTGTCGCCCGCCTGACCCTGG
>NZ_JBLGCI010000022.1:0-30734 GCF_047617075.1 Brevundimonas sp.
CGAGAGGTTCAGGGGCGGTGGGGGCGCGCGGCGCTTCCGGGGCGGGCGGCGGCTCGGGCGGCGCCTGCAGCTCCAGTGCGGCGACCGGGGCGGCGACGGCGGCCAGCAGGGCCAAGGCGCCGAGGGCGACCAACGGACGGCGGCGTGAGGGGACGGATGTCATGATGCAGGCGATCCTTCTTTTCAGGGCGTGGGGGCGGGCGGCCATGGCCAGGGCGCCCGAAGGCGTGGGGTGGGACGCCAGGCCGATCAGGGCATTGGCGTATTCGGCGCGGTCCATGCGGCCCGCGGCGATGGCGTCGGCGGCTTCCTCGGAGCGGGCGGCCAAATCGGCGTGCAGGCGCCAGACCAGCGGATTGAACCAGAACAGGGCCAGGGCCAGTCGCGACAGGATCAGAAAGACCCAGTCGCCGCGCCGCAGGTGGGCCATCTCGTGGGCGATCACGGCGGGGGCCGCGTGGGGCGTCTTGAGGCTGCCCTTGTCGATCAGGACGACGCCGGGACGGACGCCCCAGCTGAGGGGCCCCGGCGCATCCCGGCTGGCCAGCAGGCGGGGCTGGGGGTGATGGGGCGCCAGCGCGGCCAGCCAGCGGGGGCAGCGCACCGGCGCCGCGTCCTGGGTCCAGCGGCGCAGCGTCCAGACTCCGGCCGCGAAGCGGGCCGCGATGAGCACGGCGCCCACGGTCCAGATGCAGGCGAGAATGACGGCGGCGTCCGGCATGGGCAGGGCGCCGGATACGGCGACCCCCTCCAGCGGCTGGACCTGTCCGCTCCACATCGGCGGGGCGGCGGGCGCGGGTGCGGGCGCGGCGGGCAGAACCGCCAGGCGAAGCACGGGTCCCACGGCCATCAGGACCGGGAGCGCCAGCAGCATCAGCACCACGCCACGCAGGATGTCGACGCGCTCCACCGGACGGCGGGTGGCGAAGCGGGCAAGCAGCAGACCGGCCGCGGCGACCAGGCTGGACTTGGCCAGAAGGGCGATGAGAACGTCCAGGGTCATGACGCCTCTCCCTTTGTCCTGTCGATCAGACGGCGCAGGGCGTCGGCCTCGTCCGGCGTCAGGCGGTCGCTCATGCCGAGCAGGGCCGTGGCCGCGCTGGCGGCCGATCCGGCGAAGAAGGTGTCCACCATGCGCTTCAGGGCGCCGGCGGCCAGGGCGTCCGGGCGCGGCGCCGGGCGATAGACGAAACCATTCTGGCCCCGTTCGCGCCGAACCAGGTCCTTGGCCTCCAGTCGGGATAGCAGGGTGCGCACGGCGGAATCGCTCAGCGGATCGGACAGGGTGGCGCGGACATCGGCCGCCGTGGCGGCCTCCAGCCGACAAAGGGTTTCGAAAACCTCGCGCTCGCGCCGGGGCAGGGACTCGATCACAACCCGTCTCCTCTACAAATGTAGCGTTACACTTGTAGCGAATTGGGGCGACTTCGGGGCCTGGAGATGAAAAGGCCGACAGACTTCGAAAACGCGCCGACCCTCGCGGCCTTGTGGTCAGCGGTCGCGCCGATATCCCGCCGGGTGGATCCCGTGCTTCGCCAGCTTGTCGTAGAGCGTCTTGCGCGGCGTGCCCAGGACACGCGCGGCGTCACGCACGTCGCCGCCCCTGGCCCGCAGGGTTTCGCGGATCACTTCCCCTTCATAGGCGCGCACTCGATCCGCCAGCGAACGCTCCTCCGCCCCGGAAGCCCGGTGGTCATCAGACCAGCCCATGGCCACCTGCTGGGCGAAGTTGGACAGTTCGCGCAGATTGCCGGGCCAGTCATGCTCCAGCAGACGGCGACGCATGGCCTGATCCAGCGGCGGCGCCTCGCGACCCAGCCGGTCACAGGCCCGCTCCAGGAACCTGGCGAACAGGAAGGGGGCGTCCTCGCGCCGCTCCCGCAGCGGCGGCACGCGCAGCCGCACCACGTTCAGGCGGTAGAACAAGTCCTCGCGCAGCGCGCCGCCTGAAACCGCCTGATCCAGATCGGCCTTGGTGGACGCCAGGATTCGCAGGTCCAGGGCGCGCGGCTCCACCGCCCCCATGGGCAAAATCTCCCGCTCCTCCAGCACCCGCAGCAGCATGACCTGCACTGAGGGCGGCGCCAGATCCACCTCGTCCAGGAACAGGCTGCCCCGATCCGACTGTTCGATCTGTCCCGCCCGCCTGCGCACCGCCCCCGGAAACGCCCCGGCCTCGTGGCCCATCAGCTGGCTCTCGGCGCCGGCCTCGTTCAGGGCGCCGCAGGTCACGGCCACGAAGGGCTGGGCGCGGCCCCGGCCCCCGGCGTGAATGGCGCGGGCCACCGCTTCCTTGCCGCTGCCGGTTTCGCCCTCGATCAGAACGTCCAGCCGCGCCTCGGCCAGTTGTGAAATGGCCTGGCGCAGCACCTCGGCGGCGCGGCTCTCGCCCGTCAGGGGCAGGGGCCAGTCGCTTTCCGGCGCGCGGGCGGCCAGGCGGCGATTGTCCAGAACCAGCGCCCGCTTCTCCAGCGCCCGGCGCAGTGAATGCATAAGCCTTTCGGGCTCGAACGGCTTGGGCAGGAAATCGTAGGCGCCGCGCTTCATGGCGTCGACGGCCTCCGCGATGTCGCCGTGGCCGGTCATCATGATCACCGGCAGATCCGGATCGACGGCGCGCAGGCGGTCGGTCAGCTGGCGTCCGTCCATGCCGGGCATGCGCAGGTCCGTGACCACCACGCCGGGGAAATCCGCATCCAGCTTCTTCAGGGCGGCGTCGGCCGAGCGATAGGCCGCCACCGACAGTCCCTCCAGCTCAAGCTGTTCGGCGACTGCGTCGCGAAAGGCCTGGTCGTCCTCGATCAGGGCGACGGTGTTCAAGGTCAGCGGGATCATGATGCAAGCACCAGGGTGATGCGGAAGCGGGCGCCCTGCGATGTGTCCTCGTGCGCCAGTTCCCCGCCGAAGCCGGCGACGATGTCCCGGCTGATGACCAGGCCGAGGCCGACCCCTTCACGCTTGCTGGTGGTGAACGGCGTGAACAGCTGCCGCTTCACCGCCTCGGGCACGCCGGTGCCGTTGTCGTGGACGACCAGGCTGACGCGCGCTCCACTCCTCTCGGCGATCAGCCGGATCAGCGGCGACGGAACGCCGTCCAGGGCGTCCATGGCGTTCTGGAGCAGGTTCAGGATCACCTGTTCCAGCCGGTTGCGCTCGGCCATGACCATCAGCGTGGCGTCGTCGCCGGTCCGCTCCAGCCGGATGCGGCTCTCACGCATGCGGGGGCCGGCCAGCAGCAGGGCGCCGTCGATGGCGGCCTTGACGCTGACCGCCTCGGCCCCGGACGTGGTCTTGCGCGAAAAGGCCCGCAGTTCGTCGGTGATCCCCCCCACGCGACGGGTCAGGTCGGCGATGGAGGACAGGGTCTTCTTCACCGCGCCGGGCTCGCCGCGGTCCAGCCGTCGCTCGGCGTTGCTCACATGGGTGCGGATAGCGGCTACGGGCTGGTTGATCTCATGGGCCACGCTGGCGGCGATCTGGCCCAGAATGGCCAGCTTGTTGGCCTGGATCAGGTCGTCCTGAAGCGCCTGTCGGCTCTTTTCCAGACGCTGGCGCTCGTCCATCTCGCGGTTCAGCTGGGCGTTGGCCTCGCGCAATTCCGCCGTGGCCTGGGTCACCCGTCGTTCCAGCTCGCGTCGCTGGCTTTCCTGTTCCACGGCGCGCGCCTTCGTCCGCTGACGTCGTCGCAGCACCACCCCCGCGATCCCGGCCAGCAGCGCGACGCTGAGCAGCGCCAGAACCCGCGCCTCGGTCATGCGCCGGGCGATGGCCTGTCCCGCCGGCGCCAGCAGATGAACCGTCCAGTCGGTCTCGGGCATGGCGCGCACGGCGTGGGCGTAAAGGTCCGGTTCGGCCCCGGCCTCCACCCGGACCATGCCGGGCGCCCGGGCGTCGAACGGCATGTCGGCAAGGGACGCCGCCCCGGCCGTCTGTTCAGTGGCCAGGGTTTCACGGCGTGCGGGCGTCAGGGGCAGGGTGGTGTGAAAGCGCCAGTCCTCCACCGTGGTCAGGATGACGATGCCGTCCTGGTCGGTGACATAGGTGGGTTCGCCCGAGGCGCGCCAGTCGGCCTCAAGGGCGTCGAACTCCACCTTGACCACGATGACGCCCAAAGGCCGCCCGGCCTCGTCATCGATGCGGGATGACAGATAGAGGCCGGGCCGGCCGCTGACTGTGCCCAGGGCGAAGAAGTCCGCCTGCCCGTTCTGCATGGCTCCCGAATAGTAGGGCCGGAATCCGTAGTCGGAACCGACGAAGCTGGTGGACTCGCGCCAGTTGCTGGCGGCCAGGGTCATGCCCTGGGCATCGATGGCGTAGATCACCGCCGCCCGGGTCTGGCGGGCCAGGCCCTCCAGCTTGGCGTTCATCATGGTCACCCGTTCGGGCGTGGGTGCGGACAACAGCTCGCGCAGGTCCGGGTCCTGGGTCAGGATCAGGGGCGAGGACCGGTGCTTCTCCAATTCGCTGCGCAGGACCGAGGCGTGCAGCGCCGCCGTGTTGGCCGCCTGGGCCTGGGCCTGGGCCTGGGCGTCACGGCGGGTGGCTTCTCCGGCCAGGCCGACGGCGGCCAGCGCAGCCACGGCGGCGGCCAGGCCGAACGCCTTCCACTGGGTCGATTCTCTGGCGAACAGGCGTCGCAGGTCCATGGGCGAAGGATGCGGATTTCCGCACATTTCGCCAGCTTGTTTGTGCGGATTTTCAGAATGTTCCGAGGCCAGATTCGGATTGTTCCAGCATTTTATTCGTCAAAACAGTTGATTGTCCGGATTCAGGTTTTTCCGTGGCTGCGCTCGTTTCCCTGCGGATACTTCGATCACAGGCGCCGCATCAGATGGCGCAGTTCATCGACCGGGCGCGGACTTTGCGCCCAAGGGAGGTCAAGCGTGATCCAGGCTGCACCCGCAGACTCCGCGCCGCGCGCGCGCCGTCCGTTCTACTACAGCCTCTATTTCCAGGTGCTGACCGCCATCGTGCTGGGCGCGGTGATCGGTCATATCTGGCCGACCTTCGGCGAGAGCCTGAAGCCGCTGGGTGACGCCTTCATCAAGCTGGTGAAGATGATCATCGCCCCGGTGATCTTCCTGACCATCGTCACCGGCATTGCGGGCATGCGCGACATCGGCCGGGTGGGCCGGGTGGCGGCCAAGGCGTTCGGCTATTTCCTGTTCTTCTCGACCCTGGCCCTGATCGTCGGGCTGATCATCGCCAATGTGGTCCAGCCGGGCCGGGGTCTGAACATCGACCCGGCGACCCTGGACGGCGGCGCGGTGGCGCAATACGCCGAGGCCGCCCACGACAGCTCCATCACCGGCTTTCTGATGGACATCATTCCGTCGACCATGGTCAGCGCCTTCGCCGACGGCAACATCCTGCAGGTGCTGTTCGTGGCCATCCTGTTCGGTATCGCCCTGGCCATCGTCGGCGAGCACGGCGCCCCGGTTATGAAGGTGCTGGAGGCGCTGAGCAGCGTCATGTTCCGGCTGGTGGCCATCCTGATGAAGGCCGCGCCCATCGGCGCCTTCGGGGCCTTCGCCTTCACCATCGGCGCATACGGCATCGCCTCCATCGCCAATCTGGCCGCTCTGATCGCCACCTTCTATCTGACGTCGCTGATCTTCGTGCTGGGCGTCCTCGGCGTGGTCGCCTGGCTGAACGGCTTCTCGATCTTCAAGCTGATCCGCTACCTGAAGGAAGAGCTGCTTCTGGTGCTCGGCACCTCCTCGTCCGAGGCCGCCCTGCCCAGCCTGATGCAGAAGATGGAGCGCGCCGGCGCTGCCAAGTCGGTGGTCGGCCTGGTGGTGCCCACCGGCTATTCGTTCAATCTGGACGGCACCAACATCTACATGACCATGGCGGCCCTGTTCATCGCCCAGGCGGTGAACATCGACCTCAGCCTGCAGGACCAGATCCTGCTGCTGCTGGTGGCCATGCTCAGCTCCAAGGGAGCGGCCGGGATCACCGGCGCGGGCTTCATCACCCTGGCCGCCACCCTGTCGGTGGTGCCCACCGTGCCGGTGGCCGGCATGGCGCTGATCCTGGGCATCGACCGCTTCATGAGCGAGTGCCGGGCCCTGACCAACTTCATCGGCAATGCGGTGGCCACGGTGGTTGTCGCCCGCTGGGAGGGCGAGCTGGATCGCGACGCTCTGGACGCCGCCATGCGCGGCGAGCCGCTGCCCCTGGCCGCCCCGCCTGATCCGGCCGCCGGACCAGGTGACCCCGAAAAGCTGGCGGCCGACTGACGAACCGAACAAGAAAAAAACTTAGGGAGGAACAACACCATGAGAACGCATCATCGCACCCAGCTGCTGTCGGGGGCGGCGGGCCTGGCCCTGCTGATCGGCGGCGCCGCCAACGCCCAGACCGCCGGGCAGCCCGAGGACGAAGCCGTCACCGAGGTCGAGGAAATCATCGTCGTCGGTTCGCAGATCCGCGGCGCCTCCACCACCGACGCCCTGCCGGTGGTCGTGTTCGACGAAGAGACCATCCTGGCCACCGGCGCCACCTCCGGCGACGACCTGTTCCGCTCGATCCCACAGATGGGCGACGTGCTGTTCGAGGCCGCCAACAATCCGCAGACGTCCAACTCCGCGCGCGGCGACGTGAACTCGGTGAACCTGCGCTCGCTGGGCGTGGGCAACACCCTGGTGCTGCTGAACGGCCGCCGCCTGGTCCAGCACCCCACCAGCCAGGGCACATCGGACACCGGCACGGTGCCGGTGCTCAGCTACAATTCCAACGCCATTCCCGTGGCCGGGCTGTCGCGTCTTGAGGTGCTGCTGGACGGCGCCGCGGCCATCTACGGCGCCGACGCCGTGGCGGGCGTGGTGAACACCGTCATGAAGGATAATTTCGACGGCCTGACGCTTCAGACCCAGTACGGCGGCGCCGAGGGCACCGGCTTCACCGAGCTGGAGTTCAACGTCTTCGCCGGCCGCGATCTGGACCGGGGCAACATCTCGCTGTTCGCCAGCTACACGGACCGCTCCAAGCTGTGGGCCGACGAGCAGGACTTCACCCGCAGCGACGACATGCGGCCGTTCTTCTCGCAGTACGAAGGCTTCGAGACCACCACCGTTCCGGACGGCCGCTCGTCCCACACGCCGTGGGGCCGTTTCGAACTGCCGGGCAGCACCGCGGCCACCCGGCCCAGCTATTTTGGCACGCCTATCGCTGCCACGTCCGGCACCTTCCGCATCGAGCCTCTGAGCTACGGCTGCGCGGGCGCCGACATCGGCGGCGGCCTGTGCCTGGAATCCGGCGTCACCTCGTACAACTCGCTGAACCGCGAGATGCGTTACGACACCCGCGTGGACACCACGGTCCGGTCGTCCATCGAGCGGCTGAACCTGTTCGCGTCTGGCCACTACGACCTCTCCGACAATGTGGAGTTCTTCGGCGAGGTGGGCTTCTACGCCGCCGAGAGCCATGCGGTGCAGCCGCCGGTGATCAATCTGAACGATCTGTGGATCCCGGCCAGCAACTACTGGAACCCCTTCGGCCCAGTCACCTTCGCTGACGGCACGGCCAACCCCAATCGCCTGCCGGGCCTGACCAATGTGCCGGTGGAGGGCCTGCCGGTTTACATGGGCAATCACCGCTTCGTGGACGCCGGCTTCCAGGACGTGATCGTCGAGAACTACCAGACCCGCGTTCTGGGCGGTCTGCGCGGCGAGTGGGCCGGGTTCGACTGGGAGACGGCGCTGCTCTGGTCCGGCGCCCGCGCCACCGACAGCTCGCCAAACGTCAATTCCACGGCGCTGCAGCAGTCCCTGGCCCTGTCCAATCCCGACGCCTACAACCCGTTCAGCGGCGGCTGCATCGATAACCCCAGCTATGGCGACTGCACGCCGTCATCGCCCGCCGCCATCGAGGCCATCGTGTTCCAGATGGAGCGCGAGTCCGAGACGACCCTGACCCTGGTCGATTTCAAGATGAGCCGGAACGATCTGTTCCAGCTGCCGGGCGGTCCGGTCGGCGTGGCCTTCGGCGCCGAGTTCCGGCACGAGACCCAGAGCGACGACCGCGACGAAAATCTGGACGGAACCATCACCTTCACCGACATGGTGACGGGAGAGACCAACCTGTCCAATGTCGCCGCCGTCAGCCCGAACCCGGACACCGAGGGCGAGCGCGACGTGTTCGGCGCCTTCGTGGAGTTCGCCATTCCGGTGGTGTCCCCGGACATGAATATCCCGCTGGTGCGCAGTCTTGACGTGCAGCTGGCCGGCCGGTTCGAGGAGTATTCGGACTTCGGCTCAGTGGCCAAGCCCAAGATCGCCATGGCCTGGGACATCGTGGACGGCCTGCGCCTGCGCGCGTCCTATTCCGAGGGCTTCCGCGCTCCGAACCTGGAACAGGTCAACGCCACCCAGTATGCGCGCCTCGCCGGCGGCGATGACTACATCCGCTGTGAGGCCGACCTGCGCACCGGCGAGATCGATGACTTCAACGAGTGCGGCCGCAGGGCCAGCGCCTCGCTGCTGATCGCGGGCAATCCGGATCTTGAGCCCGAGGAAAGCACCAACCAGTCCGTGGGCCTGGTGTTCCAGCCGACGTTCACGCCTCTGGCCTGGGGCGATTTCACCTTCACCGTGGATCACTGGCGCATCGAGCAGGAGAAGATCGTCGGCCTGCTGGGCGCCCAGACGGCTTTGGCGCTGGATTATCTGCGGCGTCTGGAGGGCAGCTCAAACCCCAACGTCATTCGCGACGATCCCAATGCCGACGACATCGCCAACTTCGACGGCACGGGCCTTGATCCGGTGGGCGACGTGATCGCCATCAACGATCAGTTCGTCAACCTGCTGCCCCAGACGGTCGAGGGCATCGACTTCGGCGTGGACTGGAGCAATCGCACCCAGTGGGGCCGGTTCAACTTCAGCCTGAACGCCACCAAGATGCTGGAATACTCCCGCGAACCGGGGCCCATCGTCGATGAACTGGTCGCCGCGCGCGAGGCCGGGATCATCAATCCCCTGACCACCCTGCCGATCTCGAGCCAGCTGGTCGCCGTGGACGGCCGCCCTGAATGGCGGGTCATGTCCAACGTCAACTGGAGCGGCGGCCCGTGGCGCGTCGGCTTGACGGCCCACTACATCAGCGAGGTGGAACAGCCCGACCTGCTCAGCTCGGACGCCGAGCCCTGGGTCGTGGACGAGCAGCTGACCTTCAACCTGTATGGCCAGTACGAGTTCGGCGACATGGGTCTGGCCTCGGGCGCGCAGGTTCGTCTGGGCGTGCGGGACCTGTTCGACGAGGGCCCGCCCCTGGCCGAAGGCGGCTATCTGGGCAGCCTGCACCGCCCTTACGGCCGTTACTGGTACGCCAGCGTCTCCAAGACGTTCTGAGCCTGATAGAGCCTGTTTCACGGCATCGGTGGACTCGCAAGCGAATCCACCTCACCCGATCAGGCTCAGGTAAGGGATCGACGCCGGGTTTCTCCTCCCCGCTCGGCGTCGATCCCGCCCATCGCCTCTGATCGGAGCCCGCCATGATCGCTCTCGCCCTCGCCGGCATGATGCTGACGGCCCAGCCCACGCCGTCCGCGCCGCAGCCCATCGCCTGTCCTGACAGCGTTGGCGCAGACGTCCGCTGCCTGTCCGGCCGCGACGAGAACGGCGCCTGGTATGTGGCGGCGATCCCCGGCGACTGGAACCACACCCTCGTGGTCCACGCACACGGCGGCCCGCGCACGAGCGCGCCGGAGCGGGATGACCCGCTGGGCGATCTGGACCGCTTCTCCATGATGGTGCGGGCGGGCTACGCCTGGATTGGCTCCACCTACCGGCGTGGCGGTTACGGCGTGCGCATGGCGGCCGAGGACGTGGACAACAGCCGCCGCATCTTCTGGGACCAGATCGAGCGGCCCGACCGCACCGTGCTGCACGGCCAGTCCTGGGGCGGCAATGTCGCGGCCAAGGCGTCGGAGCTCTATGCGCTCAGCCCGGAAGGCGAGACGCAGTTCGACGGGGTCCTTCTGACCAACGGGGTGCTGGGGGGCGGCACGCGCGCCTATGAATTCCGCGCCGACCTGCGCGCCGTCTATCAGTTCTATTGCCGCAACCATCCGGGGCCGCAGGATACGGCCTATCCGGTCTGGGCCGGGCTGGCGCCGGGGTCCGACCTGACCCGCGCCGGACTGCGCGAACGCATCAACGCCTGCACCGGCGTCGATCTGGACCCGAACGAGCGAAGCGCCGAACAGCAGGCCCGGCTGGACGACATCACCGCGGTCATCGGCATCACGCCGAACACCCTGGTCAGCCACATGAACTGGTCCACCTTCCTGTTTCAGGATCTGGTCCAGAACCGCCTGAACGGCGCCAACCCCTTCGACAACAGCCAGACCATCTATCGCGGCTCCAGCGACGACCAAGCGCTGAACGCGGGCGTGGAGCGGTTCCGCGCCGATCCCGACGCCGTGGCGCGACTAGCCTATGATTCAGACCTGTCCGGCCTGATCGCCGTGCCCACCCTGACCGTTCACGCCCTGCATGACCCCACCGTGTCGTTCGACCACGAGGCGCTGTACGCCCAGACCGTAGCCGAGGCGGGCCGCGGGCACCTGCTGGTCCAGACCGCCACCGACGAGGATCAGCACAGCCTGCTGTCCGCGCCCCAGTATGTGGCGCTGCTGCGGGCGCTGGAGCACTGGATCGAAACCGGCGACCGGCCGGGCGACTCTGACGTCCAGGAGCGCTGCGTCGATGTGGCGGAAACCGCCGCCGCCTGCCGTTTCATCACGCCCTGAAGGCTGCCGATCATCCCGGCCCTGACCCACGTCTCAACCTGCGAAGAAAATTGGGTTCATTTTCCACGTGAAAGGCGGTGTCGCGCCAGTTGCAGACATTCGCAGTTGGCCAAGGCGAGGGCCTTTGGCGGCTTACCCGACTGATGGCCACGGCCTGAGGAGCGCGGCCTCAGTCCATCGTGATTTCTCCCTCGAGGTCGGCCCGGGAATCGCCGCCGATCCAGACGTCGAGTGTCCTTGCATCCATGATCCAGGTTCGGTCGGCCGCGCTCCAGTACCGCAGTTCGCGCTCGCCCAACGTGAAGGTCACCCGGCGGCTTTCGCCGGGATTGAGCGTGATCCGTTCGAAGCCCTTCAACTCACGCACAGGACGCGTGGCCCGGCCGCTGCGCTGGTGGACGTAAAGTTGCACCACCTCGTCGCCCGCGCGATCGCCTGTGTTGGTCACGACGGCGGAAACCTGGACCTGGCCGTCGGCCGTGGGGGCGGACACGGACAAGTCGGAATAGGCGAAGGTCGTGTAGCTGAGACCGTGCCCGAAAACATAGAACGGCGTTGAGGGCTCGTCCCAGTACCGACGGCCCTGATCGTCCGGACTCTTCGTCAGATTGTGATTGTAGTAGATGGGCACCTGACCGACGTTTCGGGGCCATGTCATGGGCAGGCGTCCGGCCGGATTGACGTCCCCGAACAGCGCGCCCGCCACGGCCGCACCGCCGCGGGTGCCCGGATGCCAGGCGGACAGCACAGCCGGAACCGACTCGGTCAGCTCCGCGATGTCCAGAGGTCGACCGTTGACCAGTACGGCGACCACCGGCTTGCCGAGAGCAGCGACTTCACGAATGAGGCGAAGCTGATCTCCGGGCAGATCCAGGGTGGCGCGGGATGCTCCTTCTCCGCTCATGGACTGGTTCTCGCCCACCACCAGGATGACCAGGTCGGCCTCCCGCGCCAGATCGAGGGCGCGATCGAATTCCGCGCGGGCCTCATCCGGCGACCACGCCGGCGGAGAAGGACGCAACATCTCGAACATGGACGGGACCCCCCGGCGCAGTTGCACCCCCGGAGCGGTCGTCACGGCTGCGGCGCCTTCCAGCCGATCGCGCACGCCGTCGAAAATCGTCACGGTCTCATCCTCGTCCTCAACGAAGACCCAGTTGCCCACGGTGTCGACCGGCGAATCCGCCATCGGGCCTATGACGGCCACCCGCGCATGGGCGGCCGGATCGAGCGGCAACGCGCCGTCCTCGTTCTGGAGCAGCACCAGGGACTGTTCGGCCGCGCGCTGTGCGACCTCGCGGTGCGCGGGCGTCGACATCACGTCCTGCGCCCGCGCTTCATCGACATAGGGATTTTCGAACAATCCCATACGGATCTTGGCCACCAGAACCCGGCGCGCGGCCTGGTCGATGACGCGCTCCTCGATCCGCCCCTCTCTGACCGCCTGGACCAGGGTGGCGAAAGCGTTCTCGCCCGTCGCCATCTCCATGTCGTTGCCGGCGGCAACCGCCCGCACGGCGGCGTCGGCGGTGTCGTGCGCGAACCCTTGCGTCACCAGGCTGTTTACGCCGTTGGCGTCGGATACGACGAACCCTTCAAAGCCCAGTTCGCCCCTGAGGACGTCATTCAGCAGCCAGTTGTTCGCCGCCGCGGGCACGTCGTTGTATTCCTGATAGGCGCTCATGATGTTGCCGGCTCCCGCCTCCACCGCCGCCGCGAAGGGCGGCAGGTACAGGTTGTAGAATTCGGTGTCCGAAACGTAGGTGCTGTCGTAGTCACGCCCGCCTTCGGAAGCGCCATAAGCGGCGAAGTGCTTGGGTCCCGAGATCAGCCCGCCCGGGGCGCCGATGTATTCGCCTTGGAATCCGCGAACGTGAGCGGCGGCCAACCTCGAGGCGAGATACGGATCCTCTCCCGGCCCTTCGACGATACGCCCCCAGCGCGGGTCGCGCGTAACGTCCAGCATCGGGGCAAATGTCATGTGAATGCCGGAGGCGCGCGCCTCGCGTGCGGCCACGGCCTGCGCGTCCTCGACCAGATCAGGATTCCAGGATGCGGCCAAACCGATGGGTACCGGAAAGATGGTACGGAATCCGTGAATGACGTCAAAGGCGAACAGAAGCGGAATGCCCAGTCGGCTCTCTTCGACCGCGACCCTTTGCAGGCGATTGATCACGCTTGGGTCGGTGACGAACAATCCTGACCCCAGGCGCCCCTCGCGGATCATCTGCTCGAACGAAGCGGGATCTCCGAACATGAACTGCTGGCTGATCTGGCCGACTTTCTCCTCAAGGGTCATCTGCGCGAGCAACGCGTCAGCCCGCGCCTCGGCGACCGACTGGGTGACGCCGGCGGAAGCGGAAGCTTCAGTCGGCGCCCGGGAATATGCTGACGACGCTGCGGTGGCGCCCAACAGGGCCGTCAACGCCGCGGCTGCGGCAGTAAGCATCAGGGGTTTCATCTTGGCTTATCCTCGACAAGTCCGAGCGGGCGGAGGTGCTGAAAAAATGGCCGGCGCAGGGTCGCCGCGCCGGCCAGTCTGCTCAGGGCGGGCCAGATCTCGAAAGACCTGGCCCAGGAGAAGACGATGGCCCACCGGGAGAGCGGCGGCCCATCGTCCTTCGGATCAGAACCGCTTGCGGACCCCGACCGAGATCAGGCGTCCCAGGGTGGAGCCGTTGGCGTAACCCTGCACGCTGTTGGACCACGGCGGGTCCTGGTCGAAGATATTGTCGACGTTCAGCGTCAGGGTGAGGTCGTTCATCAGGCCGGGCCCCGAAAGGTCATAGCCCACGAAGACGTTGGCCGTGGTGAAGGAGCCCACACTGTTCTGGCCAGCGACACCGAGCACCGGATAGCCGTCGTTGTGGTTGACGCTCAGGTTCATACGCAGGGCGTCCGCGCTGAGCCCGAGGTTGGCGACCAGATTGAGCTGGCCCGTGCCGTTCTCCAGCTCGTCCACAACCGCCGCGCCGGGGAACGACTGGCTTTCCCGTTCCAGCGTATAGGAACCGGCAAGTCCGGCCTGGATCTCGCCGAACGTCATCGGCCAGGCATAGCTCACGTCGAAGTCGATGCCGTTGACCTTGAGCGTGCCCAGATTGTTGCGGCGCGCATCGATAATGGCGAAGGGAGTCGGGCCTCCGGCGTAGAGCGAGGCGATGCTGGGCGCGTTCTCCACCCGCTGTCCGGCCGTCAGGGCCTCGGCTTCGGCCTGGGTCGGATTGATCGTCCAGTACGAGGTGTAGGCCGGATTGGCGAAGAAGGAGGCTCCGTTGAAGAAGGGCGCCAGGCCGATCGCGTCCGTGAACTCCACGTTGAAGTAGGTCAGGCTGACGGCCAGGCCGTCCAGGGCGCCGGAGGGGCGCCAGTCCGTGCCGATCGACCAGGTCTCGGCCTCTTCCGGCTTGAGGTCGGCGTTGCCGCCGGCCAGCAGGATGGTGGGACGGAACAGGTCGGTGAAGGGGCTGTCGGCGGGACGGAAGGGGCTGACGCCCAGCACCTGCGCCCGGGTGTCCACGGCGTTGCCGGTGTCCGCCAGGCTGGGGGCGTGGAAGGAGGTGCCCCAGTTGCCGCGAACCGTCACATCGCTCGTCGGCCGCCAGGTGAAGCCGATCTTGGGATTGGTGGTCTCACCGACGTCGCTGTAGGAGTCGTGACGCACCGATGCCGACAGATCGAAGCTTCCGAGCGACGCGTCCGGTCCCATCAGGGGGATGACCGCTTCGCCGAAGACCGAGCTCACATCCCGTTCGGACGTGGCGCGGAACAGGTTCGGGGCTCCGCGCGGGCCGTCGCCCTGGGCGGCGTCCAGTTCCTCTTCGTAGTATTCGGCGCCCACGGCCACCCGCAGGTCGCCGGCCGGCATGGCGAACAGAGGGCCGTCGGCCACCACACGGGCCGACCGGATGGTCTGTTCGGACCAGCCGCGGATTTCGAAATCGCGGATAGCCGCCAGGACGCCCGGATCGGTCGCGTCCACATCATAGGGGTTGAGCGCTGTGCCGACTGTGGTTCCGGCCAGGGCCGCCGCTTCGGCGACCGTGTTGATCTGATAGGTGCTCACCTCGTTGGTGCTGCGGCCGTAGTTGAGGCCGGCGCGGACCTGCCAGTCGCCGCCCGCGCGCCAGATCAGCTCCGGCGCAATGCCCAGGGACGTGAACTCTGACGGGTTGCGTTCAGCGTCCCCGAAAGCGGAGGAATAGTTGAAGTTGACCTGCTGGGATGTCTCGGCGCCGATGGGCTGGAAATAGGGATTGGCGTCGGTAATGGTCCCGCTGCCACGCAGGCCTGTCCCGTCGGAAGAGCCCTGGCCCCAGCTGAGGGTCTCACGTTCCGAATAGTAGCCGGAAAGCTCGAAGGTCAGGGCCGGAGAGATATCCTGGACAACGGAGGCGAAAACGCTCTGCCGTTCTTCCTGCGGATAGAAGTCGATGAACTGGTTCTCGTCGCACAGGTTCGCGCCGGGCGTACGGCTCGGCAGGCCGTAAGTGACGTCGTCGACGGTGATGTTGCCGGGCTCGCAGTTCTGGACCCGGAAGTCCGATCCGCCCCGCGCCGTATGGTTGGCGCTGATATAGTCCCGGTCGCGGGCGAAGATGTTGTCGTGCTCTGCGTGGACCAGCGAGATCAGCGCCGAACCGCTGCCCCAGTCCCGGCCCGCGGTCAGGTTGGCGTCATACTGGCTGTAGGAATCCGCGACGCCGTAACGGGCGGTCAGCTCCACGCCGTCGAAGCGCTTGCGGGTGATGAAGTTGATGACGCCGCCGATGGCGTCAGACCCGTAGATGGATGATCCCCCGTCCGGGATCACCTCGACGCGCTCGAGCACGCCGGGAGGGATGACGGAAGGGTCGGGCGATGTCTGGAGCACCCCGGCGCCCACCATGCGGCGACCGTTCAGAAGGACCAGCGTGGTCGAACCGCCAGAGGCGCCCAGATTGCGGATGTTCGGGCGGTTGATCGGCAGGGCGATCGTGGCGCCGGGCGAGGGCGCGGTGTTGAACGCGTTCGAGATCTGCGGAACCCGCGCCAGGAGGTCGTTGGCCGAGGCCGCGCCGGTTGTGACGATCTCTTCCTGAGACACGCCCACCACATTGGTGCCCGTCGGCGCGATGCCACGGATCAGGGTGCCCGTGACGACGATCTCCTCGACCTCGGTCACGGCCGGCCCTGCCGCAGGATCCTGCGCGCTCGCGTTCGCCGGAATGGCGATCAGAGCGGCAAGCGCCACGCCGGACAGCAGCCATTGATTGCGATATGTCGTCTTCATTTTGTCCTCCCCTCACGCCCCATTCAGTCAGGGCTTCGTTCATGAATCCCGGCAAGGTCGCCGGTTCATCCCATTTTATGAACTGATGTTCTGTTATTTACAATCGTCCGTCAAGCGGGCACTTTCCTGGGGGATGGAAGTGAACATTTCGGGGCTTTCACGCTAGGAAATGAAGGCTTCTCGCGGCTAGCGCAGGGCAAAATCACACCGTACCAATATATGGTACAAATAAAGACTCGCCTCGAGCGGGCAGCGACGGAGGGAAATTCAATGCAAGCGATCGCGCACAAGGGCGTCGTTCTCGGGGCCGTATCGGCGGCGGCCATCCTGGCGTCGGCCTGCGCCGGCATGCCCGGGGCCGAAGGTCTGGCTTCGCCGGCCGGCGCTCTTTCCGTCGAGGGCGCGCCCACCCTGCTGGGCACGGACGTTGCGGCGCCCCGCTTCGCCTGGCTGCCGTCGACGCGGCAAGCCGCTTACCGGATTCAGGTCGCCCGCTCGCGCGAAGGTCTCGAGGCCGGCGATCTTGTCTGGGACTCGGGCGAGGTGGCGTCCTCCGCCAACGCTCATGTGCCCTACGGCGGTCCGCCGCCGTCTTCCCGCGACCGTTATGTGTGGCGGGTCCAGACCCGTAGCCTGGACGGCGCCCTGTCCGCGTGGAGCGCGCCGGCCAGCTGGGAGATGGGTCTGCTGCAAGCCTCGGACTGGTCCGCGCAGTGGATCAGCGGCGGCGAGACGCAGAATCATGTCTGGTCCGACGCCGTGGTGGAATGGGACTTCACGCTGCTGGGGGAGGATGTGGAGTTCCTGTTCCGCGCCAGCCCCAGTGGCAAGACCTACGGCGACGCCTATGCCTGGAAACTGGTCACGGCCGACGGCGCGGCGCGGCTGGACCTGATCAGCCGCCGATACGACGGCGATGCGCGCCCCCTGGTGACCGATGACGTCCTGGCGACCGTGGCGCTGGATCAGCCGCTTGAACAGGGTTCCCGCCACCGCCTTCAGGTGGACATGCGCGGCGACGTCCTGACCACGTCGCTCGACGGCGCCCGGATCAACGTCGCCGAAACATCCGCCCATGAGCGCGGAACCGTCGGGCTCCGGACCTCGCAGCGGCAAGGCGTCCTGCTGCACAGCCTGAGCGTCCAGCCGCCCGAAGGGCAGGCGGTAGTGGAGGCTTTCCGCAACAACGACAACCGGATGAGCGGCGGCACCGTGGTCAGCGATGGCCTGCTGGTCGGGGACAATGCGGCCGACACCGACGTGGTGCTGCCGATCGCCCGTCCCGCGCCCCTCATGCGCCGGGAGTTCTCGGTGGATCAGCCGGTCCGCTCGGCGCGCCTGTATGTGGCCGCAGGGGGCTTTCCGCACATCGAGATCAACGGCGAAGGCGTCAACGAGGCGATCGCGGACGGCTTCACCGCCTATGACCGGCGCGTGCTGTACCGGACCCTGGACGTCACGGATCACATCCGGTCGGGCGACAACGCCATCGGCGTGGAGCTTGGGCGCGGATGGTACGACGTGATCGAGCCGAACGAGTGGTACTGGCACGACACGCCCTGGACGGCCCCGCCGACCGTTCGACTGCAGCTGGAGCTGACGCTGGCGGACGGATCACGGCAGGTGGTCGAGACCGACGGCGACTGGCGCTGGATCGACGGCCCCACGCGTCACGATTCCATCTTTTCGGGCGAGCGCTATGACGCCCGCCTGCTGCCGTCCGGCTGGTCGACGCCTGAGTTCGAGGACGCCGCCTGGTCCAGAGCCAACGTCGTCCAGGGCCCGGCCGGCGCTCTGGACGCCGCCGAGCAGGATCCCATCGCGGTGACCGAGGTCATTCGCCCGGTGGCCGTCACCCAGCCCCGGCCTGATGTCTGGGTATTCGACTTCGGGCGGATTTTCTCCGGCCGCCTCCGTCTGAACGTCGAAGGACCTGCGGGCCAGACCATCTCGCTGACCCAGCACGAACAGCTTCGCGACGACGGAACCGTCTATTCGCACAGCGGCCTGGTGGATGTTCAGCTGCAGACCGACCGCTACATCCTGTCGGGCGATGGCGTGGAAAGCTGGAGCCCCCGGTTCGGCTATCGCGGTTTCAGATATGTCGAGGTGCGCGGCTTTCCGGGCGAGCCGACCCTGGAGTCCCTGACCGGCGAGGTCATGCATTCCGACGTGCGCACCACGGGCGAATTCGAGAGCGCCAATCCGCTTCTGAACCAGATTCAGCAGGCGGCGCGCCGCACGATCCTGAACAACATGCACGGGTTCCAGACCGACACTCCGACCTTCGAGAAGAACGGCTGGACCGGCGACGCTCATGCGTCCGCATTGGGCGCGGCGCTGAATTTCGACGTCAGCCGGGTCTGGACCAAATGGATGGCCGATTTCCGGGACGCCCAGGCGCCGAGCGGCGAGATCCCGGAGATCGTCCCCTCGACGCCGCTCTATGGGTACGAGGGCACGCCGGGCTGGGACATGATCGGCGGTCCCACGCCGTCGTGGGACGCGGCCACCTTCGTGATCCCCAACGACCTTTACGCGGTCACCGGCGACACCCGGTTGCTGGAACAGATGTACGAGACCCAGAAACGTCTGGTCGACTACACCGCGCGCTGGTTCACCGAGGATTTCCTGTACGCCAACGTGGCCAACGCCTTCCTGGGCGAATACGCCCTTTATCAGCCGCCCATGACTGACGAAGAGCGTCAGGCCATGTTCGCCGCGATGGCGGCCGGCGGCGGCGGCGGCGAACGTCAGCCCATGCCCGGCGCGGTGGACGCGGTGGCCACCACCTATTTCTTCCACATGGCCGACCTGCTGGCCCGCAACGCGCGGCTTCTGGGCTACGATGAAGACGCCCGTCGCTACGCCGCCCTGTCGACCGAAATCGGCGAGGCCTTCAACGCGCGCTACTGGGACGGCGACAGGTATCGCCTGCCCGGGCCGATGGGCGAGGCCTATCTGCAATACCTCAACGTCCTGCCGGTGGCGTTCGGCATCGCACCCGAAGACCGCCGCGCCGCGATCATGCAGGGCGTCAGCGACGACATCGCCGCCAACGGCTATCGCCTGACCAGCATGGGCGTCTTTTCGGGCCGCTACGCCATGCTGCTGCTCAGCGATTTCGGCCATGTGGACACCGCCTACCGGGTCGCGACCCAGACGGAATATCCCAGCTGGGGCCACTGGCTGGCCAATGACGTCAACACCATGCTGGAGGGCTGGTCCCTCGACAGCCGATCGCGCAACCACCACTACTGGGGCTCGGTCAGCAGCTGGTTCTATGAAGGTCTGGCCGGGATCCGGTCCGCGGAGCCCGGATACGGGCGGATCCAGATCCGGCCCGCCGTGCCCGCGGATCTGGAGTGGGCTTCGGCCTGGCGCGACACGGTGCAGGGCCGCATCGGCTCGTCGTGGCGCCAGCAGGACGGAACGATCAACCTCACCGTCACGATTCCCGCCGGCGCCGAGGCCGAGGTCTGGTGCCCCGGCGAGGGCGGCGTCCAGGCCGACGGCGCCTCGCCCCTCAGACGCGAAGCCGGCCACACGATCTATGTGGCGGACGGCGGCGAACACACCTTTGTCTGCGCGCGATGACCGCGCCCCTCCATGTCCGAGGATAGAATGATGAACCCCTTGCCAGCCCTGCTCAGCGCCGCCCTGGTCACCGCCCAGGGCGCGCCCGCGCCGCAGCAACCTGTTTTCGCCGAAACGGACAGGGTGATCGAACGTGACGGCCTGCGCTTCGTCGACCTGAACGCCAATAACGACCTGGACCCTTACGAGGACTGGAGACTGGACGCGGATCAAAGGGCCCGGGACCTGGTCGGCCGGATGACGCTGGCGGAAAAGGCCGGCGCGCTGATGCACGGCACCGCGCCGTCCGGCTATGACCCCGATGCGCCGCCTGTCTACGACCTTGAGGCGTTCCGGGAGATGAACCACGATCAGCACGTCAACAGCGTGATCTCGCGGCTGAGCGGCGACGGCGCCACCCTGGCCGAGGCCAACAACGCGCTTCAAGCCGTGGCGCGCCAGTCGCGCCTGGGCGTTCCCGTCACGATCAGCACCGATCCTCGCAATCACTTCCAGTTCACCGAGGGCGCCAGCGTGGCGCCGTCGGGCTTTTCACAATGGCCCGAAACCCTGGGTCTGGCGGCCACGGGCGATCCGGGCGTCACCAGACGGTTCGCCGAAATCGCCCGGCAGGAGTATCGCGCGGCCGGAATGCACATGGCGTTGTCGCCCATGGCGGATCTGGCGACGGAACCGCGCTGGCCGAGAAACAACGGCACCTTCGGCGAAGACCCCCAGACGGTCGCGGACCATGTGGCCGCCTATGTCACGGGCTTCCAGAACGGCTCGGATGGCTTGAACGCGGACAGCGTCATCACCGTGGTCAAGCACTGGGTCGGCTATGGCGCCGCCCCTGATGGCTGGGACGGGCACAATCACTATGGCCGATTCTCGCAGCTGGACGACGAGACGCTGGAGCAGCACATCGCGCCGTTCAGGGCCGCCTTCGCCGCCGGCGCCGCGGGCGTCATGCCCACCTACAATGTGCTTCTGGGCGCCACCTTCGAAGGCGAGCCGCTGGAGCCGGTTGGCGCAGGCTACAACTCGGTCCTGCTGACGGACATGCTGCGCGGGGTCCACGGGTTCGACGGTCTTGTGCTGTCCGACTGGGGCATCACCAACGACTGCGCGGAGAACTGCATCGAAGGCAATACGCCCCACGGTCCGCAAGACATCGGCATGCCCTGGGGCGTCGAGGATCTGAGCGTCACCGAACGGTTCGCGCGGGGTCTTGTGGCGGGTCTGGACCAGTTCGGCGGCACGACCGCCTCCGACCGTGTGATCGACGCCTTGCGCCAGGGGCTCGTCACCGAGAGCCGCCTGGATGAATCCGTGATCCGGGTCATGACCACCAAATTCAGCCTGGGTCTGTTCGAGAACCCCTACGTTGACGTGGACGAAGCCGCGCGCACCGTCGGTTCCGCGGCGTTTCAGGCGGAGGCGGAGGTCGCCCAGCGGCGGTCCGTGGTTCTGCTCGAGCGCGGGGGTCCGCTGGCCGCCGGGGCCCGCGTCTGGCTGCATGGCGTGAGCGCGCAGGCTGCGCGTGACGCGGGGCTCGTTCCGGTCGACAGCCTGGAGGAGGCCGACGGCGCCATCCTGCGTATCGCCGCCCCCTTCGAGACCCTGCACCCGAACCACTTCTTTGGCCGGATGCAGCACGAGGGGGATCTCGATTTCCCGGAGGATAGCGCCGATCTGGCCGCCGTTCGCCAGGCGGCGGAGCACGTCCCCACGATGGTCTCGGTCAGCCTGGATCGCCCCGCCGTGCTGAGCCAGATCAAGCCGCTGGCCGACACCCTGCTGGCGGACTTCGGCGCCAGCGACAGTGTGCTGCTGGAGGTGATGATGGGCCAGGCCGAACCCGGCGGACGGTTGCCCTTCGCTTTGCCCGCCTCGATGGATCAGGTCCGCGCCCAGCATCCGGGGCGCCCCGACGACATCGACGAGCCGCTCTATCCGCGCGGGTTCACAGCCGCTGATCGATGAGCGTCCCCCGCCGTCATCGGGCCAGAAGATCAGGTCCGATGGCGGCGATCGACGCCGCGCCGGTCAGGGTCATGGCCACGCGCATTTCGGCGGCGATCAGATCCAGCAGGTTCGTCACCCCCCGCTCGCCTTGCGCCGCCAGGGCGTAGACGAAGGGCCGGCCCAGCATCACGGCGTCGGCGCCCAGAGCGATGGCGCGAACCACATCCAGTCCGTTGCGGACCCCTGAGTCCGCCAGAATGGTCATGCGTCCCTTCACCGCCTCGGCGATGGGCGGCAGGGCGCGTGCGGTGGACAGCACGCCGTCCAGCTGACGGCCCCCGTGATTGGAAACCACGATGCCGTCGGCGCCCAGCGCCAGGGCGTCCCGGGCGTCATGGGGGTCAAGAACGCCCTTGATGATCATGGGCCCGTCCCAGAAATCCCGGATCCACTGCAGATCCTTCCACGAAATGGACGGGTCGAAGTTGTTCGCCAGCCAGCCGATGTAGTCAGCCAGGCCCGTGGGCGCCCCCAGGTGCCGGGAGATGTTGCCCAGATCGTGCGGGCGGCCCCTGACGCCCACGTCCCACGCCCAGGCGGGGTGGGTCGCGGCCTGCCACAGACGGCGCATAGAGGCCCCCGGTCCGCTCATGCCCGAATGGGCGTCGCGATAGCGGGCGCCCGGCACCGGCATGTCCACGGTGAAGACCAGGGTCTTGACCCCGGCGGCGCGGGCCCGCTCCAGCGCGCTTTTCATGAAGCCCCGGTCGCGCAGGACATACAGCTGGAACCACATGGGCCGGTCGATGGCCGGGGCCACTTCCTCGATGGGACACACCGAAACGGTCGACAGGGTGAAGGGAACGCCCCGCGAGGCCGCCGCGCGCGCCGCCTGAACCTCGCCGCGCCGGGCGTACATGCCGGTCAGGCCCACCGGCGCCAGCACCACGGGCAGGTCCAGCGCCTCATCGAAAAGCCGGGTGGCCAGGCTGATGTCGTCTGCTTTCTTCAGAACGCGCTGGCGTAGCGCCACATCCTGAAAGTCCGCCACGTTCCGGCGCAGTGTTTGCTCCGCATAGGAGCCGCCGTCGATGTAGTGGAACAGGAACGGCGGCAGCCTGCGGCGCGCCGCCTCGCGGTAGTCGCCGGGCGAGGAAATGATCACGCGCGCCGGGCCCTACTGCAGGTTGACGAAGGCGCCGCCGTCCACCAGCAGCGCCGCGCCGGTCACATAGGCCGCCATGTCCGAGGCCAGGAACACCACCGCGCCGCCGATGTCTTCCGGCTGCCCCAGACGGCCCAGCGGGATGCGGCCTTCCATGTATTTGCGCTTCTCCGGATCGGCCAGATCGTCCTTGTTGATGTCGGTCAGGATGGTGCCCGGCAGCACCGAGTTGCAGCGAATTCCGTGCTTGCCCAGGGCGATTGCGCAGGACTGCATCAGGCTGTGCACGCCCGCCTTGGTGGGGGTGTAGTGCGTCTGGAACTCACCGCCGACCAGCGCCGAGATGGAGCTGATGGCCACGATGGCCCCGCCGTCACCTTGCTTGACCATCTGGTTCGCCGCGGCCTGGGTCATGAACCACGCGCCGTGCAGATTGACCTCCATGGTCCGCTTCAGGGTCTCGACCGGCATGTCCAGAAAGGCGTGGAACGGGCAGATGCCGGCGTTTGAGACCAACACGTCAACGCGGCCGAAGGCATCCACGGCCGCCTCGGTGAAGGCGGCGGCCGTTTCAGGCAAGGCCACGTCGCCGGAGACATGAATGCCTCGCCGCCCCAGAGCCTCAACGTCGGTCAGAACCGCCTGGGCGGCCTCGTCGTCGTCGTGGCTGTTGATTGCGACGTCGGCGCCCTGGCGCGCCACCTCCCGGGCGATGGCCGCGCCGATACCGCGCGATCCACCGGTGATGAGGACGACCTTGTCTTTCAACAGCATGTTGGATCCTGATTTCGCTATGGCTTCGGGTTTGGACTCCAGCCCAGATCGACGCTGATGGCGTCAGCGATCTCCCGGACCGTCGTGGTCAGTTCGGACATGCGCGAATCGCTCATGTACTGGGCGGCGCTGGAGACGCTGACGGCCGCGATGACCGCTCCGTCCACGCCCCGGATCGGCGCGGCGACGCAACGGATCCGGTCCTCGTTCTCCTCGAGGTCATAGGCGTAACCGCCCCGCGCATAGGCGCGCATGCGCTCCAGCCAAAGGGCCAGGGCCGAGGTGTCGGCCGCTTCGTCGCCCTGGGTGTAGAACTCGGTCCATTCTTGCTCGGTCTTGTCCAGAATGAGCGCCTTTCCCAGACCGGTCGACGCGATCGGGTGCCGCTCTCCCAGCCGCGAACCGATGTGGATGCGGCGCGTACCCGATACCTTGTCCAGATAAAGCGCTTGCCGGCCCTCCAGCACGCCGAGATGCACGGTGTCCTCGGTCAGCGCGGACAGCTTTTCCAGGAAGGGTCGGGCGATGCGCGGCAGGTGCATCTGCTGTCCCGCCGCATACCCCATCTCGATCAACTTGGGGCCCAGACTGTACCCTTCGCGCGGACGGAAGAGGAGCATCCGACGCTCCACGAGCGCCGAAGCCAGGCGGTGGGTCGTGCTGCGGGTCAGGGACAGTTTCTCGGCCAGATCGTTCAACGGAAGCGGCCGCTCCATGATCGCCTCGATCACGTCCAGTCCGCGCAGCAGGGTCTGACTGCCGGCGGGGGTGCGGGTCTCGCTCTCATCCACATCATCGGCAACGACCTTCATTGACGCTTTGCGTCCCATCAAGTAGTCCTCTCTCCCAGAATGTAGAAGTTTTGGCAAGGGCGGGGTCGGTGAGGAAGTCATTGTGGCGCGATAGTGGGAAAAAGACCAGCGCCATCCCGAAATATGGGAATGAATTGCGTTTGTCGTCCGCGGAGCCAGTGTCGTGAGCGTTCTTCCTCGCATCAAGCACGTGCGCGCCTTCGTCGTGAAGAACGACGGAACCGGCGGCGGCGCCGACTATCACGACCAGTCTGACGGTCACTGGATCGACGACCACATCGCCACGCCCATGGCGAAATATCCCGAGTATCGCCAGAGTCGCCGCAGCTTCGGCATTAATGTCCTCGGCACCCTGGTGGTGGAGATCGAGGCCGAGAACGGCGTGGTCGGATTCGCGGTGACCACCGGCGGCGAGCCGGCGGCGTACATTGTCGAGAAGCACCTGGCCCGCTTCCTTGAGGGCCGTGATCCGTCCGAGGTCGAGAAGATCTGGGACCAGATGTATCTCTCCACCCAGTATTACGGCCGCAAGGGTCTGGTGGTGAACGCCATCTCCGGCGTCGATCTGGCGCTATGGGATCTGCTGGGCCGCCTGCGGCAGGAGCCGGTCTTCGCCATGTTGGGCGGCCCCGTCCGCGACGAGCTGCAGTTCTACGCCACCGGCGCCCGGCCCGATAAGGCCAAGGAACTGGGCTTCATCGGCGGAAAGATGCCCCTGCACCACGGCCCGGCCGAGGGCGAGGAGGGGCTTAAGAAGAACCTGGCCGAACTGGAGGCCATGCGCAGCGCCTGCGGCGACGACTTCTGGCTGATGTTCGACTGCTGGATGGCGCTGGACCTGAACTACGCGACCCGTCTGGCCCACGCCGCGCACCAGCACGGCCTGAAGTGGATCGAGGAGGCGCTCAGCCCCGACGACTACTGGGGCTATCAGGCGCTGAAGAAGAACGCACCGCCCGGCATGCTGGTCACCACCGGCGAGCACGAGGCCACCCGCTGGGGCTTCCGCATGCTGCTGGAGATGGAGTGCTGCGACATCATCCAGCCCGACGTGGGCTGGTGCGGCGGCGTCACCGAACTGATCAAGATTTCCGACCTGGCCGACGCCAAGGGCGTGCTGATGATCCCGCACGGCTCGTCGGTCTACAGCTATCACTTCGTGGTCACCCGCCATAACAGCCCCTTCGCCGAGTTCCTGATGATGGCGCCGGGGGCCGATGAGGTCGTGCCCATGTTCCACCCCCAACTGATCGGTGAGCCCGTGCCCGTGAACGGCCGGCTCAAGGTGCCCGACACGCCCGGTTTCGGCGTCGAGCTGAACCGCGACATCGCCCTGCACCGCCCCTACGAACGATAAGAAAAGGCCCTCGATGAAACTGTTGCGTTATGGCCCCAAGGGCCAGGAAAAGCCCGGAACCCTGGACGCCGAGGGTCGCATTCGCGACCTGTCGGGCCATGTGGCCGACATCACCCCGGATGTGCTGTGGGGTGATGCTCTGGCCCGGCTGAAGGCGATCGACCCGGCGTCCCTGCCGCTGGTGGACGGCGAGCCCCGCTACGGCGTGCCAGTGAACGGCAGCCGCAAGTTCATCGCCATCGGCCTGAACTTCGCCGACCACGCTGCGGAGTCCAACCTGCCGATCCCCGAGGAGCCGGTGGTCTTCACCAAGGCCATCTCGTGCCTGACCGGCCCGAACGATACCGTGGTCATCCCGCGTGGCTCCGTCAAAACCGACTGGGAAGTCGAGCTGGGCATCGTCATCGGCAAGGCGGCCTCCTACGTGGACCAGGCCGACGCGCTGGATCACGTGGCCGGCTATGTCCTGATCAACGACGTCTCCGAGCGCGCCTTCCAGACCGAGCGCGGCGGCACGTGGGACAAGGGCAAGGGCTGCGACACCTTCGGCCCGGTCGGCCCGTGGATCGTCACGACGGACGAGGTGGGCGACGTCCAGACCCTGGACATGTGGCTCGACCTGAATGGCAAGCGCATGCAGACGGGCAACACGAAGACCATGATCTTCGGCGTGGCCGAGATCGTGTCCTACGTCAGCCAGTTCATGACGCTGGAGCCCGGCGACCTGATCACCACCGGAACCCCGCCCGGCGTCGGCCTGGGCCAGAAGCCGGAGCCCTTCTATCTCAAGCCCGGCGACGTGATGGAACTGGGCATCGAAAAGCTTGGCGTCCAGCGGCAGCAGGTCGTGGCCTGGTCGAAGGATGTGGCGGCGTGAGCGTATTCGAAGGACGATTCAACGGCCGGGCCGCCATCGTGACCGGCGGGGCCTCGGGCCTGGGCAAGGCCGCGGCCGCCCGCATCATCGCCGAGGGCGGCCAGGTCTCCCTGTGGGATCTGAACGCCGACGCCGTCGCCTCGGTGGCCGCCGAGATCGGCGCCGCCCACTTCGCGGCCCTGGACGTGTCGGATGCGGAGGCGGTCGCTGCCGCCGCCGACGGGGCCAATGAGGTTCTGGGCCGGATCGACATCCTGATCGCGTCGGCCGGCATCACCGGCGCCACCGTGCCGGTGCACGAGTTCCCGCTCGACAGCTGGCGACGTGTGGTGGACATCAATCTGAACGGCGTCTTCTACTGCTGCCGCGCGGCGATCCCGCACATGCTGAAGGGCGGCTATGGCCGCATCGTCAATGTGGCCTCGGTGGCGGGCAAGGAGGGCAATCCCAACGCCAGCGCCTATTCCGCCTCGAAGGCCGGTGTGATCGGCTTCACCAAGTCCCTGGGCAAGGAACTGGCGACCAGGGGCGTGATCGCCAACTGCCTCACCCCCGCGACCTTCGAAAGCCCGATCCTGGAGCAACTGCCGCAAAGCCAGATCGACTACATGCGCTCCAAGATCCCGCTGGGTCGTCTGGGCGAGGTGGACGAGGTCGCCGCCATGGTCTGCTTCATGGCCTCCGAGGAATGCAGCTTCACCACCGCCTCGACGTTCGACACGTCCGGCGGCCGCACCACCTACTAGGGGAGGGCGGCAGGTGGCCCCGGACCTTCGCATCGTCGATCCGCACGTCCACCTGTGGGACCTTTCGCGCGCCCGTTACGGCTGGCTGCAGGATGATCCCCTGCCCAACAATCCTGCGGGGGACATGAGTCCCATCGCGCACCGGGACTATGGTCTTCAGGACTACCGGGCCGACACTGCGGATTGGCGCGTGGACAAGATCGTCCATGTGGAGTGCGGCCTGCCGCGCGGCCAGCAACTGGCCGAGACCGACTGGCTTCAGTCGCTGGCGGCCGACCACGGCTTCCCCCAGGGGATCGTCGCCGGGGCCGACCTGCTGGATCCCGAACTGGACGCCCTGCTGGACGCCCACGCCGCCCGCCCCAATGTGCGCGGCGTGCGCCAGATCGTCTGCTGGCACCCTGAACCTTTTAAGACCTACACCCCCCGGGACCTGCTGCTTGACCCCGCCTGGGAGGCCGGCTTCGCAAGGTTGGCCCGACATGGCCTGTCATTCGACCTGCAGCTCTATCCGTCCCAGATGCAGACCGCCGCCGAGATCGGCGCGCGGCATCCGGGCATTCCCCTGATCGTGAATCACGCGGGCCTGCCGACGGATCGCGACGCCGACGGCATGGCCCTGTGGCGGGACGGCCTGCGCCGCCTCGCCGCCCTGCCGCACTGTTCGATCAAGATCTCCGGTCTGGGCATCACCGACCGCGCCTGGACGCCGCAGTCCATCCGCTCCGTGGTTCTGGAGTGCATCGACGCCTTCGGGACCGAGCGGGCCATGTTCGCCTCCGACTTCCCGGTCGAGCGCGTGCACGGAACCTTCGACGCCTTCTATTCCGCCTTCGACGCCATAACCGCCGACTTCAGCACCGACGAGCGGGAGCGCCTGTTCGCCGCCAACGCCGAGGCGATCTACCGCATCTGAACCCAACACGCCGGGGCGAACCCGGGACGGAGGAAACCATGGTCATCGAGACCGACGCCACGCCGAACCGGCCCGCCCTCGCGGACGGTCCCCTGTCGCCGAAGAACCTGCGCGCGCCGCTGGCCTTCGCCATCTCGTGCTTCTTCATCTGGGGGCTGGCCTATGGCCTGCTCGAGGTGCTGAACAAGCATTTCCAGGAGACCCTCAGCATCGGCAAGGCGGAGTCCGCCTGGCTTCAGGTGGCCTATTTCGGCGCCTATCTGCTGCTCAGCGTGCCGGCCGGTTTCCTGCTTCAGGCGCGCGGCTACAAGTTCGGCATCATCACCGGCCTGGTGGTGACGGCGGGCGGCGGGCTGCTGTTCATTCCGGCGGCCGAGGCTTCGGTGTTCCCGGCCTTCGTCGGCGCCATGTTCGTGCTGGCGGCTGGCCTGTGCGTGCTGGAGACCTCCGCCGACACCTACGTCAATGTGCTGGGCAAGCCCGAGCACGCCTCGCGCCGCCTGAACCTGGCCCAGTCGTTCAACGGTCTGGGGGTGTTCTTTGGTCCGCTGCTGGGCGGCGTGGTCATCTTCAATCCCTGGGTGGTGGACCATCTGGGCGGCGATCAGCGCTCGGTCCAGATCATCTATGCGGTGATCGCCGCGGCGGTTCTCATCTACGCCCTGATCCTGTCGCGCGTGCGCCTGCCGGAAATCACCGACGCCGACCACCACGGCGAAGGCGGCGGCGTGAAGGTGAACCTGTGGGGCCAGCGCCACTTCGTGCTCGGCGTCCTGACCCAGGCGCTCTACATCGGGGCCCAGGTGGGCGTGGGCGCCTTCTTCCTCAATCTGGTCACCGAGACCTGGGGCGGCCTGACCACCCAGCAGGGCGCCTTCCTGCTGTCCATCGCGGCGGGCGGCTATCTGGCGGGCCGGTTCATCTCGACGGCTCTGCTGCTCAAGGTGACGCCGCGTGTGCTGCTGACCACCTACGGCGTGGCCAACACCATCCTGACGCTGGTGGTGGCGGCGGGGATCGAGAAGGTCTCGGCCATCGCTCTGATCGCCGTGTTCTTCTTCATGTCGGCCATGTTCGCCACCATCTTCGCCCTGGGCGTCTCGGGCCTCGGCGCCTCCACCAAGCGCGGCGCTTCGCTGATGGTCATGGCCATCGGCGGCGGCGTGCTGCTGCCCTGGCCCATGGGCTTCATCGCCGACCTGTACGGCACGCCCGCCGCCTATCTGCTGCCCGCCGCCTGCTTCGCCCTGGTCGCCTTCTATGGCTGGAAAGGCTCGCGGCCGACCGCGCTCGCCGCCGCGAACTGACGTCGTTTCACCTTTTCAGCGCCGAGCCCTTCTCAAGGTGTCCATCATGAACGCTCCCTCTTCCGCCGGCGCAGGTTCCGGCTCCAAGGTCGCTCTGGGCTATGTCACCCTGCTGTTCTTCGCCTGGGGTTTCGCCACCTCGCTGATCGACCCGCTGATCGCGGCGGTCCGGCGCGTGTTCGACCTCAGCTTCACCGAGGCGCTGCTGACGGCGTCCGCCTGGTTCATCGCCTATGCCCTGGCGTCCATCCCCGCCGCGTTCGTGCTGGGACGCCTGGGCTACAGCCGCTCCATCATCGCCGCGCTGGGCGTCATGGTCGGCGGTTGCCTGATCGTGCCTTTGGCCACCATGGCGGACTGGTACCCAGGCATCCTGGCGGCCCTGTTCGTCATCGCCTGCGGCGTGACGCTGCTTCAGGTGGCGGCCAATCCCCTGGTGGCGGCGCTGGGGCCTGCAAAGAGCGCGCATACCCGCCTGAACTTCACCCAGGCGTTCAACTCGCTCGGGACGTTCCTGGGGCCGCGCATCGGCTCCACCGTGCTGCTGACCGGCGGGATCTTCGCTGCGGGCGCCGTCGTCACAGCCTCGACACGGGACTCCTCCCTGCGGGCAATCGACCTGGCGTTCCTGGGCATGGGCGGCGCATTCGCCCTGCTCGCTGTTCTGGTCTTCACCGCCCGCAAGCGAATCAACGCATCGGCGCCGGCCGCCTCGACAGGCTCCGCGTCGCCTGTGGCGGCCTTCCGGTCGCCCTGGGCCCTCTTCGGGGCCGCCGCCATCTTTCTGTATGTGGGCGCCGAGGTGACCATCGGCGGCGTTCTGACGGACTTTCTGCACAGCCCCGACACGCTCGACATCTCCGTCATGCAGGCCGGGATCATGGTCAGCTACTACTGGGGCGGCGCCATGGTGGGTCGCTTCATCGGCAGCGCCCTGCTGACCCGTATTCCGGCAGGCGTTCTCCTGGCGGCATGCACCCTCGCCGCCGCCCTGCTGTGCGCGGTGGTGACCCAGACCAGCGGCTTCACGGCCGGCTACGCCGCCATCGCCATCGGCCTGTTCAACTCCATCATGTTCCCCACCATCTTCACCCTGACCCTTGAGAGGTCATCGGCGCCCCCGGCGGCGACATCCGGCCTGCTGTGCATGGCGATCGTGGGCGGCGCCGTGCTGCCGCTCCTGGCCGGGCGGATCGCCGATGGAGCGGGGG
>NZ_JBLGCI010000023.1:0-24763 GCF_047617075.1 Brevundimonas sp.
GCCGATGGAGCGGGGGGCGTGCTCAACCCGGCGTTCTTCGTGCCTCTGTGCGCCTATCTCGGCATCACGGTGTTTGCCTTGCTGTGCGCCGGAAGCGCCCGGAAAGATGACGTCAGCGTCGGCGTGTCGCCTCACTAACTAAGGTCTCTCAAGCTTGGCGTCGCTCGTGAAGAATGAAGGCCCTCTTGCGCAGGCGCCCGAACACCGGCCAGGCGCACGAGATGGTCGTTCGACGGAGCAGGCTGGCGCGTTAGCACGCAGTGTGGGCGGCGGCGCGGGCGTTGATGATGGAGGTCCTTCGCCCGGTGCTCAGGCTCGAGACCGCCACGACCTCTTTTGACTGGGGCCGGTCGTGGCGCGCTCGTTCAACGCGTCCACAAAGTTCTAGGTCAAGGTTCCCGTCGAGCCGACGCGCCCGCTCGTCCGATAGGTCAAGCGCACCTCGCCAGCGCCACGCGCGCGCAATAGTTCTCGGTTTCATCCGTCTTGGCGCGCCATTTCTTTTCAATGACTTGCCGGCCCTTTGGGCTGAGGTGGTGCCCGCCGGCCTCAAGGCAACGGTGGGCCACGGCGGCCCGCTTCAACGGATAGATTTCATAAGTCGGCGCCCGGACGGCTCCGGCCTTCATCATTATCGTCAGCGCTCCGATCGCCTCGCGCAGTTCCGGACCGGTTAGGCTTTCGGTCGAATAGCCGGTCAGGGTGACCGGACGGATCAGGTTCCAGGGGCAGCTCTTGGAATTCAGCGAGGGCGTTTGAAGCGCTCCGGCCGTCAGTTGGACCGCGACGGCCCGTAGGGGAGTTGGGTATGTCCGCTTTATGGATGGCGGCAGATCCAGGTAACACCTTCGGCGGTGGAGGAAACCTCGCGAGATCAAGAGGGGCGGACATTTCCCGCGCGTAAGGCGATGATGCGTGCTGCGCTCTCTGAAGGGTCTTTCCATCATGTTTCGTGTTCCCGTCGCCCTCGCCGTTGCGGCTGCCGTTGTTGTTTCGCCTCAACCGGTCTGGGCCCACGCCCGCCTTGTCAGCGCGACGCCGGGAGACGGGCAAACCGCGTCTGACGTCCGTTCGGTCAGCCTGACCTTCAGCGAGCGGTTCGCGGCGCCGTTCTCCAGCATCGAACTCGAAGACGCCCAGGGGCGGGCCGTGCCGCTTCGCAGCAGCGTTTCATCCGACGGCAAGATCCTGTCCGGCCGCCTCGAGACGCCGCTGTCGGCCGGCGTATACCGCGTGACCTGGGCGATTGCGGCTTCCGACGGGCACCGTATGACTGGCTCCTACACGTTCACGGCCCGCTGAACAGATGATCGAAGGCGGCGTCGTCGTCCTGCGCTGGGTTCAGTTCCTGTCGGCCACGGCGGCGCTGGGCCTACCGCTGTTCACCCTGTACGCCCCGCCCGCCCTGCGGGACGGCGCCGGCTTCACCGGGCGCGTCGTGCTGGTCTCGACCGGGGTCCTGGCGCTGGCCGCCGGTGCGGGGCTCCTGTTGCAGACAGCCATGATGGCGGGCGCGGCCTCAGCGGCGATCGACCCGACCGCCGTCGCCTATGTGGCCCAGTCCACGGAGCTCGGCCGGGCTCACATCGCGAGAGCCGTTCTAGCGCTTGCGGCGGCGCTTGTGCTCATCGCTGGTCGCGGCGGCGTCGTTGCGCGGTGGATCGCCGTGGCCCTGTTGATAGGGTCCGTGGCCAGTTTCGCCTGGAGCGGGCACGGCGCCTCAACCGGGGGCGGGGCGGGCGTCCTGCATCTGGCGGCGGACATCGTTCACGCCTGGGCCGCGGCCCTTTGGCTCGGCGCCCTGGTCGCCTTCGGCCTGCTGTTGGCGCGTTCGAGCGGCGCCGACCCGCGAGCCCTTGCCAGGGCGCTGGGCGGTTTCGCGTCAATAGGCACGGGCGCGGTCGTGATCCTCACGGTCACGGGGATCATTAACGCCGTCTTTCTCATCGGCCCGCCGAATCTGGCCGCCCTTGGGACGAGCGCCTATTGCCTCCTTCTCACAGCCAAGGTGGCGGTCTTTCTCGCCATGCTGGCCATGGCCGCACGGAACCGGTTCGTGCTCACGCCCGCCCTGACCCGGGCCGTCTCCGCCGGGGACTACGCAGGGGCTGCCTTGAGCCGGCTCCGGTCCAGCGTCCTGTGGGAGCTGGGGGCTGGCGTTGTCCTGCTCGGCCTGGTGGCGGCCCTGGGCGTGCAGATGCCGCCCATCGCCATGTGAGGTCAGTTCGGGGCCCGGGACGACCAGTGGATATGGCGGATGCGCCACCCGTCGGCGCCCCGCGTCAGCACCATGGTCTCGGCGGTCAGCCGATCAACCGCGCGGTCGTCGAACCGGCCGGTTGTGCGCCCTTCAGTCATGATCCACGCCACATCGCCTTCGACCGCAGCGGCCCGGCGCGCGACTTCGCTCCGCGTCGCCCCGGCAAAGGCTATATCCGCCGGCAGGTGATGCCCGGCGTATTCCTCGCGTGAGCGTTCCGCGCCGCCCTCCTCCAAAACGATCACGTCGGGGGTCAACAGCGCCAGGGCGGCGTCCCTGTCGCCGGCGTCAAGCGCGGCGTGAAATGTGGACTGATGACGGCTATCATGGCCTACGCCGTGGAGTGGCACCTCCCTCGCGAGGGGGCGACGGTCATCCTGCGTATGATGTCTGGGAGCATGGACGGATACAATCATGATGGATCTCGACAGTCTGATTTCCCGGACGCCTGCTGCGGCGAGGCCGGCATTCGATGCGCTGGAGCAGCGGGTGTGGCGCGAGGTCGAAGCGCGCGACGCCCGGGTTCGCTCGGCTCGCGTCAGGATGGCGGCCCTAGCGGTCGCGGCGTTAGTGGGCGGGCTGGGCGGGCTAGCCGCCCCGGAGCGGTCTTCCATGCGGTCGGAGCTGGCGGTCTTCAGCCCTTCGGCCTCCGCCCTGTTCGTCGGGGCGACCCTTGGATGAGCGATTGGCGTTCAACCCTGGTCACGGCGATCCTGGCCGCCCTTGTCGGCGCTGCCTGCGCCTGGGGCGTATTGACCTTGAACGGGCGCGAGGCGAGCGCGCCGAGCCTTCATCAGGTGGTTCACGATCAGATGGACCTGACGCCCGCACAGGACCGCCGATTGGACGAGATCGAGACGCGTTTCGCCGTCGAACGAGCCAGACTGCAGGCCGAGGTCCGCACCGCCAATCGGGAGCTTTCAGACGCCATCGCCCAGAGCCAGGGCGACACGCCGCAGGTTCAGGCGGCGGTTGATCATTTCCACAGCGCCATGGGAGAGCTTCAGAAAGCGACCATCGCCCATGTATTCGAGATGCGGGCGGTGCTGACTCCGGAGCAGGCCGAGGTCTTTGACCGCGCCGTGGTGGACACGCTTCAGTCCGACGCCGGCTGACCGGTGGCCCCGGTCACGCCGTCGGACCAGACGCTGGCGGCGCGCCGGGACCGCAGGGCCTTTTCGCGTCTCATGACGGCGACACAGGATGAACTGCACCGGTTGGTCGCTCGCTATGTGGGCGATGCCGAGGAGGCGATGGATCTGGTTCAGGAGACCTATGTGGCGGCCTGGCTGGCGATCGGCCGCTATGATCCGGACCGGCCGTTCGGGGCGTGGCTACGAGTCATCGCCCTGAACAAATGTCGGGACTGGAGCCGGCGGCGCCGGGTGCGGCGCATGGTGCGCGGCGTCATGGGCCTGGACGAGCCAGCCGCCATGACGATCGGCGACCCGGCCGCCGGTCCCGACGACCAGACTCACGACCGCATAATGCTGCGCCGGGTCCAGATCGCGCTGGACCGCCTTCCCGACACGCAAAAGGCGCCGTTGTTGCTGGCGGCTCTCGAACACCGGCCTCACGACGAGATCGCCGACATCCTCGGCCTGACGCCCAAGGCGGTCGAGTTGCGGATCGCGCGAGCGCGCAGAACTCTGGCGGGACTGCTAAAGAGTGATGGGGGCCTCGACTGACCCTGCGGCGGTCTGTCGCGAGGGACGCCGACCGCGCCCGCGTAAGGCCCGGTATCACCCGGGCACGATCAAGGACGCAAACGACATGACGCTGATGGCGGTGGATCGACGACGGCTGCTGGGCGGCGCCCTGGGCGGCGCCGGCCTGTTCGCGGCGCAGGGACTGCTGCCCGCCTGGGCGCAGAGCGGATCACCGGGCCTGCGGGCCGACCTGCCGACCCTGGACGGCCCGGATGTGGCGCTGAGCGTGGGTCATTCGCCCTTCACCGTCGGCGGGCGGACCGGTCACGCCATCACCGTCAACGGCACGCTTCCGGCGCCGCTCATCAGGCTGCGCGAGGGACAGAACGTGCGCCTGTCGGTGACCAACACCTTGGACGAGGATACCTCGATCCACTGGCACGGGGTGCTGCTGCCGTTTCACATGGACGGGGTGCCGGGGATCAGCTTTCCGGGCATCCGGCCGCAGGAGACCTTCGTCTACGAGTTCCCGGTCATCCAGTCCGGCACCTTCTGGTACCATTCACACTCCAACCTCCAGGAGGCCATGGGCCACTACGGTCCCCTGATCATCGACCCGGCCGGCGCCGATCCGGTGGGCTATGACCGCGAACATGTGCTGGTGCTGTCGGACTGGAGCTTCCTGCATCCGCACGCCATCCTGGACAAGCTGAAGAAGAGCCCCGGTTACTTCAACCAGTCGCGCACGACGCTGTCGGGCCTCATCTCCGGCGAAGACGGCATGGACCTGGAGGAGCGGCGCATGTGGGGGGCCATGCGCATGGACCCGCGCGACATCGCCGACGTCAACGGCACGACCTACACCTATCTGATCAACGGCCATGGGCCCGAGGAGAACTGGACGGGCCTGTTCCGTCCCGGCGAGCGGGTGAGGCTCCGGATCATCAACGCCTCGGCCATGTCGATCTTCAATGTGCGCATACCGGGTCTGGCCATGACGGTGGTCAACGCCGACGGCGAGAACGTGCGGCCCGTCGAGATCGACGAGTTCCAGATCTCGGTGGCCGAGACCTATGACGTGATCGTCCGTCCGACGGATGATCGGGCCTACACGGTCGTGGCCGAGTCGGTGGATCGATCGGGCATGGGCCGCGCGACCCTGGCGCCCCGGCTTGGCATGACGGCCGAGGTTCCGCCGCTGCGCGAGGTTCCCACCCTGACCATGCGCGACATGGGGATGGGCGGCATGGATCACGGGGCCATGGGTCACGAGGGGATGGATCACGCCGCCATGGGCCATGGCGCCGCAGCCGCGCCGGTGGATCACGGCGGCATGGACCATGACATGCGAAATCCCGAGAACGCCCCGCCCGACATGGCCGTCGGGGTCGGGGTCGACATGATTTCGCCCGCGCCCGCCAATCGTCTTGGCGAGCGTCCCATGGGGTTGGAGGACGTCCCGCACCGGGTGCTTGTCTACACAGATCTCGCCTCACTGGCCCCGAATAAGGATCAACGGCCGCCCTCGCGGACCATGGAGATTCACCTGACCGGCAACATGGAGCGGTTCATGTGGGGCTTTGATGGGCGGAAATTCTCGGAGATCGTCGAGCCGATCCGTTTCGAGCGTGACGAGCGGGTTCGGGTCACCCTGGTCAATGACACCATGATGGCCCATCCGATCCATCTGCACGGCCACTTTTTCGAGCTGGTGACGGGTGGCCCCATAGGCCATCAGCCGCTGAAGCACACGGTCAATGTCGCCCCGGGCTCCACGGTCACCTTCGATCTGACGGCGGACGCGCCGGGCGACTGGGCGTTCCACTGCCACATGCTGATGCACATGCACGCCGGCATGTTCAATGTGGTGACCGTGCGCCCCCTCGATGGAGACGCCGCATGAGCCGCCTGCTGATCTGCCTTGCACCGCTCATGGCCGTCGCGGGCATGGCCGCCGCCCAGGAACACGATCACCATCACGCCCCGCCCCCGCCGCCGGCGGAGGATACCCATGCGGGTCACGACATGAGCGCCGAGCCGCCTGCGGATCCTCACGCCGATCACGACATGGCCCCGTCGGCCGACCCTCACGCCGGTCATGACATGGGACCGCCTGCCGATCCGCACGCTGGGCACGACATGGCCCCACCGGCCGATCCCCACGCCGGCCATGACATGGGACAGCCTGCTGATCCTCACGCCGGGCATGCCATGGGACCGCCCGATGTGACGACGAGCGCTGATAGTCCCGGCAGGCCGCCGGAGGCGCCGCTTCCTCCCGCCGCGCTGTCCGGCCCCGCTCACGCGGCCGACACCGTCTGGGGCGATGCGGTGATGCGGCAGGCGCGGGGAATCCTGCTGCGGGAGAACGGCGACATGCGCACGACCGCCGTTGTCATCGATCGGCTTGAGGCCGGATTCGGTGATGGAGAGGAAAGCTGGCTCTGGGATGCGGGCGGCTGGTCCGGCGGCGACATCAACCGCTTCTGGTGGAAGTCCGAGGGCGAAGGTGATTTCGACGGGGAGATCGAGGGTGAGGTCCAGGCCCTGTACAGTCGCGCCGTAGCCCCCTTCTGGGACGTCCAGGCCGGGGTCCGCCAGGATTTCCGCGATGGCGGTGAAAACCCCACTCATCTGGTGCTCGGTGTTCAGGGCCTGGCCCCCTTCTGGTGGGAAGTCGACGCCGCCGCCTTCCTGTCGACCGAGGGCGATCTGACCGCACGCGTCGAGGCCGAATACGACCAGCGCATCACCCAGCGCCTGATCCTGCAGCCCCGATTCGAGGTCGAGGCCTCGGCCTCCGACATTCCCGAGCTGGACCTGGGTTCGGGCCTGACTCACGTGGAGGCGGGGGTGCGACTGCGCTACGAGATCGCCAGGGAGTTCGCCCCCTACGTCGGGGTGGAATGGAGCCGCGATCTGGGCGACACCGCTGACCTGACCCGCGCCCTGGGCGGCGAGACCGAACACACGCGGCTGGTGGTCGGGATCAAGGCCTGGTTCTGAGGAGGACGACCATGGCCACTGTTCTGATCAACCGCCGGGCGGTTCTGGGCGCCAGCGTCGTCTGCGCCGCGGCCCTGCCGGCCATGGCGCAGGACCGGCGGATGACGGCCTACAAGACCCCATGGTGCGGCTGCTGTGACGGCTGGGTGGCGCACATGCGTGCCGCCGGCTGGACGGTGGAAGTGATCGAGCTCGAGGATCTGGCGCCAGTCCGGGCCCGCCACGGGGTGCCGGATCGTCTGGCCGGATGCCACACAGCCGTGGTCGGGGATTATGCTGTCGAGGGCCATGTGCCGGCTTCCGACGTCGCCCGATTGCTGCGTGAACGGCCCGCTGCTGTCGCCTTGAGCGCGCCAGGCATGCCCGCCGGCTCTCCCGGGATGGAGGCGGCGGGCCGCGAGCCTTATGTCACCCTGCTCGTCGACGCGCAGGGCCACGCCACCGTTTTTGGCCGTCACAACGGAGCCTAGGCGTCAGCGCGGCGACACGCCCTGGAAGGCGGCGATGATGGGGCAAGGCCCCGTCGTGGTTTCCGAGCATGCGCTCGCTAGTCGTCGAAGGGCGGCGCGCGCCTGCTCCAGATCCGCGATGGTCCGGTCCAGAGCCCCCAGCCGTTCCGTCGCGAGCTCACGCGCCCTGGCGCGATCCTCGCTGGCGTCCAGCGCCAGCAGTTCACCGATCTGGTCCAGGGTGAAGCCCGCCGTCTGAGCCGAGCGGATGAAGCGCAGGCGGCGAACATCCTCGTCCCCATAGCGGCGAACCCCGCCGCCTGCACGATCGCCAGACACCCGCTCCGGCGTCGGCATCAGGCCGCGTCTCTGGTAGAAGCGCACAGTCTCTACGCCGACGCCGCCTTCGCGCGCCAGAACCGCGATCGTTCGAACCTTCATGGTTGACTCCGTACCAGAGTACAGAGGTTAGTGTGGCCGCCTCGGATTGAAAAGCCATGGAGGCTGAAATGAAGAAGACGGCGACGCTTTATCGGATGGTCATGCCCGGCCACGTCTGCCCCTGGGGGCTCAAGGCGCGGCATCTGCTGAAAAGCCGAGGCTATCAGGTCGACGACCGATGGCTGAAAACCGGCGAGGAAACCGACGCCTTCAAGGCTGAGCACGACGTCAAGACGACGCCCCAGACCTTTATCGACGGCAAGCGCATCGGCGGTTACGACGATCTTCGGCGCTTTCTGGGTCTGAAGGTCCGCGACCCGGGCGCGACCACCTATACCCCGGTCGTTGTGGTGTTTCTGACCACAGCCGTAATGGCGGCGATGCTCAGTCTGACGGTGCATGGAACGCCGCTGACTCTTCCGGCCGCTGAATGGTTCATCGCCCTGTCGATGATGGTCCTGGGCATGCTGAAACTGCAGAACGTGGAAGGTTTTTCGACCATGTTCCTGAACTACGATCTGCTGGCCAAACGTTGGGTTCCCTACGGCAAGATCTATCCGTTCGCCGAGTTCGGAGCGGGGGCTTTGATGGTGGCCGGCGTGCTGACCTGGCTGTCGGCGCCCGTCGCGCTGCTGATCGGCGGCATCGGCGCGGTGTCCGTGTTCAAGGCTGTCTATCTCGACAAGCGCGAATTGAAGTGCGCCTGCGTCGGCGGCGACAGCAATGTGCCGCTGGGATTCCTGTCGCTCACCGAGAACCTGATGATGATCGCAATGGCCGCCTGGATGCTGGTCATGGAGTATGGTTCGGGGGGCGCAGCCATGGGGATGTGAGGCGATGCTCTATCTGATCATCAAGGCGGCGGTGTCCGGTGTCATGATAGCCTTGGGGAGCGAGGTAGCCCGACGCTATCCGGGCTGGGGCGCGCTCATCATTTCACTGCCGCTCGTCTCCATTCTCGGCATGATCTGGCTGTGGCGGGACACAGGCGATGAGGCTCGCCTGGCCGATCATGCCCAGGCGACCTTCTGGTTCGTCCTGCCCAGCCTGCCGATGTTCCTGATCGTTCCGGCCCTGCTCAGGCGCGGCGTGGCGTTCTGGCCTGCGCTTGCCTTCGGCTGCGCCGTTACCTTGCTACTCGACGCCATGATGATCCAGGTATTTTCACGCTTGGGTGTGCGGCTTTGAATTAGCGGTTCAGCAGCGGTCGCCAAAGTCCGGTCCCAGGACGTTTCCCAACAACCGCTCCTGGCGCAAAGCGGCCACGCAATGCCGCTCTGATCGCCGATGACGGAGAGTGCGAGGTGGGTTCATGCACCGGCCTACGCCGTAGCATGACCACCTGCGCTGACGCTTTCGAACTTACACAAAGCCTTGCACACTCCACTCGTGCGAGATAAAATACTTATAATTATCAAAATCGTGGCCTTGGGCTGTGTGACTTAAAATCCCTCGGCCTCTGGTCATGCGGGTTCGACCCCCGCCGCTCGCACCATGTCATTGAACTGTCGGGCGGGGCCGCTAGAAGGGCCGCGAACCGATAGAGAGAGCCACACCCCATGGTGAAACGCCTGAGCGCCGCCGTCGCGGCGCTGACCGCCCTTGCCGCCGCGTCCACTGTCGCGGCTCAGTCGGCAGAGCCCGCGACCCGCGCCGAGCCGCCCGCCCTGGTGGTCATGATCGTGGTGGATCAGTTCAGCGCCAATCTGTTCAATGAGCACCGCGCCCGCTTCACCGGCGGCCTGCGCACCCTGATCGATCAGGGGCGCGTCTATCCCAACGGCTATCACGCCCATGCAGCCACCGAGACCTGCCCCGGCCACGCCACCATTTTGACCGGCGTGCACCCGGCCACGGCGGGCATTCCCGCCAACGACTGGTTCGACCGCGCGGCGGGCGAGGAGACCTATTGCCTGGCCTCCGATACCGCGACCCTGGCCCATGTGCCCGAGGGCGGCGAGCCCACCGACAACGGTCCGGTCAGCGACGAACGCCTCGCCGCCTCCACCCTCGGCGACTGGTTGAAGGCCGTCAGCCCCGACAGCCGCGTGTTCGCCGTCTCCGGCAAGGACCGGGGCGCCATCACCCTGGCGGGCCATCAAGGCGACGGCGCCTTCTGGCTGACCGAGGACTTCGGCTTCACCACCTTTGTGCGTCCCGGCGAGACGGCCGACCAGCGCCTGGCCCCCGTGGCCGACTTCAACGCCGATCTGCGCCAGAGCATGAGCGCCGGCGAGATGACCTGGGACTACACTTCGGATCAGTGCCGCGCGCTTGAGGCGGACTGGATCATCAGCGGCCAGCCGTTCCGCGCCGCCCTGCCGCCGGCACGCTTCGCCCTGGACGTCTCGCCGATCATGGACGAGATCACCCTGGACGGCGCGACCATGCTGATCGACACACAGCAGCTGGGCCAGCGCGGCGTCACCGACATTCTAGGCGTCAGCCTGTCGGCCACCGACCGCATCGGCCACACCTTCGGCAGCCAGGGGCCGGAGATGTGCGAGCAGATGCTGCGTCTGGACATGGCGCTGGGTCAGTTCCTCGAGCGGCTTGAGCAACTGCCGGGCGGCGTAATCGTGGCCCTGACCGCCGACCACGGCGGCGGCGACTTCCCGGAGCGCTGGGCCGCGCAGGGCTTCACCGAGGCGCAATGGGGCGGCTACGACCTGATCACGGGCGGCAATGCGGCCATGCGTGCGCAGTTCGGTCTGGATCACGACCCGCTGGCCTTCAACGGCGGCTTCTATGTGGTGGACGCCGAGGGGCGCGGCATGGCCGATCCCATGCGCGCCGAGATCGCAAACGCCGCAGCCGCGTGGTTCGCTGAGCAGCCGCTGGTGGCCGGCGCCCAAACGCTGGACGACATACTGGCCGACCCCATGCCGCCTCAGAACCTCAGCCCGCAGGAGCTCAGCCTGCGCCAGCGCCAGCGTCTGAACGCCGTGGCGGGTCGCTCGCCTGACGTGCTGGTGGCGCTGGATCCCGGCGTCATGCCGGGGCAGGGGCGCCCGGGCGCCTATGTGTCGGGCCACGGCACGCCCTGGGACTACGACCGCCGCGTGCCGATCCTTTTCTGGACGCCGGGGGGCGAGGGGCAGGAGAGGGTGCTGCCGGTCGAGACCATCGACATCGCCCCGACCCTGGCGGCCGTCATTGGCCTCACGGCGGATGAGGCGGTGGAAGGCCGCTGCCTGGAACTGGGATGGAGCGCGGCGCCGGCCTGTCCGTCCGCCGACTGACGCGCCCATAACTTCATGTTTCGCGTGAGGGGCCCCGCCTTTCACATGGCGGCATTCAGCGGCACAAGGGGAGCGCAAACCCTTTCACCCGTGGAACCCGCATGAACAGAGCCCGGCGCGCGCGCATCGTCGCCACCCTCGGTCCCGCCAGTCGGGCGCCCGGAACCGTCAAGGCCCTGGCCCAGGCGGGGGTGGATGTGTTCCGCCTGAACTTCAGCCACGGCTCTCACGAGGACCACGCCGCCGCCCTCAAGGCCGTACGCGGCGCCGAGATGGCCCTGCAGCGGCCGCTGGGCGTGCTGGCGGACCTGCAGGGGCCGAAGCTGCGTCTGGGTCGGTTCAAGGATGTGGAGATTGACATCGCGCCGGGCCAGCGCCTGCGTTTTGATCTGGACGAGACCCCCGGCGACGAGACCCGCGTGTGCATGCCGCACCCGGAAATCTTCAAGGCCCTGCTCGAGGATCACCTGCTGTTGCTGGACGACGGCCGCGTGCGTCTGAAAGTGGTCAAGCGCGACGACAAATGGGCCGACGTGGAGGTCCTCAGCGGATCGAAGCTGTCGGACCGCAAGGGCGTGGCCGTGCCCCAGGCCGTCATTCCCGTCTCCGCCCTGACGCCCAAGGACCGCGAGGACCTGGCCTTCGCCCTGCGCATGGGCGTGGACTGGGTGGCGCTGTCGTTCGTGCAGAAGGCCGAGGACATGGCCGAACTGAAGCGGCTGGTGAACGGCAAGGCCGCCTGTCTGGCCAAGATCGAAAAGCCCGCCGCCCTGACCGAGCTGGCCGCCATCCTGGACTATTCCGACGGCGTCATGGTGGCGCGTGGCGATCTGGGGGTCGAGCTGGACCCCGAGGACGTGCCGGTGGCCCAGAAGCAGATCCTGCGCATGGCCCGCCAGCGCGGCGTGCCCGCCATCGTCGCCACCCAAATGCTGGAGTCCATGACCAGCGCCCCCGCGCCCACTCGCGCCGAGGCCTCGGACGTGGCCAATGCGGTCTATGAAGGCGCCGACGCCCTTATGCTGTCGGCCGAGACGGCGTCCGGCGACTATCCGCTGGAATCCGTGGCCATGATGAACCGCATCATGGAGCGGGTGGAGAACGATCCCCTGTGGCCGGGCCTGATGGACGCCGAGCACGCCGGCATGGACGAGCACGACGTGGACGCCCTGGTGGCTGCGGCGCGCAAGGCGGCCGAGGCCTCGTCCACCGCCTGCATGGTGGTGTTCACCACCCTGGGGGGCACCGCCCGCCGCATGGCGCGCGAACGGCCGCTGCAGCCGATCCTGGCCCTGACCCCCAATCCCGACACAGCCCGTCGCCTGGCTTTGGTCTGGGGGCTGGAGCCCCGTCTGGGCCGCCAGCCGGATTCGCTGGAGCAGGTCACCGAAGACGCGGTGCAGGCCGCCATGGATTACGGCCTCGCCGAGCCCGGCCAGCGCGTCCTGATCCTCGCCGGCACCCCCTTCGGAGCGCCGGGCGCGGCGAACCTGCTGAGGCTGGCGCATGCCCCGGCGAAGGCGAAGCGGAAGCAAGCCAAATAACCTTCTCCCGATGGGAGAAGGGGGGACCCGCGCACGAAGGCGCGCAGCGGCTTCGTTCTTGCGCGGGGGATGAGGGTTGGGCCGTTGCGCCCTGCACGCCGACCCTCACCCTCCACGCAAGAGGCGGTCTGCTCCGCATCCCGCCGCGTGGAGCCGGCCCTCTCCCAGCGGGAGAGGGTTTTGTTTTGAGCGAACGAGGCCCACACTGCCGCCCTCTTTCGGGTGAGGCGGCATGATCAAGTACATCGGCTCAAAGCGCGCCCTGCTGGCGGACATCGCGCGGACGGTGCGGGGGCTGCTGCCGAACGGGGGAACCGTCTGCGACCTGTTCAGCGGCTCCGCGCGGGTGGGTCATGCGCTGAAGGGCGATGGCTTCACCGTCCACGCCAACGATCTGAACGCCTACGCCCATGTGCTGGCTACCTGCTACGTCCAGGCCGACCGCGAGCGCTGGGCCGACCGCGCCGAAAAGGTCATCGCCGAACTGTCGGCGCTCAAGGGCGAACCCGGCTGGTTCACCAAGGCCTGCTGCGAGGACGCCCGGTTCTTCCACCCCATGAACGGCGCCCGTATCGACGCCATGCGCGAGCGCATCGAGACCATGGGGCTGGAGCCCGAGCTGAAAGCCATCGCCCTGGTCTCGCTGATGGAGGCCGCCGACCGGGTGGACTCCACCGCCGGCCTGCAGATGGCCTACATGAAGCAATGGGCGCCGCGCGCGCTGAAGGACATCGCGCTGCGTCTGCCGGCGCTCCAGCCCGCCGTGTCCGGCCCCTGCCGCGCCACCCGCGCCGACGCGCTGGAGATGGCCGGGCAGGTCCAGGCCGATCTGGTCTATCTGGATCCGCCGTACAACCAGCACTCCTACCTGGCCAACTACCACGTCTGGGAAAGCCTGGTCCTGTGGGACAAGCCCGAGACCTACGGCATCGCCAACAAGCGCGTGGACGTGAAGACCCGCAAGAGCCCCTTCAACAGCCGCCCCGGCATCCGCGAGGCCATGCGCACGGTCATCGAGCGGCTGGACGCGCCCAATCTGATCGTCTCGTTTAATGACGAGGGCTATCTGTCCCGCGACGATCTGGTGGCTATGTTGTCGGGCCGGGGCCACGTGCAGGTCATCGAGATCGCTCGCCCCCGCTATGTGGGCGCGCGCATCGGCATCCATAATCCCAAGGGCGAGAAGGTGGGCGCCGTCGGGCGTCTGCGGAATGTCGAATACCTGTTCGTCGCCACCGAACAGCCCGTGACCCTGGCGGCCGCCGCATGAGCCGGGAACGTCATGGCGCTGTCTTCGTTAGGCATCCCATGGATCAGCCTTTGTCGCCCCGTTCGCCTGTCGCCCGCGTGAGCCACGCGGACGCCTTCGACACTTTGGCCGCCTGGCGCCCGCCGGAGCCGCGACAGCCCCGCTTCGGCGTGGCTAACGACTGGGCCGATGCACCGGTCGAGACCGCCGCGCCCGACAAATCAATGGTTGACTGGAAATGGGGCGACCCTATCTCGCCCAACGCCATCGCCATCGGCGGTGCGCTTTTCTTCGCCCTCCTCGGCGCCCTATTCGGCAACGCCCTGCAGCTCTGAACGCCGACGCACCTCTCCTCCCCATTCATGGGGAGGGGGACCGCCCCGGCGACTCAGCCGGGGTGGTGGAGGGGGCGACTCGGTGTTCGCCCCATGAATCGCCAATCCCTTGCCGCCTGCGCCGCCCCCTCCGTCACGGGCGCTGAATCGCCCCCGCGCCACCTCCCCATGAAATGGGGAGGAGAATGGGGTCAGGCGTCTTCCAGCAACGCCCGGATCGGCGCCCAGGTGCGGCGATGTTCGGGGCAGGGGCCGTGCTCGCGCAGGGCTTGCTGATGCACCGGCGCGTTATAGCCCTTGTGGCTGGCGAAGCCGTATTGCGGATACAGCCCGTCCATCTCCACCATCACCCGGTCCCGCGCTGTCTTGGCCAGGATCGAGGCCGCCGCGATGGACAGGGACAGGCCGTCGCCGCCCACCACCGTCTTCACCGGACAGGGCAGAGCGAAGGGGTGGTTGCCGTCCACCAGCGCCACCACCGGCGTCACCGACAGCTGCTCGATGGCGCGGCACATGGCCAGCCCGGTGGCCTTGAGGATGTTCACGTCCTCGATCTCGCGCGCCGAGGCGAAGCCGACGCCCCAGGCCACCGCCCGCGCCTTGATCTCGATTTCAAGTGATGCGCGAGCCTTCGCGCTCAAAACCTTGGAATCATTCAGCCCTTCCGGCAGGTCGTCCGAGTTCAGGATCACCGCCGCCGCCGACACCGGCCCGGCCCACGGCCCGCGCCCGGCCTCGTCCACGCCGCACACGGGCGCGGCGCACAGGGCCTCCAGCGTCATGTCGGGAGCGAGCGACATCAGCGGGCCATAGCCCTTACGGCCTCGTGACGAAAGCACACGGTCTGGTGATCGTTCACCATCCCCACCGCCTGCATGAAGGCGTAGGTGATCACCGGCCCGCAGAACTTGAACCCCCGCGCCTTCAGCGCCTTGGCCATGGCGACCGATTGCGGCGTTTGGGTCGGGGCCTGACGGAAATCGGTCCAGTCGCCCTGCACCGGCGCGCCGTCGACGAAGCTCCACAGCCAGGCGGAGAAGTCCTCGCCCCCGTCTCGCATCTCCAGCCAGATGCGCGCCCCGCCGATGGCCGCGTCGATCTTGGCTCGTGAGCGGATGATCCCCGGATCGGCCAGCAGCCGCGCCCGGTCCTCGTCGCCATAGCGGGCCACCTTTTCAGGATCGAACCCGTCAAAGGCCGCGCGCATCGTCTCGCGCTTTCTCAGGATGGTGATCCACGCCAGCCCGGCCTGGAACCCGTCCAGCACCAGCTTCTCCCACAGGGCGCGCGCATCATACTCGGGCACGCCCCATTCCTCGTCGTGATAGGCCACGTACAGCGGATCGCTGCCGCACCACCCGCACCGACCTGACGTGTCCGATTCGACCATGGGGGCAGGGTAGGCCCCCGCCGTCACATCTGAAAAGTGGACGCCGCCGCAGAACCGCGTTCAATGTGTCCCTTCCGAAACAAGGGGAGCGGGTCATGCGGCTGGGGTTGGTTATTGCGGCGTCTCTGGCGCTGATGATCGGAGCGCAGGACGCCCGGGCCCAGACCTATACCCTGGCCGACGCGGCCGAGGCGGTGGCGACGAGCGATCTGGCCGCCCTTCAATATGTGGCCGCCGATCAGACCCTGCTGGACCAGCTTCAGGCCACCGATCCCGAATCCCTGATCGAGTTCCATCTGGCCCTGGCCCAGGCTTACGCCGACGCCGGTCTGGAGGACGAGGCGCTGGAGGCCTATCAGGCCGCCCTCGTCGCCATCAGCCGCATCCGGGGCCGTGGCCACCTCAGCATGGCCGATCCCATGATCGCCGTGGCCCGGCTGACCGACGATCCCGCCGTGCGCGCGACCTGGTTCGAGAACGCCTACCGCATCCGGCGCAACCATCTGGGCCGCGCTCACCCGACGCTGTCGCCCTATCTGGAGGAAGTGAACGCCGCCCGAGCCGAGGCCGGGCTGGAGGCCCTGAGCGAAGAGGGCGAGCGCCTGCGCAGCGAGCCGAACTTCGATCTGGTGAATGTCTATTGGGCCACTCACCGCGCCCACACCGGCTCTACCGCCGCCGCCGAGATGTTCGGAGGACAGGCCGATCGGCTCAGCTTCGGCGTGGCCGAGGTCAGCGTGCCCCGCGACCGGGCGCCCGGCGCCATTCCGCGCCCCTCCATCTGGACGCTGGAGTTCCGCCCCGATCCCAACCGGCACATGGTCCTGAACAGCGTCACCCCCTATGCCGGGCGCGACGCCTTCTTCCAGACCATCTCGACCGTGGTCGACGCCACCGAGCGGCGCGAGGTCTTCGTCTTCATCCACGGCTACAACACCAGCTTCGAGGGCGCGGCCATCCGCACGGCCCAGCTGGCGGTGGACATGAATCTGGACGGCGCCCCGATCCTCTATTCCTGGCCGTCCCGCGCCTCGCTGCTCGGCTATGCCGCCGACACTGACACGGCGGCGGACGAGGTGATGATTCAGGACGTGGCCGACTTCCTGACGGACGTGGCGGGCCGCACGGGCGCGCAGCGGGTGCATCTGGTGGCCCACTCCATGGGCAACCGCTTCCTGGTGCGGGCGCTGGACCGCATCGCCGGCCGCGCCGACAGCGTCCGGTTCGACGAGATCGTCATGGCCGCGCCCGATGTGGCCGTGGACGAGTTTCAGGAAACCTGGCCCCGCATCATGAACACGGGCGAGCGCTTCACCCTCTATGCGTCCCAGCGGGACCGCGCCCTTCAGATCTCGGCCCGCATCAACGGCATGCGCCGCATCGGCGACGCCCGCGAGGTGGTGGTCAACGACGGCCTCCAGACTGTGGACACTACCGCCGCCTCGGCCGGGCTGCTGGGCCATGACGACTTCGCCGGCAGCGCCCTGGCCGATTTCCGCGCGGTCATGTGGCTGTCTTTGGCCCCGGATCAACGCTGCGTGCTGGAAACGGCCGAGGACGACGGCCGCCGCTACTGGGCTTTCGGCGGTGAATGCCCGGAACAGGACTTCGGCGAGGTGACCCAGCTGGTCCGCGCCAACGGCTCTGTGGAGGCCGCCCTGTCAAAGCTGGAGACGGACATGATCAGCGTCGGGGTCGCGGCCCGTCAGGAGCTGGGCCGCAAGCGCGACCTGCTGCGCACCCTGTTCATGCAGGCAGCCAGTCCTGTGGGCGCGCCGTAACCGGGCGGCCGTCCACGGTCAGGGCGCCGTCCATCCGGTCCAGCCGCATCAGGGCCATGGCCATGCCGTCGCGGCCCGACAGCACCTGGCCCGCCCGTAGTTCCCCGTTCAGCACCTCGGCCCCGAACGGTGGCGGCGCGCCGTCGAAGGTGATCGGCAGCATGCGGCTCTTGATGGTCCCGCGCCGCTTCATGCGCGAGGTGGTCTCCTGACCCACGAAGCAGCCCTTGCGGAAGTCGATCCCATTCAACAGGTCCAGATCAGCCTCGATGGGATAGGTCTTGTCGTCCGGCGCATCCTGCGCCGGATCGGGGACGCCCAGCGCCAGGCGATGGGCTGCGTATTCATCCTCGCTTGCGGTCGGCGCGACTTCGCCGCCGTAGGCCCGTCCGCCGAGGCCCGGCAGGCGCGGATCGGGGGTGAAGCCTTCCGCCTCGCCGCCCCACGCCGCGAACACCTGCTCATCCGACGCCGCGATCTCCACCTTGGCCCGCAGCTTGTAGAGGCTCAGCCGCTGCATCAGCGCCTCGCGCCGGTCGGCCGGGACGTCCAGCAAAACCCCGTCCTCCAGCCCCAGCAGGAACAGGTCCATCAGCATCCGTCCCGGCGGTGACAGCAGGGCGCCGTATCTCAACGCGCCGGGCGTCAGCGTCTCCACGTCCTGGGTCAGCAGGTTGTGCAGGAACGGCCGGGCGTCCGGCCCGGTGACGCGGACCACGGCGCGGTCCGTCAGTTGCGCGATCTGAAGGCTCATGACGGTGGATATAGGCCGAATGTGGCGGCGGGGGAGGGCGAAACCGGTCTTCCCGCGCGTTATGATCCCCGCAATGAGTAAACCCTTCCCGATTCTGTATATCGCCGAGGCGGACGCGGAGACCGCGATCCTGTCCTCCGGCGTGCTCGCGTATCTGGTCGCCAGTGTGCCCAATGCCGTGTTCACCGTGGTGGGCTCGCGCGCCTCCGCGCCCCTGTTCGCCGACTTGCCGGGGCTGGAGCGCCTGATCGTGCTGGAGCGGGAAGGGCGGCTGGACTGGATCGGCCTGTGGAACAAGCTGCGCGGGACGGAATGGGGCCTCATCGTGGACCAGCGCGGCAGCCAGATCTCCGGCCGCCTGCGCCGCCAGAAGCGCGCCGTCCGCGCCGCGCCTGAGTCCACCGAGGACCCGGTCCATGCGGTGTTCGAGGCCGCCCGCGTGCTGCAACTGGACGAGACGCCGTCGCCGCACCTGTTCTTCGGCGATGAGACCCGCGCCGCCGCCGACTCCCTGATCGGTCCGGTGGACGGCCCCATCCTCGCTGTCGGGCCGGGCGTCGACTGGATCGGCAAGCGCTGGCCCGCCGAACGCTTCGCCAAGGTGGCGGCCGCCCTGCTGGGCGACGGCGGCCCTCTGGCGGGCGGGCGGCTGCTGATCGTGGGCGATCAGGCCGACCGCGACGCCGCCCACACCATCCGCTTCGCCGTTCACCGCCACCGGGTGATAGAGGCGCAAGGGCGCCTGACGCCGCTGCAGACCGCCGCCGCCCTGTCGCGGGCCGATCTCTATCTCGGCGCCGATTCCCTCTGGACCCAGCTGGCCGTGGCGGCGGGCGTGCCCTCGGTGGCCGTGTTCGGCCCGTCGGACGAAACCCGTGTGGGGCCATGGCAGGGCCGCTCCGTGCGGGGGCCCCGCGCGCTGGAGGATTTCCGCGCCATCGACCCGAGCCTGAACCAGCACATCCAGCACATGATGGACCTGCCGGTGGAACCCGTGCTTCAAGCAGCGCGCGACCTGCTGGCGCAGCGGCAGACCGAAACGCCGAAAGCGGAGACAGCCGATGAGCACCTATGACCTGATCGTTCGCGGTGGCGAGGTGGCCAACCACGCCGGACGCGGCCGCGCCGACGTGGGCGTGAAAGACGGCAAGATCGCCGCCATCGGCGACCTGTCCCAGGCGGACGCGGGCGAGATCGTGGACGCGGCGGGCCTCACGGTCCTGCCCGGCGTCATCGACACCCAGGTCCACTTCCGCGAACCGGGCCTTGAGTGGAAGGAAGATCTGGAGACCGGCTCACGCGCCGCCGCCCTGGGCGGGGTGGTCGCCGTGTTCGAGATGCCGAACACCAACCCCAACACCACCGATCCGGCCACGCTGGAAGACAAGCTGCACCGCGCCCGAGACCGCATGTGGACCGACCACGCCTTCTACATCGGCGGCACCCACGAGAACGCCGACTATCTGGGCGAACTGGAGCGCCTGCCCGGCTGCTGCGGGGTCAAGGTGTTCATGGGCGCCTCCACCGGCGACCTGCTGATCGCCGACGACGACGGGGTCCGCAAGGTGCTGCGGAACGTGGCCCGCCGCGCCACCTTCCATTCCGAGGACGAGTACCGGCTGGAGGAGCGCCGCGGTCTGGCCCGCGCCGGCGACTGGACCAGCCACCCCGAGGTGCGCGACGCCGAGAGCGCCATCCTGTCCACCCGCCGCCTGGTGGGCCTCGCCCGCGAGGTCGGCCGCCGCATCCACGTGCTGCACGTCACCACGGCGCAGGAGATCGAATACCTGGCCCAGCACAAGGACGTGGCCACCGTCGAGGTGACGCCCCAGCACCTGACGCTGGAAGCCCCCGAGGCTTACGAACGCCTTAAGGGGCTGGCCCAAATGAACCCGCCCATCCGCTCCGCCAAGCACGTGGCGGGCCTGTGGCGCGGCATCGATCAGGGGATCGTGGACGTGCTGGGCTCGGACCACGCCCCCCACACGCTGGAGGAAAAGGCCCGGCCTTATCCCGCCTCGCCCTCGGGCATGCCCGGCGTCCAGACCCTTGTCCCGGTCATGCTGACCCATGTGGCTGACGGCAAGATGAGCCTCGAGCGCTTCATCGACCTGACCTCGGCGGGCGCCCAGCGCATCTTCAACATCGCCGGCAAGGGCCGTCTGGCCGTCGGCTATGACGCAGATCTGACGCTGGTGGACCTGAAGGCCAAACGCACCATCACCCACGCCGACATGGCCACCCGCTCCGCCTGGACTCCGTTCGACGGCTTCGAGGCGACCGGCTGGCCCATGTCCACCATTGTGCGCGGCCGCGTGGTCATGAAGGATGGCGAGCTGATCGGCGCCGCCCACGGCCGCCCGGTGCGCTTCCAGGAAACGCTGTCGGTCTGAACTCTCCTCCCCATTCATGGGGAGGGGGACCGCGCCCGCAGGGCGTGGTGGAGGGTGCGACTCGGCGCCTGCCGTTCGAAACGCCAATCCCTGGCCGCCTGCGCCGCCCCCTCCGTCACGGGCGCTGAGGCGCGCCCGCGCCACCTCCCCATGAAATGGGGAGGAGAAACGGCTCATCCCTTTGCCGCACCCCCGGCGACCGCTATATCCCACCGCTTCCCCGAACCGCGTACGGACACCATGGCCCGCATTCTCGTCACCTCGGCTCTGCCCTACATCAACGGCGTCAAGCATCTGGGCAACCTGGCGGGCTCCATGCTGCCCGCCGACGTGTGGTCGCGGTTCAAGCGCGCCCAGGGCCATGAGGTGCTCTACGTTTGCGCCACCGACGAGCACGGCACCCCGGCCGAGCTGGCCGCCGCCGCCGCGGGTCAGGACGTGAAGACCTATTGCGACGAACAGCATCAGGTCCAGAAGGCCGCGGGCGAAGCCTTCGGCCTCAGCTACGACGTGTTCGGCCGCTCCTCCAACGCCCCGAACCACCGCCTGACCCAGCATTTCGCCAGGGTGCTGGAGGACAACGGCCTGATTGAGGAGCGGGTGGATCGCATGATCTACTCCATCGACGACGGCCGCTTCCTGCCCGACCGCTATGTGGAGGGGACCTGCCCCCACTGCGCCTATGAAAAGGCCCGCGGCGACCAGTGCGACAACTGCGGCCGCCTGCTGGACCCCACCGATCTGAAGGACCCCTATTCGGCTGTCTCGGGCAGCCGTAATCTGGAGGTGCGCGACACCCGCCACCTGTATCTGCTGCAGACCAAGGTGGCCGATGCGGTGCGCGGCTGGGTTGATGAACGGTCGCCCAGCTGGCAGCCGCTGGCCCGCGCCATCGCCTACAAGCATCTGGACGAAGGCCTGATCGACCGGGGCATCACTCGCGACCTGAAGTGGGGCGTGCCGGTGGTGGGGCCTGACGGCGGACCGCGCCCGGGGCTGGAGGGCAAGGTCTTCTACGTCTGGTTCGACGCCCCCATCGAATACATCGCCGCCACTGAGGAGTGGGCCGACAAGTCCGGCGGCGACTGGCGCTCATGGTGGCGTCTGGATGAGGGGGCGGAGGACGTGCGCTACGTCCAGTTCATGGGCAAGGACAATGTGGCGTTCCACACGGTCAGCTTCCCCGCCACCATCCTGGGCTCCGGCGAGCCGTGGAAGACGGTGGACCAGCTGAAGGCTTTCAACTGGCTGAACTGGTACGGCGGCAAATTCTCGACCTCACAGGGCCGGGGCGTGTTCATGGATCAGGCGCTGGAGCTGCTGCCCGCCGATTACTGGCGCTGGCATCTGACCGCCTACGGCCCCGAGCATTCTGACACCGCCTTCACCTGGGAGCAGTTCCAGGGCGCGGTGAACAAGGATCTGGCCGACGTACTGGGCAATTTCGTCAACCGCATCGTCAAGTTCGCCGAGAGCAAGTTCGACGGCGTCGTGCCGGACGGCGGCGAGCCCGGCCCGATCGAGGCCAAACTCGAAGCGGATGTCACGGCGGCGCTGGCCACACTGACCGCCGAGTTCGAGGCCATGGAGTTCCGCAAGGCCGGTCAGGCCCTGCGCGCCCTGTGGGTGCTGGGCAATGAGTATCTTCAGGAAGCCGCCCCCTGGACCGCCTTCAAGACAGACCGCGACCGCGCGGCCGTGGGCGTGCGCACCGGTCTGAATCTGGTAGCCCTGTTCGCCCGCATCTCGGCGCCGGTCCTGCCGTTCACCGCCGAACGCATCGGCGCCACGGTGGGCCAGACCGACCTGACCTGGCCCGAGCCCGAAGCCGCCCTGCTGGACGTCCTTCCGCGCGGTGCGCCGGTCTCCGCGCCCGAGGTGCTGTTCAAAAAGATCGAGGACGCCCAGGTCGCCGAATGGGCCGAGCGTTTCGGGGGCGGGGAGGGCTAGGCCCTATTCCGCAGGCACGGGATCGGGCTCGGGCGCCACGCGCCGCTCCGCCCCGCCGGGCAGGGCCTCTGCGGTATGGCCATTGTCCTCGCCCGCATGGCGCAGGTGCTTGGCCTGTTCCTCCGGCCCGATGTCCAGCCACGAGCCGATCATGAATTCGTTGTGCGCCTCGGTGTGGCCCAGCCGCACGATGGTCGAGCGATAGCCGTCCCAGATCATGTGCAGCGCGACGTACAGCACGATCACCAGACCCACATAGGCGATCCAGCGGTGCTTGTTCAGCAGCTTGGCGATGAAGGTCGCCGCCACGCCCATAAGGGCGATGGACAGGATCAGGCCGAACACCATGATCCACGGGTGGTCATGGCTGGCGCCGGCCACGGCCAGCACATTGTCCAGGCTCATGGCCACGTCGGCGATCATGATCTGCAGCAGCGCCGCGCCGAAGGTCTTGCGCTTCAGGCCCAGTTCCTCCGGGCTCGGCCCATGGCCATGTTCGATGCTGGCGGCCAGCTCCAGCTCGGCCTGCGCCTCCGCCTGATCGTGCGTCGCCTGCTCCCGCAGCTCGCGCCACATCTTCCAGCACACCCACAGCAGCAGGAACCCGCCCGCCATCAGCAGGCCGACGATGGCCAGCAGCTGGATGGTGATCAGGGCGAAGCCGATGCGCAGCACCACCGCGGCCGCCAGACCGATCAGGATGGCCTTCTTGCGCTGTTCGGCGGGCAGGGCGGCGGCGGCCAGACCCACCGCCACGGCGTTGTCGCCGGCCAGCACCAGATCGATCATCAGCACCTGGCCCAGGGCGACCATCTGGCTGGCGAATTCGGGGGAGGAGAAGAATTCGAACATGGGCGCTCTCTAGTCCCGCCGCCGGGCGACGCGCAACGCCTGTTTTCAGCCCTTACGTCTCTGCGCCCGAGCCGCTTCATAAAGAGCAATGGCCGCGGCGTTGGACACGTTCAGGCTCTCGAACCCGCCCGGCATCGGGATCTTGGCCAGCACCTCGCAGTGCTCGGCTACCAGCCGGCGGATGCCGTCGCCTTCGGAGCCCATGACGATGACCGTCGGCCGCTCATCCAGCGCCTGATCCAGCGTCATCTCCGCCGACCCGTCCATGCCCACCGCGCGCCAGCCCAGATCGCCCAGACGCTCCAGCGCCCGGCTCAGATTGGTCGCGCGCACGCAGGGCAGGCGCTCGGTTGCGCCTGCCGCCGCCTTGGCCAGCGCCCCGGCCAGCGCCGGCGAATGCCGATCCTGCACCACGATGCCCTTCGCACCGAACGCCAGAGCCGAGCGGAACACCGCGCCCACGTTCTGGGGATCGGTGATCTGGTCCAGCATGACGATCACGCCCTCGGCCGGTTCGGCGATCTCCTCCAGGGTCACGCCTTCCAGCGGCGCCACCTTGAACACCAGCCCCTGATGCACCGCGCCGGGCGGGACCATGCGCGCCAAAGCCGGGCCGTCCATGATCTCGATCTGGTGGGCGTTGTTCAGACCGCCGGAGGCCAGCTCCTCGGCCCGCTCCGGCGTGGCCAGCAGGCGGCCCTTGCCCTGGCGGGCAGGATTGGCCAGCGCGGCCAGCACCGGATGACGCCCCCAGATCAGATTGTCCGGCTCCACCTTCTGCCGGGACGCCCTCGGGGCCGAATCTCTGGGCGGGCCTGAGTCGCTTTTCGGCGCCCAGCCCCGTTCGGGCCGGGGTTTGAAGCCCTGCATTTTCTTGGATTTCCGGTCGTTGCGTTCGCGGTTCGACGACACTATAAGACGCGCTCCGATTTGGGGGCCACCCGGCCCTCGGGTCCGGCGCCTCCCATATACGAGGCTGTCTGGAACACCGAGGGCTTTTGTTCGTATGGGTCTTTTCGACCTGTTCGGGCGAAGGCCGGGCGGTTCTGAAAGCGGCGCGTCGGGGGAATGTCCCGAGCGGCAAAGGGGGCGGACTGTAAATCCGCTGCGTAAGCTTCGTAGGTTCGAGTCCTACTTCCCCCACCACGCGCCCTTGCAGGATCGACCGACGGACGGCTTTCGGGTCGGAACCGGGTACGGGCCTGCCCGTGCTCCATGCGCGGGTATAGCACAATGGTAGTGCAGCAGCCTTCCAAGCTGAGGATGTCGGTTCGATCCCGTCTACCCGCTCCAGTTTTTTCTCGCTGACACCGCCCCACCAGGGCCACAGGAGTTTTGGCCATGGCCAAGGAAAAGTTTGAACGCACCAAGCCGCACTGCAACATCGGCACGATCGGCCACGTTGACCACGGCAAGACGACCCTGACGGCGGCGATCACGATGACGCTGGCGAAGGCCGGCGGCGCCA
>NZ_JBLGCI010000024.1:0-23580 GCF_047617075.1 Brevundimonas sp.
CCAAGGCCGCATGGTCAAACCCTGCGGTCCATCCGCCCGCCATCATGGCCGTCTGGGCCACGAGACCACCAAGGGCCGAGACCGCAAGGACGAGGCCTGCGATGACGGTGGCGCGTCGGGCGGATTGCTGGCCGGGTGCGCTCATGCCGTAAGCCTGAAAAAGCGGCAGTCCGAGAGCCACGACAGCAGCTGCGAACTGAAGCCAGCGCAGGCCGACGACGGTCAGATCGATCGGCACTTCAGCGGACGGTAAAGCTGTAGGTCCCGGTCATTCGATGCCCGTCTGCCGCCGCGATGGCCCAGGTCACTCGGTAGGACCCGGTCGACAGCGGCGCGGCGAACGACCCGCCTAGCGTCTTGCCGTCCTCCGACACCGTCTTGGTCAAGGCAACGAGCCTGCCCCGGCCATCCACCAGCTCGATGGTTGAGAACGGAGCAGCGAACCGCTCGCTGAACGTCAGGCTGATTGTTTGAGGCGCGGCGACAGTCGCACCGTCACCGGGAGTGGCGGACACCAGTCTGGCATGGGCGAGCGCCGGTGAGGCGCTCAGAATCACAGCGGAAGTGACGGCCAGCGAGAGAAACCGATTCATGAGGAACTCCTTCAATGCGAACTATTACGTCCGCCCACTAGTCTTCCCTCACGATATGACGGCGCAGCGGGGGCAGCAGTCCAATCTGCTCGAACCATCGACGCCGCCGTGTCCAGTCTGACAGTCGAAAGTTCTCAGCCGCCGCCAGAAGTCCCTTCCTGAATTTCCGCGCGTCCGGTCAGAGGAGCCGGCCCCGATGGATAGCCAGGGGCTAAGCGGCTCATCGGAGGCGCCCTTGGAATTCTTGTGTAAATCCATCCGGTCACCGGCATGCTCTCGATGCCTAGCGTGAGCCCACACCTCACGAAGCCCGTTCAGCGCGGCCGTGAGGGTGAAACCATTGAACCGGTTAGTTCGCCAGTTGACCAAGGATGCACATCCGCTGCCCGCCCGTAGGCGACCCTCGGAACATCTCCTTTGAACTGCGCACCACCACACAGCACCCGTGACGACGCTGCACAGCTCCTACACAGAGGTCGGCAGCTCGAAATTTCTAGTTCGTTCTGTTAGGTTAGCGGGCCACCTTCTCCCACAAGGGGAGAGGGGGCCTGCGGCGGCCCCTTCCGGGCATCCAGCCAGTCCGCCAGCCTGAACACAAACGGATTGACCGCGATCGATATCAGCGCCCCGGCCAGGATCAGATCCTGCGTCTCGCGGCTCATGGCGCCCAGATAGACGCTCAGCGACGCCAGGATGAAGGTGAACTCGCCCACCTGGGCCAGGCTGGCCGCCACCGTGAAGCTGACATGGCGATTCACCCGGAAGACGCTGGTGATGGCCAGGGCCGCCATGGACTTGCCCACCAGCACGATCATCAGCACGCCGAACACCGCCAGCGGCTCGCGCACCAGAATGGTCGGGTCGAACAGCATGCCCACCGAAACGAAGAACAGCACCGCGAAGGCGTCGCGCAAGGGCAGCGCCCGCTCCGCCGCATTGTGCCCCAGCGGCGTGCCGTTCAGCACCAGCCCGGCCACGAAGGCGCCCAGGGCGAACGACGCCCCGAACACCGCATAGGCCAGCCAGGCGATGCCCAGGGCGATGGCCAGAACCCCGAGGGTGAACAACTCGCGCGACTTGGTATGGGCGATGCGCACCAGAACCCACGGCAGCACCCGCCCGCCGACCACGAACATCAGCGCCACGAAAGCGGCCACCTTCAGCAGGGTCCAGCCGATGGACAGGCCCAGAGCCGCCGGGTCCGCCGCCTGCCCGCCCGGCAGCACCAACAGCGGCAGCATGACCAGAGCGATGACGATGACCAGATCCTCAACGATCAGCCAGCCTATGGCCACGCGCCCCACCTCGGTCTTGATCTGCTGACGCTCCTCAAGGGCCCGCAGCAGCACCACGGTGGACGCCACCGAAAGAGAGAAGCCCAACAGAAACGCCTCCCCGTCGCCCAGCCCCATCAGCCGACCCAGCAACCAGCCCAGCAAGGTGGCCGCCGCGATCTGGGCCAGGGCGCCCGGCACGGCGACCTTGCGCACCTTCATCAGGTCGCGGGGCGAGAAGTGAAGCCCCACCCCGAACATCAGCAGGATGACGCCGATCTCGGCCAACTGGGGCGCCAGCTCCATGTCCGCCACATAGCCCGGCGTGAACGGCCCGATCAGAACGCCCGCCAGCAGATAGCCTACCAGCGGCGACAGCCTCAGCCGGTTGGCGATCATGCCGAACACGAACGCCAGCACGAAGCCGCCCACAAGGGTGATGATCAGGCTGTCGGCGTGCGGCATCCTCGTTCCGGTCAGACTGGGTGTTCAATCTAACTGGAACGCTGCAGTGCAAAGGACAAGGGGCGCAGCGCCCCTTGTTCCGCCCGTCGTCCTCACCAGTTTCCGTAAACCGGCGTAAATCGGCTGCGCAGACGGCTGACCTCGCGGTCCGCGTCCGTAACGTCATAGGACAGGGCGTTGGCCTGATCGTTGGCGGTGTCGCGATCCCGGCGCAGTCGGCGAATTCGCTCGCGGATCGTCCTCCGGTCCTCCTCCGTCAGCCCTTCCTCGTTGGCGAGGCGGTATTCCTCGTCGCGGATGTCCTCCTCGTATTCCCGCGCCCGGGCCGTGAACTCATCCACCCGCGCCCGCACCGCGTTGGCGCGCTGGATGGCGTCCCAGACCAAACGACCGTCGGAATAGGCGTACAGGAAATCCTGCTCCAGATCGGCGGGGCAGAAACCGTTGGAGTAACCGCCGCCCGACGCCGCGATTCGGAACGCACGCCCCGGCACGCAGTACTGGCGCACCCCGACCTCGTGCCCCTCGTAATAGGCGTTGGCGTCCGGCGTCACGCCATGCCGCGTGCAGGCCTCCGTGTGATCCGACAATCGGCCTGGGCCGTAGCCCGCCGCACCGTCCGACCGGCCCTGCCCGTACCAGTCGCCCGCCAGGCACTGGTCCTCGCTCATGGTGGCGCAGCTGCCCAGCCCCATCAGGACCGCCCCCGCCGCCAGTGTCAGAACAACACGCATGATCCACTCCCCCGTTAACCATTCGCCCGGCGGCTAAATGCCAAAGATAACCTCGTTTGGCCAGACCTCGGCCGTTCGCCGCTGGATTTCGAGACCAGTTCGCCCCACACAGGCTGAATGGATGCTGACGAGGATGTTGAGGATGCCGGCGGGACCGCTCTGACCGTCCAGCTTACCGATGTCCACGCGGGCCAGCGTCTGGACAAGGCCCTGTCGGACGCCCTGCAGGACGTCAGCCGCGCCCGGCTCCAGGCCCTGATCGAACAGGGCCGCGTCACCCTGAACGGCGCACCTATATCCCGCTCGGGCAAGGCCGCAGCGGGGCTGTACGACATCCTGATTCCCGCTGTAACGCCCGCTGATCCGGCCCCCGAGGCCCTGCCCCTGCCCGTACTGTTCGAGGACGCCCACCTGATCGTGGTGGACAAGCCTGCAGGCATGGCCGCCCACCCGGCGCCGGGCAATGAAACCGGCACCCTGGTCAACGCCCTTCTGCACCACTGCGCCGGCTCCCTGTCCGGCGTCGGCGGGGTGGCCCGGCCCGGCATCGTCCACCGGCTGGACAAGGACACCTCCGGCGTCATGGTGGCGGCCAAGTCCGACGCGGCCCACGCCGGGCTCTCGGCCCTGTTCGCCGCCCACGACATCGAGCGCACCTACATCGCCCTGACCCGCGGCGCGCCCGACCCGGCGCGGGGCCGCATCGAGACGCAGATCGGCCGCTCCAACGCCGACCGCAAGAAGATGGCGGTGCTGAAGTCCGGGGGCCGCCTTGCCATCACCGACTACCGGGTCCAGCAGACCTTCGGCGCCCCGAAGAAGCCCGGCGGCGCCCCCATGGCCGCCCGCGTCGCCTGCACCCTGCACACCGGCCGCACCCACCAGATCCGCGTCCACCTGGCGTCAAAGGGCGCGCCGATCCTGGGCGATCCCACATACGGCTCCGGCAGCCCGGCCCATACGGTGAAGGACGCCATCGCCGCCTCAGGCCTGAAGCGCCAGGCCCTGCACGCCGCCGTTCTGGGCTTCATCCACCCCATCACTGGTGCGGCGCTTCGATTCGAGACCGATCCGCCGGGGGATATGCGGCAGTTGGAGACTCTGCTCGCCGACCTCTAAACTGGTTCAAACAAGGAGCTCATCACATGGCTGACAGCGTGGAATTCCGAGACAACACCGACGCCAAACGCTACGAACTGGCCGTCGATGGCGGGACCATCGTCGCCACCTACAATCTGGTGGACGGCGGCGTCATGATCACCGAGACGATCACGCCCATTCCGCTCGAGGGTAAAGGCCACGCCAGCGCACTGGCCCGCCACGTCCTGGCCGATATCGAAGCACGTGGGCTCAAGATCCTGCCCGTCTGTCCCTTCTTCGCCGGCTGGCTGAAGCGGCATCCCGAACACGCCGAAACGGTCCACCCGACCTATCGCGGCATCATCGGAATCTAGGTCTTTCGGCTCCGAAACGCCCACCGAACGCTCGTGGACACAGCCGCGCCATCGGTCCGTATTGAAAAAGGACGGACTTCCTGCTACACAGTCCGGGCCGGATGGCGATGCGGAAAACGCACAATTGTTCGCGCCTGCGTCGATTCACCCCTGACAAAGGACGAAACCCATTCCTATCTGGCTTGTTGAGGGGCGAAAGGTCCGGTGCACATCCGGTGGTCGGACCGAGCAACGCCTGCTCTTGACGCGTTGGAGGGTAGCCATATGGCTCTGAATTCACTTGCGGTTATGTCGCCTGAACAGGGACTGTCCCGCTATCTGACGGAAATCCGCAAGTTTCCGATGCTGACCAAGGACGAGGAATTCATGCTCGCCAAGCGCTGGTCAGAGCATGAAGACCCGGAGGCGGCGCACCGCCTCGTGACCTCACACCTGCGTCTCGTGGCCAAGATCGCCATGGGTTATCGCGGCTATGGGCTGCCCATCGGCGAAGTGATCTCCGAGGGCAATGTTGGCCTGATGCAGGCGGTCAAGAAGTTCGACCCGGACAAGGGCTTCCGTCTGGCCACCTACGCCATGTGGTGGATCCGCGCCTCGATCCAGGAATACATCCTGCGCAGCTGGTCGCTCGTGAAGATGGGCACCACCGCCGCGCAGAAGAAGCTGTTCTTCAACCTTCGCAAGGCCAAGAGCCAGATTTCGGCCTTCGAGGAAGGCGACCTGCGTCCCGAACACGTCTCCAAGATCGCCACCGATCTGGGCGTGTCCGAGGAAGAAGTCGTCAACATGAACCGGCGCCTGACGGGCGACGCGTCCCTGAACTCGCCCCTGCGCTCGGACAGCGAAAGCGAGTGGCAGGACTGGCTCACCGACGACACCCAGGTGTCCCAGGAAACCCGCCTGGCCGACACCGAGGAGCACTCCCTGCGCATGGGTCTGCTTCAGGAGGCCATGGAGGAACTGACGGATCGGGAAAAGCACATCCTGACCGAGCGCCGCCTCAAGGACGACCCCGTCACCCTCGAGGAACTGGCCGGCCAATACGGCGTCAGTCGCGAGCGCGTGCGCCAGATCGAGGTCCGAGCCTTCGAAAAGCTGCAGAAAGCCATGCGCGCGGCGGCTACAGAGCGAAATCTGGAAGCCGTCTAGAGCACAAGGCGCGAAAACATCGAGGCGCTGGCTACAGCGCCTCGATGACTGCCCCTGACAGGCTAAGCCCTAGAATTTGAAGATTGTCTCCAGCCGCACACGCGGCTGCGACCGGCGGTCCGACTCGACCGGACGGGCCGGGTCCGTCCGGGGATCGGACAGTGACGCGGCTGCGCCGACCTGAAGACGGGGATTCAGCCGATAGTAGGCGCCGGCCTGGACATCGCTCCAATCCGCCTCACGCCCGACAGGCTGGCTGAGATTCAGGTCCAGCCCCCAGCGCCCGTCGTCGTTCCAACGCAGGCCGCGGCGCGGCGCTTCGCGATCGGAAACGAGATCGTTCCGGAGCGTGGGGGATGCCTGAACAGCGGCGCGGGCCGATTCGCGCGTCTGCGCCGAGGCGTCAAACGCCGTCGCCGTCAGGGCCGCAGCAGCAGCCATCGCAAGAATGAGTCCGTGGACCCGCATCACTGTTTCCGCCCTTCAAGCGGCCTGGACCTTGAAACATCCATCGCCGACCGGCTCGTTGTGATCGATACCGGCGTCGTCGATTAGACATGGTCTCACAACCCGGTCAACGCAATGCGAGGGTGTGAACAAGGTTCCGTGACAGGTTCAGCGGCAGCTGTGGCTCGCGCAACACGGGAGTCCGGCGCCTTCTTCGTCATCTGTCGCTTGTCAGCGCGGCGGTAGGCCATGCTATAGACCATTCGGCGGTCCGCGGGGGCGCGGCGCCGCATCGGTCGGGCGCGCCCGAAACGGTGCGGCCCTTATCTGACGGAGTAGTCCATGGCTTTCAATCGCGGCGCCTCGATCGCCCTGATCGCTTGCAGCGTCGCCCTGGCGAGCTGCGGAACCTTGAATCCCTTTTCGCGGGGCGACAGTGCGGCGCCGGCCGAGACCCAGGCGGCGAACATCGGCGTGAACAGCTTCCTCTGGCGTGCGTCGCTCGACACCCTGGAATTCCTGCCGCTGCTGACGGCTGATCCGTGGGGCGGCGTCATCAATTACGACTGGCACACGCCCGCCGAGTCGCCGAACGAGCGCTTCAAGGCCACGGTGATGATCCTGGACACGCGCCTGCGCGCCGACGCCCTGAACGTCACCGTAACCCGCGAAGTCAGGAACGAGGCCGGGCAGTGGATCGCCCAGCCGGTGAATCCCCAGACCGAAACGGACCTGGAGAACGCCATCCTGACCCGTGCGCGTGAACTGAACCTCGCCTACGCCGGCTGATCGCCGGAGCCAGACTGACCGCATGACGCGATATGATCCCCGGACGGCCGAACCCCGCCAGCGCGCGCGCTGGGAGGCGGCGAAGGCATTCGTGACCCCGACCGGCGAAACCGGCCGGCCCAAATACTATGTGCTGGAGATGTTCCCCTATCCGTCGGGGAACATCCACATGGGCCACGCTCGCAACTATGTGATGGGCGACGTGGTGGCCCGTCACAAGCGGGCGCAGGGGTTCGACGTTCTGCATCCCATGGGCTGGGACGCCTTCGGCATGCCGGCCGAGAACGCGGCCATGGAGCGGGGCGTGCACCCGGGCGACTGGACCTGGTCCAACATCGCCGCCATGCGCGATCAGCTGAAGCTTCTGGGCCTGTCGCTGGACTGGAGCCGCGAGTTCGCCACCTGCGATCCTGCCTATTATGGCAAGCAGCAGGCCTGGTTCATCGAGCTGCTGAAGCGCGGCCTGGTCTATCGCAAGGAAGGCGTCGTCAACTGGGACCCGGTGGACAACACCGTCCTGGCCAACGAGCAGGTGATCGACGGGCGCGGCTGGCGCTCCGGCGCCGAGGTCGAGAAGAAGAAGCTGACCCAGTGGTTCCTGCGGATCACCGATTACGCCGATGATCTGGTGGAGGGCCTGTCCACCCTGGACCGCTGGCCCGAGAAGGTCCGGCTGATGCAGGCCAACTGGATCGGCCGTTCCACCGGCGCCCGGGTGACCTGGCCGCTGAAGGGCGAGATTCCGGAAGGATTCGAGAGCGTCGAGGTGTTCACCACCCGGCCCGACACCCTGTACGGCGCGTCCTTCGTGGGCCTGGCCCCCGACCATCCCCTGTCCGCCGCCATCGCCGAGCGCAGCCCCGAGGCCGCCGCCTTCATCGCCGAGTGCAAGAAGGGCGGCGCCAGCCAGGCCGAGATCGATCAGGCCGAGAAGATCGGCTTCGACACCGGTCTGACCGCCGTCCATCCGCTGGACCCCACGCGCACGGTTCCGGTCTGGATCGCCAACTTCATCCTGTCGGAATACGGCACCGGCGCCATCTTCGCCTGCCCCGCCCACGATCAGCGCGATCTGGACTTCGCCCGCAAATACGACCTGCCGGTGATCCCCGTGGTGCGCCCCGACGGCGCCGATGAGGACTTCACCGTGGCGGACGAGGCCTATGTGGGTCCGGGCCGCATCTTCAACTCGGCCGATCTGGACGGTCTTGATGTGGAGGCCGCCAAAAAGGCCGCCGTGGCCCGCATCGAGGCGGCCGGGCTGGGCGAAGGCGCCACGGTTTACCGCCTGCGCGACTGGGGCGTCAGCCGCCAGCGCTACTGGGGCTGTCCCATCCCCATCATCCATTGCGAGGCCTGCGGGCCTGTCCCGGTCCCCGCCGACCAGTTGCCGGTGGAGCTGCCCAAGGACGTCACCTTCGACGTGCCCGGCAATCCGCTGGACCGTCACCCCACCTGGAAGCATGTGAAGTGCCCCAGCTGCGGCGCGGACGCCCGGCGCGAGACCGATACGCTGGACACCTTCGTGGACAGCTCGTGGTATTTCGCCCGCTTCACCGATCCCACCGCCGACGCGCCTGTCGACAAGGCGGCGGCGGATCGCTGGCTGCCGGTGGACCAGTACATCGGCGGGGTCGAGCACGCGATCCTGCACCTGCTGTACGCCCGCTTCATCACCCGCGCCCTGTCCGACGCGGGCCTGATGGACGTGAAGGAACCGTTCGCCGGCCTGTTCACGCAAGGGATGGTGGTCCACGAAACCTACAGGGCGGCCGACGGCAAGTGGATCGAGCCCACCGACGTGGAGATCGTCACCGAGGGTGACAAGCGCACCGCTGCGCGCCGCTCCACCGGCGAGGCCCTGACCATCGGCGACATCGAGAAGATGTCGAAGTCCAAGAAGAACGTGGTCGCCCCTGAAGAAATTCTCGAGGCCTACGGCGTGGACGCCGGGCGTCTGTTCGTGCTGTCCGACAGCCCGCCCGAGCGCGACGTGCAGTGGACCACCGGCGGCGTCGAGGGCGCCAGCCGCTTCGTGCAGCGGGTCTGGGCCGAGTTCGACGGCTTCGACCCCGCCAAGGCTGGCGACCAGAAGCTGGACGAGGCCCTGCGCCGCGAGACCCACAAGGCGATCAAGGCGGTCAGCGAGGGGGTCGAGGGCTTCCGCTTCAACGCCGCCATCGCCAAGCTGTACGCCTTCGTGGCCGTCATCCGCGCCCATGCGGAGGCGGGCGGCGAGGCCCGGCGCGAGGCCCTGTCGGCCCTGGCCAGGCTGATTGCACCGTTCACGCCGCACCTGGCCGAGGAATGCTGGACCCGCCTGGGTCAGGACGGCATGGTTCTCGACGCGCCGTGGCCGCAGTACGATCCGGCGCTCGCTGTCGATGACGAATTGACGCTGCCCATCCAGATCAACGGCAAGCGCCGGGGCGAGGTGGTCATGCCGCGCGGCGCGCCCGAGGATCAGGTGCGCGAGGCCGCTCTGGCGAACCCGGCGGTTCAGGCCTACCTTGCCTCGGTCAGCCAGTCGGTCCGAAAGGTCATCGTGGTGCCCGACCGCATCATCAATCTGGTGGCCGGATGATCCGTCCGGTCCGCATCGCCGCCGCCTTCAGCGCTCTGATGATGCTGGCCGCCTGCGGATTCACGCCGCTGTACGCCGAGCCGGGCGTGTCGCCGACCCTGTCGCGCATCTCCGTCTCGGTTCCGGACACCCGCACCGGCTTCGAGCTGCGTCAGGCGCTTGAGGATGAACTGGCCTGGGATCGTGGTCAGACGTCCCTGTGGCGACTTGAAACCGATCTGGATCAGCGCCGCGTGGCCCTCGGTCGCCGGGTGGACGACACCGTATCGCGCTACGAATTGGTGCTGACAGTGCGCTACCAGCTGACGCCTGTCTCCGGCGGCGAGGCCATCACCGACGCGGTGACCGCCACCGTCACCTACGCCGCCGCCGATCAGGCCTACGCCGCGATCGCCGCCCAGCGCGACGGCGAGCAACGCGCGGCGGCCGAGGCCGCTCGTCTGATCCGGCTGGACCTGTCGCGCGCCCTGGCCGATCTGAACCAGCCGTAGGGCTGATCCCTTGTTTCACTGGACTCTCATCCCGCTAGGCCTGCTGGCGGGCGCTGCGTCGGCATGGCTGACCGCGCGGCTGGATGATGCGGGGCCCAGCCGGCCCTCTCTTGTCCTCCTCGCCGGCCTTGCGGCCGTCGGCGCGGCGCTCGGCGGCTGGGCCTGGGAGAGCGTCGCAACGCCAATCGTCGTCACCGCCCTGCTGGGCTGGAGCCTGCTGCTGATCGCGGTCGTGGACGCGCGGCATTTCTGGCTGCCGGACTGGCTGACCCTGCCGCTGCTGGCGGGCGGGCTAGCGGCGACGGCGCTGTTCGATCGACCCGCCCTGATAGATCATCTGATCGGCGCGGCGGCCGGGTTCGCCGTGTTGTGGGGGATCGCCGCGCTTTATCGCCGGACGCGGGGCCGGGAGGGACTGGGCGGCGGCGACTTCCGCCTGCTGGCGGCGGCGGGCGCGTGGACCGGATGGATGGGCCTGCCCAGTGTGCTGCTATGGGCGTCGGTGGCGGGCCTGAGCCTGGTTCTGGCGCGTCTGGCCTTGAAACAGCCGGTTTCGGGCGAGGACCGCCTGCCTTTCGGCGTGTTTCTGGCGTTGGGACTCTGGATGACCTGGCTCTACGGGCCACTGGGCCTGTAGGCGGCGAAGCCGTCCAGCGGGATGCGCTCGCCCGAGCCGTCGCGCACCGTCACCGCTCGCAGCCGGTCTGCATCGTCGCCCGCCAGCATCAGGACGAACGGATTGACCGATACCTTCAGGTCCCCCAGCGGCATGACGCCCGCTCGCGCCCCGATCACCCGCCCGCCCCAGAACGGTCCTTCCACCCGGTCGGCGGACAGGCCCAACTCGTCGACTCCTGCCATATCCAGGACCAGCCGAAGCGGGGTCAGCACCGCCAGCATGAGCACCAGCGATGCGGTGAACACGATGATCAACGTCAGTCGGCTCACGGCGCCACGGTTCCTTGCGCCTGCAAGGTGGCGTCGGCGTTCTCCAGCACGCTGAGACTTGTGATGGTCAGCCCGGCCCGCTCCAGAGCGGCGATCCAGCCGAACAGGCGCGCGGTCTCGGCGGACTCGACCGCGAAGCTGACGCCCCCGCCCTCTACGGTCACCTGAACCGCGACGCCCGCCTCGGCCGCGCTGTTCGTCAGCAGCGTCTCGAGATCCGCAGGGGTCCGCGCAATCCCGCCGGATATATCGACCCCCGCCGCCGCCGAGGCCAGGGCGTGGGTCTGGACCGCGGCGTCCAGCCGGTCGGCGGCGCCCGCCTTCCAGGCCAGCAGCGGCGCCAGAATCAGGAACCACGCCAGCACCAGCGCCAGCACCCCGGCGAGCACGCCCAGCATCACATGCTCGCGGGCGGTGCGGCTGTCCCACCAGACGCGGGCGGCCTTCACCTGTTCGTTGAAGGCGTTCATGCGGCGGCTCCGATGATCACGTCGCTGACCATGCGGCCGTCCTCTTCAAGTGTGCTTTCGTCGGTCATGGTCAGGCCCGAGGCCAGGAGGGCGGCGTCCAGCGCCTCCAGATCGCCATAGGCGCCGTAGGAGACAGTGGCCCGCACCTGGCCGTCGTCATAGACCGACAGGGCGTCCAGCTCGGTCCCCTCCACTTGTTCCACCGCAGCGAACAGGGCGGCGGTTACGCCCGAGACCCCGCCCGACGCGGCGGTCGCGTTGAGGCGTCGCTGGGCCTCCGCCGCCGGATCGGCGTCCGGCGCCATGTCGGGGAAAGCCTGACGGAGCATGGCCGTGCTCTCGCCGTTCAACTCACGCGCCGCCAGATCATCGCGCGCGGCCGTCACCCCGAGCAGAAGCAGGGGCGACAGGACCAGCAGGCCCGCCATGATCGCCGCGCGGCGCCAGGCGCCCAGCCCCTCGGCGGCGGCGCGGGTGCGCCCGATCAGATTGACCGGCGGATTCAGGGCGGCCTGGATCAGCATGGCCTCCACCTCCTCGGCGCGTTCCACCGGGGTCACCGGCCGCTCGCCGGCGATCAGGGGCGCCAGATCCGGCTCCACCGTCACCGACATATCCAGCCCCCGCAGGGCGGTCATCGGCCCGAAGCCCACCGAGGTCAGGCCCTCGCCCTCGAGCGGCGCCGTGAGAGTCAGGTGGTCCGGCACGATCACATCCGGCGTCACCCCAAGCGACTCCGCATAGGCGATCCAGGCGTCCACCAGCGCGGCATTGGCCACGGCGACGAGACGACGGCCATCGGTCTCGCGGCGCGGACCCAGCGATACCCGCAGCCGCTCGGGCGGGGCGGCCAGATCATCGCGCAGGGCCCACAGGGCGGCGGCCCGGCCTTGCGCCTCATTGCGCCCGGGCAGGTCCAGCCAGCGCACCATGACGTCGGCGCCGGGCGCCACGGCCACGGTGCGCATGGGCGACGGCGGGGCGCCGGCCCTGTCGGGTGTCAGCAGGCCGCGCTGCAGCACGCGGCCGTCGCGGTCCACCGCCAGCCAGGGCGAAGGCTGGTCCGCCGAGGGCGCCAGCAGGAGAAGTCGGGTCAGGGTCATTCGTCGGTTGTCCATCGGCGCGCCACCGTGCGCACCGCCCCGCCGGGGGCGGCCTCGATCAGGGCGCTCATGACCGCCTCGGCGCCGCTATGGGCGACCCGGGCGTCCAGGGCGAAAAAGCGGGTGACAACGCCGGCCTGATCATAGGCGGCGTTGGACGGGGTGATCCCGGCCAGGGTCGGCTCGCCCCAGAAGGCGGTGGTGTCGGTCCACCCCCCGGGGGGGCGCGCTCCGATCACGCGCCGGGCGGCGGAGTCCGACAGACGCCCGTCGGTCATCATGACCAGCAGCACCGCCTGATCCGGCGTCAGGGTGTTCACATTGACGGCGGTGACCCCCGTCACCGGCAGGGCGCACAGATGGGGGCGCAGGCGGGCGTAGTCCTCGGCCGACACGCCGCGCACGGCGCGCAATTCGCTGACTTCCGACAGCAGGGTCCCGCCAGTGCGGTAGGGCGTGGCCTGACCGGCGTAGGCGCCGTCTTCACCCCCCAGCGGCTCGGACCGGCTGTCGGTGTCTATCCAGTCCACCAGTCCGTCGGCCACGGCCCGCGCCCGCGCCTCGGCCACGCCGACCGCGCGGGACAGGGCCAGGAACTGGCGCACCCCGTCGTCATTGCGGGCCAGCGCCTCGCCCTGGCCGGAAACGACGCTGTTCAGGTTGAAGCACGCCTGACCGTCGCGCACGGTCACGCGGATCGCCCCGCCCTCGTCTACCGGAAAGTCGAAGGTGCGGCCGTTCCATTCAGGTTCCAGCGGCGTGCGGCTGCTGTTCTGGTCCATCAGCCGCCGCACCTGGCTCCGCGCCAGGGTCTCGGCGCCCAGTCCATACCACTGCGCCTGATCCATGGCCGAGGCGTTGGTGGCCCGGCGCACGGAGAAGCGGATGTCGTCCAGCATGACCACGGCCAGCGCCGCCATCACCGCCACCAACAAGAGGACAGTCAGCAGGGCCATGCCCTCGCGCTCGCGACGGGACGGTCTCATGGGTCCGCCCCCGCCACCATGAACAGCTGAGTGACCGGGCCATAGCCCTCCAGCGTCAGGTCGATGCGCACCGCGTCGGGCAGGGGTCGGTTCTGCACCGGGCGCCAGTCGGCGATGGGGTCGCCGTCCAGAATGGCCGTGACCTGCGCGCTCTCCACATTCTCCAGCAGCACCTGCGGCTCGGCGGGCCGGGCCCCGTCCAGACGCTCGCGCACCCGGCGCTCCAGCCGTCCGTCAACCAGCCGGTAGTCCACCCGCTGCATGGAGGCGCGCTGGGCCTCGCCGGGATTGATCCAGCCGCGGCGGGTGACGGCGAACAGGGACTCGCCGCCCAGTTCGAACGCCGCCTGGGGCGCACCGTCTGCGCCGCGCACCCGCCGGGGCGCCGCCTGGCCCAGATCGGCCCGCATCAGGGCGCGGGTGCGCTGGAAGGCGGCGGTCCGCTCGCTGGCGTCCCGCACGGCCAGACGGTTGTCGATGGCGAAGGACAGCAGGCCCACCCCCGCCGAGGCGATCATGGCGAAGATGGCCAGGGCCACCAGAACCTCAACCAGGGTGAAGCCCGCGCGCCGGGTCATCGCACGCCCCGGAACACGGCCAGATCGGCGGCGTGCTCGCCGCCATCGGTGACGGACACATCGATGCGCAGGATTCCGGGATCCTGGGTGGCGGTCACGGTGCGGGTCCAGCGCCAGTCGCGCCCGGCCAGCTGGACCTGTCCGTCTTGAGTCCCGGGCGACGGCGGATCGCGGGCGACCACGGCTTCCACCGCCACGTTCTCGGCCACCACCGCGCCGAGGGCGCGGGTCTCGGCGCGCACGGCTGAACGCACCCCCTCGCCCATGAGGTTCAGCAGGGCCAGGGCCGCCAGGCTGAACACACCCAGGGCCACCACCATCTCGATCAGGCTGAACCCCGGCCGCTCAGTCATCCACGCGCACCTCGCCGGAGCCGTCCACGGTCACGCGCACCGTGCCCTCGCCGCGCGACAGGGCCACGGTCAGGGGCTCGGCCATGCCGGTGGGGTCGAAGGCGGTGCGGGCCGTCTCGCGCGGCAGGGCGACGCGCACGTCCTCGCCCCAGTCCGTGCGGCGGAACAGGCTGTCCTCCAGCGGGCCCCATTCGCCTCCCGCGAACACCTCGAAGGCGTAGCAGCGCGCGTCCGCCGTCACCGCCACCGGGCGGCCGGTCAGGATCGCTTCTTCCCGCGCCCGCACCAGACGGGCGGCGAAAACCTCGGCCTGCTGGCCCACCGGCGGGCGCGGATCGGGCAGGGTCATGACCACCGCCCCTGCGGCCAGGCCGATCAGGGCCGTGACCACCATCACCTCAACCAGGGTGAAGCCCGCCCGGCGGACCCGGTCAGCGCCAGTTGGAGATGTCGGCGTCATTGCCCTCGCCCCCTTCCTGGCCGTCGGCGCCCAGGGAGATGATCTCGAAGGGTCGGTTGTCGCGGCCCGGCTGGCGGTACTGATAGGGATTGCCCCACGGATCCTCCGGCAGGCGGCGCACATAGCCGCCCTGGCGGTAGCGTTCCGGCCGGTTCAGGCTGGCGGGCGGCGCAACCAGGGCCTGAAGCCCGTCCTCGGTGCGGGGGAAGGTCAGGTTGTCGAGGCGATAGGTCTCCACCGCCTGCTCCAGCACGGCGATATCCGCCGTGGCCTTCTCGACCATTGCGCGGTCCTGGGCGGGCAGGACGTTGATGACCACCACCGTGGCCAGCAGGCCGATGATGACCACCACCACCATGACTTCCACCAGGGTGAAACCGGCGCGCTTGCGGCGGTCAGCGCGGACGCGCGACGCCCTCAAGAAGCGAGCCGCCGCGCGGCGAGCGTTAGGGCCAAAAATATTCATGCTCATTTTCCCTATCCCAGGGCCAGGGTGTTGATCTGAAGAATGGGCAGCAGGATCGACAGCACGATGACGGCGACGATCCCGCCCATGACGACGATGATGGCCGGCTCCAGCAGGCTCAGCATCACGGCGGTGAAGGTGGCGAACTCGCGTTCCAGATAGTCGGCGGCGCGCTCCAGCATAGGCTCCAGCCGGCCGCTGCTTTCGCCCGAGGCGGTCATGTAGACGAGGATGGGCGGAAACACCTCGGCCCGGCGCATGGCGGCCGACAGCCCGCCGCCCTCGCGCACGGATTCGGCCATGGATTCGGTGGCGGCGCGCAGCACACGGTTGGAGATGGTGCGGGCGGTAATGGTCAGGCCCTCCAGCACCGGCAGACCCGCCGCGATCATGGTGGACAGGGTCCGGGCCATGCGCGCGCCGTGCAGGTCGCGCATCAGCCGCCCGATCACCGGCAGCTTCAGCATCAGCCCGTCCACCTTCAGGCGGAAGGCGGGCTGTCTCAGCCCCGCCGCGAACAGGACGCCGCCGACAACAAGAACGATCAGCACCAGCCAGCCCCAGTCGGTGATCAGGCTCGAGATCGCGATCACCACCCGCGTCAGCAGGGGCAGGGTCTGGTTCATGCTGGTGAACTGCTCCACCACGCGGGGCACCACGAAGGCCATCAGGGCGGCGATGACGCCGATGGCCACCACCGCCAGCACGATGGGATACACCAGAGCCGTGATGACCTTGCCGCGCACCTGTTGCTCGCGCTCCAGCAGATCGGCCATGCGCTCCAGGATCGGTCCCAGCGCGCCGGAGCTTTCGCCCGCAGACACCATGGCCCTGTACAGGGGCGGGAAGGCCGGGCCCTGCCGCCGCATGGCCTCGGACAGGCGGAAGCCCTCCAGCACGCCGGTGTGAACGCCCATCAGCACCCGGCGCACGGCGGGCCGCTCGCTTTGCAGGGCGATGGTGCGCACCGCCTCTTCCACCGGCGAGACGGCGACAAGGGTCGCCAGTTGGCGGGTGGTCAGGGCCAGGGTCTTGGACCCCAGACGCCCCCCGCCGGATTTCGTTTCCCGATCAGGCCGCGCGGACGACACGGACAGCTCCAGCGGCATCAGGCGACGGCGGTCCAGCACGCTGCGCGCGGTCGCCTCGTCCGGCGCGCTGACCACGCCCTTCAGGGTGCGTCCGCGCGGGTCCACCGCCACATAATCGAACGCGGCCATCAGTCCTGATCCTCCACCGACTGCCGGGTGACGCGGACGGATTCCTCAACGGTGGTCACGCCCTCCAGCACCAGGGCGCGGGCGCGGCCCGAAAGGCTGGACTTCTTGCCCAGGGCCTCGGTGGTGATGGCCTCCTCGCCCGCTTCCTCTGCGATCAAGCGGCGCACGGCGTCGGTGACGCGGATGGTCTCATAGATGCCGACCCGGCCCTGATAGCCGGTCTGGTTGCAATGGGCGCAGCCGGCGGCGCGCCAGATGGTCTTGCCTTCCTTGATCCCGGCCAGCTTGGCCGTGGCCTTGTCCGCCGGCTCAGGCTGGCGACAGTCGGGACACAGGCGCCGCACCAGCCGCTGGGCCACGATCAGGCGCAGGGTGGAGGCCAGCAGGAACGGCTCGATGCCCATGTCGCGCAGGCGGGTCACGGCGCCGGCCGCATCGTTGGTGTGGACGGTGGACAGCACCAGGTGCCCGGTCAGGGCGGCCTGCACCGCGATCTGGGCAGTCTCCACGTCGCGGATTTCGCCCACCATCACCACGTCCGGGTCCTGACGCAGGATGGCGCGCAGCCCCGCCGCAAAGGTCATGCCCACCTTGGTGTTCACCTGGGTCTGGCCCACGCCGTCGATGGCGTACTCCACCGGGTCCTCGACGGTCAGGATGTTGCGGCTGGCGTCGTTCAGAACGGACAGCCCGGCGTACAGGCTGGTGGTCTTGCCCGAACCGGTCGGGCCGGTGACCAGGATGACGCCATTGGGCTCGGCCAGGGCCTGACTGAAGGCCTCCAGCGTCTTCTCGTCCATGCCCAGCTCGGCCAGGCCGAGGCCCGCCTGATCCTTGTCCAGGATGCGCAGCACCACGCGCTCCCCGGCCCGCGACGGCAGGGTCGAGACGCGCACGTCCAGCGTCTTGCCGCCCAGGGCCAGCGGGATACGCCCGTCCTGGGGCACGCGCTTCTCGGCGATATCCAGCCGCGCCATGACCTTGATGCGCGACACCAGCAGGGGCGTGATGCGGCTGTTCAGGCGCAGGGCCTCGTGCAGCACGCCATCCACCCGCATGCGGATCAGCAGGGCCTGCTCATAGGGCTCGATATGGATGTCCGAAGCGCCGGAGCGCACGGCCTCGGCGATCACGCCGTTGATCAGGCGGATCACCGGGGCGTCGTCGGTGACGTCAAGCAGGTCGGCGGCGGCGGGCATGTCGTCGATCAGTCCGTCCAGCCCCGAGGGCATGTCGAACTCGCCCGGCTCTCCGCCGGAGAAGGGATCGTCGGCGTAGATTTCCGAAAGACGCCGGTCAAAGCCCGAGGCGGTCAGCCGCTCGATGCGCAGGGGCCGGCCGAGAGCCCGGCGCGCTTCGACCAGCGCCAACGGATCGGCGCCGTCCCGCACCCCGACCAGAGCCGTCTCGCCCGCGTCCAGCAGCACCACGCCATGCCGCTTGGCGAAGGCGTAAGGCAGGGTCGGATTGACCAGGGTGATCATGGATCAGCCCTCGGGCGGGGGAGGCGGAGGCGGCAGCGGCGCGCCTTCGACCGGGCCGGGCGTCATGCCGGCGGGCGAGATCACGTCACCGCCGGGCGCGGGGGCGGCGGGGCGATAGCCGCCCATGTAGTCGCGGATCAGCATGTCCAGCGACGGCTCCACCGTCGGATCCCGATCGATCTGGCGGCCCCGCATGTAATCCCAGCGCTCCGCGCCCACGCGGGCGGCGTCGCCGGGGCTGCGGATAATGGTGGGGCGAATGAAGACCATCAGATTGGTCTGCCCCCGCTCGCGCGCCGTGGAGCGGAACAGGCCGCCGATCACCGGGATGTCGCCAAGGCCCGGCACGCTTTCCACCGACAGCCGCTCGTTCTGATCCAGCAGGCCGCCCAGCACCGCGATCTGGCCATCGTCCACCAGCACGGTGGTCTCGATCTCGCGCTTGTCCAGCACCAGATCGCTGGCGCCGGACGTCAGCAGACCGTTGATGCTGGACACCTCCTGACGCAGGAACAGGGTGATGGCGCCGCCGGCGTTGATCTGGGGACGCACCTCCAGCTTGACGCCGATGTCCTGGCGCTGGGTCGTGCGGAACGGGTTGGTGTTGTTGGAGCCCAGCACTTCGCCCACCACCACCGGCACTTCCTGGCCGACCAGAATGGTGGCTTCCTCGTTGTCGAGAGTCATCAGCGACGGGGTCGACAGCAGGTTGGAGCCCTCGTCGCTGCGCACGGCGTTGATGATGGCGCCGAACAGGCCGTCCGAACCGATGGTCCCGCCGCCCATGCCGATGACGCCGTTGGCGCCCAGCAGGGAGTTCAGGGCCGCGCCGCGCAGGTCCTCCAGCAGCGGATCGTCCTCATCCAGTTCGCGCTCGCCGGCGATGCCGCCAAGGATCGGCAGGATCGAGGGCGAGGTGTTGGAGTAGTTGGTGGCGAACAGCGGATTGCCGTCCCGGCCCGCCAGCGCCCACTGCACGCCCAGGGCCCGGGCGGCGTCGTCGGAGACCTCCACCACGATGGCCTCCACCAGCACCTGTTGGCGGCGGGTGTCCAGCTGGCGGATCACCTCGGACAGCATGCGCTGGGTTTCCGGCGCGGCCGCGATGACCAGGGCGTTGGCGCCGGGGAAGCGGGCGATGTTGGCGCGGGCGCCGGGCGTGGCGGCCGAGGCGGCGGCCGGGGCGGCGTCGTCGCCTTCCACCGGCGCGCTGGCCGCGCCGTCCAGAGGCCGCGAGGTCTGGCCGGTCATCTGCTGAAGGACGGGCAGCAGCTGTTCCGCGTCGGCGTGCTCCAGAAACACCACGCGCACGTCGTCGGCCGACTCCGCGCGGCGGTCCAGATCGTCCACCAGCGGACGGATGCGGGCCACGGCGGCCGGATCGCCGCGCAGGACGATGGAGTTGGAGCTCTCCACCGGCACCACGCTGACCATGCCGGGCGAGCCGCCGCCGGGGGGCGCCAACACCTCGTTCACCACCCGGGCGATCTCGCGCGCCGAAGAGTTCCTGAGGGTGACCACCTCATAGGCCGAGCGGTCCACGTCGATCTGGCTGATCAGGCTGCGGATACGGCGCAGGTTGTCGGCGAAATCGGCCACCACCAGGGTGTTGCCGCGCGGATTGGCCAGCACCTGGCCTTGGGCGCCCACCAGCGGACGCACCACCTCGGCGGCCGAGGCCGCGTCGATGTTGGCGATCTGGAACACCTCCGTCGCGAAGCGCTCGGAGCCGACGGTGGAGGGACCTTGCGCCGCGCCCTCGGCCGGTGACACGCGATAGGCGCCGGACCCCGTGGGCGACACCACCAGACCGTTGGCGCGCAGGGTGGACAGGAACACCTCGAACAGTTCGGAGCGGCTGAGCGCCCGATCGCTGGTGACAGTGACGGTTCCGGTCACGCGCGGGTCGACGATGAAGGTGTGCCCGGTGGTGCGGGCGATGTCCTGGATGAAGGCGCGGATGTCGGCGCCTTGCACGTTCAGCGTCTGGCGCGGACTGGATTGCGCCAACGCAGGCGCGGCGGCGCCCAGCGGGCCGGATGCTGCGATCACGGCGGCGACCGCCATGGCCAGAATGCGGTTGGCGACAGCGGTCATTGTGCGATCCTCAGGGTGGCGGAGCGGACTTCGCCGCCGCGTTCGTATCGGATGTTGATGGATTCGGCGCCCGCCAGCCCGGCGGCGATTCGCGGCAAGCTGGAGACGCTGTTCAGGGCCTGGCCGTTGACGGCCTGGATGACGTCGCCGGGCAGCAGGCCCGCCTGGGCGGCCGGCTCTGCTCCGGCGGGGGTGACGACGAAGCCAGTGATGCGCTGATCCACCACATAGGGGGTCAGGGCGCCGGAGGTCAGCAGCTGCATGGGATCGCCAGAGGCTGCGCCAGCGGGGCGGCTCGCCGGGGCGATGACCTGCTGGCCGGAAGGCGGCGGCGGTGTCGGCGCAGCGCCGGCGGGCGCTTCGCTGAAGGCCAGCCGGGTGCGCGAGGCGCCCCGCGCCACCACCGCATGATCGGAGGCGACGCTTTCCAGCCTCAGCCCCGGCTCGATCTCTTCGCCGACGCCGACCGAAACCTGGCGGCCGTCGGACAGGCCGATGATGGCGGACCCGCCCCCTGCCCCGCCCGCACGCACGCCGAACAGCCGCAGCGATCCGCTGTTGGCCGCTGTGGCCTCGGCCAGGCTGGAGGGCGCGCCGGTGCGGAAGAAGCCGTCGATGCGGGCGAGAACGGAGATGTCAGGGGCGGCGGATGAGCGGGCCGGCGGCGCACCGAAAGGACCGGCGGGGGTCACGACCATCCACAGGACGGCGGCGGCCGGAAGGGCCAGCAGGGCCGCCAGCGCCGCTTCGGTCAGGCCACGGGCCCCGCCCGTAACGGCGAACGCGGCCCCCGTGGGGAGCCGCGCCGCGTTAAGCCTGTCAATCAGTTTGAACACGGATGTTCGCCCCCGGGTCTCTTCGCCGCCTGATTAGCGCGGCGAAGGGGCGGGAAGCCCGCTCGGGACGATGACGCAATGGCGACAATCGTGTGACGATCGCCGGGTTCACGGACGATCCGGCGAGGCGGCGAACCGCCCCGCCGTTCGGTCATCAGAAGCTGGTGCTCAGGCTGATCGTGCCGGACGAGCCCAGGTCGTAACGGTTGATGTCCACCCGCTGACCCAGCTCCTGGTACTCCTGATACTCGGTGTCCAGAAGGTTGCGCAGCTCCAGCCCGAAGGTGAAGTCGCGATCCCAGGCGTTGAAGTCGCGGCGATAGACGAAGTCCAGCATGACGCCGGGCTCCTGGATCAGGTCCGGCTCGCCCGGACGACCGCGGGCCGACGAACGTTCCGAAGCGTAGGAGACCAGCAGGGTCGCCTGGGAGCCGACAATGTCGTCCTCCCAACCGAACTGCAGGTTGGCCAGATGCTCCGACTGCCCCTGAAGGGTCTGACCATCCTCGAAGAAGTTGGTCGCCGGCTGGGCCACACCGTTGCTGGACAGGGGGAACACCTCGTCACCGGCATCCACCCGAAGTTCGGACTGGATGTAGGTGTAGTTGGCCTGCACCAGCCAGCGCTTGCCGTCCCAGAAGGCGCCGGTCATCGGGCTGTCGAAGTACTTCTTGACGTCCAGCTCGATGCCCCACAGTTCGGCCCCGGGCGCGTTCAGATAGGTCTGCTGGGTCACCGAACCGGTGTCGTTGATGACCGATTCCACCGGACGATCGATGTCCTTGAAGAACAGACCGGCGGTCACGTACTGGTCACGCTGGAAGTACCACTCGTAACGCAGGTCCAGGTTCAGCAGCTCGCTATCGGTCAGATAGGGGTTGCCGATGAACAGGCGGTCGCTGTCCGGGTCCAGGTACTGCTGCGGCGCCAGCTCGCGGAACTGGGGCCGGCCGATGGTCTGCGAGGCGCCGAAGCGCAGCTGCATGTCCTCGGCGAAGTTCCAGGTCAGCGTAGCGGCAGGCAGCCAGTACTCGTTGTCCAGCTGCGTGGGGTTGAACGGCGTGGTTCCGCCGAACAGATCGCGGGCGACCACCATCTGTACGGCTTCTTCGTAGCGCACGCCCACCGAGGCGCTGACCAGCGGGATCAGCTCGGCCTCGACCTGACCGTAAAGGGCGTTGACCTGCAGTTCGGCGTCATAGGCCGCCGCGCCGCCGGCGCCGGTGGTTTCCACCAGCTGGATCAGACCCGGTCCCTGGTTGAAGTCCGAGAAGAAGAAGTCCACGCGCTGACGCTGGAACTCTTCCGACAGACCCGAGCCCTGGAAGCTGAAGATGCGCTGCTCGGACTCGCGAGTGTTCTCGTAGGTCTCGCCGCCCAGGCTGATCACCAGATCACGGTAATCCGACAGCGGAACCGTGTAGGTCAGGTCGACACCGCCGCTGATGACCTCATCCTCCAGCTCGCTGAACGAGGTGGTGTTGCGCTGTCCTTCATGGAAGGGCACGCCCTGGTCGTCGATGGAGTAGCGAATGAACTTCTCGTACGGCGCATCGCGGGTCGAAAGGGCGTAGGCCCCACGCCAGTCGATCTCGAGATTTCCAAACGTGTGCTCACCGGCCAGTTGGCTGTTGAACAGGGTTCGCACGTACCAGGAGGTGTAGTCGTCGCGGACCAGATTGTTGCCGGGCGCGTCGAAGTCAAAGCCCTCGCGGCTGCGGGTCTCCTTGGTGGTGCGACGAACGTACAGGTTCGTCCACTGGATCAGGTGGTCGGCGGTGTCGAAGCTCAGCCCCAGCAGACCGTCCCAGCCCACATTATTGTCGGTGGACATGAAGTCGTACTGACGCGCGGCCTCGATCTGGTCCACGTCGACACGGCCTTCGCCCTGGACGCCGTTTCGGGTGCGCCATTCGTTGTCATAGCCCAGCACGCCGATGACGCCGAAGCGGCCGCCGGCGCCGGTGTCGAACGAACGACCCGCCGAGATGTCGAAGCCGAAGTCCGGCTGGATGGTGTCTTCCATCTGCAGCAGGTTCAGCGGAGCGTTCACGAAGTCCCAGCCGATCTGCTGGATCTCCTGGGCCGTGAAGTTGGCGCCCTGCACCACCCGGTTGCCGGTGGCGATGGCGGCGCGAAGGGCGCCCGGCATGTCGCGGGTGCCGTCGTCAAAGCCGGTGAAATCGGTGCGCGAGCCGTAGTGGATCAGGCCGTCCTGGAAGGTGGTCTCGCTGTTCGCTCCGGCGCTCACGCCGAAGTTGAAGAACGGCTCGTTCGGCGCCGCCACGGTATAGAGGTCGATGATGCCGCCGCCGAATTCACCCGGATAGTTGGGCGAATAGGTCTTCTGCACCGCCACGCTGCGGAGGATGGAGGACGGGAACAGATCCAGCGGCACGACCCGCTGCAGCGGCTCGGGGCTGGGCAGGGGCGAACCGTTCAGACGGGCCGCGGAATAGCGCTCGCCAAGGCCGCGCACATAGACGAAGCGGTCCTCGGCGATGGTCAGGCCGGTGACGCGGGTCAGGGCCTCGGCGGCGTTGGCGTCGCCAGTGCGGACCAGATCCTCGGCCGTGACGAAGGCCGAGATTTCCGAGGT
>NZ_JBLGCI010000025.1:0-20965 GCF_047617075.1 Brevundimonas sp.
CCACAAGAAAACGCCCCGCCTGGCGAGAGCCGGGCGGGGCGTTTGAAGTCTTGGCCGATGGCCGTCGACATCTTCCAGGTCCGTCCCTCCCGGCCGGAGCCGGGAGGTCTGGGTCTTAGAAGTTGATGTCGATGGTGGCGCGCCGGTTCAGCGGCTCACGCACGCCGTCCGCGGTCGGACGGGCCAGATCGGTTTCACCGCGGGCGTCCAGCTGGATCACGCCGCCGGAGACACCTTGAGCGACCAGGGCGTCAGCCACAGTGCGCGAACGGCGCTGCGACAGGCCGACGTTGTACTGGGCCGAACCCGAGGTGTCGGTGTGGCCGACGATCAGCACGCGGGTCGGGTTGCCCGACTTGGCGTGGTTGGCCGCAGCGGTCACCACCTGTTGCGCTTCCGCGGTCAGGTCCGAGCGATCCCAGTCGAAGTAGACCACGAACTGCTCAGCGGCCGGCGCCGGCTGAGCCGGAGGCGGGGGCGGGGGCGGCGGGGGAGGCGGCGGGGGAGGCGGCGGCGGCGGCGGGGGCGGAGGCGGCGGGGGAGCCGCGACCGGACCGAACGCATAACGCAGACCCACGGTCAGGGTGTGGCTGAAGTCATAGTCGCCTTCGAACGAACCGATGGCCGGGGCGCCGACCGTGGTCGTGTCCCAGCTGGTGTCGCCGGTCAGGTAACGATAGGTCAGATCCACATTGGCGCGCTCGCCCACGGCCCAGGCGAAGCCGGCCAGACCCTGGAACGCCAACTCGGCGCTGTCGTCGTCGGCCGACAGGGTCGCCGAACGGTCGCCGCGCAGATTGCCGATGGTGTCGATGGAAACCATGTTCGCGCCGACGCCCAGGCCGACGAACGGACGGAAGGTCCAATCCGGCGTGCCGAAGTCGTAGATGGCGTTGATGAACAGGGTGTTGGACTCGATATCACCCTCGGGCGAGAAGCACGGGCCCGTGGCGGGCGTCAGGTTGCAGAGACCCGACGGAACCGCATCGGTGAACCGGCGAACGGTGCCGATGTCGCCCGAGCGATGACCGCCCTCCAGTTCCACGCGCCAGTTGGGGTTCAGGCGATAGCCCAGACGCGCGAACGCGGCCCAGCCGTCATTGACTTCCCATTCCCAGGCCGGACCGGCGTCGGAACGAGCGTTGATGCCGTCCTCCATCCAGTGACCGCCCAGGTCGATCGCACCATACCAGCCGTCCGGCTCCGCCGACGCACTGGTCGCCGCGAAGAGCCCTGCCGCCGCAACACCGGCGAGAAGCTTCAACTTCATCTTGGTTCCTCATCGTCTAAAATGTTTTGCCCAAACCCCGACGCATGTGCGCGGCGCTCGAACCGACCGAACGGCCTACGCGCCGTGCGGTTCCCCGAAATAAGCCGCGATTGCGACAACTGTGGCGCCGTTCCAACACAAAAACGGCCGGCAAGGTCAAAAAACCCCCATCCCACAGCCCGACACGCGTGAGACGAGTTCACTCTCTGCAATTTAACACGATACGCGACAACTGACGCGTTCTGATCCTCGTCAACTCATCGGGACAGATCAGCCGGAAGCGTCTGGGAAGACAACAGGCTCTCTGTCACGTCCCACCGATCACCCAACTGGCTCTCGACCCAAGCCTGAACCATATCACGGCCCAGACCGTAATTTATGACATAGCTGCGATATCGCTCAATGAAGCTGAGCCTCTGCTCAGCCCTGTCGCGAGGTACAAGCGAGTAGGCCTGAAGCTGGTCCAGGGCCGTTTCCCTGTCGATGCGGCCGGCCAGGTAGTCCGCCGCGACGGTGTACTCGGCACGCTGCAAACCCCGCATCAGACCCAGCAGCTCGGCCTGGGCCTCAGCGGTGGCGGGATCCAGCCCGGCGAGCGGATAGAGAACCTCCCGCTCGAACCTCAGGCGTTCCTCGCCCGGGAAAGCCAGGTCGATGCCGTAGTTGGCGCTGCCTTCGGCGATGAACGACATCGGGCTGAACAACGGATAGACGCTCATCTCCATCCAGCCCTTCTCGTCCACGAAGGTGCGTTCCAGCAGGGCGTTGTAGACGTGGTGTCCGGGATAGCCTTCGTGACACCCCAGATCCACGGCCCGGTCGATGTATATGGGCAGGTCGGTGTTGATCTGGATCAGGCTGACTGCGTCGCCCTGATACCAGTTGTAGCCGGACCAGGGCTGATCGGTGACGAACTCCAGGGTGAAGCGTTCGTTCTCGGGAAGGTCGAAATGGCGGGCTGTGCGGGTGCGGCACTCGTCGATCGCGGCGCGCATCACCGCATCCAGCCGGTCCGTTGGGATGACGTAATCGCTGCGGAAGGCGGCGACCCGCTCATGAAGCGGCCCGTCGCCGGGGATCAGGGCGTCGATGCGGGCCAGGGTATCATCGTAGGCGGACAGGGGCGGGGTGTCGGGCCGGACGCCGAAAAGACCTTCCGCCTCATCGGCGAAAGCCGGCTCCTCCCCTGCGATCATGCGCAGGCGCGTGTCCGCCGCGCGCACATGGGCGACCAGATAGGCGCGCCTTTGAACCTCCTCATCCGACAGGCCACGGGTCGGGAGTCGCTCCAGACGTTCGGACAAGGCGGCCGCGGCCACGCGTAGCTGCTCCACCGTCCGGGGATTGGCCCGGGCCGTCTCGGCCCATTCCGGCGGACCATGATAGGCGTCCACGTAGCCGTCTTCCCGCTCGCCGATCTCCAGGGTCATGAGGACATAGTCCTGGGCGATGGCGTTCAGGCTGTCATCGCCGCGCCCCGAACAGGCGGCCAGCCCCAGGGCGCCGGCCAGCACCAGAGCGGAGATTGTGCGGCTTAGGCTCATGAAAAGGCCCCTTCGTTTCAGTGAGGGCGCACGCTAGGGCGCGCCCGAAGCGACGCCAAGCCCTCGCGGACACAGCGCGGCGATTCCGCATTGAGAAGCCGAGGGCCATGCTGTAAGCAACCGGCCTCTCGACGGGCGCCGCCCGCCGGACGCACCCGTAGCTCAGCTGGATAGAGCGTTGCCCTCCGAAGGCAAAGGTCACACGTTCGAATCGTGTCGGGTGCGCCATCTTTCTCTCCATGTCACCGGATGAGACCGCTTCGGCGGCGGGCTTCGCCATATGCGCGCTATGCGCGATGTCGATCTTGTATAAATTTCTTGATTGCCGTTTAGAACGTTTATCGATTTTCCTTTTGTCCGTGACGCGCGTAGGGTTTCGCCCTGCCCAGCGATAAACGGAGGAACATCATGGACGGTGAACGGAACGACCCCCTTGGCGGCTGCCCGATGAAGAAGCAGGGAGCCATGCGCTCGCTGCTGGGACGCACCAACCGTGACTGGTGGCCCAACCAGCTGTCGCTGGAAATCCTCCACCAGCAAGGGATCAACGGCGATCCCATGGGCGACGACTTCGACTACGCCGAGGCCTTCAAGTCGCTGGACTACGAGGCGGTCAAGCGTGACCTGCACGCCCTGATGACCGACAGCCAGCCCTGGTGGCCGGCGGACTATGGGCACTACGGCCCCTTCTTCATCCGCATGGCCTGGCACTCGGCTGGCACCTACCGCACCGGCGACGGCCGCGGCGGCTCCACCTCCGGGTCGCAGCGCTTCGCCCCCCTGAACAGCTGGCCGGACAACGCCAATCTGGACAAGGCCCGGCGCCTGCTGTGGCCTATCAAGCAGAAATACGGCGCCAAGCTCAGCTGGGCGGACCTCATGATCATGGCCGGCAATGTGGCCATCGAGTCCATGGGCGGGCCGGTGTTCGGGTTCGGCGGCGGCCGCGCCGACATCTGGGAGCCCGAGAAGGACATCTACTGGGGCACCGAGGAGGAGTGGGTCGGCTCTGAAGGCGCCCCGACCCGCATTCAGCCGGAGAAGGAAATGGTGCTGGAAAGCCCGCTGGCCGCCATCCAGATGGGTCTCATCTACGTCAATCCCGAGGGGCCGGGCGGCAATCCCGACCCGATCCAGTCGGGCCGCGACATCCGCGAGACCTTCGCGCGCATGGGCATGAACGACGAGGAGACCGTCGCCCTGACCGCCGGCGGCCACACCTTCGGCAAGTGCCACGGCGCCGGCGACGCCGCCAAGATCGGGGCCGAGCCCGAGGGCGCCGACATCGCCCAGCAGGGTCTGGGCTGGCAGTCCGGCCACGAGAGCGGCATGGGCGATCACACCATCACCTCGGGCCTGGAAGGTGCCTGGACCCCCACGCCGATCCAGTGGGACATGACCTATTTCGAGATGCTGCTGGACCACGAGTATGAATTGGTCCGCAGCCCGGCGGGCGCGCAGCAGTGGCAGCCGGTGGGCAATCCGGACGAGACTCTGGCCCCGGCCGCGCACACGCCCGGCAAACGCGTGCCGACCATGATGACCACCGCCGACATGGCCATGAAGATGGACCCGGAGTATCGCAAGATTTCCGAGCGCTTCCGCGCCAACCCGGACCAGTTCGCCGACGCCTTCGCGCGCGCCTGGTTCAAGCTGTGCCACCGGGACATGGGCCCCAAGGCCCGCTATCTGGGCCCGGAAGTCCCGGCCGAGGACCTGATCTGGCAGGACCCCATCCCGGCGCTGGATCACCCCGTCGTCGACGCCAACGACATCAAGACGTTGAAGGGCAAGATCGCGGATTCGGGCCTCAGCGTTTCCGAACTGGTCACCACCGCCTGGGCTTCGGCCTCCACCTATCGCGGATCGGACCACCGGGGCGGCGCCAACGGGGCGCGCATCCGCCTGGAGCCGCAGCGGAACTGGGCGGTCAACGAGCCCGAGAAGCTGGCCAAGGTCCTCAAGGTCTATGAAGGCATCAAGGCCGACTTCGACGCCTCGGCGGCGGGCGGGCGCAAGGTCTCCATCGCCGATCTGATCGTGCTGGGCGGCTCCGTCGGCATCGAGCAGGCGGCCAGGGCCGCGGGCCATGAGGTTGAGGTTCCCTTCACTCCCGGCCGCACCGACGCCAGCGCCGAACAGACCGACGCCGAAGGCTTCGACGTGCTGGAGCCCAAGGTGGACGGTTTCCGCAACTATCTGGGCGTGCGCTACAATGTGCCCACCGAGGAAGTGCTGGTGGACCGGGCCCAGCTGCTGGGCCTCAGCGCCCCGCAGATGACGGTTCTTGTGGGCGGCCTGCGGGTTCTGGGCGCCAACCACGGCGGCGCGAAGCACGGCGTGTTCACCGACCGTCCGGGCCAGCTGACCAACGACTTCTTCGTCAACCTGCTCGATATGGGCACGGCTTGGAAGGAAGTGGACGATCGGGGCGACGAGGTCTTCGTCGGCACCTGCCGCAAGACCGACGAGGAGAAGTGGACCGCGACGCGCACCGATCTGGTGTTCGGTTCCAACTCCCAGCTGCGGGCCCTGTCGGAGGTCTATGCGGCTTCTGACGCCAAGGCGAAGTTCGTGAAGGACTTCATCGCCGCCTGGGTGCAGGTGATGAACGCCGACCGCTTCGACCTGGCCCCGGCCTTGCGCCGCGCGGCCTGACCGTAATGCATCGCCGCGCCGGGGTCGCTCCGGCGCGGCGGTGATTACACCGCCGTCTTGTGGCGGCTGCTCGCATGAGGCAAAGCCGCGCCATGCGCATCGCCTTCATGGGAACTCCCGAATTCGCCGTGCCGTCGCTGGCCGAGCTGATCGCCGCCGGGCACGAGATCGTGGCCGTCTATTCCCAGCCGCCCCGTCCAAGAGGGCGCGGCCAGAAGCTGACCCCCTCCCCTGTCCACGCCTTCGCCGACAGCATGGGCCTGCCGGTGTTCACGCCTGACAGTATGAAATCGTCGGAGGCCATCGAGACGTTCCAGTCTCTGGACCTGGATGCGGCGGCGGTGGTGGCCTACGGCCAGATCCTGAGGAGCGAGGTGCTGGAAGCGCCGCGCCTGGGCTGTTTCAACCTGCACGGCAGCCTGTTGCCCCGCTGGCGCGGTGCGGCGCCCATCCAGCGGGCGATCATGGCCGGGGACCGCCAGACCGGCGTGCAGATCATGCGCATGTCCGAAGGTCTGGACGAGGGCCCGATCCTGCTGTCCGAAGTCATGGACATTCGCGACGATGACACCGCCGCCATCCTGTCGGAGCGCATGGCCCATGTGGGCGCAGGTCTTTGGCCCCGGGCCCTCGCGGCCATTGAGCGCGGGGGCGCGACGCCGGTCGAACAGGCGGGCGAGCCCACCTATGCGAAGAAGATCACCCCCGCCGAGGCGCGCATCGACTGGTCGCGTCCGGCGCCGGAGGTGGATTGCCATATCCGGGGCCTGTCGCCCTTCCCCGGCGCCTGGTTCGAGGGGCCGGACGGCACGCGGATCAAGGCGCTGATGTCGCGGGTCGAGGATGGGTCGGGCCCGGCTGGTCAGGTGCTGGACGACGCCCTTCTGATCGCCTGCGGGACCGGCGCGGTGCGCCTGACGCGGGTGCAGCGCGAGGGCAAGGGCGCGCAGGCGGCCGAGGAGTTCGTGCGCGGCTACGCGATCGCGGCCGGAACGGTTCTGGCCTGATGCCGCGCTATCGCCTGACGCTGGAATACGACGGCTCGGTCTTTAACGGCTATCAGGCGCAGGACAATCTGCCGACCGTGCAGGGCGTGGTGGAGGCGGCGATCCTGGCCTTCTGCGGTCAGGCCATCCGCCTGCAAGCCGCCGGGCGCACCGACACCGGAGTCCACGCCACCGGGCAGGTGGTCCACGCGGACCTGGACAAGGAATGGCCCGCCCGCACCGTCATGAACGCGCTCAACGCCCACATGATCGCGGCGCCGGTGTCGGTGCTGGCCTGCGAGACCGGGGGGCTGGATGACCGGGGCGAGGAGTGGCACGCCCGGTTCTCGGCGCGCGAGCGGCGCTATCTGTACCGCATCCTGAACCGCCCGGCCCCGCCAGCCCTGGACAAGGGCCGGGTCTGGCACGTGAAGAAGCCGCTGGACGTGGACGCCATGCATGCGGCGGCCCAGGTGTTCGTGGGCCACCACGACTTCACCACCTTCCGCGATGTGAACTGCCAGTCGAAATCGCCGGAAAAGACCCTGGACGTGGCGCGGGTGAGCCTTGTGGGCGAGGAAGTCCACCTGACCTTCGCGGCCCGCTCTTTCCTGCACCGGCAGGTGCGCTCCATGACCGGCACCCTGGCCGAGGTGGGAGCCGGCCGCTGGACGATCGACGACGTGCGCGCGGCGCTGGAGGCGCGCGATCGCACCGCCTGCGGGCCGGTGGCCCCGGCCTGCGGCCTCTATCTGACAGGTGTCGGCTACTGAGAAATCAGCAGCTGCCCTGAACGGTGCACTGCACCCCTTCGCCCGCGGCCTCCAGATCCTGACCCACCCCGCGCACGGTGTTGCAGGCGGATACGGTCAGGGTGAGGGCGGCGAGGGCCAGAACGGCGAGCTTGCGCATGGGAGATCTCCACGAAAATCCGGTGGCGGAATGTCGAGCTTCGCCGTGGGTTCCGCAAGCACAATAGGCGCCGCCGCGCGCGATCTGCTAGTCACCGTGACCATGACGCACACCCGCTCCCAGCCGCAAGGCACCGCCGCCCGCCGCCTGGTGGAAACCCTCGTCGTGAACGGCATCGACACGGTCTTCTGCGTGCCGGGCGAAAGCTATCTGGCCGTGCTGGACGCATTGGCCGATGTGAAGGACCAGATCCGGGTCGTCACCTGCCGCCACGAGGCGGGCGCCGCCAACATGGCCGAGGCTTACGGCAAGCTGACCGGCAAGCCGGGCGTATGCATGGTCACGCGCGGGCCGGGCGCAACCCACGCCGCCATCGGGGTGCACACGGCCCATCAGGACTCCACCCCCATGATCCTGTTCGTGGGCCAGATCGCCCTGACCGACCGGGGACGCGGCGCCTTTCAGGAGGTGGACTACCGCGAGGTGTTCGGCGGTCTGGCCAAATGGGCCACCGAGATCGAGACCCCCGCGCGCACGGTTGAGATCGTGGAGCGCGCCTTCGCCACCGCGCTTCAGGGCCGCATGGGGCCGGTGGTGGTGGCCCTGCCCGAGGACATCCTGCATGACGACGGCGGCCCCGCGCCGGTCCGCGCCGTGACGCCCGCCCGCGCGGCCCTGCCCGCCGCCTTCGTGGCGCAGGTGCGCGAGAAGCTGGCGAGCGCCGAACGCCCCCTGCTGGTGCTGGGCGGCTCGGGCTGGACCCAGGAGGCGTCGGACGCGGTGGCGGGATGGTGCCAACGCATAGGCCTGCCGGTCAGCCTGTCGTTCCGGCGCAAGGACATCCTGAAGAACGACCACCCCTGCTACGTCGGCGACCTGGGTCTGGGCTGCAATCCCAAGCTGATGGCGCGGGCGAAGGACGCGGACCTGATCATCGCCGTCGGCGCGCGTCTGGGCGAGAACCCCACCCAGGGCTACACCCTGTTCGAGCGCGAAGGTCTGGCCGACCGGCTGATCCACATCCATCCCGGTCCCGAGGAACTGGGCCGGGTCTGGCCGACCCTGATGTCGGCCGCGGCGGACAATTCCCTCGCGGGTCTGGCCCTGTCCGAGATCGATCCGGGCCGGACATGGCATGATGAGGCGAAGGCCGGCCATGCCGACTATCAGGCGTTCTCGACGCCGGTGCCTGTCACGGGCGCGGTGAACCTGAGCGAATGCATGGCGCACCTGAATGACGCCCTGCCGCCTACGGCCGTGGTCACCAACGGCGCCGGCAATTTCGCCGCCTGGCTGCATCGCTTCTATCGCCACAAGGCGTGCCGCACCCAGCTGGCGCCGACGTCAGGCGCCATGGGCTACGGTTTTCCCGCCGCCATCGCGGCCAAGGCGGTGCATCCGGACCGGGAGGTCATCTGCATCGCCGGCGACGGCGACTTCATGATGCTGGCCCAGGAGCTGGCCACCGCCGTTCAGCACGAGCTGAACATCATCACTGTGGTGGTGGACAACGGCACCTACGGCACCATCCGCATGCACCAGGAAGGCCACTATCCGGGCCGGGTCATCGCCACCGACCTGAAGAACCCGGACTTCGTGAAATATGCGGAGGCGTTCGGCGCCTTCGGGGTGCGCTGTGATCGGACCGAGGATTTCTCCTCGGCCCTGACGGCGGCGCGCGCGGCGGCGAAGACCCAGCCCGCCCTGATCCACCTGATCACCGACGCAGAGGACATCGCGCCCAACCGCACCATCAGCGGCATGCGGAAGGGATAAAGATCGGCCGAGCGAGGCAGACCGGCTACTCCGCCGGCAACGGCTGTTCCTGTTCCAGCGAAACCTCTTCGTGCTTGCGACCGAGAATGCGACGAACGAAGCGCGAGAAGTCGTCCACGATGGTGAAGATCGCCGGGATGAACAGCAGCGACAGGAAGGTGGACGAGATCAGCCCGCCCACCACCGCAATGGCCATGGGCGAACGGAACTCAACGTCCGCACCCCAGCCGACGGCCACCGGCAGCATGCCGGCGCCCATGGCGAAGGTGGTCATGATGATCGGCCGCGCCCGCTTGTGCGCCGAGTCCATGATGGCGTCATAGCGGCTCATGCCCTCCTGCTCGGCGATGATGACGTAGTCCACCAGCAGGATCGAGTTCTTGGCCGCGATGCCCATCAGCATCAGGATCCCGATCAGCGACGAGATGGAGAAGCTTGACCCGGCCAGCAGCAGGGCCACGAAGGCGCCGGCGATGGCCAGGGGCAGGGCCGCCATGATGGTGATCGGATAGGCGAAGCTTTTGAACAGCAGCACCAGCACGGCGTACATCAGCAGGATGCCGGTCGAGAAGGCGATGATGAAGCCCGTCAGCAACTCCTGAATGAACTCCTCATCGCCGGCGGGCGTCTGGCGGACGCCGGGTGGCAGGTTCTGGACGGACTCCAGCTGGTTGACCGCCTGGGCGGCCTCGCCGGAAACGATGCCGTCCAGTTCGGCGGTGATGGTGGCCACGCGCGCCCGATCCTGACGGGTGATCTGGGACGGCCCGGCGCCGAAGCGGATGTCGGCCACCGACGCCAGCGGCACGCTGTTTCCGGTATTGGTGGGCACCTGAAGCGTCTCCAGCACCGAAAGGTCCTCGCGCGCGTCCTCGGTCAGCAGCAGGCGGATCGGAATCTGGCGGTCGCCCAGATTGTATTTGGGCAGGTTCTGGTCCACGTCGCCCAGGGTGGCCACGCGAACGGTCTGCGAAATGGCCCCGGTGGACACGCCCATCATGGCCGCCTGATCGGTTCGCGGGGTGACCAGAATTTCGGGCCGCGCGATGGCGGCGGTGTTCACCACATTGGCCAGCCCCGGCACGCCGCGCATGTCCGCCTCGATCTGGCGCGCCGCCGCCTGAAGCGCCTCGCCGTCGTCGCTGAGGATGGAGAAGGTGTAGCTGGTGCCGTCGCTCGGCCCGCCGCCCTGCTGGGCGATGCCGGCGCCGATGCGGGCCCCGGGAATGGCTTCCCATTCGTCCACCATTTCGCGGGCGAACGCCTGCTGGGTCATGGTCCGGTCTCCCGGCTCCACCATGTCCGCATAGACATAGGCCTGGCGCGGGTCCGAACCGCCGATGGAGGCGTAGACCGAGGTGACCTCGGGCCGCTCCAGCAGTTCGCGGGTCATGCGCTGGACCACTGCGTCGGTCTGGCTGAGGGTCGATCCCGGCGGCAGTTCGGCCGAGAACGAGGCGCGCGACTGATCTCCGGCCGGCTGGAACTCGAATGGCAGCATGGGCGCCAGGAAGAGGGAGCCGATAAACAGGGCGGTGCCTATGGCGAACACCTTCCAGCGGTTGCCCAGCACCCAGGCCAGGGCCCGGATGTAGCGGTGCATCCAGAAAGGGTCCTTGTCCTCATGCTTTTCGTCCCGCTTCAGCATGTAGGCGGCCATGAGAGGCGTCAGGGTGCGCGCCACCAGCAGCGAGAAGCCGACCGAGACGCAGGAGGCGATGGCGAAGGCCTTGAAGAACTGGCCCACGATGCCGGGCATGAAGCCGGTGGGCGCGAACACGGCGATGATGGTGGCGGTGGTGGCCACGACGGCCAGACCGATCTCGTCCGCCGCCTCCATGGCCGCGTCATAGGGCTTCTTGCCCCCGCGCATGTGGCGAACGATGTTTTCGATCTCGACGATGGCGTCGTCCACCAGGATGCCGATGGTCAGCGACAGCGCGAGTAGCGTTACGCCGTTCAGCGACTGGCCGGTCAGCTCCAGAATAGCCATGGTCGGAATGATCGACATGGGCATGGCCGTCGCCGCGATGATCGTGGCGCGCCAGTCGCGCAGGAACACGAACACAACCACCACCGCCAGGACGGCGCCCAGAAGCAGGGCCTCGATGGAGGCCAGATAGCTTTCCTCGATGTATTCGACGTTGGCGCTGATCTGCTCAATGGTGACGTCGTCGTTCTGCTCATCCAGACGAGCCACAGCCTCGCGGACCCGTTCCGCAGTGCGGACTTCGGAGGCGTCGCGTGAGCGCAGGAAGTTGAAGGTCACCACCTCCTGGCCGTTGAAGCGGGCCATGCGGCGCGGCTCGGTCCAGCTGTCCTCCACCGCGCCCAGATCCCGCAGGCGCACCGTGCCGCCGCCCGACAGAGGGATCAGGGTTTCACGCAACTGCTCGATGGAATCCGCGGAGCCCAGGGTGCGGATGGCGCGTTCCGATCCGGCCACGGTGATGCGGCCGCCCGGCAGGTCTGAGTTGACGCTGGTCAGCGCCTGGCTGACCGCCGCCGCCGTGACGCCATATGAGGCCAACCGGTCCGGATCCAGCTCGACACGGATTTCACGGTCCACCCCGCCCTGGCGGTTGACCTCGCCCACACCGGACACGGACAGCAATTCACGGCTGACCGTATTGTCCACGTACCAGCTGAGCTCTTCCGGGCTCATGGTCGGCGAGCGGACCACATAGGTGATCAGGGAATCGCCGGTGATGTCGATGCGCTGGACCGCCGGCTCCTGCATGTCCTGGGGCAGGTCGCCGCGCAGGCCGCTCATGGCGTTGCGCACGTCGTTGGTGGCGCGCTCGGTGTCGGTGCCGAGCTCGAACTCGATGGTTGTCGAGGAGACGCCGTCCGAGACATTGGAATAGACCCGGCGCACACCCGACAGGCTGGTGATCGAGTCCTCGATCAGGCGCGTGACCTGGACTTCCATTTCGGCGGGCGCGGCGCCCGGCCGCACGGCCGATACGGCCACAAGCGGGAAGTCGATGTCGGGATTGTTGTTGATCCGCATCGACATGAAGCTGATCGATCCCGCCAGCGTCAGGATGATGAACAGCAGGATGATCGGGATCGGATTCTTGATCGACCAGGAGGATATTTGGTTCATGGCGCCGCCTTACTCCGCCGCCGCCGCTGATGCGGCGGGCCGGGCCGGCTGAGCCACGGTGACCCGGTCGCCGTCGCCGAGGAAGCCGGCGCCCTCGACCACCACGCGCGCGCCCTCGGCTACACCTTCCACCGAGGTGAACTCGTCGGTGCGCGAAAGAATCTCGATGGGCTGGAACGTCACGCTGCCCTCGTTCCCCAGCACGAACACGCCGGGGCGGTTCTCGCGGTACAGCACCGACGGGGTCGGCACGGTCACGGTGGGGCTGGCGCCCACGTCGATGGCGGCGCGGGCGAACATGCCTGGCTGAAGGCCGCTGTTTCCGGTCAGGGCGATACGCGCCACACCCAGACGAGTCTGGGCGTCCACTTCAGGCGTCACGATGCGGACGCGGCCCGTGGCGGAGCCGACGCCGTCAGAGGTGACCGTGGCCGTCTGACCGGCCCGGATCAGGCCCAGCTCCGTTTCCGGCACCCGGGCGTCCAGCTCCAGCCGTCCGTCCCGGACCATGCGGAACAGTTCGGTCCCGGCCGAGACGATCTGGCCGCGCGTGACGTTGCGGCTAATGACCAGACCGGACACCGGCGCACGGATGGTGGTCTGGTTCAGGCGGGTCTGTGTCTCGGACAGCGCCGCCCGGGCCGAGGCCAGCTGGGCCTCCGCCGCGCGCTGTTCGGAAATGGCCAGGTCGAGCGACGCCTGGGCCAGGAAGCCCCGCTCGCGCAGTTCGCGGGCGCGGCCCAGTTCGGTGTTCTCGCGCTCGGCGTTGGCCTCCGCCGACGACACCGCCGCCTCCTGCTGAGCCAGCTGGGCCCGCAGCAGGGCGTCGTTCAGCTGCACCAGGGCCTGTCCCTGACGCACATAGGCGCCCTCATCCACATAGACGGCCGTGGCGGTTAGGCCGCCGGTCTCGGCGCCCACCGGCACTTCCTCCCAGGCGGAAATGGTGCCCGACGCCGTCACTGTGCGGGCCAGATCCTGGGTCGCGGCCGTGGCCACAGTCACCGTCTGTGATGAGGCGCCGCCGCCTTCCTCGCCCGCCGCCTTTTCGTCACCGCCATGTCCGCCGCATGCGGCCAGGGCCAGCAACGCGCATGCGCCGAGGGCGGCCATGCCGCCGCGCAAATGTTTCGAGAGGCGATCGCCGGTTCCGGCCGCGGTCGTCTGCGCCACGCCATGCTTCCTTCATCTGGTCGCACGACCGCGGGGGAGGAGGCGGCGCGCGCAAGGCCGGAGTCCAACCGACACCGACAGACCGGCTGATTAGACGGTTTGGTCCCGCCTCTCAAACGATCTTAGGGTGTATTACGACATCTTAATCCGTAACGGTTTCAGAGACGGAAGCGGCAGGGCGTCTCCGCGCCGCGCTTGGCGGCCCCCCGACGGCGTGATACCGGCGCGGTCATGAGCCAGACGCCGCTTGAACGCATCCGCAATTTTTCCATCGTTGCGCACATTGACCACGGGAAATCGACGCTGTCGGACCGCCTGATCCAGGCGACCGGCGGCCTGACCGTGCGGGAGATGCGCGAGCAGGTGCTCGACAACATGGAGATCGAGCAGGAGCGGGGCATCACCATCAAGGCCCAGACCGTGCGCCTGACCTACAAGGCGAAGGACGGGCTGGATTACGTCCTGAACCTGATGGACACCCCGGGGCACGTGGACTTCGCCTATGAGGTCTCGCGCTCCCTCGCCGCCTGCGAGGGCTCGATCCTCGTCGTGGACGCGTCGCAGGGCGTGGAGGCCCAGACCCTGGCCAATGTCTATCAGGCCATCGACAACAACCACGAGATCGTCCCGGTCCTCAACAAGATCGACCTGCCCGCCGCCGAGCCCGAGCGCGTGCGCGAACAGATCGAGGACGTCATCGGCATCGACGCCTCCGACGCCGTCCTCTGCTCGGCCAAGTCCGGCATCGGCATCGAGGACGTGCTGGAGGCCATCGTCACCCGCCTGCCCGCCCCCAAGGGCGACCCGGACGCCCCGCTGAAGGCCATGCTGGTGGACGCCTGGTACGACCCCTATCTGGGCGTCATCCTGCTGGTGCGCGTGTTCGACGGCCACCTGCGCGCCGGCCAGCGCGTCACCTTCATGCAGAACGGCACCACCCATCTGGTGGACCGGGTCGGCGTCTTCCTGCCCAAGAACACCCCGGTGGAGAGCCTCGGCCCCGGCGAGGTCGGCTTCATCACCGCCCAGATCAAGGAAGTGGCCCACGCGGCCGTCGGCGACACCATCACCGACGAGAAGCGCCCCACCGCCACCCCGCTGAAAGGCTTCAAGGAAGTCCAGTCGGTGGTGTTCTGCGGCCTGTTCCCCGTGGACGCCGCCGATTTCGAGGACCTGCGCGCCGCCATCGGCCGCCTGCGCCTGAACGACGCCAGCTTCACCTATGAGATGGAGTCCAGCGCGGCCCTGGGCTTCGGTTTCCGCTGCGGTTTCCTGGGCCTGCTGCATCTGGAGATCATCCAGGAGCGCCTGAGCCGCGAGTTCAATCTGGACCTGATCGCGACCGCCCCCAGCGTGGTCTACAAGATCGCCATGCGCGACGGGTCCGAGATCGACCTGCACAACCCCGCCGACCTGCCCGACGTGATGCAGATCCTCGAGATCAGCGAACCGTGGATCAAGGCCACCATCCTGACCCCCGACGAGTATCTGGGCGGGGTCATCAAGCTGTGTCAGGACCGCCGCGGCAGCCAGGTCGAACTGTCCTACGTCGGCAGCCGCGCCCTGGTGGTCTATGAGCTGCCCCTGAACGAGGTGGTGTTCGATTTCTACGACCGGCTGAAATCCATCTCCAAGGGCTACGCCAGCTTCGATTACGAGCTGTCGGGCTACAAGCCCGGCGATCTGGTCAAGATGAACATCCTGGTCAACGCCGAGCCGGTGGACGCCCTCAGCATGCTGGTCCACCGCAACCGCGCCGAGACCCGCGGCCGCGGCATGGTGGAGAAGATGAAGGAGCTGATCCCGCCCCACATGTTCGTCATCCCCATCCAGGCGGCCATCGGCGGCAAGATCATCGCCCGCGAAACCGTCCGCGCCCTGCGCAAGGACGTGACGTCGAAGTGTTATGGCGGCGACGCCACCCGCAAGAAGAAGCTGCTGGAGAAGCAGAAGGCCGGCAAGAAGCGCATGCGCCAGTTCGGCAAGGTGGAGATCCCGCAGGAAGCCTTCATCGCGGCACTGAAGATGGATGATGATTGAGGGTCAGGGCTTAGTCCTCGTCGGTGTCGGGCTTCCGAATCCCCCCACGCAAATCACCTTCGACACGGCCAACGTTGGCGACCATTGCACGTCGGAAGATGTTTAAGGGGGATGCCTCCCTGATGGTTTTTCGCTCCTCAAGAAGCCTCTGCCACTCCACCAACATCGCGATAATTCGCTTAGATATCGGTTCCCAAATTTCGAGTTCAGATAGAAAAGCGGCGTTGTTGCTGTCCGACAAATCGATAGTGTAATCATCCGAACCAACTATGCCGCTCCTGATGTCTTTCGGCACAGGAAGCGCAGGAATTCTGTCCACGATTCTCTTTCTTATTTCGTTTGACTTGCTGCCCTTTTTGCCTCTAACGACCTTTATAAAATCAAACACAAATCCTTCAGGATTATCGTCCACTAAACGGATGTAAACACCGAAGTTTTTCGATTTTTGACCTACTCCCAGCGTGAAATACGCGGAATCGCCGCTTAAACTCATGGAGGGTAATGTCGATCTAACGACATTAAAATATTTTCTGTCCTGATAATTCTTTCTGTACTCATCAAGATCGCTTTCCAATGTTGGAGAAAGCCAGACCTCGTCAAATCTCCCAGGATTTATGGCGTAGGCCATTTGTATAACTGAGTCGGTGTCGTCCCGTGTCTTGACCACATTTACACACTCGCGCGCGACGCTGCTGGCAGCAGTAGATATGTAATGGGCACAAAAAAACTCTTGGAAACTTCTATGGAAAAATTTGTACTCAAGCCCGTCTCTATTTATCATAGACACGGATTCAATAAGATCTTCCTTCAGAAGATCGGCTTTAATATTATAGCCAGAACTTCGGATTGCTGTATTTAGATCATTTATAAATTCTACTTCTGAGAATTCAAATTTATCCGTTGCATATGTTATGGCGGAAAAATTGTCCAGTACATGCTGCATCTGGGCCACGTCGAGATTGCTGAGTATATCTCGATTAAATCCGTTATCCTTCTCTCCGTCATGCCTGGTAAAAAGCACCTCGTAAGCTTGCTGATAGTATATATGAAGCCTATCAGGAACTTCGGCAAACCTCCTGTACGTCAGGAGCATGAGAGAGCAGAGAAGGGGGTTAGATAGAAGGCTTCTGTGCTTCTCATATAGGTGATATTCAAGCTCTCTTACAAAACGCTGTTTAGGGTCTTCAGGAAAATCTATTGATCTTATAAGATTTATTGCCTGATTTTTTTCAAACGGCGCTACGTGATACTCCGCTACGCTGGCAGGGGACGCATATCTGTCGCCATATCTAGTAGTCAGTATTATATTCAAATTAGGAAATTCATTTATCAACTGCCCTACGCTTGAATTAACGGAAGGACGAATTTTATGAGACACCTCGTCAAGAGCATCTAGCATAAGCTCTATTTTACCGTTCTTGAGAAGCTTTCTGAAAATTTCGACGTTAATCCACGGAAGCATCGAAAGGGCATGATTATAGACGTGCTCAAAAAGGGTAGTGTAGTTGCTATTAAGACCTCTAAGCTCAAAAAGTATCGGAATTTTTTGTCCGTTACCAATGGTACGTATGAAGTGATTCTTTAAGAATAGCGTCTTGCCAGCGCCAGCATTACCTCTGATCACGATCTTTTTTGACCTAGTTAGCTCCTGTATTATTTGAGATTCTGTATAAATAGATCCGGCGAGTCGAAAATTGAGCGGTTGATATATATCCAGAAGGTTAGATGGACGTTCAGAAACAATCGTTCTGACCTGACCGTACGTAGTCATGTAATGATTTGCATAGTCGCGTAAGTTGTTTTCGACAAATGGTTGAGTAGCCACAAGTGAATTTGTAATTTTCTTAACTGTACTATTGTATATGTCGCCGATCACATATGCGGCGAATCGTGCCGCTGAGTCACCCACATCCATCAGTCCCCTCCGCCATTAAGCTACCTCGCGGCACCCTAGCACTCCGCGGTTTTGGTGAAAGCGCCTCATGAATGCGCCCCGCCTCCGACATGAGGGCGGCAAAACGTCAGCAGCAGGGGCGATGGCGCAAACCAGAAATTACCCCGAAGATGCCTTAGAAGGAGGAGTCTAATGGACAAGACGCAGTGGACCACCGCCGTCGATCAACTGATGCGCCGCGACTGGCAAATCGGCGTTGATGACGCGGGCATCGACGAACAGCAACTGGCCGACCATTGGCGCGGCGGTGAAACACCCGCCGCGTTCGTGGATTGGTTCGCTGAGAAGTACGATCTGATCCGGTTCGAACGCAGCCCCTCGGTCAGAACCGCGCCCGCCACGTCTCCGCGCTCAGGTTCACGGCGGCCTCCAGCGGGGGCTTGATCTGGAACAGGCCCGGCGTCGTGGGCAGGTCGTGGAGGCGGTAGAGGCGCCACGCGTCGGGGCGTTCCTGTGACACCTCCCGCTCGGTGCGGGTCAGGAAGAAGTCTGTGGTGGCGCCGCCGCGCGTGGCCTTGACCTCTATCAGGCGCTCGCGGCCGTCAGGGGCGTAGCTGCGGATATCGTAGCCGGCGCCGTCGCCGCGTTCCTGCGACGTCCATTCGATCTTGCGCGCCAGATCCGCTCGGTCATTGGCGATGAGGAAGGCGCGTTCGTGGTCGAACACGCGCTGTTCGCCCATCAGGCCGAGGACGCGGTTGCGGTGGTCGCGGGCGGCGGGGTCGAATTTGCGGATGATGCGGACGAGGCCCGGGGGGCGGGGCTTGGCCGGGTTGGGGGTGGGCGGGGTTGTTGTGGGGATGATGGAGCCCGGAGCGGCTGCCCCCTCCACCGCCTGCGGCGGTCCCCCTCCCCCAAAGGGGGAGGAATAAGTCGCGCCGTCTTCGGCGAAGCCGGGAGTTTGGCCCGGCATGCCGAGGGCCCAGGCATCGGGGCGGGCGGTGAGATAGCGGTCCAACGCGTCGAAGATGGCGGCCTGATAATTGGCCATGGGGCGATAGCCGCGGATGGTGGGCAGGCCCAGTTCGGTCAGCACGGCCGAGATGTTCATGTGCTTGAACTCGACCGAGCGGTGCGAGCGGCCGGTCCGCTCCATCAGGGCGCGGGCGTGGTGCGCCTTCACATAGGGCTGGCCTTCGGACTGGGCGCGCAGCATGGCGAAGTGGTCCGCCACGATGGCGTCCAGCTCATCGTCCGACCAGTGGCTGCCTGTGACGCCGTGTTCCGCCAATGCGTTGTCCCCCGCCAACCCAAGGTAGCGGGATGGAGGCGGGTTTGACCAGGCGGGTTGTTGGGCGATGGCGCGCGTGTTGGCGAAGCCTGTGTCTCTGGATCGTCCGGTCTAGCCGGACGATGGCGCGGCGGTCCGCCTAGTCCACGGCGCGGCAGGTGGTGGGCTCCAGATTTTCGGCGGTCCAGGTGGCCATGGAACCCTCGCCGCGCAGCTCATAGCCGCTGGCGGTGTACCAGATGCCGTCGCCGGAGCGTTGCTGGCGCAGGTCCACGGCCTTGCCGCTGACCATGCGCACCGTGGCCATCTGGCGGGCGTTGTCGAAATCCACGCTGAGCCGTTCGCCGTTGTTGCACAGGTAAACGGCGCGGATGGTGCGGGTCAGGATGCGTTCCTGAATCTCCGCCCCTGTACGGCGGCGGGCGGTCTGGGCCTCCAGCGCGCGGTCCTGAACCTCGTCGCTGTCGGTGGGCGCCTCGGCCGGCTCGGGACCGCAGGCCCCCATGGCGAGGGCGGACAGGATCAGAAGGCAGGCGGTGAAAGCGCGCACGGCGGCGACCTTGGCTGTTTCAGGCGCAAGCCTAACGCGACTCGCTCGGCGCCTGTTCCGCCGCCTTGCGGCCGGGCTTGCGGCGGGCGGCGAAGAAAGCCTTGAGCACGGCGCCCGCTTCGTCGGCCAGAAGGCCGCCCTCGGTGGCCGGGCGGGAGTGGCAGGTGGGCTGGTCGAAGAATTTCGGGCCGTGGATCACCGCGCCGCCCTTGGGATCGTCGGCGGCCCAGACCACCCGGCCGATGCGGGCGTGGCTGATGGCCCCGGCGCACATGGCGCAGGGCTCCAGCGTCACATAGAGAGTCAGGTCGGTGAGGCGATAGTTCTGCAGGCTTTCCGCCGCCTCGCGGATGGCGCGCACCTCGGCGTGGGCGGTGGGGTCGTGCAGGGCCACGGGGCGGTTGGCGCCGGTTCCGATGATCCTGCCAGTGGCCTCATCGACGACAATTGCGCCCACGGGGACCTCTCCGGCCTCCGCTGCGGCTTGCGCTAGATCAAGCGCCGTGCGCATGAACCGCTCATCATGGTCCGCCATTTCAAAGACACCGACAAGACGCCCCGACCGGGCCAGGCCGAAAAGCGTTTCGGCGGCCCCGGCGGCAAGAAGAGCCCCTCTCATAGCGGGAAAAGGGACGACGCCAAGACCTCGTTCTCCAAAGGACCGGGTCGCCCCGGCGGCAAGCCGGGCGGCAAGGACGACCGGGACGCGGCCAAGGCGCCCCTGCGTCAGGAGCGCATCGCCAAGGTCATGGCCCGCGCCGGCATCGCCTCGCGCCGCGAGGTGGAGCGGCTGATCGGCCTGGGCAAGGTGGCGGTCAACGGCCGCATCCTGGACACGCCCGCCACCCTGGTCACCCGCGACGACGTCATCACCGTGGACGGCAAGCCCATCGGCACCATCGCCGCCACACGGGTCTGGCGCTACAATAAGCCGGTGGGTCTTCTGACTACCCACAACGATCCGGCCGGGCGGCCGACCGTGTTCGACGCCATGCCCGCAGGCCTGCCGCGCGTGATCTCGGTGGGGCGGCTGGACATCAACACCGAGGGTCTGCTGCTGCTGACCAACGACGGGGAGCTGGCGCGGGCGCTGGAGCTGCCCACGTCCGCCTTGGTGCGCCAATACCGGGCCCGCGCCCGGGGCCGCGTGACCCAGGAGCAGCTGGACAGGCTGAAGGACGGCGTCACCGTCGACGGCGAACGCTACGGCCCCGTCGAGGCGACGCTGGACAAGGTCAAGGAGAAGGCCGCCGACACCGACAGCCGGGCGCCCGCCAATCTATGGATCAGCGTCTCCATTACCGAGGGCAAGAACCGCGAGGTGCGCAAGGTGCTGGAGTCCGTCGGCCTGACGGTGAACCGGCTGATCCGTCTGGCCTACGGCCCGTTCCAGCTGGGCACGCTGGAGACCGGCCATGTGGAGGAAGTGGGCCCCCGCGTGATCCGCGAGATGCTGGCCCAGTACATCCGCCCCGAGAATCTGCCCCAGGGCAACACGGTCGAGACCCCGGCGCCGATCCCCGGCCGCCGCCCGTCCGGATCGGTGGTGCGCGGCAAGTCCGGCTCGGCCATGTCGGACCCTTCGCGCAAGCCCAGCCGCACCCGCGCCGCCGAGGCGGCTGTCGAGGAAGCCGAGAAGCGTCCCGCCAAGAAGGAAGGCTGGGCCAAGGCCAAGCCCCGAAGCAGCCCCGGCGGCGACCGGCCCAAGCGGCCGTTCAAACCGCGCGAGGAGCGGACGGACGGCGAGCGCCCCCGCCGCGAC
>NZ_JBLGCI010000026.1:0-6202 GCF_047617075.1 Brevundimonas sp.
CGGCCGCGTGAAGGGCGGCTTCACCGTCGATCTGGGCGGCGCCTCGGCGTTCTTGCCCGGTTCGCAGGTGGACATCCGTCCGGTGCGCGACGTCGGCCCGCTGATGGGCAAGGAACAGCCCTTCGCGATCCTGAAGATGGACCGCCCGCGCGGCAACATCGTCGTCTCGCGTCGCGCCATTCTGGAAGAAGCCCGCGCCGAGCAGCGCACCGAGCTGGTCGGCCAGCTGGCCGAGGGCGAAGTCCGCGACGGCGTGGTCAAGAACATCACCGACTACGGCGCGTTCGTGGATCTGGGCGGCATCGACGGCCTGCTGCACGTCACCGACATGAGCTGGAAGCGCGTGTCGCACCCGTCGCAGGTCCTGGCCGTGGGCGACACGGTCAAGGTGCAGATCATCAAGATCAACCCGGACACCCAGCGCATCAGCCTGGGCATGAAGCAGCTGCAGGCCGACCCGTGGGAAGGCGTCGAGGCCAAGTACCCGGCCGGCGCCAAGATGACGGGCCGCATCACCAACATCACCGACTACGGCGCCTTCGTGGAGCTGGAAGCCGGCGTCGAGGGCCTGGTGCACGTTTCGGAAATGTCCTGGACCAAGAAGAACGTCCATCCGGGCAAGATCGTCTCCACCTCGCAGGAAGTGGACGTGGTCGTGCTGGACGTGGACAGCGCCAAGCGCCGCATCTCGCTGGGCCTGAAGCAGGCCCAGAACAACCCCTGGGAAGCCTTCGTCGAGGCCCACCCGATCGGCTCGACCGTCGAGGGCGAAGTCAAGAACGCCACCGAGTTCGGCCTGTTCGTCGGCCTGGACAACGACATCGACGGCATGGTGCACCTGTCGGACCTGGACTGGAACGTCTCGGGCGAGGAAGCCATCCAGCGCTACCACAAGGGCGAGACCATCAAGGCCAAGGTGCTGGACGTGGACATCGAGAAGGAGCGCGTCTCGCTGGGCGTCAAGCAGCTGGGCGGCGATCCCATGGAGGGCGACACCTACCGCAAGGGTCAGCAGATCACCGTCACCGTGACGGCGATCGAGAGCGGCGGCATCGAGGTGAAGTTCGGCGAGGACGACGCGCCCGTTTCGGCCTTCATCCGCAAGTCCGACCTGTCGCGCGACCGGGCCGAGCAGCGCCCGGAGCGTTACGCCGTGGGTGACCGCGCCGACGCCATGATCACCGCCGTGGACAAGGCCACCCGCCGCGTCTCGGTCTCGATCAAGGCTCTGGAGATGAAGGACGAGAAGGAAGCCATCGAGCAGTTCGGTTCTTCCGACTCCGGCGCCTCGCTCGGCGACATCCTAGGCGCGGCCCTGCGCGAGAAGGCCGGCGGCAAGGAATAAGCCGTCGTCCCATCGAAGAACGGATCAGGCGGCCGGGGTGACCCGGCCGCCTTTTTCGTGTCTGCCCCTTGATGATTAAGGACGAATTCTCATCGGAATCGCCGGTGGGGCTTTTTCACCGGCCAAACGATGGCTAAGGTCCGCTTCTCGACAGGACCTGGCGCGCCCCCGGCGCGCGGATCACACCAGACGGCGGGGGCCGACGACCGATGATCAAGTCGCAGCTCATCGAAAAGCTGGCCGCGGAGAATACCCACCTGACCCATGCCGAGGTCGAGCGGGTGGTCAACGTCGTGCTTGACAGCATGGTGGACGCCATGAGCGACGGGGGGCGCGTGGAATTGCGCGGCTTCGGCGCCTTTTCGGTGCGGTCCCGACCGGCGCGCGTGGGTCGCAATCCACGCACGGGCGAGGCGGTCAGCGTTCCGGCGAAGTCGGTGCCGTTCTTCAAGAGCGGCAAGGAGCTGCGCGAGCGGCTGAACGCTTCGGGCGACGCCTGAGCCTTTCGGCCCGACAGGCGTTCACGTCTCTACCGACAGCAACAGAGCCGAGATCCATCGGCGGACAGCGGAGCACCCCATGGGCCTGTTTCAGGAATTCAAGGAGTTCGCGGTCAAGGGCAATGTCATTGACCTGGCCGTGGGCATTATCATCGGCGCGGCCTTCAACGGCATCGTCAAGGCGCTGGTGGACGGCGTGATCATGCCGCCCATTGGTCTGGCGCTCGGCGGCATCGATTTTTCCGAATTGAAATGGGTTCTCGTGCCCGAGGATACGACGACGGAGGCCATCGAAGAGGTGGCCATCCAGTACGGCGCCTTCATCAACACCGTGGTCCAGTTCGTGATCGTGGCCTTCGTGGTGTTCCTGCTGGTGAAGTTCATCAACAATCTGCGTCGTCAGCGCGCCGAACAGCCCGCCCCGGAGGCGCCGCCCGCACCGACGCCGACAGAGGCCCTGCTGACCGAAATCCGCGACGAACTTAAGGCCAGCCGACGGGCCTAGGGCCGCGGAACGGGTCGCAGACAGAAACTGTAGTCGCCGTCAAAGGGCGTGGGCGTCCAGCCGCGTCGCAATTGTGCGTCCCGTTCAGCCCCGAAACGGGCGTGAGCGTGTCCCCAACCGCCCTCCCGCCGCGCGCGTGCGCCGACGGGACCCAGCGCGGCCAGCAAGGACGGCGACACAACCTGCAGCCGGATCTTCGCCACGCCCAGCCGTCGGCCGTTGTCGATCAGAGTCCCGACGAGGGCCTGGATCGCATCGGGTTCGCCCGGCGTCGCGATCAGGTCGATGATGTCCAGCACAGGCGGTTCGTGACGGCTCATCTTGGCCGTCTGGGCCAAGAGCCAGCCGGTGATGACCCCGTCCCGGCGATAGGCGAGCATGACAGGCGGGGTGAGGCGGTCAGGGTCGGCGGTCCGCCATCGCATGGCCTCGGCGCCGCGATCCGCCAGAACGGCGCCGGACTCCCTCAAACGAACCCAGAAGTCATTCCAGTCGGCGCCGAAATCCATCATTGGCGCGATGTCGGGGGGCAGGCGAAGATCCTGTGGTCTGCACACGCGCGCGTTCATAAGCCGCTCAGGCCCGGCTCGCCCGCTACGGTCCGGCGCGACGCGGCGCACCAGGCTGGCGGTGGCGCAGACCAACGGATCGATGATCCAGCTCAGCTTCAGTCCGTGTGTTTCCGCCGGCCAGGGGTGAAAACCATGACGTCGGTACAGGGGCGCGGACAGGGCGTTGGCGTTGAGGGTGTAATGCAGCGCGGCGTCGGGTCGGTCCAGGACCCGGCGGATCAAGATGGGCGCCGCTCCCCTCAAAGCCGGCGGCACAATGATGGAGTATCCGGTGACGCCCAGCAGGCGTTCGCCGTTCGCATGGAACGTCTGGGGGAACTGTCCCACAAAGGCTGCGCCACCTTCGGCGTCCTCGGCCAGCCAGCCGACCGGGAAATCCCCGGGCCTTGCGGGGTTGGCCAGAAGCCATCTCCAGCCGTCGGCCGAACGGACGGGCCAGTCGACGCCGCGGTGCAGGGCGCCGACCACGGGCTCGTCGTCAGGCTGGAACGGTCGAAGGGTCAGGGGCATGGAGGCTCGCTGGCGGAACGACCCAACCCTGGCGGGAAAAGCTTGTGATTCGATGACTGGGCGCCGGGTGTTGGAATGCACTCCGTACACGAAGGACTGTCATGATGGCGCGCTAGGAGCGTTGCTGATGATCCTGACACGCATCCTTTCGAGACCGGTTCCGCGCCCCCGCCATATTGCGGAAGCAGGCCTGGCCGTGCTGCTGGCGGCCCAGGTTCCCCTGTGGTTCGTGGTCCTCGACGCTTCCCGCGATGGAAACCCGCCGCCGCCGATCCGGATATCGGCGGCGGACACTGAGATGATCGTCGGCATGGATCCCTTTTTCAGGGGCGCGGATGCCGGGCCCGGCGCCCTGCAGGACTTCACCCTTTTCGCCGTGAGGGCCGGCGGTGATGCGGGCGCCATACTGTCTGGGCCCGACGGGATTCAGAAGGCCGTCCGCCCGGGCGATGCCGTTTCCGAGGGCGTGGTCCTGGCCGGGGTGGGCGAGGATCATGTGATTCTGGCCCACGGTCGGGCGCGGACCCGGCTGGAATTCCCGGCGGCGCCGCCCCCCTCGTTCGCACCGCCGCCTGCCCAGCCATCCTTGTCGGCCGGGACGCCTTCGCCCGAGGGTTCGGCGGACGCGACCACCTATGAAACCGCCTTGCGGCCGGTGCAGTCGCAAGGTGTGGTCGAAGGCTATGTCTGGCGCCCGGGAACGGAGGGCGGGATTCTGGCGGCGGCCGGTCTCCGGCCCGGAGACGTCCTGTTGCGGATCAACGGCACGCCGTTTGATCGCCACGAGCGATTTGGCGAGCTCGCCGCGGACGTGGCGGCAGGACGGGCTGTGCAGATCGAGTACAGGAGAAATGGTTCAGAATATTCCGTTACGTATTCCCCGGAATGAACATTTCATTTGTATATATTTTTGTCCGTATGCAGATAATGAAAAAATACAGAACAATTACTGTCATCTGATCATTGCAAACCTTGGCTAATCCCACACCCCGAGTTGCGGGGGGCGTCGGCATGGTGCGCGGCGGGCCTGCTTTCACGCGCAACGAGGGGATTCCCATGTCACGGACCTACAAGATTCTTATGGCCGGCGCCGCAGCGCTCGCCCTGGCCTCCTGCGGCTCGGCCGAGGTGGCCTCGCCCGGTGAAGGCGGCTTCGGCGGCGGCGGAACCGGCGGCGGCGGCGGCGGTGGTGGCGGCGGTGGCGGCGGCGGCGGCGGAGCCGCGGCGGACTGCCCGGCCGGCTTCGACAACGTCGGCGTCATCAATGACCTGCGCAACTGCCAGCTGCCCGCGCGCGTCATCGGCAATCTTGTGGTCCCGAATCGCGCCGGCACCATCTACTCGCTGGGCGGCCGCACGGACGTGGGCGACGATCAGGGCGCCAATCCGGCCTCGCCGATCGCCGGCGCCCAGGACGGCACCCTGACTATCGAAGCGGGCGTGACCATCTTCGGCTCCAGCGGCGCCGACTTCCTAGTCATCAACCGGGGTTCGCAAATCTTCGCTGAAGGCACCTCGTCGAGCCCGATCGTCATGACCAGCCGTCAGAGCATCGAAGGCACGACCGGCGAGGACTCCATCGGTCAGTGGGGCGGTCTGGTGATCCTGGGTCGCGCGCCCATCGCCGCCTGCCCGGCCGGCGTGACCCCCCCGAACATCGCCTGTGAGGCCCAGGTGGAAGGCACCAGCGCCTTCTACGGCGGCAACACCCCGGCCGACAACTCGGGTCGCCTGCGCTACTTCCGCATCCAGCACTCCGGCTTCGAAGTCCTGCCGGGCAACGAACTGAACGGCATCACCCTGGCGGGCGTCGGTTCCGGCACGACCATGGAGTACATCCAGGTCCACAACTCGTCGGACGACGGCATCGAGCCCTTCGGCGGCACCGTGAACCTGCGCTACGTGGTTCTGACCGGTAACGACGACGACAGCTTCGACACGGACACCGGCTATCGCGGCTCGGTCCAGTTCATGATCGTGCGTCAACGGGCGAACGGCGGTGACCGCATGTTCGAATCCTCCGGCGCGGGCGACAATGCCCTGTTCACCCGCCCGTTCATCTCGAACGTGACCGCCATCGGTCGTCCGAACGGCGGCGACGGCGTGCTGCTGAACACCGGCCACGCCATGCAGTTGTACAACTCGGTGGTGACTGGTTCGGCCGCGTGCCTGGACATCGATGACGATGAGACGGTGAACAACGGTCCGTCGTTCAACTCGGTCTACTTCAGCTGCGCGATCGGCCTGCGTGACGACGGCAACCTGGCCCAGACCCAGGCCATCTTCAACGCCGGTTCGAACAACACCGCTAACGGCACCTCGACCCTGTCGGGCTTCGTCAACGGTTCGAACGAGAACGGCGTGACCGCCACGCCGGTCAACTCGGTCAGCGCCTTCCTGCAAGACGTCGATTACATCGGCGCCGTGCGCGACAGCAGCGACACCTGGTGGCAGGGCTGGACCTGTGGCCTGGAGAGCGGCTCGGACTGCTGATCCCGAGCCTGAGGAGACGAGCGGCGGCCTTGGATGGCCGCCGCTCATTCCCGTTTCGTCGACATCTCAAAGGCGCAAGAAGACCATGACCCGCATCATCCACACCCTGAGCGGGCTTCTGCTCGCCACAACGGCCCTGGCCGCGCCGAATTTCGCGCTCGCCCAGGCCGCCGAAACCGAACAGCCCGAAGCCACCACGGTCGATGAGATCGTCGTGCTGGGCCGCTACATTCCCGAACCCATGCGCGAGACCTCGGAAATCTCGGCCTTCGTCACG
>NZ_JBLGCI010000027.1:0-5795 GCF_047617075.1 Brevundimonas sp.
GGCGCCCCGGCGGACCGGGACGCAGGGTCGGGAAGGGCAGGCGCCCGGCGGAAGCCGGGCGCGGCGGTCAGAAGCTCCAGTTCAGCGTCACGCCCCAGGTGCGCGGCGGCAGATAGGACCCGAAATTGGCGCCGAGGAAGGTGCCCTGGAAGCCGCGGCTGACCTCGTCGGTGAGGTTCTTGCCCCACAGGGACGCGGACCACTGGCCGTTCAGCGGGGTGAAAATGATCCGGGCGTCGACGAACTCGCTGGGTTCGCGGCGCTCCGGTCCCTCGTTGGAGTTGTCCTCGTAGATAAGGCTTTCGTAGCGGTAGTCCGCCGCGAAGCGCAGCTCCGCGCCGCCCGGCAGATAGAGGTCGTAGGAGGGCGACAGGACGAGCTTGTGCTCCGGCGCCCGGGCGATGCGGTTGCCCGCATAGTCCACGCCAGCCTCGGGCATATACTCGTCGAAGGTGGCGTCGGTATAGCCGTACCCCACCGTGAGATTGGCCCCGGCGAAGGGCCGCCAGCTGAGATAGGTCTCGTAGCCCTGGATGGTGGCCGCCCCGGCGTTGTCGGTGACCACCGCCCCGCTGGGCAGGGTCCGGCGGGTCTGCAGGTCGGTGTAGTCCATCAGGAACAGGGTGTTGTTCCACACCAGGGCGCCGTTCATGAAGACGCTCTTCTGGCCGACCTCGTACTGGGTGGCGTATTCCGGGTCGAAGGGATCCACCGCCTCCTCGGCGGTGGCGGGCAGGTCCTGGAATCCGCCGCTCTTGAAGCCGCGCGAGACCATGGCGTAGATCATGTGGTCGGGGGCCAAGCGATAGTCCGCGCCGATCCGCCAGGTGACCGCGTCGAAGTCCGCCGAGGCCGAGGCGTCGAAAAGCTCGTCGGCCCGGAAGACGGCGTTCCCCGCCAGATTGTCGATGCGGTAGTCCTTGTCGTCGCGGGAATAGCGGGCCCCGGCGATGAGCGAGAGGCGCTCGCCGAGCGGAACCGTGACGTCCGCATAGGCCGCGTAGCTGCTGAGGGAGGCGTCCTGGGTGAAGATTTCCTCGCCCTGGCCGCCGATGTCCAGAGCCAGCACATCCAGGCGCACGGTGTCGCTGTTGTAGTTGTAAAGGCCCGCCACCCACTGGATCGCACTGCCCGGCAGGGACGACAGGCGCAGCTCGTGGCTGGTGGCGTCGCTCTGTTCGAAATTGCCGCCTTCGATGCCGATGAAGTTGAAGGTCGGATTGCCGCCATCGAAGTCGTAATAGGTTTCGTAGTCCAGATCGCGATAGGACCCGAGATAGGTCAGGGTGGCGAAGGACAGGTCCACATCCGCCTGGGCGCGCAGACCCCAGGTGTCCCGGTTCTGGAAGCCGTCGATCTCGCTGGCGGTGCGGTCCGGGTCCCGGTCGACGGTCCACAGGGCGGACATGGGATCGGTCTCGTCCAGATCCAGCACGTGCTGGCCGGGCCCGGTCGAGCGGTCTCTCGTGCCGTCGATCCCGAACAGGAGCCTGACCCCGTCTCGGGGCTCCGCATAGAGCTGAAGCCGGGCGCTGCGGGTGTCGCGATCCTCCAGATCGTTTCCGGTGAAGGTGTTTTCAACAAAGCCGTCGCGGGTGCGCCAGGAGACCGCGCCGCGGACCGCCGCACGGCCGCCGGCCAGGGGCGCATTGATCACGCCCGCGCCCTCGGCCAGGCCGTAGTTGCCGAGCGAGGCTTCGGCGCCGGCCTCGAAGCCCGACAGGTCCGGCCGGCGCGTCACCACATTGACGGCCCCGCCGACCACATTGCGGCCGTAGAGGGTGCCCTGTGGGCCCTTGAGGACCTCGATGCGCTCCAGATCGAAGGCGTCGAAGGCGACCATGGCCGGTCGGCCCAGATAGATCTCGTCCAGGAACACCGCCGCGGACGGGTCGCCCGCAGCGCCCCGGTCCGTGGAGCCGATGCCCCGGATGCCGATGCGCGGCTGGGTGGCGGGGAAGGCGTCCATCTGCAGGCCGGGCGTGCGGGTGGCCACGTCCTCGATGACCTGGATGCGGGCCTCCTCGATCTGCTCTGCGCCGAAGGCGGTCACCGTCACGGGCACGTCCTGGAGGCGCTGGCTGCGGCGCTGGGCCGTAACGATCACCTCATCGACCTGGACGGCCTCGGTCTGCTGGGCCTGAACGGAGGGTTCGTCGGCGGCGATCTGGGCGTGTGCGGGTATGGCGTAGCCCAGGAGGGCGGCCACGCCCACTCCGTAAGCGAACGCCTGCTGGCGGCGTGATGTCATTGTCCCCTCCCAGGGTCATGTTCTTTGCGTCTCTTCCGGTCAGACCGGCGGACGGGAGCACGATAGGCAGACTGGATGCGACCGGTCAACCGATTGCATCCAATCAATGGAGGGAATGGATGCGGGTCTCAGCGCACCGTGGCCAGGGCGTGAACGCGGGCCTTGGTGGCCAGAACGTGGGCGGACATGAGACGTCCGGCCTCTTCGGCGTCGCCGGCCTTGATAGACGCCACAATGGCCTCGTGATCGGCCTGGCTGTCGCGGATGTGGTCCGGCGTTGCATCGGGCAGCTGCCGGGCGCGGGGCGGAACATGACGGCTGACCGTGGGGCAGACCCGGATCACATCGCCGAACACCGGATAGATCACCGTCATGCGCACGGCGTTGCGCAGCACCGCGTTCTGGGAGGCCTGGTTCATCATGCGGTGGAAGCGCCAGTTCAGGTCGTACCATTCCCGCTCCCGCTCCACCGACCATGCGCCGCGGTCGACGATGGCCCGCCCGGCGCCGGCGACCGCCTGCAGGGCGCCCAGCTGCGCCGGCTCCCAGCCGAACTCGACCGAGAGGCGCGCGGCGAGCGACTCCAGGGCGGCGCGGGCCTCGATGGAATCCAGAATGTCGCGAAGGCTGACGGCGCGGACGGTGTAGCCGCGGTTGACGCTGTAGCTGACCAGGCCCTCGGCGGACAGGACCGCCAGGGCGCTGCGGATGGGGGTGCGGGACACCTCCAGCTGGGCGGCCAGCGCCTCGGCGCGCAGGCGTGTACCGGCCTCGATCTCGCCGGTGACCAGCATTTCCCTCAGGCGGGTGAGCACGGTCTGGGTCGCCGGTTCGGCGTGCAGCGGATCGGAGAGGTCGATGGCCGCGGGCGTGGTCTCTGAGCTCATGCTGTCCTGTCCCTCGCCGTCGGAAGCGTGGACGGCCCGGGTGTCATACACCGCCACCCAGCGCTCCGTCCAAGGGCGCGGCGGCCGCCCGAAACCGGGCCACGGTGGCCGGCGGCAGCCGCAGGGGGCGATGACTGTGCCGGTCCACCGCGCACCAGGCGCTGGTGATCTCCGCCAGGGTCTGTTCGCCCCGGCGGATCAGGGTGCGGAATTGGGCGCGGGCGCCGCGGGCCTCGATCAGGGAGACGGCTGCCGTCAGGCCGTCCTCGAGAAAGGCGGGCTTGCGGTAGGTGATCTCGTGCTTGAGGGCGACCCACAGGAACCGGGCGGCGGCCTCCCCGTCGGCGAACCGCTCCCAGTGCCGCACCACCGCGTCCTGCACCCAGCGGAGATAGACCGCATTGTTCACATGGCCCAGGTGATCGATGTCCTCGGCCCGGATGCGGACGGGGTAGGTGGCCTGGGCGCCGGTCACCGGATCAGGCGGCGGCCGCATCGGCGGGGGAAAGCTCAATGTCCAGAAGCCGCACATACTGCTGGCCGCAATGCATGTCCCGCTCCACCTCGCCGCCCTGCGGCGAGGCGCGGGGATAGGAGATCTTGACCACGTTCAGACCGGGCACGGCGAAGCGTTTCACCTGGGCGGGGTCGGCCCCGAACAGGGCGCCGATGGCCTCAGCGCCCAGGGCGTCGCTGTAGCCGAACCGGGTGAAGCTCTCCGCGTCATGAAAGAAGATGTCGATGGTGACCCAGTAGGGGCCGGCGTTCTTGGAGCGCACATGGCGGCAGACGTCCTTCAGGCGGGGCATCAGGCGGCCTCCCTCTTGTCCAGGTCCACCCATTCGGTGCGCACCAGCTCGAACGGATCGTCCACGTGGACCACATGGTTCAGGCGGAATTCGTAAACGGGGCCGCGCTCGATGTCGGCCGGGCCGAAGGCGAAGCCGTAGCTGGGCAGCTCCTCGTCCATCTTCAGCGGGAAGTGGAAGAAGTAGGGGTTGCAGGCCTTGGCGATCTGGGTGGCGATCTCCTGGGTCTCGGCCGTGGCGACGAACAGCACGCCCAGTTCACGCGGGGGCGGCGTGCCCTCGGGCGGGCGGTCGCCCGACACCGCGTTCCAGCCGTACATGCGAAGCGAGATATGGAAGTCGCCCGCGGCCGGGCCCATGGTCTTCTTCACCCGATCATAGAGAGCGGCCAGCATGCGGTCGTGGAAGACGTCCACATTGGCCATGATGTCCGGATCCTGGATGCCCACCAGCATGAGGGTCTGGAACCGGCCCCGCCCGGCGCCTTCCAGCTTCATGGTGTAGGGTTGGGGCTCCCACAGGGAGCCGGTCACCCGCACCATGCGGTCGGATACGGGCTTGTACTCGGCGTCGGTGACGTCCAGGACGCCGCCCGGTTCGGTGAGCCGGAAGGGGTCGCTGTTCTCATAGAGCATGTGGGCCGAGACGCTGTAGGGATCACAGCGGTTGTCCAGGGTCAGCGGCTCCACCTCGAACCCGTCGGCGTCGATGGTGATCAGCACGCCGGAGCCGCGATCGCGGTAGACGGTGCACTGGGCCCCGCATTCCGACACCTTGCCCGCATGCCAGGCAGGGCCGGACGGGGCGCCCTTCATCAGGGCGAAGGCGGCGATGACGGCGGTGTCGGTGGTGCGTCCGCCCAGGATGATGTCGGCGCCGGCCTCGAGCGCCGCCACATAGGGCTCCGGGCCCATGGCGGCCACGATGTGGTCGCAGGCGTCGATGGCGTCGTCGTCCAGGGCGCCGGCGGGGGGCAGGGGGGTCACCTTGCCCGCCGCGTTTCGGGCCTTCAGGTCCGCCTTGTCCTGTTCGCAATAGAGCAGGGCGATGCGAGGACGAATGCCCAGCTCCCGTGCGACCTCCACGGCGATGTCGCGGGTCCAGTTCACATTGGCGTCGCCGCCGGCCTGGCCGCTGGTCCCGACAATGAGCGGAATGCGCGCGTCCGCCGCCGCCCGCATCAGGATGGTCAGGTCGCGCTTGACCGAGCCGCGGTTGTTCTTGGAGATGCCCAGGGCGAGATAGGCGGCCCCGCTGTCGGTGGAGCCCGCGTCCGTGGCGATGGCGTGGGCGCCCCGGGACAGGCCGTAGCGCACCTCCTCCTCAAGCGCGCCTGCGCCAAGGGATCCGGTGGGCACGATGATCTTCACGGGGCCCTCAAGCATGTCCGGCGGTCTCCTCCTGCGGCTTCTGGAGCGGGCCGCATGTCCGAGACTTAGGGCCGTGGATGCAGTAGGTCAATAAAGTGGATGCAAAATGAGGAGGTGGCCTCTCAGCAGGTCAGGCGCCGTCGCGCAGGGCCGCCGCGATGGCCTGCCCGCAGGCCGCGGTGTCCGCCGGGCCGCCCAGGTCGGGAGTGCGCAGCTGGGGCTGGGCCAGCACCGCCTCGATGGCGCGCACCACCGCGGCGGCGGCTTCAGGCTCGCCCAGATGGTCCAGCATGAGGGCCGCGGACCAGATCTGGCCCACGGGGTTGGCGATGCCCTGACCGGCGATGTCCGGCGCCGAGCCGTGCACCGGCTCGAACAGGGAGGGAAAGCGGCGCTCCGGATCGATGTTGCCGGCCGGGGCGATGCCGATGGTGCCGGTGCAGGCGGGACCCAGATCGGACAGGATGTCGCCGAACAG